>NZ_CP047897.1:3555000-4155000 GCF_009913235.1 Nibribacter ruber | reverse complement strand
TCCCCTTATCTACATGGCTAAATGCGGATTCTCCCCTTGAGGATTGCCTAAACGGGAGTTTGAGGCACCGAGCGGCAGCTCAGAAGAGGGGTGTTTACATCAGTTGATTTGGTTCCCCCGCCGTTGTTGGTGTTCTCACCGACGACTCTGACTGTCTGTCAAATAGCAGTTATCTCTCAACCCCGTCCTTCCTCAACTTCTACTTTCCTTGCTTTCTGCCTGAGTTTGTCACTTTTCTCCTTGATGAGAAAAGTAACCAAAAGAATCAAGAAGAAAAGAAACTCGCTGCCGCTCAAACAGCTTTTCTTCGTTTTCTGCACTTGGCTAAGGTGATTCGTTTCATGGTGAACTTACGCCTCTGCCATTAGAACAGACATTACTTTCTCCCTCGTGAAAAGAGACTTAAATTGACCAGTCTCTTTTCCCTCAGTCGAGGGTAGGCGGACTGCTGGTGGAGAGGTTGCAATGCCTTTATCGCCCTGCGGGCGGAAATCTACTGTGACTCAAGACTCGCGACTCAAGACTCAGGACTATTTACGACCTCATAGAGTGTGCAGCTCCGATGAGTGTCTATGCTCGTTTTTCCCCTATTTCCACCAAAACAGCCTAAAAACGGGTAGGCAATAACCCACCCGCAAAACAAGTTCAACTCAAAAGTCTTATGCGTTGTATAGAACTTGTTCTATCTTGCTAAATGATAGAGTTGCGCTAATCTTCTGCCTGTGCCCACGTTCCAACTTCATACGGTCTATTCTCCCTGGTACGGGCTGCTTTGCCTGGCGCTGGGCGTGGGGATGGCGTGGCTGTTGTACCGGAAGGACCAGGGACCGTGGCCCCTTGGGGTGAAATGGGTGCTGGCTACTTTGCGGGCGCTGCTGATTACGTTAGTCGCGTTTCTGCTGCTGGAGCCGTACACGCGCATCATCAAACAGGAAGAACTCAAACCTACCGTAGTGCTGGCCTTGGACAATTCGCAGTCGGTGCAGTTGTTCACGCCAGCAGCGGCACTTAGCCAGACACTGCAAGGCTTGGAAGGGCTGGCGGAAAAACTCAGAAACAAAGGGCTTCGGGTAGAGGTGCAGACCATGGCGGGCAGTGATTCGTCGGGGCTGGTGCCTTTGTCTAAATCGGCTTTTAGGGCGCCTGTCACCAACCTGCACGCGCTGCTACATGGGGTTGACGAAACCTATGGTGGCCAGAACCTGGTGGCGACCGTGTTGGTGTCTGACGGCGTGCACAACCTCGGCCCCACTCCTACTTATCAGTCCTACCGGAGCAGAATCTACCCTTTGGCCTTAGGCGATACCATTCCAAGAAAAGACGTGGTGCTGGCAGATCTGGAATACAACAAAATCAATTATTCGGGCACGTCTTTTCCTTTGAAAGTCACGCTCAGGCACCAGGGTTATGCCGGACCTGGGGCTACGGTGCTGTTGCAGGAGAACGGCAAGACCCTGCTCACCAAACGTGTCACCTTGCCCCGAAGCGGCTTTGTTTCCACTACCTTTCAGCTTACCTCTGCGCAGCTAGGCAAGAAGCATTATGAGGTGGTGGTGCAGCCATTGGCCCAGGAGTTCACGCAGGTCAACAACAGGCGTCATGCCTATCTGGAAGTGGTGAAGGGCAAATTGAACATCCTGCTGGCCGCCACCGCTCCCCACCCCGACATTAAAGCATTAAGGGCGGCCTTGGCTACCAACCCGCTGTTGCAGGTAGAAGTGGTGGTTGGTCCGTTTCAGAGCCCTAGATTTTCAGCGCCCTATGACGCCGCCATTTTGCACCAATTCCCAAGCATGAGCGGCGTAGGACAAGCCTGGCTGCAAAAAATACGGTCTGCCAAAGTACCTGTTTTCTACGTTGTAGGGGCGCAGACTAATATTCCTGCCTTCAATGCCTTACAGACCGGAGTGCAGTTTGCAGGCTCAGGCACGCAGTATGACCAGGTGCAGCCGATACTGAACCCGCGGTTCCAACGGTTTTCTACAGAGCCGCTGGCGCAGACCAGAATACCGGCCTGGCCACCTGCCCCCGTGCCGTTTGGAGAGTGGCGGCTTAGCCCCGGCACAGAGGTCATCCTGTATCAGCAGATTGGCGCCGTGCGCTCTACTAAGCCTCTGCTCGTGTATAGATCATCGGCGGTCACGCCCTCCGCAGTACTGCTTACAGACGGCAGCTGGCAATGGCGCCTCACCGAAGCCGCCGACCACGGCACCGCCCAGATTTATGACGGCCTCATGGCCCACGTGGTTCAACTGCTTGCCAACAAAAGAGACCAGAAACGCCTGCATGTATATCCCGTGAAAGATGTGGTGGGCGTGGCCGAAGAGCCCGTCATTCAGGCCGATGCGTACAATGCGGTGCAGGAAGAAATCTTCGGGCAGACGGTGTCTCTCTCCCTCACGCGGGAAGACGGCCAGAAGACCCAGCATCAGTTTGAGAACGTGCAGGCCGGCGAAGGCCTGCGCCTGGGAAGTCTGGCCCCAGGCGTGTACCGTTTCGCGGCCTCGGCGAAGGTTGAAAACACTATGTACCGGGACAGCGGCGAATTCATTGTGGAGCAGCAGCAACTGGAGACCATCACGTCCCTGGCCAATCACACGTTGTTAGACCAGCTGTCCCAGCGCTCGCAAACGCGGCTCTACTACCCCGGCCAGTTGCAGGCCTTGGAACAAGACCTGCTCCAAGCCAATTTCAAAACCATTCTGCGCAGCAAGGAAGAAGAGAAAGACCTGATGGAGCAGTATTGGTTCTATTACCTGCTTTTGGGCCTGGCCCTGTCTGAGTGGGCGTTGAGAAGGTTCTACGGCAAGCTGTAAACGTTTGCCCTTATTTTATTCCAGCCATGAAAGATGAACTAGTCACCATCTCCACGTATTCCAGTGCCATTGACGCCCATTTAGCCAAAAACAAACTGGAGAGCGAGGGCATTCTGGCGTTCTTGTTTGATGAGAACATGGTGTCCCTGAACCCGCTCTACAATATCTCAGTGGGTGGCATCAAGCTCAAAACCCTGCAAAGCGACCGTGCCCAGGCGCTTGCCGTTTTGGACTACGTGCAGGACCAACCGTACACCAATGAGCAGAACGAAGCCATCGCCTGCCCGCGCTGCGGCTCTGAGAACATCTCGTACGCGTATGATTCTAGCAACAGGTTGAAATCATTCACGGGGTTTCTGGTGGCGCTCTTCACCTTCAGCTTGCCGCTGCTGCCCAAAGACAGATACACCTGTCACCAGTGCCATCTCGTTTTCCAGAAGTAAACAAGCTTCGTTTTTAGCCTGTTTTCCAGAAAAAAGCCCAAAAACGGTTTCATGATGCTTCTACTCATTTGTTCTCCTTATCTGCTGGTGCCTTTGGGTATGGCTGTTTTAGAAGCAAAGAATTGTCTGCCCTGGAAGGCACTTTCCTGGATTATTCCGCTTGTACTACTCTTCAGCTATCCATTCCTGTTTGCGCAGGTACAATCGCTTTCTACCCCACAACAAGCAGATTACCAGTGCGGCATGCCTGAATTTGCCTTCATTACGGTGTGCCTGTTTCTGTGCCTGCCAGCCTCTCTCCTATGGCAGACAGTGTTCAGCTTTTTTTTTGGTTTACGCCCCACCTCCACCAGACAAGCCTAACTGACTCTTCTTTAAAAGCCGTATCTTTGCTCCTTACCAAGAACCTCTTGCCTTGCAGTACCTTCTCCTCAACAAGCCCTTTGAAGTCCTCACCCAGTTCACCGATGAAAACGGGCGGCAAACCCTGAAAGACTTCGTGGCGGTGCCTAACATTTATCCCGTGGGCCGGCTGGATTACGACTCTGAAGGCTTGGTGTTACTGACTGATGACAAGCAACTGCAGCACCGCCTCTCAGACCCTAAATTCAAGATTGAGAAAACCTATTGGGTGCAGGTAGAAGGCGTTCCCACAGAAGAAGCGCTGGAGCAGCTTCGCAAAGGCGTTACCATTCAAGGCAAGAAAACCAGCCCGGCCAAAGCCAAATTAATAGAAGACCCCAAATTCTGGGAACGCTCCAAGCCGGTCAGGTTCAGGGCCAGCATTCCCACTTCTTGGATGGAGATTAAAATTAGCCAGGGCATGAACCGACAGGTGCGCAAGATGACGGCCGCCGTGGGTTACCCTACCCTGCGCCTGGTCAGAGTGGCCATTGGTAAACTCACCTTAGGCAACTTAAAACCCGGCGAATCCCGCGTTCTCACCCCAGAAGAAGTACGACAGCTCCAGCTCTTCGCCAAACCCAAAGCCCCGTATCAACCCCATTTCAGAAAGCGGTAAGCCCGTTTTTGGGCTATTTTCTGGAAAACAGGCCAAAAACGAAAGTATTCCTGATTGTCGATTGTTTTAACCGACAGGTGTCTCCCCCTTCGCCCCCTCAAGGGGGGAATCTGCGGGAAGGGCCGTCCTTGGCCCAAGCCTGCGCCAAGGCCACGGGAAGGATGATAAAGCAGACCGTGCGCCAGCACGCATGACTCTGCACCGACAGTAGCGGAGTTTGCCTGCCACCAGACAATTAATAAGCAAGCCTTAGCAGAATTGGAACCAGAACCAGTCTTGGTCCTGAGCGCCTCTGTTGTTTCGTCGCCCGCAAGGGCGGGACCAAAGGTCCAGAGTACAACAGCAGTGCGAAGGGCCAAGACGAGGCCCCGCGGCCGTGAGCGCTTAGCGTGAGAAATGAAACAAGGTGGGTAGTGCGCACCGGAAAAAGCGGTTTTAATAAATGATAGTCAAATGCGTGCACCCAACACATTCGTGAAAAATTACAGCTTGAAAAACAGTTAAGGTGGTTGGTGAGGGCACCAACCACGACGGAGCATACTCTCCCTTGCAACAAATAGCAATCAACATTCAAAAACCGTTTTTCGCCTATTTCCCAGAAAACAAGCCAAAAACGCACCCCACCCTGTCACTCCCTGCCGAATGTGCGTATAGACCAACTTTGCTGTTGTGCCAAAAATGACATTGTGTCACAAATGGCATAGAAAAAAGCCTTGGCATAGGTCTTGTTAATAAGACAGCAAACAAGTTTGAATTTAGGAACTACAATATAAAACTATAGACAATGGGAAAAATAATAGGCATTGACTTAGGAACTACCAACTCGTGCGTGGCCGTAATGGAAGGGAACGAACCAGTGGTAATTCCGAACAGCGAAGGCCGCCGGACAACGCCGTCCATCGTGGCATTCCTGGACAACGGGAACGGTGAGCGCAAAGTGGGAGACCCTGCCAAGCGTCAAGCCATCACCAACCCACAAAATACCATCGCGTCCATCAAGCGTTTCATGGGCCGCGGTTACTCAGAAGTAAAAGACGAAACCAGCCACGTGTCGTATAACGTGCAGGCTGGCAGCAACAACACCGTACGCGTTAAGATCGGCGACCGTGAGTACACTCCGCAGGAGCTTTCTGCCATGGTGTTGCAAAAAATGAAGCAAACCGCTGAAGACTACTTGGGTACTACCGTAACCGAGGCCGTTATCACGGTTCCTGCCTACTTCAATGACGCGCAACGTCAGGCTACTAAAGAAGCCGGTCAGATTGCTGGTTTGGAGGTGAAGCGTATCATCAACGAGCCTACCGCTGCCGCTTTGGCCTACGGTTTGGACAAAAAACACGCCGATCAGAAGATCGCGGTATACGACTTAGGTGGTGGTACTTTTGATATCTCTGTATTGGAGCTAGGCGACGGTGTGTTTGAAGTATTGTCTACCAACGGTGACACCCACCTAGGTGGCGACGACTTTGACCAAGTAATTATTGCCTGGTTGGCAGACGAGTTCAAGTCTGAAGAGAACATGGACTTGCGCACAGACCCAATGGCGCTTCAGCGTTTGAAAGAAGCCGCTGAGAAAGCAAAAATCGAGTTGTCTTCTTCTTCTGAGACGGAGATTAACTTGCCATACATCACGGCTACGCAGACAGGTCCTAAGCACTTGGTGCGTAAACTGACTCGTGCTAAGTTTGAGCAATTGGCAGATTCGTTGATTCGTCGTTCTATGGAGCCGGTTAGAAAGGCCTTGCAGGACGCTGGTCTTCAGCCATCTGACATTGACGAAGTGATCTTGGTGGGTGGTTCTACCCGTATCCCAAGAATTCAGGAGGAAGTTGAGAAGTTCTTCGGTAAGAAGCCGTCTAAGGGTGTAAACCCAGATGAGGTAGTAGCCATTGGTGCAGCTATCCAGGGTGGTGTATTGACCGGTGAAGTGAAAGACGTTCTTTTGCTGGACGTAACCCCGCTTTCTTTGGGTATTGAGACCATGGGCGGCGTGATGACCAAATTGATTGAGTCTAACACCACCATCCCGACCAAGAAATCTGAGGTGTTCTCCACCGCTTCTGACAACCAGCCAAGCGTAGAGATCCACGTATTGCAAGGCGAACGCCCTATGGCGAAGGACAACCGCACCATTGGTCGTTTCCACTTGTCAGACTTGCCACCGGCACAACGCGGCGTTCCGCAGATTGAGGTGACGTTTGACATTGACGCCAACGGTATCTTGCACGTATCTGCCAAAGACAAAGGCACCGGCAAAGAGCAGAAAATCCGCATCGAGGCTTCTTCTGGCTTATCTGAAGAAGAAATTGAGAGAATGCGTAAAGAAGCTGAAGCCAACGCCGAGTCTGACCGTACCGCCAAAGAGCAAGTGGAGAAAGTTAACCAAGCCGACTCTATGATTTTCCAGACGGAGAAGCAGTTGAGCGAGTACGGCGAGAAACTTTCTGCCGGTAACAAAACTGCCATTGAAGGTGCCTTGGCTGACCTGAAGAAAGCGCATGAGTCTAAGGACCTTGCCGCCATTGACAGCGCCATGGAAAGCATTAACGCAGCCTGGCAGGCGGCCTCGCAAGAGATGTACGCCGCCACCGGCGGACAGCCAGGTGCTGACGGAGCAGACTTTGGTGGTCAACCAGGCGGCAACGGTACAGGTAATGCCGGCCAGTCTTCTAGCGGTGACACTGTAACAGATGTTGACTACGAAGAAGTTAAGTAATTTAAAATAGGTTTAGTTGAGAAAGCCCCACCGTTTTGCGGTGGGGCTTTTTTTGTTTTCAGTCAATGGGCTTGGGTAGAAAAGAGTTGCGTAACTTTACTTTATGAATTTCATCACCCTAGACTTTGAGACGGCCACGGCAGACCGTGACAGCCCTTGTGAGATAGGCTTGACCTTTGTGCAGAACGGTCAGATTGCCGGCACCCAGGCCTGGCTCATCAAACCGAAGTCGTATCCCTATTTCAACAGCTGGAACATTGCCATTCATGGCATCAAACCACAGGATGTCAAAAACAGCCCCGAGTTTGACGGCGTTTGGCGTGAAATTCAACCGCTGTTGCAAAACCAACTGGTGATTGCCCACAATGCCAGCTTTGACATGAGCGTGCTCAGAGCCACTTTGAATACCTATCGCTTGCCTTTCCCTGAATTACAATACGCTTGCAGTGTGCAGTTCTCCAAGCAGGTGTGGCAGGGATTGCCTAAATATGACTTGAAATCGCTTTGCAACCGTCATGGCATCCAATTCAAGCACCACCGCGCTGCCGCTGATTCCTACGCCTGCGCCAAACTCACGCTTAGAGCTTTGGAGCATGCCAAGTGCAGCCATCAGGAGGAGTTGGCCGAAAAACTCAACATCAACTATGGCCGGTTGTTTGAAGGAGGCTATACCGCCTCTTCCGTTAAAAAGGCGCCTACACCAAAGAAGGCCTTTCCATTTTAGGCTTTCCGCAGAGCGTTTAAACTTCCGTTTTTAGCCTATTTTCCAGAAAACAGGCTAAAAACAGCGGTTTTTACGCACTTTGTATGTTGTTTCTTGTACTTATCTTGTAGCTAATTTTAACACGCATTTAATACCTAATTCCACCATCTAAACCCATGAAACACCTTTACACTTTACTTTTCCTATTGATAGCCCTCCCCGGCTTCGCGCAAAAAGATTTTCAACCAGGCTACATTGTGCAGAACGGAGATACGTTGCGGGGCTTGGTTAACCAACAAGGCGATAAGCGCCAGGCGGTGCTTGCTACCTTCAAAACCTCCCAGGACGCCAAACACCAAAACTTCTCTCCCTCACAGGTAACCGCGTACGGCATCACCAATGGATATGCCTATGAAGCAAAGAAAATCAGCAGCCCAGACTCTACCTACCTGCTGTTCCTGAGAGTCTTAGTGAAGGGGCCCGCCAGCTTGTATTTCTACAAAGACCAGAACTCCGGCGACCATTTCTTTTTGCTGCACCAAGACTCCCTGCAGGAACTGGTGGTAAAGAAAACCAAAGAACAGTTGGCTACCGGCTACTCCCTGGTGACTGACAATAAGTACAAAAAGACTTTGTTCAACGCGTTTAAAGACTGCCCCAACACTGGACAGGCCATCAACAAACTGCCCTTTAAAGAAGAGAGCTTAATTAAGATGGTAGCCACCTATAACAATTGCGTGGCTCCCAACTCAAGAGACTTATATGCGGTAAAAGCCAGAAAGTCTGAAATAACCTATGGCGTGCAGGCAGGTGCCCAGAAAGGTTTTTATACGCTCACCACAGATGACACCCCAGAGGTTTCGGCTTCGTCTAACATTGGGTACCACGCGGGTCTCATGTTAAATATTACCTTGCCTTGGGCCAGTGAAAGGATTTCGGCTTTGTTTGAGGCGCAGTATGCCTATACCACGTACAATGACCAAGGTGCCTTTGACCATAACAACGGCCATACAGAGTACAACCTGGACCTTACCTATCATCACTTAAAATTCCCGATTTCTATCAGGTACACGTTGCCGGGCAGCAAGGTGAGGCCCTTCTTTAATGCGGGCGCAGTATTGAACTATGCCCTTTCTCAGGAGGAGCGCTACAGTGGAACGTTCAAATTCACGTACAACAATGAGCCCAACACGTTTGACCGTGGTATTGTACCCTACCCGGGTAAATTCTTCCCGGGTTACGTACTAGGAGCTGGTGTTTACGTACCAACCTGGGGAAGCCAAAAAGCCAGCGTAGAACTACGGTATGAAACAAACCGTGGCAACTCAAGAACTTATGGCTACCTCACAGATACAAAGCAGGTGTCACTAACCCTGGGAATCTACTTATAGCCCTACCCATTTAGAAAAACGGAAAGGCCCGCCAAGTTGAATTTGGCGGGCCTTTCCGTTTTTGGCATATTTTCCAGAAAACAGGCTAAAAACGGTTAGCGGCTTTTCTCCAGTTGCGTGACGCCCACAAACTTCCGGCCGCCGTCTATGGTCACGCGCCAGCCGCGCCTTTTCAACGCACGCTTGATGAACTCGTTCAGGAAACCGTGGGCCACCAATACTGCCATGCCCGCCGTTTCTGCCTCTTGAACCAGATGGTCTGCCGCTTGCGACGCCCGTTTCCTGGCCATTTTAAAACTCTCTATTTCTTTTTGATTGAGCCCCATAAGCCAAAGCAGCCGCGAAGTGACCTGCCACCAGAGCAAGGGAAACTTGCCAAGGGGCAACCCCCAGATTCTATTCTCAAACTCTCTAAAGGTGACGTCTTCTACCAGTTCTACCTGCGGGCCGAATAATTGCAGGGCGGTGGCCTTGGAACGGGGCAGGGTGCTGCAGAACACTTTTT
The DNA here is from genome assembly GCF_009913235.1 of Nibribacter ruber. Taxonomy (NCBI): domain Bacteria; kingdom Pseudomonadati; phylum Bacteroidota; class Cytophagia; order Cytophagales; family Hymenobacteraceae; genus Nibribacter; species Nibribacter ruber. The sequence goes on along the minus strand of NZ_CP047897.1, from coordinate 4,145,405 downwards.
TGATGCGATCAATGGGCAGATGCTCGCTGCGCTCAATGACCTGCTCCACTTCGGCCAGGCTATATTCCTGCAGGTACTGGGTAGCCTGCTCCTTGGAAAAAAAACCAGACTTGTCTACCATTGGCCTGGCATGCCGAATCAAATAGATATGGATAGTCTCTGTGGTCATGTTCTCCATACTCCCAATTGCCCCAGAAAGGTTGCCGCCGTTTTTGGCTTGTTTTCTGGAAAACTGGCTAAAATCAGCTTCCTGAAACTTCCACTTCGATAGGTTTAACTTACCCCTGGCCCTATTGGAAATGACAATCAAGCTTTGAAGTCAATTCGATGCTCTTGGGTCAACCTTGTATACTTGGCGGTACAGGTCTTGTACCATAGTTTCAAACGCAGGTAATGCAAGCGCCTTCGGGAAGGACATGAGTTGCAAGGGAACCCATGGCTTTTCTGGACTGTAAGGCGGCTGCTGGTACGGGAAAGAATGAAGGAGAAACCCTAGCCGCTCATAAAATCTTATTCTGCGGCGAGCCAACTCTGTGGCGGGTGGCTCTACTTCCAGTACAACAGGCGCAGAAGACTCTGCCAGAAACTGCTGCAATACCTTTTCTCCCAGCCCTTGCCCCCGCCCGGCAGCATGAATAGCGAAATGCTCCAGAAACACAACCGAAGGCAACTGCCAGAATCCCAGAATACCTACTAAGTCCTTCTTGTGAAAGATGGCATTGAACGAATAGGCTGGCTCCTGCAGAAGGGTGTCTTGCTGAGGCAGAGACCGTCTTTCCTCTGGGGGGAAGGCTTCTTCATAGAGCTGCCACGCCTGCGCAAAGACGGGCGTGGCAGCACTGAGTACAGGTTCAATAGTGAACAAGGCGCAATCTAGTCTACGTCAATATCGCCGCGGTGCAGTTGCTCTACAGAGCGCATTACTTTCTCGCGTTGGGTGGTGCGGTATTTCTCCAAAGCGTCTGTGATGACGGCGTTGGCCGTGCCTAGAATCTGCGCGGCCAGCAATCCAGCGTTGGCGGCCCCGTTCAAGGCAACCGTGGCCACGGGTACGCCGGTAGGCATCTGCAGGATGGAGAGAATGGAATCCCAGCCGTCTATGGAGTTGCTGGATTTTACAGGTACGCCAATGACTGGCAGCGTGGTAAGCGCGGCTACCATGCCCGGCAGGTGAGCTGCCCCGCCGGCGCCGGCAATGATTACCTTAAGGCCTTTTTTGCGGGCGTTCTCAGCGTATTCTACCATGCGGTGTGGGGTACGATGCGCCGAGACAATGGTGATTTCATACGGGATGCCCAGTTGTTGCAGAATATCGGCGGCGGCGTCCATTACTTTCAGGTCAGACTGGCTCCCCATGATGATGCCTATCTGCGGCACGGTTTTCTCTGGTGATGGGTTCATGCTATTATTTTTAAGCGGTTTTTAATCAAATCTGCTTTCTGCTTCACCTCTTCTACGGTAGGCGCCAGTATGGTCAGGTGTCCCATCTTGCGGTAAGGCCGGGTAAACTTCTTGCCGTACAGGTGCAGGTAAACGCCGGGCTCTTGCAAAGTCTGGTCCAGTCCTTCATAGACGGCCTCGCCGGAGTAGCCGGCCTCACCCAGCACATTGACCAACACGGCCGGGCAATGCGGCTCCGTGTCGCCTAAAGGAAGACCCAGGATGGCGCGCAGGTGCTGCTCAAATTGAGAGGTGGCGTTGGCTTTCATGGTATGGTGCCCGCTGTTATGAGGCCGCGGAGCCACTTCATTTACCAGAATCTGCCTGTCTGGCGTCACAAACATCTCTACTGCCAGAAGACCTACCATGTCCAGGGCCGTGGTCACGTGCGTGGCAATCTCTATGGCCATGCGCTGCAGTTTATACGGAATCTGGGCCGGGGCCAGCAGGTAATCCACCAGGTTGTGCTCTGGGTGCATGACCTGCTCCACCACCGGAAAAGCCTTTACCTCGCCATGGGTGTTTCTTGCGCAGATCACAGAAATCTCCTTGTCAAAATTGACCAGCTTCTCTAGAACGGTTGGCCCCTCAAAGGCTTTGCCGGCGTCTGCTATAGAGCTGAGCCGCACTACGCCGTTGCCATCATAACCGCCTCTTCTCAGTTTCTGGAAGGCCGGCAGAAAGTCTTGGTTCGCCTCCAGTTCCTCCTTGCCTTGCATCAGCCTAAATTCTGCCGTAGGCACAGAATGCTGCGCGAAGAACTCTTTCTGCAATCCTTTGTCCTGAATAGTTTTGATGGAAGAAGGCTTGGGAAACACTTGCACCCCGGCTGCCTCCAACTCAAACAGGGCCTCCACGTTCACGTGCTCAATCTCAATGGTAAGCACGTCGCACCGCTTCCCGAAGGCCAGCACCGTCTCATAGTCTTTAAAGTCTCCCTGCACAAACTCCTCGCATAAAAACCGGCAGGGAGCGTGTTCGTCTGGGTCCAGCACCAGGGTGTACAGATTAAAGTCAAGGCCTGCCTGCAACAGCATGCGCCCCAGCTGACCTCCTCCCAAAATACCCAGCTTACGGTTCTTCATCTCAGATATATTAGATATTTTTAAATTAAAAATTGCGAATATTAGACGGCAATAAATTACATTTAACCGTGAATTCCATATCATTCACCGATAATACAGAATAGCACTGAATAAAATCAAGAACTTCGCCCCCCAGAAGCCCATACCCTATATCCTATAGCTAAACCTTTACCCAGCTCTTATGTCAGCATCTTACCGTCTTGTTCTTGTTGAAGATGACCAGGAGTATTCATCTTCAATAAGGCAATCCTTGAACCGGCAGAGCCAATTCCCCAAAACCATTGACGTAGTACCCTACACCTACCAGGAATTTGAGCGCCAGATCAACCTTGTCAGAAATTCATCACGTGAAATTATAGTTTTTGGCGGACGTGCGTGCTTAAACTTTGCCCCAGACACCGCTTTATTGCGTCTTTTATTGGCGCAGCAGGAAAGAACTCACTTTTTTGTGCTTACGCCGTCTCTGGAAGGCAGAGAAATCCTGGACTTGTGGCATCCGGGCATCTTTGGGGTGGTGGAGCGCAACGCCACCGCTAAACACTGGCTGGTGCTGGCCATACAACGCGTGCAGAACAAACAGAAAGCCCGAAAAGGCGGCGAAGGTCGTTTAGCCATGGCGCAGGAGAACGGCCCTTCCAAAGGGTTCTTCGGGACCATGCGGGCGGCGTTCTACAGCTTCTTCTTATAATCATTCACCAGAGGGGCCTGCGCCCTCCTATTCTCAATAGCTTGGAAAGCGCTGCAGACCGCAGCGCTTTTTTTTGTTTTTCGTAAGCGCTACCGTATGGAAATCCTACTTGCTACTTTTTCTGCCCTGTTCTCTGTGATCAATCCGTTTGGAGCCATGCCTGTCTTCCTTACGCTCACCCAGTCAGACACTCCCGCCCGAAGGGCCCATCTTGCCCGGCGTGCCTGCCTGTACATGGTGCTCATTCTGGCAGTCTTCTTTCTGGCGGGACAGGCGGTGCTGGACTTCTTTGGATTGCGTATTCATGACCTTCGCATTGCCGGGGGCATCATGATCATGCGGGCCGGTTTTGATTTACTCAACGCCAAGCCAGAAGAAAGCAAGAAGATTTCTAAGGACGTAGTGGCCGAAGGAATTGAGAAGGAAGACATATCTTTCACGCCTCTGGCCATGCCGCTGCTCTCTGGCCCCGGCTCCATTGCGGTGGTAATTAGCTTGTACACCACCTCTCTTTCCATTCTGGACATGGGTTTAACTCTATTGGCTATTTCTTTGCTTGGGCTTATGACCTACGTGGTGCTGCTTTTCTCTCCTAAGCTCATGGTATTTATGGGCAAAGCGGGACTTGCGGCCATGTCTAAGATAATGGGTTTCATAGTCTTATCATTGGGCGTAAGCTTTATCATAACGGCTCTAATTGCACTTTTTAAATAATAATTGCACTTTTATAAATATAACTTTTCCATTATATAATTAGTAGATATACACCTATACCTATTCCGTGTTTGGCAGAGCCTTGCACTTTAGAAGTAGTTTCTGCGAAGGACATACCCAAAAATTGAGAACGGCCTTCGCTAGGTGGGGCTTTTACGTATCTTTGTACTATGCAATTGAAGAACGACTTGCTGCTGCGCGCCGCGCTAGGGCAGCCTACAGAACGCACTCCTGTGTGGCTTATGCGCCAGGCAGGCCGTATTTTACCTGAGTATAGAGCCGTTAGGGAGCGTCTTTCGGGGTTTAAGGAACTGGTGGAAACGCCAGAATTGGCCGCTGAGGTGACCATACAGCCCGTTGATTTACTGGATGTGGACGCCGCCATCATCTTCTCTGATATTCTGGTAGTGCCGGAGGCCATGGGCTGCACCTATGAAATGATAGAAAAGCGCGGGCCTATTTTTCCTAAAACGGTAAAGACTGCCGCCGATGTAGATTCTATGCGCGTGGCCAACCCGCATGAGCACCTGAACTATGTGCTGGAAGCCATCAAAGTGACCAAGCGCGAGTTGAATGGGCGCGTGCCATTAATTGGGTTTGCCGGTGCGCCCTGGACCATCTTCGCCTACATGGTGGAAGGCAGCGGCTCCAAGACGTTCTCTCAGGCCCGCAAAATGCTGTATGAAGCACCAGAATTGTCGCATACCCTCCTCCGCAAGATCACAGACACTACCATTGCCTATTTGCAAGCCCAGGTAGAAGCCGGCGCCGACTTGATCCAGATTTTTGATTCCTGGGCGGGCATCTTGCCACCGGCGCATTACAAGGAATTCTCGTATCGGTACATCTCTGAGATCTGCAAAGCCCTACCCAACGTGCCGGTAACGGTGTTTGCCAAGGGTGCTTTCTTCTCTTTGGCAGATTTCGCGCAGCTAGACTGCCAGGTAATTGGCCTGGACTGGAACATGAACGTGCAGGAAACGCGTCAGATTATTGGCGGCAATAAAACGCTGCAAGGCAACCTGGACCCATGCGCTTTGTACAATGACTTTGCCGGCGTTGAGCGCGAGACCAAAAAGATGCTGGACGCGTTTGGAGGTGATCGTCACATTGCCAACCTAGGCCATGGCGTGTACCCAGACACAGATCCAGAGAAAGTAAAATGCTTTATCCAGACGGTAAAAGAATACAGCCAGCGCTAAGTCGTTTTTGACTTCTTTTCCAGAAAACAACCTAAAAACGGCCTGCTACTTAAAAAGTGGCAGGCCGTTCGTTTTTAGGCTATTTTCCCAGAAAGAGGCTAAAAACGGAAGTACATTTTGTAGGGCTCCCGCATTCTTAAAGCTGATTTCTAAGCTCAGATTTTTACTGCTCATTTACTTGAAAGAATCCGTTGAACAAGCCTAGGCCAGATGCTTCTTAAGAACGGGAGATCTTCTGGCTTCTTGCAGCAACTGCTCGGCGTTAATGGGCACAACGCCCACGTGTTCACAGACAAGGCCGCCGCCTAGGTTTGCAAGTTCAGCGAGGGCTGGTAAAGGCAAGCTCAGGGCCATGCACAAGGCGGCAATGCTTACTACGGTGTCACCGGCGCCAGATACGTCAGAGATGGTCCTGATGTGGGCATCCAGGTAGGTTTTCTCCCCGTTGGCATCCTGGCAGAAGACGCCCCGTTCAGACAAGGTCACCAAGACATTCTCCACCGCCATCACCTCTTGCAATTGGGTTACCGCGTCTTCAAAGGCTTCATGGTGGCTGTCTGCAAAATCAACCTTCAGTCCTTCTTTGAGTTCTTTCAGGTTGGGTTTGAAAAGGCTGCAACCTTTATAAGACAGGAAGTTCTTCTTCTTGGGGTCTACCACCGTGGGCACGCCTTTGGCCTTGGCCAGAGCCAGCAGCTCCTGAATGACTTCTAAGCTAAGCACACCTTTGTCATAGTCTTCAAAGATGACCACGTCTGCCTTGTTTAGCAGGTTGGCAAACCGTTCTACCAGGGCTTTGTGCTCATAGGGCGTGAGGTCGGTTTCTACTTCAGAGTCTATGCGCAACAGTTGCTGCCCCCCCGAGATGATGCGTTGCTTGACCGTAGTAGGACGCTCTGGGCTGAGCACGATGCCGGCATCGGTTTGGTTTTGTTCCAAGAGTAGGCGCACCAAGGCGGCTCCCTCCTGGTCATCGCCTACCACTGAGCACAACAAAGGGGTGGCACCCAGGCTTTGCACGTTGAGGGCCACGTTGGCGGCTCCGCCCAAGCGCTGCTCCACCTTCAGGCGGTTGACAATGGGCACGGGCGCCTCTGGCGACAGGCGCGAGGATTTTCCCCACAGGTAGGCATCTATCATGACGTCACCCACCACCAGCACCTGCAAAGCCCGGAAGCGTTCAAAAATAGACGTTAAGGTACTGTTGTCAGACATGAACCAGATTCAAGATATAAGACGCAAGACACAGGATGTTCTCCGGCTGGGAGAGGCCTGTGTCTTGCGGAAATAAACAAAATGGAAAGGTTTATGATAACTTGGCCAGACTGGCCTTGATGCGCTCCATGGCTTCAATCAGCTTGGCATCTGAGGCGGCAAACGAGAAGCGAATGCACTGCGGCGCGCCAAAAGCGGCTCCGTCTACCAGAGACACGTGCGCGTCATTGAGCAGGTACATGGCCAGGTCATTGGCATTGTTGATTTCCTGGTCTCCAGTGCGCTTGCCGAAGTAATAACTCACGTCTGGGAAGATGTAGAAAGCACCCTCGGGGATGTAGGTTTTCAAGCCCGGGATGTCCTTCATCAAGCCCAACACCAAATCCCGGCGGCGCAGGTAGGCCATGGTCATTTCCTCAGCCGACGTTCTACCGCCTTCCAGCGCACCCACGGCGGCTTTCTGAGCAACGGAACACGTACCGCTGGTGATTTGGCTTTGCATCTTGTCACAGGCGTCTGCTATTTCTTTACTGGCCGCCAGGTAACCCACGCGCCAGCCGGTCATGGCATAGCCTTTAGAGAAACCGTTCACGGTCACTACGCGGTCTTTGATAGAAGCAAATTGCGCCAGGCTGTGGTGCTTGCCCGTAAAGTTGATGTACTCGTAAATTTCATCAGCAATCACGTACACCTGCGGATGTCTTTCCAATACTGCCGCAAAAGAAGCCAGTTCCTCCTCCGTGAATACAGAACCGGTGGGGTTGCACGGCGACGAGTACATGACCAGCTTGGTGTTGGACGTGATAGCATCTTCAAACTGCTGGGCGGTGACTTTGTAGTTGTTTTCCAAAGACCCCATCACCGGCACCGGAATGCCTTCGGCCAGCTTCACCACTTCTTCATAACTCACCCAGTACGGCGAGAAAATCACCACTTCGTCCCCAGGGTTCACCAGACACAAAACGGCGTTGGCAATAGACTGCTTGGCACCCGTAGACACCACAATGTTTTCTGGACCATACTCCAGCCCGTTGTCTCTTTTCAGCTTCTCTACAATGGCCTTGCGTAAATCTGGGTAACCAGCCACGGGCGTGTAGAACGTATACCCGTCATCAATGGCCTTTTTGGCGGCGTCTTTGATGTATTGCGGGGTCTGAAAATCAGGTTCTCCAAAGCTGAGGTTGATCACGTCTACGCCTTTGGCAGCCAGTTCGCGGGCTTTCTTGGCCATGGCAATGGTCTGTGATTCAGAGAGGGAGGTGATACGGTCAGAAAGATGGGTATAATCAGTAGTTATCATTCCTATGCGGGCATTAATGAATGGCCAAAAATAGATTCTTTTCTGAAGACGACAGGCTTCTGGCCCGCGCAATTCTGCAGAAATCAATTCTACGCAAAAATAATCTGATTTGCCGCGCCCGCCTGCTTTTTATGAGATTACTTTTTGGCTAGCCTCCACAGAAAGGCAAACAAAGCAGCAGATATGTTCCGTTTTTGGCTTCTTTTCCAGAAAATAGGCCAAAAACGACGCTTACACAGAACGCCCCAGCCTTGACAGGTTTTTGAGCACGATGGAGAGGTCTGTCCAGGCGGTATAGTCCTTGGCGTAAACCACTTCCATCTGACGGGCGGTGGCATCCGTAGCTCCCTTTTTCCGGCCCTGGTCTGCCGGCGAGAGTATGGCCGGGCGCGTGTCTGCCGTGGCCGTGGCCTTTAGCCCCACCCAATGGTACAAGCCTACCAAGCTGGCCAGGCAATTTTTAAAGAACTGCTTCTTCTCAGGAATCTGCCAGATGAGCACCGGCGACAACAGCAACAGCCCTACGCTCATGAGCGAGTTCAAGACCATTTTATTGCGTACATGGTACGGGTTGAGCAGGTTCACTTCTATGTGCAAAGCGTAGTAATCGCCGCGGGTGTTTTTAGACGAGCTGCCAATGATGTAGGCGCTGTTCTCAGGCAGAATCTTGAACTCCAGGGAGCTGTTGTGAATCTGCACCATCCACTCAATGATCTGGGAGACGGCCAGGTCCTTGCCGCAGAAGATGACCTCATTGATGCGGTGAATCTGAATCACTTCCTTGATCTGCTGTAAGTCATGGGCGGTGTACTGCGGCTCAAACTGTGCCACGGGCGCGTGGGCACCCGCTTGCTTCAACAAAGCCCCGGCGCGCGTTACTTCCTTCTGGCTGCCCACCACGGCAATGCGTTTTACCTTGGGCTCACCGAAGCGCCAGTGCCCAAACTGCGTCCAATGCCAGAACAAGCGCCAGCCGGTCATAGCCGCCAAACCCACCAAAACGCCTACCAGCAAGTGTTTCTTCTGCGTAAAACCAGCGTTAGTCACGTTTGAGAAAGCCATAATAAGAATGCTGCCCACCAACATGCCGCGCACCAATCGGTACAGGCGCGTGGGTGGGTCATAGGCCCCACTGAACAGCGCCGCGCCCAGCCACACCACAAAATACGTGATCCAGGTCTTGGACTGAAGCGCCGGCATGGGAAGGTCCAGCATCTGGGCACCAGCAAATAACCCCAGCCCCAGGCAAAGCCCGTCCAGCAACAAAGGCAGCAAGGCTTTCACGCCTCTGGCTACAATGGCCAAAAGGGCCCTAAGGTAAATGGCCAGCCGTATTAAAAACGAATACACCCGCGCCTGCCGGCCACTAAAGTGCTTTTCAGCGAAGATCATCATGGCGCGGTAGAACATGAACACGTAGTTCACACTGGTCTTGCGGGTACTTTCGCCTTTGTAATGAATGATGCGCGTCTCCGGGAAATAAATAACCTGATAACCACCTTGCTTGACGCGATAGGAAAGGTCAATGTCTTCGCCGTACATGAAGAAGGTCTCGTCCAACAGGCCTACTTTCTGTAAAGCCTCTGAGCGCATGAACATGAACGCGCCCGCCAAAATGTCTATGGCATGGGTTTGGTCATGGGCCAGATGGCCCAGGTGGTATTGATTGAACAGCGCTGATTTTGGAAACATAGCCGCCAACCCGAACACTTTGCTAAAGGCCACCCACGGCGTAGGCAGTCCCCGCTTGGACTCCGGCAGAAACTTACCGGCTCCGTCCATCATCTTCACGCCCAAAGCCCCCGCTTCTGGGTGTTGCTCCATGTAAGAAAAGCAACGCGTAAACGTGTCTTCTTCTACTACCGTGTCTGGGTTGAGCAACAGCACGTATTTGCCCTTCGCCTGCCTGATGGCCTGGTTATTGGCCTTAGAGAAACCCAGGTTGTCCTGGTTGGCAAAGAGAATCACCTCGGGGAAACGCCGGCGCACCATCTCCACTGACCCATCTACCGAGTTGTTGTCTACCACGAAGACCTCGGCGTTGAGACCTCTAACAGCTTTTCTTACGGACAGCAGGCACTGCTCCAGAAAGTAGCTGACGTTGTAGTTAACAATAATGACGGAGAGGTCTTTCAAACCCAGAGGCGTTAGCAAAAAACAAATATCCAGAAATTTACCAAAAGGCCGCCATACTACCGTTGTCCATGGGCACAAAAAAAGCAGGAACTTACGTTCCTGCTCTATTATCGTTTTTGACTAGTTTTCTGAAAAAGAGGCGAAAAACGCCTATACCTGGCTGTATGCCGTACGGTCCAGGATGCTTCTGCCTAAGGTGATTTCATCTGTGTACTCCAACTCACCGCCCACAGGAACGCCGCGGGCGATGCTAGAAATGCGGGCCGGGAAATCCTTGAGCTTGCGTGTGAGGTAGAAAGACGTCGTGTCTCCTTCCATGGTCGGGCTTAAGGCCAGGATTATCTCTTTCACCCCAGAAGACGGCAAACGCTCCACCAAAGACTGTATCTTCAAGTCAGCCGGGCCTATGCCTTCCAACGGGGAAATCACGCCGCCCAACACATGGTATACGCCTTTGTATTGGGCCGTATTCTCAATGGCAATCACGTCGCGCATGTCACTCACCACGCACAGCAGAGAGCGGTCACGTAAAGGGTTGGCGCAAATGCCGCACACGTCCTGGTCAGAGATGTTGTGGCAGGTTTTGCAGTACCTGATGCCCGTTCGCATGCGCACCAAGGCCTCAGAAAGGGATTTGGTATCTTCGGTTTCGGCTTTGAGCAGGTGCAACACCAGGCGTAAGGCAGTCTTCTTACCCACGCCTGGCAACTTGGCCAGCTCCTCTACCGCGTTTTCAATCAGCTTAGAGGGAAAATTCATCCAGTTGTTTTGGGTTTAGACAATATCTGCTGAGATACCCCGGTCATGGATGGCCGTGCACATGGCCTGCAGTTCTGTGAAAGAACCCAGCTTGACGGTGCACTTCCCTTTGTAATGGATGAGCATGGTACACTGCTCTGCCTGCTCCAGCGAGTGGCGGCACACCTGCACCAGAGTATTGATGACGTGGTCAAACGTATTCACCTCGTCATTAAAGACCACTAGCTCGCGCTGGTCGGTGGTTTCTTCTTCCAACACCAGTACGTCTTCCTGCTCCAGAATTTCAGTTAAAATGTCCATACCGCAAATTTACGCATTACACTTGAGTTAAAGAAGTACATCCTTTGTGGGCCTCAGCAAAAGTAAAACAGAGAAAAAATGCCCCTTGTTCCTGAAAAACCAATACTTTGGACTTATTTTTGACCAGTCACGCACATACAATTCCTCTGGCGTCGTTGACAAGGCACAAAGGAAAAACAGTTTCTAACCATCATCCAAGACATGTACAAACCAACGCTCAAAAGACTTTCTCTTTTATGGTTTGCCGCCCTTCTGGCCCTGCCTACGCTGGCCCAGAACAAGCAGCTGACCATGGAAGACGCTTTTATCAACCCCAGCCTTAACCCCGCCAACCTGCGCCAGCTTACCTGGGTGCCCGGCACCGATGACTACAGCTACGCCTCAGACAAAAACGACCAATTGCTGCGCGGCGGCATCCGGGACAACGCCAAGGTCATCTTGACGGCGGCAGACGTGAGTGCCGCCCTGGAGAAAGCCGGCGGAAGCAAAATCTCAACGGTAGGTTCTTTGCAGTGGCTTAACAGCAATGAGGTGTTCCTGAACCAGAAAGGCCAGCTGTACCGCTACAATCCGCAGACCAAGACAGCGCAGAAATTCTACATGCTGGATGCTGCCGCGGAGAACGTAGACTTTGCGCCTAACAGACAGCGCGCCGCCTTCACCAAAGGCAACAACCTGTTCCTTTCCCAGCCCGGTGCTGAGAACAAGCAAATCACCCAGGACACCAATGCAGGCATAGTGAACGGACAGGCGGCGCACCGCTCGGAGTTCGGGATTAGCAAAGGCATCTTCTGGAGCCCCAGCGGCAACGGGCTAGCCTATTACCGCATGGACCAGACCATGGTGACGGATTATCCCTTGGTGGACATCAGCACGGTGCCGGCTACGCTTAACAACATCAAATACCCCATGGCGGGTGGCAAGAGCCATCATGTGACCGTGGGCGTGTACAACGTGGCCAGTGGCAAAACCATCTTCCTGAAAACCGGCGAGCCCGCTGAGCAGTACCTGACCAATATCACCTGGAGCCCCGACGAGAAGCACCTTTATGTAGCCATTGTCAACCGTGCGCAGAACCAGATGTGGCTGAACCAATATGATGCTACCACCGGCGCGTTTGTAAAAACCTTGTTTGAAGAGAAGAACGACAAATGGATTGAGCCAGAGCGTGGCATGTACTTCGTGCCGGGCAAGCCAGACCAGTTTGTGTGGTTCTCTGAGCGCGACGGCTACGACCACCTGTACCTCTATAACACCAGCGGAAAGCTCATCAGTCAATTGACCAAAGGCGATTTCATTGTGAAGACCGTTGTCGGCTTCAACCCCAATGGCAAGGAAGTATATTACACCGCCACTGCTGAAAGCCCGTTGGAGCGCCATCTATATTCAGTGGAATTAACCGGCGGAGGACGCATTGGCCGCATGACTCAAGGCAGTGGCGTGCACAACGTGACCCTCAGCCCGAAGGCCACTTACTTTATTGACAACTACAGCAGCCCGGTGACACCCAGAAACATCAGAATCCTGGACACTGAAAAAGGCAAAGTAGCTAAGACGTTGCTCACCGCACCTAATCCTTTGGAAGGCTACGCACTGGGTGAAACCACTCTCTTCCCTATCAAAGCCGAAGACGGAACCGATCTGTTCTGCCGCATGATTACCCCGCCCAATTTTGACAAGAACAAGAAATACCCGGTGGTGGTGTACGTGTACGGCGGTCCGCATGCGCAGATGATTACCAACAGCTGGCTGGGAGGCTCTAACCTCTGGATGCAGCTCATGGCCCAGAAAGGCTACATCGTGTTCACCCTGGACAACCGCGGCTCCGCTGACAGAGGCCGGGCCTTTGAGCAAGCCATCTTCCGGAACGCGGGCGTAGCCGAGGTGAGTGACCAGATGAAAGGCGTAGAATACCTGAAGTCATTGCCGTACGTAGACCAGAACCGCATGGGCGTGCATGGCTGGAGCTACGGTGGTTTCATGACTACTTCTTTGATGCTCAAGCAACCCGGTGTGTTTAAAGTAGGCGTGGCTGGTGGCCCGGTGATTGACTGGAGCCTCTATGAAATCATGTATACTGAGCGTTACATGGACACTCCGCAGGAAAACCCCGAAGGCTATAAAAACGCCAACCTCCTTAACCACGTCAAGAACCTGAAAGGCAAACTACTCCTCATTCACGGCACCGTAGATGACGTAGTGGTATGGCAACACAGCCAGGCCTTCCTCAAAAAAGCCGTAGACGAGGGCATCTTGCTGGACTACTTCGTGTACCCGGGCCATCCGCACAACGTGGGCGGCAAAGACCGCGTGCACCTCTACAAGAAAGTGACCCAGTACTTTGATGAGAATTTAAAGTAACCTCGTTTTTAGCCTCTTTTCTGGAAAACAGGCCAAAAATGGAATAATTTAGAAAAAGGCGCTTCTACTTCGGGAGCGCCTTTTTGTTTGGTACTAGCTTGCGCGAGTCTGTTGCTTGTTTCCTCACACATTAAATAAGCTTGAGAATTAGTAGACGCTCGCGCCATGTAGATTTTGCAACTATTCCCCCCTTGGCCTGTCCCCCGACAGGATAACGATTCAACGGTTCAAGTGCCATTGGTTTGGCCTGTCAGGGGACGGGCCAAGGAGGAGAAATGAACAATGCGTGTGGACACAAGTGGGCGCTTACGCCGTGGTCCATAAATTTGTTTTACCCCACTTTTCTCTGACCTACAAGCCTCTATTTCGAAAAAAACTGACTTGCTATATAGGCTAAATGGCATCTAATTAACTTAGTGAGGCTTGCATTTTTTGTGTATCAATTGAAATTCGACCCCGTAAGAAATGAGGTAAACACTTGAATTTGAGTAACTCATTTAATTTTAGAAGTATGGGAATTGCATTAAAGCCATTAAAGAATCAAGTTATTGTCATCACAGGCGCTTCTAGCGGCATAGGGTTAGCCACGGCCAAGGCTGCGGCCAAAAAAGGAGCAAAAGTAGTGTTGGCCGCCCGCAACCGCGAGGCTCTGGAACAGATTGAGCAGGAGATTAGAAATGCCGGCGGCGAGGCGCGTCACTGTGTGGCAGACGTGGGCCGACAAGAGGAGGTGCAGTGGATTGTGGATGTGGCCATGCGGGAGTTCGGAGGGTTTGACACCTGGGTGAACGATGCCGGGGTTTCCATTTACGGTCGCCTGGACGAGGTCACCGATGAAGACAACCGTCGTCTGTTTGACACTAACTTTTGGGGCGTAGTCTATGGCTCGCTGGCCGCCGCCCGCCATTTGAGAAGCAGAGGAGGCGCCATCATCAACGTGGGCAGTGAGGTGTCTGACGTGTCTATTCCGCTGCAGGGCATGTACGCCTCCAGCAAGCACGCCGTGAAAGGCTTCACAGACGCCCTTCGCATTGAATTGATGGAAGACAAAGCCCCTATCTCGGTGACGCTCATCAAACCCGCCGGCATTGACACGCCCTACCCAGACCACGCCAAGAACTATACAGACAAAGCGTTGACCCTTCCGCCGCCGGTTTATACGCCAGAAGAAGTAGCCAACGCCATTTTAGAAGCCGCCGAGCATCCGTTCCGGGATATCATGGTAGGCGGCGGAGCCAAAATGATGAGCGCCCTGAACAAACGCTTCCCGGGTCTGATGGATTGGATCAGCTCCAAAATGATGTCTGATGCCCAGTTAGTAGATGAGGCACCAACCAACAAAAGAGGTTCTCTGCACCAGCCTTCTAAAGACGGCGATGTACGCGGCAACCACAAAGGCTATGTCATGAAAACCAGCCTGTACACCCGCGCCAAAACCAACCCCGTGAAAACCGGAGTGTTGGCCCTGGCTGCTGGTGCCGCCGTCCTTGCCCTGGTGAACAACAACTCCAAAAAGAACGGTGTAAACGCAGCTAAAACCCGTGGCGATTTGGACAATCTAAGCAACCTGGGCAATAGAGAGTACCTGAACAACCAAGACGTACAGAATACCCTTCACTAATAAGGTAATTTTCTAATACAAAAGGGCTTGCACCTAAAGGTGGAAGCCCTTTTTATTTGCCATTTATTCCGTGCATTGGTTTCGTTTTAGGCTTGTTTCCTGGAAAAAGGACCAAAAACGGCAGCGCATTTCTATTGCAGGTTTTTAGGCTGATGATTAATGTTTATTTTCCCATCATAACCAACCTCACCAAACCAATAAACTATGTTCAAACGCACGCATTTCTGGGCCATTCCCTTGAGCATCGGTCTTTTGGCCGGCTGCCAATCTGGAGGCTCTAAAAATTCCACCACTACTACCGCTACTGCTGAAGCAACAGGCGCAGAAGTCACCCTGGACAGTTACAAAACCTACGTGACCGCCATTGCCGCTGATGAGATGGAAGGCCGCAAGCCGTTCACCTCTGGAGAGAAGAAAACCCTGGCCTATCTGGAGAAAGAAGCCAAAGCGCTGGGCCTGGAACCGGGCAACGGCAACAGCTTCCTGCAGGAAGTACCCATGGTGGAAATCACGTCTACCGCCGCGCCTACCATGACCGTGAAGGGCAAACAGACAATGACCTTGAAAGGGCTGGAAGACTACGCGATCTGGGCTAGGCGCACAGATGAGAACGTAACCATCAAGGACGCCGAGTTGGTGTTTGCGGGCTTCGGGATTGTGGCGCCAGAATACAAGTGGAACGACTACGCTGGGCTGGATGTGAAAGACAAGATTGCCGTGGTAATCGTGAGTGACCCGGGCTTCTACTCTGAGGACACCACCTTCTTCAAAGGCAAGACCATGACCTACTACGGCCGCTGGACTTATAAATTAGAAGAAGCCGCCCGCCAGGGAGCCAAAGGCTGTTTGATTGTTCACGCTGATGAACCTGCCGGCTACGGTTTCAAGATCGTGCAGAACAACTGGAACACCTCCAAATTCTACCTCGCTCCCAAAGGCAAAGACGTGCACCGCAACGCCATGGAAGGCTGGATTACCACGCCAGTCGCTGAAAAGCTATTTGCCGCCGCCGGCAAAAACTACCAAGCCGAACTGACCCGCGCGGCCAAGCCGAGTTTCAAGGGCGGGACTTTGGGTTTGACCGTGAGCACCTCTCTACAAGCCAAGACCAAGTATGACAAATCGTACAACTTCATCGCCAAGATTACGGGCGAGAAACGTCCAGAGGAGGCCATCGTTTACTCGGCGCACTGGGACCATTTGGGCATTGGCAAGAAAAACGACCAGAACGACAGCATCTACAATGGCGCCGCCGACAACGCCAGCGGTACCGCCGGTCTGTTAGCTGTGGCCAAAGCATTTAAAGCTAGCGGGCAAAAGCCAGGCAGAACGGTGGTATTTTTATCAGTAACCGCCGAGGAGCAAGGGTTGTTGGGTTCTGCGCACTATGCAGACAACCCGGTGTTTGCCAAAGAGAAAACCGTGGCCAATTTGAACATGGACATGCTCAATCCGTTTGGGGCTACAAAAGACATTGTGCTCATAGGCATGGGTCAGTCTGAGTTGGAAGAAATGCTAGCCGAAGAAGCCAAGAAAGCAGGCCGCTACATTGCCCGGGATCCTAAACCCGAGGCTGGCTTGTACTACCGTTCTGACCATTTCAACTTCGCCAGAACCGGCGTACCGGCCTTGTTCACCGGCATGGGCACCGACCATATTGCCCTAGGAAAAGAGAAGGGCAAGAAACTACTGGAAGACTTCACCGCCAACATCTACCACAAACCCAACGACCAAGTGAATGAGGCTTTCAAGATGGACGGCGCCGTGGCAGACTTACAACTCTTGTACCAGTTGGGCAGACGCCTGGCCTTCTCCAATGAATGGCCCCAGTGGAAAGCCGGTTCTGAGTTCAAAGCTGTGCGTGACAAATACATGCCGAAGAAGTAAACAAATCGTTTTTAGCCTCTTTTGCTGAAAATAAGCCAAAAACGGATCGGGCTGACTCTCTGCAAGAGTCAGCCCGATCCGTTTACATTCGCTCGCGTCCCGCGTGTGTAAAGTACGATTGGCCTCTGGCCGCTATAATTTGACTTGGTCACTTTGCTACTTGCCTAGCGACAGGACGTCTCCCATAACTCACACTCGCGGAACGCGAGCGAGTGGTAAACTTTATTAGTATCGAGATTTAAAACAACGCCACTTGCTGACCTGCTTTTACTTCAACTGGGGTATGCTCGCGTTCCAGGTCCAACAGCCATTTCTTGCGCCACAAGCCGCCGCCGTAGCCCGTCAGGCTGCCGTCTTCGCCAATGACGCGATGACAGGGGATTAAGATGGAAATGCGGTTCATGCCATTGGCTTGCGCCACTGCCCTGATGGCACCCAGATTGTTCAAGGCGATGGACTGCTGTTTATACGAGCGCGTGGTACCATAGGGAATTTCTTGCAACACCTGCCATACCTGCTGTTGGAACGGCGTGCCCGGTGAATACAAAGGAACGGTAAAGGTCTTGCGTTGGCCAGCGAAGTACTCTTCCAGTTCATGATTCAGTTGCGCAAAATAAGGACTATCGCCTTGCACGATGGTGCCGTTTAACAGTTTAGTCAACGCCTTGAATTCCGTCTCCAGCATACGGCGGTCAGTAAACTCCAGCAAGCAAATGCCTTCTTCTACGGCGCTGGCATACATGGTACCCAAAGGCGTCTGCAAGCGGGTGAGGTGAATAATGCGCTGTTCTTTACTGAGTGAAGGGGCCACGCCAAAGATAGACTTGAAAGAATCTGTAAAACCGCTCAAGGAATCATACCCCGAGTCAAACGCCACAGCCGTCACCGCCTCTCCGCTCTGTATCTTCTTGAATGCCGAGTTGATGCGACACATACGTTGGTACGCGTGAAACGTGATGCCATGATTCTTTAAAAACCAACGCCTTATTTTGCTGGGCTCAATGCCCCGTTGCTCCAAATCCCAGTCTTTGAACTTGACGGAAGGGTCCCGGCTGATTTCCTGCAGAATCTCCTGAATGTACCCGGGCGTCTCCCCCATCTTCTCCAGTGGGGAGCACACTTTACAAGGACGGTACCCGTGCAAGATGGCCTCTTTGGTGGTCTTGAAGAATTCCACGTTTTCGCGTTTGGGTTTGCGCGCCGTGCAGGTGGGCCGGCAGAAGATGCCCGTGGTTTTCACACCCGCAATGAACGTTCCTTCATAACTAACGTCCTTGGCCACCAGGGCCTGGTAGAAGATTTCGTCTGGGGTAGGTTGAAGCGCGGTTTCCATATCAATACAAAGATGAGAAAGACTTGGAGGTATTAATCATCTGCATCTGATTCTCCATCTGGCGGTACACCGCCTGGTGCCCGAAGTTGCCCATGCTCACCCGCTTCACGCCGCACGCCTGCAACTCCTCAAAAGATGCCAGGGCCGGCAGACTCATCACATTGACGGGCAATGCAGTAGAAGCCGTGACCTGAAGAATGTCCTCTGCGTGCACCAGCCCGGGGACAAAGATCCCATCGGCGCCGGCGGCGTGGTACAGGTTAATCCGGTAGAGGGTCTCCCTTAGAGCATCTTCATGGCCCAGCAAAAACGCATCTGTCCTGATGTTCAAAAAGACGAGTACCCGCTTTTCTGTGAGAAGGTATTTTACCCGCTTCACTTTCTGCGCGAAGCTCTCTGCCGGCTGTAGGGTTCTGGCGCCTACCACGGTAGAATCTTCTAAGTTGATGCCCACCACGCCCAAGTGGGACAGTTGCTGTATGTTGTCGGCAATCTCGTCTGGCGTGTCTGCGTAGCCGGTTTCAATGTCTACAGATACCGGCAGGTTCACGCTCTGCACTATTCTGGACACCATAAAAACCAATTCAGAAAAGGGCATCTGCTCCCCATCATGATAACCCAGGGAATGGGCGATAGCGGCGCTGGAGGTACCTAAGGCCTTGTAGCCGGCTTTCTCCAAGGCCTGCGCACTAGATGCGTTCCAGGCGTTGCCCAACAGGAACGGTGCTGCTTGTTGATGAAGCTGTAAGAAGGTGGTGTAGTGGTTCATAGCGTTACATGGTTTATACCACAAATCAAGCGCTTCCATCACCCCGCCACAACCGAAAAATTGACAACTATATTTTTTCTTAGACTTTCGTTTTAGTCTATTCTCTAGAAAATAAGCCAAAAATGAAAAAGAGCATCAGGATACCTGACGCTCTTTTTTAAAGTATTTATGAAATTATATAGCCTTCGCTTTTTCCTTCAGCCAAGCCAGTTCCTCAGCGCTCAAATGCGGGCCTAGTTTCTCTACCACGCCTTGGTTGTAGCGGTTGAGCCATTCAACTTGGTGCGGTTCTAGGAGGTTTTTGTCTACGGGGGCCGTGTCAATCAGGAACTGGGTCAAGGTCTCAAAGGTGTAGAATTCGGCAAACTCGTTTACTTCATCGGTAATGGTCAAGACCAAATTTTCAATGCGAATACCATAGCGGCCGGGGCGGTAAATGCCAGGCTCCACTGAGGTAATCATGCCCAGTTCTATGTCAATGGGCGTGGGCGTAGGGTTGAAGACATGCGGTCCTTCGTGCACGTTCAGGAAGAAGCCAACGCCGTGGCCGGTACCGTGGCCGTAGTTGCGGGCGTGGTCCCAAAGCGGCTTGCGGGTGATGGCGTCAATCTGGTAACCGCGTGTGCCCTTCGGGAAGCGGGCCGTGGAGCCGTCAATCATGCCTTTCAAGACCAGCGTATAGTCCGTTTTTTCCTCTTCGGTGAGGTTGCCCAGGGAGATGACGCGCGTAATGTCTGTGGTGCCGGTCTGGTACTGCCCACCTGAGTCTAGCAAAAACAACCCTTCGGCTTTTAAGGCTACGTCGCTTTCTGGGGTGGCTTTGTAATGCGGCAAAGCGCCGTGCTCACGGTAGCCGGCAATGGTGTCAAAGCTTTCGCCCACAAAACCGTCCTGCTCTGCTCTGAAGGCGCGCAACTGATCGGCTAGGGACATTTCGGTAATTTCTTCCTTCTCCAGGTTTTCTTCCAGCCATTTAAAGAAACGCGTCAGGGCCACGCCGTCTTTGATCATGGTGGTTCTGGTGTGCTGTGCCTCTACCTCGTTCTTTACCGCTTTGAGCACGGTAGACGGATTAGTGTCCTGCACTACGGGCATCTGGGCGGGCAATTGCTCAAACATGGTCTGGCAGGTGCGCTTGGGGTCCAGGAAAATGGTCTTGGCAGCGGGCAACCCATTCAAGGCCTGCGACACGGCCTCATACGCCTGAAGCGTAACACCGGCCTTTTCTAAACGGGCTTTGCTTTCTTGGCTAAGTTTACTTTCCTCAATGAAAAGGGTCACACTCTGGGCACTGATGATGGCAAAACTCAGCACCACGGGATTGGCTTTCACATCGCTGCCGCGCAGGTTAAAGAGCCAGGCAATATCATCCAGAGACGAAATGAGGTGATAGTCGGCGTTGGCTTGTTGCAGGGCGGCGCGCACTTCCTGCAGTTTTTCTTCCAGGGCCTTGCCGGTGATGTTTTCATCCAACAGGTAAGCCGGCGCCGTGGGCAGGGCGGGTCTATCGGCCCAGATCTCATCCAGAAAATCCTGGGTGCTTGCCAGCTGAATGCCTCTGGTGCCCAGTTGCTGTTGCAGCAGTTGCGCCAGAAGCAAAGACATCAGCCGGCCGTCAAACGCAACGGTTTCCCCGCTTTTAAGGCGGCTGGCCAGCCACTGGATATACTCTGGGGCGTGCTGCACTTTCAGTTTCACCAGTTCAAAGCCCGAGTTGGCTAACTGCTCCTCGGCCTGCTCAAAATAGCGGGCATCGGTCCAGAGACCGGCAAAGTCCTGAGTGATGACCAGCGTACCCGCAGAACCCGTAAAGCCCGAGGCGAAGGCAATGCATTTGTAATGATCTGGTACGTATTCACTTATGTGCGGGTCTGCCGAAGGGATGATGTACGCGCTCACTCCCTGTTCGCGCATCTGCTGCCGTATGCCGGCTACTCTTTCTTTATGGCTCATGGTAGGTTTACTCTGTTAAGGCCTCAAATTACGAGTTATCAGACGCAAGACACAAAATGCAAGGCACAAGACTTCTCTTTTTGGTAGATACAAGGCATAAGATTTAAAACGTAAGACTTCTTCCAACGCTCAAATTAAGACCAACCCACACTGCATTAGAAAGAAGCTCCAGAACCTCTAGTTGAAAGAAATTCGCCTCATAACCAAGCTTCTATGAACGCAATTGCTAACAAACCCGTACTTTTGCTAAAGATTTGAGCGAAGCCAGATTTCCCAAGTATTCTTCATTTCTAATTTCTAATTCTTAATTTCTAATTAACAAGCATGCCCGTACCTTCTGCCCCGTTTAAGCAGGCCGTGAAAAAGCTGAGTGAGAAAGAAAAGGAGGCCCTGATTCTGCGGTTGGTGCGCAAAGACGCCGAAGCCTACGACACGCTGGCCTTTGAACTGCTGGACGACATCACCCTGGAGACCATTTTTGAACGCAGTTCTGAGGCCATTCATGA
The DNA here is from genome assembly GCF_009913235.1 of Nibribacter ruber. NCBI lineage: Bacteria > Pseudomonadati > Bacteroidota > Cytophagia > Cytophagales > Hymenobacteraceae > Nibribacter > Nibribacter ruber. The sequence continues at coordinate 4,124,136 of NZ_CP047897.1, read as the reverse complement.
GATCATGTTCACGGTCTCGGGAAGAAGCCTGAGCAAGGCCCTCAGCCGAGGTCTCAAAAAAGCCAACCAGGAAATTAGCCGGTACCAGCGCATCACCAAAGACCGCAAAGGCGAAATAGAACTGCACCTTTACCTGCTGCAACTCATCTTTGACAATTTTACGGGGCAGTTTGAGAGCATCTACAAGACCTTCTATGTAGCCACCGCCCGCTTAGTCTTGCGCACCATCATGCTCATTAGAAAGCACCTGCACGAGGACTATCACCTGGAGTACCAAGACACGCTCAACACGTTTCTAGCAGACTTGAACGGCCGCAGCAAACGCCGCCAACTGCCGTTCAATTTGCCCATGGAGTTTGAGGTGGATTGATTGTAAGACGCTAGACGTTAGGTCTTAGAATTTTAAATGCCGTTTTTGGCTTGTTTTCTGAGAAACAGGCTAAAAACGGCCTCTCTGCTTTTTGGCCTTCGGCGCTATTTAAAATATTGGGCCGGTAGAGATACCTGTAATGCTTAACCGATTGAGTATCTTTCCTTCCTAATTTTCATCCAGCACCTATGCCCTTCCGTTTTTGCCCTGTTTTCCGGAAAATTGCCGAAAAACGCCTTTCCTTCTGTTTCCTACTTACTGCTTTTGCACTATCTTTTCAACTACAAGCCCAGTCTACCTCTCCTACCCACGTCTACAAGAACCTGGCCCTGGAAGGCGGCGGCATCAGGGGCATTGCGTATGGAGGGGCGTTGGCCGAGCTAGACAAGCGTGGGTTGTTGCAGCCCATTGAACGGATTGCCGGCACCTCGGCGGGGGCCATACAGGCTTGTTTGCTGGCCGTGGGCTATACGCCCGAGGAAATTACCAAGGTGACCTTTGAGACGCCCATCCAGAAGTTTGCCGACGGGCGTTTTTTGTTCATTGGCGGCTTTACGCGCATGGCCAACCGCTACGGCTGGTACCGCGGCGAAAAATTCACGCAATGGATTTCTAGCCTCATTGAAAAACGCACGGGTAACCCAGATTTGACCTTTCAGGAACTACATGCGCTGGCGGGTAAAAACGGCTGCAGGGATTTGTACATCACGGGCACCAACTTATCCAGGCAGCGCACCGAGGTTTTCAGCCATGAGACGTATCCTACCATGCGCGTGAAAGATGCGGTGAGGATTTCCATGTCGGTGCCCATGTTTTTTCAGGCGGTTTTCATGGACAGCACCGGCCGGGTGTACCCTACGCCGCAGCCCAACCAGGTCACAGACGTGATGGTAGACGGCGGCGTGCTCATGGACTTCCCGCTGATGGTGTTTGACCATCCTAAGTACTTTTCCGCAACCGCCCCAGCCGAAATACCCAAAACCCGGTTCATCAACCCAGAAACCATTGGCATACGGCTGGACCATGAAGCCCAGATTGCCTATGACCGAGAGCGAAAAGGCCTGGCACCCAACTCCATTGAATCTTTTTCAGATTACATAAATGCCTTCTACCGCATTGTGGCAGAAAACCTCAACCGCCATGAGCTCACCCCCGCCGACTGGGACCGTACCGTCTCTGTGAGTACCGCTGGTTACGGGCCCAAAATCAAGCGTTTGTCTGAGAAAGACAAGCAAACCCTGCTGGAGAGCGGCCGCACCGGCATGTTGCAGTTCTTTGCCACCTGTGACTAGCTTTTCTCCTTGCTCTACCCTCTATAGTTCTATTTTGCTTAACCCTGCAAGGATGGTTCACGTTGATAGGAGTTGAAAACTAACTCCAAGAATATGCCATCAAGCGAAAACCAAAAGATTGTTGCGGTTCTAAGAGAACTCAACGAGTTTGTCCATGACGGGATGGAAGGCTATGAGCGCGCCGCCCAGGAATCTAAAGATGAACTGCGCAAAGACATTTACCGCAAGTTCTCACAGCAGCGCCTGGCGTTCGCCAATGAGTTGAACATGATCATTCAGCGCCACGGCGGCAGCCCAGAGCGTGACACCACCATGAAAGGCAAACTGTACCGCCAGTGGATGGACTTTAAAGCCGCCCTGACCGGCCGTGACGAAGACTCCATTCTGGGTTCTAACATTTATGGCGAAGAGTGGGCCCAGAAAGCCTACCGTGACGCTCTGGACCATGAGTTGCCGTATGACGTGCGGGGCATCATCCTTCGCCAGCGCGAAGCTTCTTCTGAGGTATTGCAGCGTCTGCACCAGATGCGCTCCGGCAACCCTGCCTCCGCTGATTCTTCTTACCTCAATGACCAATATGAGCGCCACTCTTCTAACGGCAGCAGCCATGGCCTAACACCTTTGAAAACGGCCTTGTATGCGGCGGGTGCCGCGGCCGGTGCAGCCCTGGTGTATGGTTTATTGACCAAGCGTATTCCTACAGACAAGCTCATGGCGGGCATCACCAGCCTAACCAAGAACGTGGACTTGTCTGGCCTTACCAAAAAAGGAGGCAACAACGGGACTAGCGGGTCTACTGCCTCGGCCTCTACCAACTCAAGTGATGCTGCCGGTAAATCCGCCGGTAATTCTACCAAAGCTTCTGGGTCCTCTGCCAAAAAAGGAACCAAGGCATAAAAAAAGCGGCGGGCAATGCCCGCCGCTTTTCACCTAATCCTATAACACATTCACTATTCTTTCAATGCCTTAGAACCTGAAGCCCACTGAGCCTTTAAAGCCGTGGTTGTAGGTTTTATAATCGGCATCGGCGTCTATGGTGGTAAAGCCCATATCATAGCTGCCGCTTACGTTCAAGCCATTGGCAAACTGGTATCCAACACCGGCGGCCATTCCTAAATCTACCTGGCGCTGCCCGGTATCCCAGTCAAAGTCATTGTTGTAGGCGTTAATGCCCAGCGCTCCGGCGCTTACGTTTATCTTGTTGTTCAAGAGCAGCGACACCTGCGGTCCGGCAAAGAGGTTCAAGCCTCCGGCCACGTACAACCTGGCTAACAAAGGCACTTCCAGGTATTCAGATTTCTGGGTGATGGTGGCTTTGGCGTTCAGGTATTCGCCGGCGTTGCCGGGCACGGTTCCTTCCAGCACCATTCCTTTTTGCGCATATTGTACGCCGGGCTCCAGTTCAAACCCTGCGCCCATAGGTATGCTCACGTACATGCCGCCATGAAAGCCCTGGCGCATTTTGGTCTTCACGTTGCCGTTGGTGAACTCCAACAGATTGTCTACGCTCTTCATGGTTTCACCCTGCCAGCCCGAAGCACCGTAGCCGCCTCTAAAGCCCACTTTCAAGCCACCGTCCTGGGCAAACCCATTGGTCATGACACCGGCCACCAAAGCCAACGCTGCTAGTATTATCTTTTTCATCTGGTTTAGATTTATCCTGTTTTTGAACACCTGCGTTCCTGTCATGCTCAAATGAAAAATCCGTGCCAATTTTGAAAATTCTATATTTCAGGAGGTCAACACATCATCATACTTCTCCGTATTCCGCTCTAATGCGGGCAGGGCAAGGGCACAAAAAAACCCAACCGGCTAGGGTTGGGTGTATGGTGAGGAGAGCTTGCGCTTATAGCTTAGTAAGCTGTATGTCTTGCCAATAGCCCATGATCTTGTCTTTGGGCCCAACCAGAATGTCTACTCTGTTTCTGATTCTGCGGTGCATGGCATCTCGTACTACATATATGCCATCTAGTTCTTCTGAAATGCCGGTTACCTTCACAGAGTCGCCGTAGTCAATGTCGCCGCCCCATCTGGTGAGCAGGTTGCGGGACAAGGCCAGCCACCGGTGCTTCTTGGGGTTGCGCGCGTTTATGCGGGAACCGTCTGCCGTGATAAATGGGGAATCATCTGTCTGAGCTGCTTCTGGGTAATAAATAGAGGCGTCTACTTCAATGATTTCTGGGGCGGGAGCTGCTACCGGTGTTGGCGGTGCAGGTAAGGTGATCACTTTTACAGGAACTGGTTTGGCCGGGGCCGGAGTGGTAGATCCTGTGATCTCCTTTAGAAACGGAAATAAAATGAGCAGTAATAATCCATACGTGTGGTTCTTAACCATGCTTTCTTAATTGGTGGAACATAGATTTAAAACTCTCTGCTCTTTAACGATATTAAGAACCTTTGGTTATTTAACTAAGAAAACCAGCTATAATACACTATAAAATAGAGTATAACAAAAAAGTCCCGCCAAGGAGGAAAATTTTCCTTGGCGGGACTTTTAAATTTTATATTGTTTCTGTTATAGCGGCAATTTCTGATCAAACAGCTGTACGGCCCGCAGCACCGTCTCTACCGCTTTCAGGTAAAAAGGTTGGTGGATGTTCTTGAACTCATCTGTCTCCTGGTGGTAATGCGGATGATCTTCCACCCCGAAATACACAAACGGAATCTGCTGTCTGTGAAAGCTGCCGTGGTCAGACTGCAGGGTCCAGTCATTGGGGCCTTGTTCTGGTCGGTCATGCCCCTGAAGCAGCGTCAAGCCGGCGGGCACTTGTACCTGGTCCAGCATTTCCTTGAGCCATGGATAATGGAACCCGCCCGAAGCGTACAGTTCATTGGCGCTGGATATGCTGAGCATGTCCATGTTCACGTTCAGGAGGACGTTCTCCTTGGCAACGGGCAGCTTCTCTACAAACGCCTTGGAACCGGCCAGTCCCTGCTCCTCGGCGTCAAAGGCGGCAAAAATGAGGGTGTGCTGAGGTTGGTGGGTTTTGTAGTACGTGGCAATGGCCAGCAGGGCGCCTACGCCAGAAGCATCATCATCGGCGCCGTTGTAGATCTTACCGTTGCGGGTGCCTACGTGGTCATAATGCGCCGTGATCACGATGGCCTTGTCAGACTTGCCGGCAATCTTGCCTATGAGGTTCACGCCTTGCACCTGCTCTTTGGTGGCCCTGGACGTGAACTGAAACAATTGCTCAAAGCTCTGCCCAAACGGCTGAATCCCCACCTCTTTGAACCGCTGCACCAAATATTTCTGGGCTTTGGCGTGGCCCGGCGTGTTGGGCAGTCTACCACCCATGGAATCGGCGGCCAGGATTTCTACGTCGCGCAGGACCTGGGAGGTTGAGGTGGTCCCAGTTCCCTGGTCTTTGGAAGGCTGCGGAACCGGCGAGGTGCAGGAAGAAAAACTGAGGGCAAACAGGCACATACCTACGCACCAAGGGCCTAATGAGAAGACAGCTATTTTTTTCATGGTCTGGAAGATACTGCAAAAACCAATACGGGCTACTGGCTGCCCCCTTTCTGATGCGTTTTTTGGCTATTTCTCAGAAAACAGGCCAAAAACGAAGATCGCTCTTGGCAGACAAAAAAATAGCGCACCCTGGGCAGGGTGCGCTATAAAAAGAAAGAGCAAGGCTCTGGAATATTTTAGGTAGTCAAGACCCCCACCCGTTGGCCGTCTTCATTCAGCAAAAGGCCATCTGTGGTGACAAAAATGTTAGGCAGATACTGGCTTTCCAGCACGTAGGGGAAGTTGCGGCTGTTGGTCTTCTGCATCTTGCCAATCACTTGCAGGCCGTCTTCGGTTTCCCGCACTACGTTGTAGGCCGTGGTTACATAAATACGCTCCTGGGGGGCTCCCTGTAGTTTTACCTGGCGCAGAATATACTGGCTGTTCATGCGGGAGGCAGAGGCCCTTCTGGCGGTAGCGGCCGGGGCGGCAGACGCCATGGCAGAAGAACGCGCCGGAGCGGCCACCGTTCTGGTAGGCGTACCCGCCTTGGCACTGGCCAGGATCTGGTTCTCAGCGTTGCGCCAGCCTCTGTTAATAGCGGCTAAACGTGAGCTCTTTCCTGGATGCGTGCGGTTGTCTTCATCATCTGCCAGCACTTTAATGGCTGCCTGGGTCTCACTTAAGCTGGCTCCCATCTTGCGTAGCACAAAACCAGAGAACTCATCGGCTTCCAGCTCATCATTGATGTTGCTGCCGCCCTGGGTCAAGGTATGCCCATTCAAATGGTGGCCAATCTCATGCGCCAGAATGCTCACCCCGGCCCAGTCTGTACGTACCGCGTTGTTCACGGCACTCAGGAACTGTTCATTGTACAGGATGTACCGCTTGCCATTGATAATGGTGGCAGCGGCATTGGGCACATTTGCAGCGCGCACCTCAAACCGAGGCTTCAGGCCGATGGCGTCAATAATCTCCGTGATAATGTCTCTGGCCCCTGCCTGGGTGGTGTATTGGGCAGCAGATCCTTCCTTGGCCTCGGCCACAGACGGATTGCTCACTGCGGCACCAGCAGTGAGCAACACGCTGGTGAGTACTGTTAAAAGAACCTTTTTCATATGCGTTTCCATCTATTTTAAAACAGAAGGCGTGGGTAGAAAATTCAACGCCTTTGCTATTACCCTTATTGTTCTCTGTTTATAGCAAGTACTCTGCCAGTTTTTGAGGTAAGAGCTACAAAACAAGGTTGACCAAGCTGTCTTCAGACTTTTTTTGGGATGGCGGCGAGGCACAAAAAAGCCCCTGGCTTGGGCCAAGGGCTTCCTGCTAAAAGTTATTCTCTGTGTTGGCGTCCCCGTCATTGGTGTCACGCTCATCTAGTGAGTTCTCAGAAGAAAACCTGGAGGTGTTGTCAAAATTTTCATCCTGTTTGGCAGAATCATACCCGGTCATGGAGCGCTTGTACGTGTCATTGTCGCTCTGGCTTTCGCGGTCTCGCTCGGTTTGCTTGCCCTGGTCTGTTCTTAACACAGACTTGTTGCCGTCCTTGTCGTTTACTGGTTTATTTTGATCTGGCATGGTGCTTTTCTTTAAGTAGAACAAAAAGGCTTTGTGTAAAGCCCATGCTCTTTTTACTTGCCTGAAGAGAAAAGGGTTATGTGCAAACCCTGGTGACAACCACAAAAAAAGGCGCCCGTGCAGGCGCCTTCCTTAAGAGTTGGTAGTTGTTACAGCTACAGCAAGGCCTTTTTTTCTATGTCCGTTAAGAGGTGTAGGAAGGCATCTGCCAGCGCGTCTACCTGGGCTAGGCCTTCCTGGGCCTGCTCCTGCTTGCCATTTTGGTACAGCTGGTACAAATGGCGGGCCGTGTCATGCAGTTGGTCATGCAACTGGTCTAGCCGGTGCATGTCTGGGCTGTCTCCTAGCTGTGGGAAAGCCACTTGCTTAATCCATTGACCCAGAGAACAAGCGTTGTTTGACAAAACGGGTTCTGGGTCTATGGACGCACCAAACAACAAGGCCCGTAGCTTAGACTTGAACAGCACGTGCTTTATTCTGGCCTGTTCAAAATCATGGCTGCTGATAGTAGTTACTTCCGTTTTGGGGTGAATCACGTTGAGTAGGTTAAAAAGCTTTACAAGGTAAGAATTCTCAGCGTACTTAAGTTCCCCTAGTGAATTCTTAGCTGTAGCAGCCTCGTTTTTGGGCTGTTTTCCAGAAAACAGCCCAAAAACGAGGCCAGCATCAATACTCATTGTTCTTGGCGGCAGCCTTGCGGTTGGGAGCGTTCAGGATGGACTGGGTAAGCGGGGTCTCGCTTTCATAGCCCCGTACGCGCTCCTTGCCAATGCCGCCCGGCTCTGGCAGGAACTGGTTGATGACACAAAGCAAGTCGGTGACGGTGCCAGGAAACAGCCCGTGCAGGGCGCTCATGAGTTTGGCGTTCAAGCCCAGCGTCTCTTCTGCCTTGCCATACCGCGCGGCATCCACAATCTTGCGGGCGGCGTCCTCGGCGGCCAGAGAAATGAGCGGGTTGGCATCTAACAGCGCGAAGGCCGTATATTCTTTCTCATGCTGACCTTTCACGAAGGCGTTGCGCGCGCTGCCCGTGCGCATGAGCCCCGGGTTGATGGTGGTCACGTAAAGACCGTACTTGCAGAGTTCCGCTCTAAAGCCCTCAGACATGCCCACCAGCGCAAACTTGCTTCCGCTATAGGGCACCAGGTGCGGTACGCTGATCTTGCCGCCAATGGAGGCGATGTTTACTATGCGTCCTTCGCCGCGAGCCTTCATGTCTGGAATAACCTCTAACATGGTGTACAGGGCGCCCCAGTAATGGATGTTCATGGCCTCTTCAAAATCGGGCACGTCCATCTCCTCCAAAGGCCCCGCCGAAATGACGCCTGCGTTGTTGATGAGCACTTCTACCGGTCCCAGCCTTTCCTTTATTTCGGCGATCATGGTTTTTACCTGCTCCTGGTCGGCTACGTCACAGTTGAAGGCCAGCACCGTGGCTCCGCCGGCTTCCAATTCGGCGCGGGCGGTGTCCAGTTGGTCCTGGGTGCGGGAGCAGATGGCTATCTTGGCGCCTTGCTCCGCAAACGTTCTGGCCAGCACCAGGCCCAGGCCGCGGCTGCCGCCGGTAATGAGCACCGTTCGGTCTTTAAAGGAAAATTCGCGCTTATTGCGTTTAAAAGAACGGAATAGAAACAAGCCACCCAGGCCGGCACCGGCCAGAAGCCACTTGTTCTTCGTTTTGGTATTCATCATAGTTTATTTCTTTAGTTGTTTGAGGTAAGCGGCCGCGTCTATGCCTTCGCCTAACACTGGTTTAAAAATGTCTCCCAGCTTTTCTACCCGCTCTGGTACGTTTTTGATGGTAAACTGCGACGGATGCAGGCCTTTTTTGACTTCTTTCCATTGCAGCGGCGTAGACACGGTGGCCCCGGCTTTTGGGCGCACGCAGTACGGCGCGGCAATGGTCTGGGCAATGGCGTTTTGCATGTAGTCCAGGTAGATTTGGTGGCGGCGCTCTTTGGGGCTACGCTCCAGACTGGTGAGTTTAGGCAATTTCTCATGCACGCGCTGGGCCACCAAAAGCGCCAGTTCTTTCACATCTTCAAAGGGGAATTTGGCGGCCAGCGGCACGTACAAGTGCATGCCCGTGGCTCCGGAGGTTTTAGCGTATACGGGTATCTTCAAGTCATCCAGCACTTCTTTGGCCGCCAGAGCCGTCTCTACCACCTGGTCATAGGTATTCTCGCCGGGGTCCAGGTCCAGCACCAGGTAGTCTGGACGGTCAATGCTTTGCAGGCGCGAGTTCCAAGGGTTGAGCTGAATGCAGCCCAGGTTGTTAAGGTAGGCCAGCGTGGCTTTGTTTTGACAGATGATGTAGTCTACCTCCTGCCCCGTGGACTCTGCTTTGATGGCTTTGGTCTCCACCCATTCCGGCGTGTGGTCCCCAGCATCCTTCTGGAAAAACCCGGGTTTGGCGATGCCGTTGGGGTTGCGCAGCAGAGATTCTGGCCGGTCTTTGAGGTATGGGAGAATAGTGTCTGCCATGGTTTGGTAATACTGCACCAAATCTCCCTTGGTGATGCCTTCTTCCGGCCAGTACAACTTCTCTGGGTGCGTGATGGGTACTTCTGTTCCGTTTAGTTTCAAGACCATGGCATCTTCTGTTTTTTTGCCTGATTTCTGAGATTTCATTGGTTTTCCGGCGCTCTCCTCTACGCGGGCTTCTTCGGCGGGGACGGTAGGCTCGTGAATGACCTCTTTGGCTTTTTTGTCTACCCTAAGTCCTTCAAAAATGGCCTGGCGCATCTGCCCGTCACTGGTCCATTCTGCAAAGGAGAGTTCGCAGACCAATTCTGGTTTTACCCAAGTCACGTCCCGGCTCAGGGACACTTTCTCTTTGAACGGCGATTTTTTCTGTACCAGCGGCTCCAGTTTGGCTTTGAGCTCAGAGAGGCTTTGCTTGTTGAACCCGCTGCCGCTCTGGCCCACGTATTTAAGTTCTTTGCCCTCATACACGGCCAGCACCAGCGCGCCAATGTGCACACGGCTGCCTTTGGGCTCTGTAAACCCGGCAATGATGGCTTCCTGCCGTAAATGGGTTTTAATCTTGAGCCAGTCCTGGGAGCGCTTGCCAGTTAAATACTTGCTCTCGGCGGCTTTGGCCATAATGCCTTCCCACTGGCCTTTCTGCGCTTCTTTGAAGAATTTGATGCCGTCCCCCACCCGGTGTTCACTGTAGCGCAAGGGATCTTTGGCCTTAGATAGGACCTGTTCCAGTTTCTGCTTACGTGCCAGCAAGGGTTGGTTTCTGAGGTCTTCGCCGTCCAGGTACAACAGGTCAAAGATGTAGTAGTACAAATGCTCTGAAGGCGTGTTTTGGTAATTTTGCAGGGCCTGAAAATCGGCTTTTCCGTTCTCATCCAGCACCACCAACTCTCCGTCAAACACGGCCTGGTGCGGCAGTTTTTCTAAGGCTTCTACCACGGGCTGGTATTTCTCTTTGAATGATTTTCCGTTGCGCGAGTAGAGTTCCAGACGGTTGGGTTTTACTTCTGCCACGGCCCGGTAGCCGTCCCATTTCACCTCAAACAGCCAGGCTGGGTCGTCAAAAGGGCCATCGGTGAGTTTGGCGGTCATGGGGTCTATGAGGTGGGGCATGGGCATGGCGCCCGCTGGCTTCTCGGGCGCTGCCGTGGCCGCTTTCTTCTGATTTTTGGGTTTGGCCGCCGGAGCAGTTCCTTCCACAAAGTCTTCTGCCGAGTAGGTTTGATCTGTGGCAAAGTCATCTTGCTTTTTGAGCAGCAGCCACGCGTCTTCCTGGCGGCCTTTCATCTTGATGAGCGTGAACTCTCCCTGCAGCTTTTCGCCTTCCAGCACAAAATGCAGACTGCCTTCTTCCAACTCTTGCAGCATCTGCTTTTCGCCTTCTTTGCGGTTGGCCGCCTGCAAGGCGTGAAAGGTACCCTGGTCCCAGATGTCTACATGACCAGCACCGTAATTACCTTCTGGAATGTCTCCTTCAAAGGTGCGGTAAGCGAAGGGATGGTCTTCTACCATGACGGCCAGGCGCTTGTCTGCCGGGTTCATGGAAGGGCCCTTGGGCACCGCCCAGCTTTTGAGGACGCCGTCCAGTTCCAGCCTGAAATCATAATGCAGCTTGGAGGCCTGGTGCCGGTGCACCACGAAGCGCAGGTCTCCTTTTCCTTTTTCTGGTTTGCCCGCAGGTTCTGGGGTCTCCTTAAAATGTCTTTTCTGGTTATATTCTTCTAAGGCCATGGTTCACACACGTTGGTTCATAGGGTCTGGAGTTTGTACGAGAAAAATCACCAAACGCTACTAAAAACCAACATGCGTCGTTTTTGGCCTGTTTCCTGGAAAACAGGCCAAAAACGACGCTCATGGACTATTAAAGAACGAACCGAAGATTTTCCTTCCAGCCTAAGACGAAAATCACACTGGCATGTACATCTCCGGAAAATCTGCCGCCATAGCATCTTGTGCCATAGGTTCCTCCTGCTTGGATGGCACCTTGCGAAGATGTTGGTCAAAGACATGTATGCGTTGGAAGTTGGCGTACAATGCCCGGTGCGGGAACAAGGCCGAGATTTTGGCTCTGGCCGAAATGGTTTTTAAAAAGTAGAAGTCCCGTTCTTCTTTGTGCCAGTAGCAGCCCAGGTAAGATAGGAATGCCCTGGTCCATTTTAGGGCATAAGAGGCCATGATGAGCACCAGGCACAGATAGAAAGTCAATTGGCCTCTGGCTCCTTTGTTCAGGAAGATGCGGTAGGGAACAATGCTTTCAAAACTCTTGGCGCCCTGCTTTATCAACCTGACGGTATATTCCCAGCTTAGTCGGCTGTTGGGCATGAAGTGTTTGAACCTGAGCTTTTCTTCATACCAAATAGAATACCCGGCCAGCGCCAGGTTGTAGCAGAGTTCATAATCACCGCCCGCGCTCAGGTGGGTACCCAAGCGGTCTGCAAGCAGCGGCTGAAACTGCGCCTTGACGATTTTTTCATACGCGGTTTTCCTGATGACGCAGCCCGCGCCGTACACTACGTTGTTAGGCACGGAACCAGACTCCTTTGCCTGCGGACCGTTGGCGAACAAGCCGTGCCCTCTCACCCACAGCGGCACTTTGTTTTCAAAGACCAGCTCGCCGCGGCCACCCAAAGCGCCAATGGAAGGATTCTGGGTCATGAGGCCATAGGCGGTGCTTACATAGTCCGGGGCCAGCCAGTTGTCATCATCACAGAAGAGCACGAAGTCATAAGTGGCGTTCTCCATGGCCATGTGCCGGGCATGGGTGAGCCCCGGCTGCGGCTGGTACAAAATGATTAAGGGAACCGTAGTCTGGCTGTCGGCCCAAACATCATAAATCACCCGCTGAGAATTGTCTGTAGAAGCATTGTCTACTATCAAGACCTCCCATTTTATATCTTCCCGCACTTGCTGCTGGGCCAGATGCCTAAGGGTTTTAGGTAAAAGGCGGGCACCGTTGAAGGTGCAAATAACCACAGACACTCCTATTTCCATAACCTTCTAAGCAACATCATGGCGTGTAATCTTAAACTGAGCAGGTAAAAGACGGGACTCCTGGAGAGTTGGAGGGATTGGTGCATTTGAGCGAGCGTAGCGGTCTGGTCATGTACCTGGTGCCACAATTTTCTGGCTACTTTTAACCCATATTTGGCATAGTACCGCTTTGATTGCCTTAACACCTGGGCTTTGTCTTTCTCTGGCAGATGCCTTTGAATGAGGGTCATGGCTGTTGCCAGGTCCCGTAGGTGCTGACCCGTGGCAAACTTGCCTCCTGAGATGGAATGCGTATGCTCCCGATAAAAGGCCAGAATCTGGGGAGTGTAAGCCACAGGGTAGCGGCTGGCAATGCGGGCCCACATTTCCCAATCCTCGCCGTATTCAACGCCGTAGAAACCGCCCAGTTGTTCATACACGCTTCGGCGCACGGTCATGGCTACGTACTGCACGTGCTGACGTTTGCCTATTTTCAGGAGCCAGTCTTTCAGAAGACCAGGATGCGTGAGTTCAGGAGTTTTGTCATAGACTTTCTCCCCTTGCTCATTCACACACCGGTAGCGGCAAAAGGCGGCGCCTGCCTCTGGGTACTGGTGCAGCAACTGGGTTATTTGGTAGTAATAACCGATGGCTACAAAATCATCGCCGTGGAGTAAATGCACCAAGTGTCCCTTTGCCCGGTTCAGGCAGGTCTCAAAATTCCGGAGGCTGCCTACGTTTTCTGGTTGTCTGTAATAGCCTATCCGGCCCTTCCCCACCTCGGCTACCAATTGCGCTACATCCACGTCTCTGCTGGCGTCATCTACCACCTCAATCTGCATCTGCTGCTCTGGCAGGGCTTGGACCAACACGCTTTCCAAGGTCTCCCGCAAAAACGCCCCGCAGTTGTACACCGGTACCATCACTGACCATAGCGGCCTAGCCGTTGCCGAAGGCAGCGGGTGAATGATAGGTGGTGTGTTGGGGATTCTGGTCATGGCTGGGCTAGCAGTATAGGTTAGAAAAGGTTAGTTAAACAGCAGTTCTGGGATGAATGGTACTGGCACTGGTTCTGGTTCGGGAGTTTCCTTTCTTTGTGCTTCCATGGCCTTGACCAGAAAATATTTCACCAGGTCTTTCAAAGAGAAAGCAGACAGCAAGAGATATACTTTCTGGGGCCATGACAAATACGGCAGAAAGGAGTCAATCAGGTACCGCTTCTTATACATGGCTGCCTTCTGAATGCTTGGGCTATGGCGGTTGGGGTTTTCTTTGGCTAGGATCTTATGCGTAAGAAAGTCCAATTCTTTCAGGCAGTCAATTAAGCGACGGGTACTTTGCTCTTGCAGCAAAGGCGTGAAGTTGTGTTGGAAGCATTCTATGAAAGTAAGCGGTACCGTGTACTCAGGTCCGGCGTAGTATTGCAGGTTGCGCAGAATCTGTTCCTGCTGGGCCCTGGCGTATTCTCCTTTCTTGAGAACCTGGTGCAAGCTTTGACTGGTTACCCTATACTCTAGCAACACTTCTGGCAGGTGATGAATGCGGTATCGTCTGGAAAGCTGCCAGAACAACTCAAAGTCTTCGGCGTACAGGGCGGTGTACCTATTTACGGCCTGTACGGCATCTTTGCGGTACATGACCGTGGGGTGGTAAATCCAGCAGATGAAAGTAAGGTTGTAGTAGAAGTACTCGCTTTTAAAATCATCTACCCTCATGAAGGCGCCGCTTTCATCCATCACCTTCACTGCCGCAGAAACCAGGGCGCAGTCTGGGTTCATTCTTAGATAATCTACCTGTTTCTGCAACCGTTCCAGGTGGCTCACATCATCGGCGTCCATGCGGGCTATGTAAGGGGCTGTGGCTAATCCAATGCCCTTGTTCAAAGTGGCGCTAATGCCCACGTTCTGCTCATTCTGGTACAGCCTGATGCGGGGATCTTGGTAAGATTGCACAATAGCCACGCTGTCATCTGTAGACCCGTCATCTATAATCAAACACTCAAAGTCATGGAACGTCTGCTGAAGAATACTCTCCAGGGCAGCCCTCAGAAACTTATGAGCATTGTATACGGGCATTAAGACAGTGACAGCAGGCATTAGGATACGGCTAGTTTGTGCATTCCTCTCTTCAGAAGTTTTCTCAGACGCAAGGGCAAAGTATGTTTCAGGAAGTACTCCTGCGGATGTCGGTACGGCAGAAAGGCTTTCTCCAACAAGGCCCATAGGCCAGGGTCCTGGATGTTGTGCTGGGTGAGGTAGTGTTCATACCATCCCAAGAAGTACTGCCGGGCCGCCGGGTACAAGCCCTTGGCTTTGGCCGATTGCTCTACCGAACCAATGCGCTGCCGGTAGCGGTTGTTGCAGGCAGAGGAGACATACACGTTTTCCTTCAGGTAGACTTTGCTTAAAAAAGCCTGGTCTTCATACATCTGATAATCATTGATATATGATTCCTCAAACCCTCCTGACCTGTCAAATGCCTCTCTGGTCATGACAAGAGCCGAGGGGCATGGACACGACTTGGCTTGCAGCGGATAAAGTTCTCTGGCAAGTTCCAGCGGCGGGTACACCTGGTCTGCACTTACGCCAATCGGCACCAACACATCTTGCTTACCTGGGTCCTGCCAACTAGACCAATACTCAGAGGCTTCAGCCACCATGCCCACCTCCGGGTGTTTTTGGAGAAGGTCTACCTGGGTTTCTAGTTTAAAGGGCAGCCACACGTCATCTGAGTCCAGGAAGGCCAGCAACTCTCCTTTGGCTCTCCGGACGCCCAGGTTCCGGCTGGCGGCGGCGCCTTTGTTGGCGTGGCCTTCATGCTCTACACAGGTGATTTTGTGAGGATACGCAGCGGCATAACCTTTGGCTATCTCGCGGCTGTGGTTGGTAGAACCGTCATCCACTAAAATGATTTCCCAATGCGGGTAGGTCTGCTGCCGAACACTGTCAATTGCCTCAGAAAGGAAATCTTCTTCATTGTAAAACGGAATGATTACAGAGACCAGGGGCAAATTTGAAATACTCATAAGCGTAAGCGTTACTTTATCTGGGATAGCTAAGAAACTGCCCGAAGGCTTGCTTGCTCAGGTTTGGAACCTGCACCCTTCCCAGTTGGAAAGGGTTTGTTTGCCGCGAAATGCTTTTCTCCTGCGTGGTGAAGGCGGCGGTGTAGCCAAGTGATTGAGCCACCGCCAGGCTGTCTGAGTTGTAGGCTCCGTAAGGAAAAGAACAGGCCTGAACCGGGCTCCCTGTGAGGTCTTGCAAAACCTCCTGGTTTTCTGCCAGCTCTTGGTACTGCCGCGCCTTGCTTAGTGATGACAGCAAAGGATGAGACACCGTGTGCCCTCCCAGTTTGAAAAGCGGATGCCGTGCCAAATCCTGCAACTGGGTCTGAGACATTCTGCCATGTGCTGGCTTGCTTATGTTGTGCGCACCTGCCCATTCCCTTAACCGGGCTAAGTAGTCTTGTTGTTCTACATAAGGTAGCGGCCGAAGCAGCTGCCACAGTTGTAGAAAAAGCTTACCTCTCTGGGTTTCTGGTTCCTGCCCTACGGCTTTCCATTGACTGAGCTTTTGTTGGAGGCTGCCTGTCAGGAAACTCTCTTTATCTAGTTCTATTTCTACCTTGGCACCCGCCACTGCCATGGAGAAACGTGCCGGAAGGTTTTGGCTCCCTAACACCAGGTCTTCCAGCTCATCCCACCAAAATCCCTTCTCAGCCTCCGCTTGGCCACCGGCAATAAAGAAGGTGGCCGGCAACCCATATTTCTCCAGCAAGGGCTTGGCCACCAGAAAATTATCTAGGTAACCGTCATCAAAGGTGAGGGCAATGCTTTTTCGTTTCAGGCTGTTTTTGTCGGCACGTGCCACTAATTCTGGCAAGGGTAGGACCTGGTAGTCTTCTTGTAATAGTTGCAGTTGTTGCTCAAACAGGTCGGGGCGCACTGAGATATCCCAGACATCCTGGCTAGAATCAGTCACCCGATGGTACATCAACACCAACGCCCTGGGCTGAAAATACGCTTTTACCATATGTTTGAGCTTAGTCCCTAGCATACTGCAGATTTTGTGGCGCGCACCGCAATGATTACCTGGAAGTGAGGATCCTGGACGTCTAACTTTTCCTTAGCTACTTCTGGCAGACCTAGTCCGTACAGAAATGCGCTGGCTGCAAACACATTACCATAGGTGCTTATCTCTAGGTGGCCTCCCGGAAAAGTTTCTTCCAGCAATTTGCGCACGGCTTTGTCCGTGAAGGCCCAATACCAGGTTTCTTTCCACTCGCCGTGGTCTATGGGCGTGATGCCGGGTACGGTTAACAGGAGGTGACCGCCCGGTTTCAAAACGCGGTGGCAGGTTTCTAAGGCGCTTTTCACGTCATAAATTAAATGCAGCGTCTGGGTAAGCAGCAGGCAGTCAAAGGCATTGGCCGGTAAGTGCGGGGCATGGCTGATGTCTGCAATGAACGTGGCCTTGGCATTGCTTTCATCTACATGCAGAATATCGCTTTTGGTTACTTTCTCCTGACCATAGGCAAGAGTGTACTCATTGTCTCCTATCTCCAGCACCCGGCCTTGTATGCTGGCAGCATTGTCTTTTAAAAAACTTTCCATGTAGTAGCGGTCAATGGGGCCGCCGCGGTCATAGCCAAACTCCTTGCTGAATGGTTTGGTCATGCCAAAATCCCCGAAGCGCACCTCCCCCACCGGCGGCACAAAACGGCTATACCAGCTATTCTGATGCAGGTACCTCAACCAGGAGGTGGGAATGAGTTTCTTGACTTGTTTCTTTACCATGGTTTTGTTCGCTTTAAGGGAGTATGAGAGCAGGTAATGCGGCCTGTGCTGCAGAAACGTCAACAGCGCGTTGGCAGTAATGGGCGCTTTTTGCTTCACTTGGTGCTCATAGAGTTCTTTGCAGTAGTATTTCTTCCAGGTGGTTCTTCCTTTCTGGTAGGCTCGCCTTTCCTCTTGGGTGGCCAGCTGTTCTCTTTGCCTTCTTAAGGTGGCCAATGCTCCTTGCAGCATCTTGGGAATATTAGAAGACATGTTGGCCGAATGAAACCGATAGGCCGCTATCTTTTCTGCATGGTGGCACACCGGGTACTTTCTGGCGATGCGCAGGTACAGGTCATAGTCTTCGCAGTTTTTAAGGGCGGTATCAAACTGAAACTCCTCCAGCACCCACCTCCTGAACAAGACCGTGGCCACCATGCCAATGTAATTCCCCTGCAGCAGATGGAGATAATGATGATCCGGTACCGCCACTGCCCCTTCTCGTATGGTGTTTTCCTGCGTGTAGAAGGCATCAAACGTCCCTGATACAAAGGCTGCCTCCTTCTGCTGTTCCAGTTGCTTCACGTTCGCTTCAATGCCTTTGGGGTAGAGCCAATCATCGGCGTCCAGGAACAGGAGCATATGGCCTTTGCTGTGGCGTATACCCGTGTTCCTGGCCCCTGGCAACCCTTGGTTCTGCTGGTAGATGTAGATTACTTGTGGGTAGGCCTGGGCCTGAACCGCGGTTTGATCTGTAGAGCCGTCATCCACTACTACTACTTCTGTGTTTTTATAACTCTGATGAAGCACGCTTTCTATGGCCTTTGCCAGAAAATGTCCCTGGTTATAACACGGAATAATCACCGATACCAAGGGCGTGTCTTGCGCTATAGAAAGCATCTCTTCCATGTCTCGTCAAGGTTTTTGGTTCCAGTGTCTGGTGTGTTTTAGGTAAAAAGCCAATCCGGAGAGCAAGCCCGTTACTTGCGCCCACAAGGTCTGGTACTGGAAGGAATAATGAGGGAAGCCGCGTATCGCCAGCCGGCTGTAAGACACCAGCAAGAGTTTGGTTAAGTACTGGGGATAGCCTGCCTTGTGGTATCGGTGCTGCTTGAGGGCTGCCACCGCATGGCCGCGCATGTAAAAGAAAATCTGCCTTTTCAATTCTTGCACGTTCTCGCGGTGCTCATGAAAGACGATGGCTTTGGGGTTGTACAGAATGGTAAAACCTTTGGCCAGCAGGCGGTACCACATCTCAGAGTCGCCGTTACAGCCAGCCGCTCCCGCATCCAACAGCTCGTCAAAATAGCCCACCTCCTGAAACACTTCTCTTCTAAAGGCCATGTTGGCGCCCGCGCCTATCTCCCAGACTGGCGGCCCCTTGGGCAGGGTAGATTTGAAATAGTAGGTGTCATAGACTTTCTCCACAAATCCCCGATTAAAACTCCAGTGCTTCTCAAAAATGCACTGAGCCTCAGACTTAAGGTGCGAGGCCAGCACCAGGCCCGTTAGGGCAGCCACGTCTGGGTTTTGGAAGGACTCCCATACATAATACGCCCACACCGGGTGCACGGTCACGTCATCGTCTACATAAGCGACCACTGGCAGACTGGCTTGCCGGGCACCGGTGTTTCTGGCCACGTCCAGCCCCATTCTGCTCTCCCGTACATAGCGCACCGAAGGGTACTGTTCCACCACCTCTTGGCTGGCGTTGTCTTTGGGCGCGTTGTCTACTACAATAATTTCCTCTGGAAGGCAGGTAAGTTGCAGCAGGCGGTCCAGGCATTGCTGTAGCTGCGGTGCCCGGTTACAAGTGCAGATTACCACAGAAATAGGGACCGTGGCAGGAACCTCCTGCGGAATGGCTTCCTGAAAGACGTCCTGAAAGTAAGGCAGCCACTTTTCCTGTTTCCCCTGCTCCATCCATAGCCGCCAGGACGTTTTAGGCAGACCACTTTGCGCTACGTACATCTCTACGGCCGGCTTAAGCGCGGCACTAACTTTTAATAGCAGCTGCGCCAGAGTAAGTCCTGACCGCGACTCCAGGAAAACGTGGCCAAGGGCCAATGATTTCCACCAGAACACCAGGTATTGGCCCTGCTCCATGTCTAAGAGGTCTGGCAGCGGTAGGCCGTGGCTCAGGTTCAGGTGGTGGATATGGTACGAGGTGGAGGCTTTCATAATCTTAGGGTTGATTCTTCCAGAACCGGCTCTGCACATTTCACCTCAAAAGGAAGCTTTGGACGTACCGCTCCCCACCATTTGCCATACCATAGTATGTCCCCTCTATAGTCTTCCAGGTCAAAGGCCAGGCACTCGTCAAAGTCAAACAAGCCCACCGACGTGTCCTTCACGAAATTGAGTGAGATGTAATAAGAGCCGTCATTGAGGAAATTACCCGGAATGGTGCACTCTGCTTCCATCACGCCCACCTGGCTGGAAACGGGATCTGAGGGCACGTCAAAAATGCATTCGCCGCCAGTGGTGAAAAGCAAAAGCCCCACGCTCAGCTGTATATCCTGTTTTAAGCACCAGAACTGGCACTGGACCGTGAGCGGCACGCGTATGTCCAAAGGGTCATCTGGGTTTTCTAGCTGCGGCACCAGTTCCACTGATTTTATCCTGAGCCAGTCATTGCCGGGAGCCACTGTAGGCGAAGCCCAGGTTTGCTTGAATTTGTGGTGCTGGGCATGATTGAGATATTGGTTGACCACCGTATTTACTCCGCCAAAAGCCTGTAACTCTCCCTTGTTCAGCCAGAGGGCTTTGTCGCAGAGGTTCTTGATGGCTTGCATGCTGTGGCTCACAAACAAAATGGTGCGTCCCTGCGCCTGTGACACTTCGCGCATCTTGCCCAAGCACTTCTTCTGGAAATCTGCATCGCCTACGGCCAGCACCTCGTCCACAATCAAAATATCGGGTTCCAGGTGCGCGGCCACGGAAAAGGCCAGCCGCACGTACATGCCAGAAGAATAGCGCTTCACGGGCGTATCAATAAACTCCTCCACCCCAGAAAAGGCCACCATCTCATCAAACTTGGCCTTTATTTCGGCTTTGCTCATGCCCAGCAGGTACCCGCTGATGTAAATGTTCTCCCGGCCGGTTAAGTCTTGGTGAAAGCCCGTGCCCACTTCCAAGAGACTGCTTACCTTGCCCCTTCCGCGCACGGTGCCTTCTGTGGGCTTCACAATTCTGGAGATGATTTTGAGCAGCGTGGACTTGCCGGAGCCGTTACTGCCAATGATGCCAATGGCCTCGCCGTGCTTAACCTCAAAGTTGATGTCCTGCAGGGCCAGGATGGACTGATTTTCTATGTGACTCGTTTTTTTACCAGATTCTATTGGCACGAAGGGGTCTTGCTTTTTAAGAACGGAACGGGAGAACCACCGCTGCACATCCCGCCGAAACGTACCGGTGCCAATGGTACCCAAACGGTACAATTTATAAAGATGCTCTACCTTGATGACGGTCTCAGACATTGCCCCAATTCTCCTGTTTACACTACATCAATCAATCTATCGCCTTGCTTTTGAAAGAACAGAACAGCCCCCAGCAACAATATTACCGCTAGCACCAAGCTGTACGCCAACTGCATGGGCGTGACCAATCCCTGGCCTAATAAGGCAAGCCGGAACAACTCAAACAGCGGCGTAAGCGGATTGAGCTGCACCACCCAGCGTAATTTTTCTGGAATGACGGTCAAAGGATAAATAACCGGGGTCACGAACATGAGCAGCCGCACGCCCAGACTTACAAGGTTGGTAATATCACGGTACTTGGCCGTGAGCACAGAAAACAAAAGCCCCAGCCCCAACCCTAACAAACCCACCAAGGCAACGGCCGCAGGCAAAAGCAGCAGGTTCCAGGTCCATTGAAAAGCGTAGTCAGTAACCAGACTATAATACAATATGACAGCCAGCAGCATGCCCATCTGAATCAGGAAACGCAGAAACTGGGTGCTCACCACTGAAACCGGCATGATGATTCTAGGAAAATAGACCTTGCTGAACAGTTGAATATTCTCTCTGTAGGTGTTAGACGTGCCCATAAAGCTGTCGCTGAAGAAGTTCCAGAGCACAATGCCCGCGGCGTAGAAGACTACCGGCGGCAAGGCGCCCGTAGAGATGCCCACCAGTTTGTTGAACACCAGCACGTAGGTGGCCAGCGTAAGAACAGGCTGAAACAGAATCCAAAGAGGCCCCAGCACTGTCTGGTTATAGTTGAGAAGAAAGTACCGCCGTACCAACCCTGCCAGCAAATGCCGGTACGCCCACAACTCCTGGGTGCTGTGCGCCCAGAAAGAAGTCTTAGGGGTGATCTCCCAATCCCAATTGGTTGTAGCGGTGCCTGACATAAAACGCCGAGGGAAGCAAGGTGGATGCTGTACAAGTGAGCGCAGGTATACCAACAATACAGCCCGGCAAGCGCCTGGCTATGATATTGTGTGCCGAAGAGAAGGTGAAGTAGCCAATCTGATATTGGATTGACTCAAGAATTATATAGTATTATACGGATAAACCGAATTATACGGCTAACTATTTGTCTGTTAATTTGCCAGCAGCGGCTTTATTTTTTTGTACAACAGAATGAACGGAGCGGGCACCCGGTTTAAGAAATAGAGATAGCGCCACTTCTTCTGGAAAAGGGCAGTGTACCTGGTTCTCTTCTCAATGGCTCTGCTTTGACTTCTGTTTAACGTCATGGCCAGTCTAATACCAGCCTTAAGGGCCTTGACAGCTACTAACTCGTTCTGGTAAAACGCCCCGGGCTGGTACAGGTCACACCAATCTTCTGCGCACGTGTCTCCTTTAAAGGACCGGTCCTGGAGGCCGCTGTACTGCTGGTTATAGATGACCAATGGCTTCGTCAAAAAGGCCACTGGGTGGGCTATGGCTATCCTTCCGCAGAAATAACTGTCCTCCCCGCTCACCATACCCACAGGAAAGCCCCCTACCTCTTCACAAATTTGGCGGGGCACCACGGTAGATGAAAGCCGGGTAATCTTGTAGGTGAGCTCGGCATGAAAATAATCTGGCAAAACACCTTCCGGCAAATCTTTAGGAGGGTCCAGCACCTGGTGCTTCTCTGCCACCTGATGAGCCGAAACGTACAATCCACAGGCCGGATATCGTTCTATGAACCGGAGCATTTCTTCTAAATAAGTAGGCTGCCAGAAGTCATCGGCGTCCAGGAAGGCAATGTAGGGAGCCTGCGCCAGCCGTATGCCCTGGTTGCGGGCAGCAGACACGCCAAGGTTGGACTGATGCACAATGCGTAAGCGGGAATCCTGGAAGGTTTCTACCACCGCCGGTCCTTGGTCTGTGGACCCATCGTCTACAATGATGACCTCAAAGCTGGGGAAGGTCTGGCGCAGCACAGACTGAAGCGTAGCCGCAATGTACGCCCCTTTGTTGTAAAGCGGAATCACCACACTGATCTTCGGGCTCACGGTTTTGCTCATCTACATGCGTTTAGAGGCCCGACGTTCCAGTGTAGGACGGGTAAGGCGCATTACTACAAAGACAAGGGGTTTATGTGTTAAGATGACACAAATGCTCCTATTTTCCTATTGCGGCCAAAAGTTTCTCAGCATTTTGCGCTTTGGTCTTGGTTCACACTTAGCCACTTGCCTCCGCTTTTGGGCTGTTTTCACCAAAATAGCCCAAAAACGAAGAGGCCTGTCCATTTACAGAACAGGCCTCTTCGTTCAAGACAGGTAAGAACCTATCTTAGTGCTTGCCGCCTCTACCGGCAATGTTGGGGTTGTTGACATCGTCTTTGCCCGAGGTGCCAGAAGCAGACTGGTTCCTGTTCTCTGGGTTGCCGCCCTGGCCGGCGCTGCCGCTGCTTTTGCCCCCGCCGGTGCCGTCATTGCCGTTGTGGTT
This sequence comes from Nibribacter ruber, assembly GCF_009913235.1. Classification (NCBI taxonomy): domain Bacteria; kingdom Pseudomonadati; phylum Bacteroidota; class Cytophagia; order Cytophagales; family Hymenobacteraceae; genus Nibribacter; species Nibribacter ruber. Next base: position 4,101,332 of record NZ_CP047897.1, on the reverse strand, counting down.
GCCTTTAAAACCGCTGTGGCTGTCGCCTAGGCCGCCGGCATGCGTACCACGACCAGTATCTTTGTCACTTTCCGCACCGCGCGGGCTGTTGCTCACCGGGTTGGAAGAAACCTTACCCAGGCCCTGCGCCTCGCCGCGTCCGCCGCCCTGGCGTCCTAAGATGTCGCCACCGCCGTTTTTATCATCGTGGGCCTGGCCGCGGTCCAGGTTGCCGCCGGCGTCATTCACGTCTTTACGACCGGTAGAATCATAGTTGCCGGTGTTGCCATCCTGCGCCTTGGTGCCATAGTTTTGGCTGGCGAAGGTTCCGTCTTTGCGGTTGTCGCTCTGGTTGTTAGCGTTGTTTTCTTGGTTTCTCTTATTTTCTGAATTCTTATTGTCGTTAGCCATGGTATTTCTTGGTTGAGGGTTAAAAAAATTACACAAGGTGTACCCTGTTTACGAGACCTGGACGGCAGAGTTAATCCTGCCCCATGTCTCAAGCGTCAAAAAGCACGCGTAAACCATCCACGCAACCAGAAAAACAAAGGCCTTGCCAGCACCTACTTCTTGGTAAGGTTGGGCAGCACGTTCATCTCGGCCCACTGCACGGCCATGAAGGTTTTGCCATCCATAAACTCGGCGTCAGCCAGCTCTTGGGGCGAATAGGAAACAGATTGAATGCTTTCATGCTCATCGTCTTTGCCGCCACCTTCGCTCACTTGATGGCTTACCTCGGCGTAGAAGAGCACGATCCGCTCTGAGCACGCCCCCGGCGATGGGTAAAAGGAAGCAATGAACTCCAGCTTGTCCACGGCAAAGCCAATTTCTTCCTCAATCTCGCGGGTGATGGCGTCTTCGGGCTTTTCATCTGGGCTATCCAGCATACCGGCAACCACTTCTACCAATTCTTGCTCCACGGCGGGCCTGAACTGCTTGGCCAGAATGAATTTTTGTTGCCGGGTATTGAAAACGAGCGCGGCAGCGGCGGTGCCTGTTTGGAAGACCTCGCGCTTGAACTCTTCCTGGCCGTCTTTGACCGTGTAGATTTGCAGCTGGTAATGGCCTTTATAAGCGGTTTCTTTCTTGGTGATTTTCATAGAATAGGATTAACAAAACGGGTGCTTTCCGGTTGTAGGGTGGTACGCAGGCGCTGGTGGCGGGTTATTTGATTGTGACTCAGAAAGAATTACCCAAGAGTAAGGCTGTCCCACCCCAGAATGCCGTACATCTTACCAAATCTAGACTATTTATGAGAACATCTTTCTTTTGGGGGCTTCTTCTGCTGTTGGTGACAGCAAGCGGCAGCGCCATGGCGCAAACCCAAAGCAGCCACTACAAAGCCGCCGAAACCCTGCTCCTCACCATGGACACGCCCAAAACCATAGACACCAACCTGCAGCAGATGCTCACCATGCAAATGGAACAGATGCCCGCCATGAAGGAAGCCGAAATTGAGGTCCGTTCCTTTTTTGCCAAATACATGAGCTGGGACGCCATCAAGGAAGACATGGTGAAACTGTACATGGAGGAATTCACTGAGAAGGAACTCAAAGACATGACTGCTTTCTTCAAGACGCCCACCGGCAAAAAACTGGCCGCCAAGCAGAGCACCCTCACCATGCGCAGCGCTCAACTGGGACAGTCCAAGATTCAGCCGCACCTGATGGAATTAGAGCAGATTCTCAGAAGCAAACTAAAGGACAATTAACCTTTTCTTTTTAACCGGTTTACTCCAGGAAATGCCTGTTCACTTTTAAAGGCGGCTGTACTCTCGTTTTTAGCCTCTTTTCCAGAAAACAGCCCAAAAACGACCTGTACACCTTGCAGACCATTCTCTTCCGCGTCATCTTTTTCTGATGTGCTTGCTAAGAAATTCCACTAAAAGAACAGGCAGCGCATGGTTTGTTTTAATTTTTTATGACTTTTGTCTAACAATTATTCAGTTCAGGCACCACTTCTATGAAAACATTATTCACTTTTTTCCTCCTCACATTGCTAATGAGCACCACCCTGCAGGCCCAGAAGATTAAAACGCAGCTTGTTGAATACAAAGACGGACAAACCACCTTGGAAGGCTATCTGGCCTATGATCCGGCCCTGAAAGGCAAACGCCCGGCCGTGCTGGTGGTACATGAGTGGACGGGCATCAATGACTACACCAAAAAGCGCTGCGATGAACTGGCCAAGATGGGCTACGTGGCCTTTGCCGCGGATATTTACGGCAAAGGCGTACGGCCCGCCTCCCCCGAAGCCGCCGGGGCAGAGTCTGGCAAGTACAAAAGCAACCTGCCCCTGCTGCGTTCCAGAATCAACGCCGCCCTGGACCATGTGCAGAAAATGGCCAACGTAGACACTAAAAAGATTGCTGCCATTGGCTACTGCTTCGGAGGAACCACGGTGCTGGAACTGGCCAGAAGCGGCGCCGATGTGGCAGGCGTTGTGAGTTTCCATGGCGGCTTGGGCACGCCCAACCCCTCTGATGCCAAGAACATCATGGCCAAGCTACTGGTGGCCCACGGCGCCATTGACCCGTACGTGCCCCAAACCGAGGTGGAAGGCTTCTTCAAAGAAATGAACGAGGCCAAGGTAGACTACCAGTTCATAGCCTACAGCAACGCCGTGCACTCCTTCACTAACCCTGCCTCTGGCAATGACAACAGCAAAGGCGCCGCCTACAACGCCACCGCAGACAGAAGGTCCTGGGAGGCCATGAAACAGTTCTTCGCCGAGATTTTCAAGTAAACCGATTCAATCAAAGCACTTATAGAAAGAGGGAGCTGCACAGAGCGGCTCCCTCTTTTCGTTTAAAAACCAAGCATACTGCCGTTGTTTCGTTTTTGGCCTCTTTTCTGGAAAATACGCCAAAAACGACCGGCACCCTAATAAGCTGAGGATCAATCAGAAGCCTCCGCTTTCATGACTTGGCGGTAAACGAAAGGCGCAACTCTAACGGTAGATTGGCAGTACAAGTCCCATGCTGAACCACCGTCGGCTAATCCACGCACGCTCCATGTTTTCTTCATCTGCCAGAACCCTTTCTTACTGTTTTTTTGTATTGCTGCTTCTTTTGGGAATAGGCACCTTTTCTTGTAAAGAGGAAAAACCGGTGCACCATACCGTAGTGTTCAAACCCACGCCCATTGAGCCCGAGGACACCATTCAATACCCCAACGCCCTCATCACGGCCCTCAATAGAAAGAACAAGTGGGTAGACTCGGTGTTTAAGCGCCTCACGCCAGATGAACGCATCACGCAACTCATGATGATTGAGGTCTTTTCCAACCAGGGCCCCAAGCATGAGCAAGATGTTCTAAACCTGATCAGGCGCTACAAAGTGGGCGGCATTGTGCTGTTTCAGGGAGGACCAGTGCGCCAGGCTAAACTCACCAACAAATTACAGGCAGCCTCCAAAGTACCCCTGCTCATTGGCATGGACGCCGAAAACGGCATTGGCATGCGCATGGACAGCGCCATGCAGTACCCGCTGCCCATGTTGTTAGGCGCCATCAACAATGACAGCTTGATCTACCGCATGGGCGCCGAGATGGCCTATGAGTTCAAGCGGCTGGGCATGCACCTGAACTTCGCGCCGGTAGTGGACGTCAACAACAACCCCCAGAATCCTATTATCTCGTACAGGTCCTTCGGGGAGAACAAAGAAGACGTGAGTTCCAAGAGTCTGGCGCAGATGCTGGGCATGCAGGACAACGGCATCATTGCCACCGCCAAGCACTTCCCCGGCCACGGCGACACTGATGTAGACTCGCATTATGACTTGCCCGTCATCCCCTACGGCCGTGACCGTCTGGACTCCCTGGAGCTGTATCCCTTCAGGCATTTGATCCAGAGCGGGGTGGGCGGCATGATGGTGGGTCACATTCACATGCCCAAACTGGACAGCACCGCCAACCTGCCGGCTTCTTTGTCCAAGCCCATTGTGACCGGTTTGTTGCGCAAGGAGTTAGATTTTGCCGGCCTCATTTTCACAGATGCCATGGTCATGAAGGGCGTGACCAAATACTTTAAGCCCGGCGAGGCCGAAGTCATGGCCCTGGAAGCCGGTAACGATGTACTGGAACGTCTGGTGAGCGTGCCCAAGGCCCTGGCAGCCATCAAAAAAGCCATTAGGGAAGGAAGACTAAGCCAGAAAGAAATAGACCGCCGCTGCAAGAAAGTGCTGGCCGCCAAACACTGGGTGGGCTTGAATCATTACCAGCCGGTACCCTTAGACAGCCTGTACCAAGACCTGCACAAGTCACGGGCCCATGAAACCCTACGCCGCCTGGCCGAAGGCTCTTTGACGCTGCTCAAGAACAAGAAACACCAGATACCGGTTGAAAACAGAAAACGCCGTTCCATTGCCAGTCTGGCGGTAGGCGCCTCTTCCACCACCGTGTTCCAGAAACGCATTAAAAACCACCTCACGGTCAAGGAATTCTTCCTGCCGCGCAAGAGCAACGTCAAGTACATCAAGAAACTCAGGAAAGAATTGCTCAAGTATGATTTGATTTTGCTCAGCATATACGGGCCCAGCATACGGCCCAGCAACAGCCTGGGCTTGGGGCCAGAGGAAAGGGCGCTCATCAATGAACTGTCCAGAAAAAAGCGCAGCGTGGTGGTTTTGTTTGACAACGCCTACATTCTGGACCATTTCCCAGACATTCACCAGGCCACGTCCATTCTGGTGGGCTACCAGCAGTTGCCGGCCATACAGGCAGCAGCGGCCTCTTTGGTAGTGGGCAATCTGGAGCCGGCCGGCAAACTGCCCGTGACTGTGAATAAGCACTTCAGGTACGGTGATGGCCTTTAGTTTTTGGCCTGTTTTCCAGGAAACAGGCCAAAAACGGAATTCTGGTAGGCTGGCCTTTGGCTTTTGCGTATGTTAGAGTCATGAAGAAAATTGGTTTCTCTATGGCCTTACGCCTGTTTCTAGGTGTAACGGTCCTTCTCTCTGGCGCAGAGCTTTCCTTTGGTCAACAGGTTTCCCTAACTTCCTCAAAACGGGTGATCCTGGGGGTGGAACGGCTTTTCACGCCTGAGTTTCTGCCGCTGCTGCAAGGCAAGCGGGTAGCCGTGCTCACCAACCACACCGGGGTGTTGCCAGATAAAAGCCATTTGGTTGATGCGCTATTCGCCCGAAAGGACGTGAAACTGGTCAAACTCTTCAGCCCCGAACACGGCATACGTGGCGAGGAAGACAACCATGTGGCAGACGCCAAAGATCCTAAGACCTGTCTGCCCATCATCTCTTTGTACGGCAAACTCAGAAAGCCTACTCCCGCTATGTTACAAGACGTGGACGTGTTACTCTTTGACATCCAGGACGTAGGCGCACGATACTATACCTACATCGCCACCATGACCGCCCTGCTGGAAGCCGCCGCCGAGAACAACAAACTCCTCTTGGTGCTGGATCGGCCTAACCCTATTACCGGGTTACAAACCGGCGGAAACGTGGGCACCAACGCGATGCAGCCCGTGATAAGCCCCAACTACCTGCCCATTGTGCACGGCATGACGGTGGGCGAACTGGCCAACATGTTCAACGGCCAGCGCGCGGTGAAAGGACTGCCCACCGCTAATTTAAAGGTGATTCCGCTGCAGCACTATACCCGTACCCAGTGGTTTGACCAGACGGCCCTACCCTGGATCAAACCATCGCCTAACATGATCAACCTCACCACGGCCACTGTTTATCCTGCCACTTGCATTCTGGAAGGAACCAACGTGTCTGAAGGCCGGGGAACCATGCAGCCGTTTGAACGCATCGGGGCGCCCTGGATCAACGGCGAGCACCTAGCCAAACAACTCAACAGCTACCAATTACCGGGCGTTACGTTTAAACCCGTTCAGTTCACCCCAGACAGTGTGGTAGATGGCATCAGGATTTATCCGCCTAAGTTTGTAGGCCAGGTATGCCAAGGCGCCGAAATGGTGGTGACGGACAGAAATGCCTTTGCCGCCGCCAATGCCACGGCTTATATCATTCATGCGCTGTACACGCTCTACCCCAACCAACTGGAATGGAAGAACAGCCGCCTGGACGGCCTCTGGAAAACAGACACCGTCCGGAAACGACTGAAAGCCGGGGAGCACCCCAAAGCCATCATAGCTGATTGGGAAAAAGAGCTGGCGTATTTCAGAAAGGTGCGGGCCCAGTACCTGCTCTACCCATAATGTAAAACCGCTGCGTATGAAACGGCATTCCTCCTGGGCCTCTGCGTTCCAATGGAACCTCCTGATTGGGCTAGCATTATTACTTTTGGGCGGCTGCCAGAAAAAAGCAACTGCCGTCTTGCCAACGTCTAGTCACACCTACCAGACCAAGCATGTGGTAATTCTGATGATTGATGGAGTGCGCTTCTCTGACACCTGGGGTGACTCTACGCACGCGCTTATCCCCAACATGGCTAGGCAGATGGCGCCGCAGGGCGTGTTTCATCCAGAATTCTACAACCAAGGCAAAACGCTAACCAACCCCGGGCACGTGGCCGTGACCACCGGTCATTACCAAAACCTCAAGAACAACGGCACGGAGATTCCAGCATACCCTTCTCTGTTTCATTATTACCGGCTGCACACCAGGGCGCCCGCCACCCAAACCTGGATCATTACCAGCAAAGACAAACTAGAGATTCTGGCTAAAACTGAGTCTACTGATTCCGCAGCGCAGTTCCCTCCCTCTACCAATTCTGGGAACAACGGACTGGGTACCAGTTACAGAGAAGATGCCGTGACCGTGCGCAAGGCGAAGGAGATAATGGGACAGCATCACCCCAAGCTGGTGCTCATCAATTTAAAGGAGCCAGACAGCCAGGGCCATGCCGGCAACTGGGAAGGATATTTGAAGGCCATCCAGCAGAGTGACCAATATGCCTATGACTTATGGCAGTGGCTGCAGCAGGATTCTGTGTACAAAGGCACTACCTCTCTGCTCATCACCAATGACCACGGCCGGCATACGGGAAAGCGGTTCAATGAGCACGGAGATGATTGCGAAGGCTGCCGCCACATCAGTCTGCTCATGCTGGGGCCCGATGTAAAAGCGGGTTTCAGGCCCACCAAAGCTCGCTCACAGGTTGACCTAGCTGCCACCGTGGCAGAACTTCTCCACTTCCCCATTCCCAAACGGGACGGAGAACCCATGCTAGAATTACTGAACAAGAAGGCTAAACCGGAGTAACGGTGTTATCCTTAACCGCCTCAAAAGAGCGGGCTGTCTGTTGGTGCAGTTCCCTGGCTTCTTTTTCTTCTAAAGACTTCTTGGCTCCCATCAATCTGGAGAAAGCCGTTACGTTGGTAAACACCGCCAGAATAGCCAAGGGAAAGGTGAACACAGACATGGTCTCAAACACAGAGAATGGCACGCCCGGAATATGCAGTTTGAAATCTCCGAAGAGGTACGCCGTGAGGCCGCAGAACATGCCGGCCAGGGCAATCAAGACCACGCGCTCGGGCCGTTGGAAGAAGCCGCCCTTGCATTCAATGCCCAGGCCTTCGGCGCGGGCGCGGGTGTAGCTCACCATCATGGACCCAATCAAGGCTACAAACGCAAACAGGGAACTCAGGAAATAATCATGCGCAATGAGGTAGTAACAGATGCCCAGAAACATGACCAGCTCTGAGTAGCGGTCCAGCACCGAGTCAAACAGCGCCCCAAACGTGGAGCCCATGTTGCCCATGCGCGCCACCTGCCCGTCCAGCATGTCAAAAAGCCCGGCCATCATGATCAGAAAACCGGCCCAGCCCACGTAAGCATAGTTGGCCCGGTTCTCGTCTTCGGCCCCGATGATGAAAATGACGGCCACGCCAATGTTCATGATGAAACCGGTCATGGTCACGGCGTTGGGCGTGAACCCCAGTTTAATAAGCAGGCGCACAAACGGGTTTACAATGTAGTAGATGCCTTGCTGCAAAAATCGTTTCCAGGCTTTTTCCTCGGTGCTCATAGGATTGGGGTTCTTTGGAAGATGGATAATGAAAAGTGCCCACGGGGCAAAGGCCGTCTATCTAAAAACGAATTTTTTCTGCAACTGGTAGTTGTACCCAACGCCCACAAATACGGCCGTCACCACTTTGGAGGCTATGTACACCAACCCAGTGTAATGCGTGAGGACATAGACGCCGGCAGCGTTCAGCAGCATGCTTCCCAGCCAGACCAGCATATATTTTACGCCTTGCGCCCGGGTGCTTTTATTCTCAGGTTGAAAGACCCATTTGCGGTTCACGGAAAAATTAAAAACACCCCCGGAAATAGTGCCCAACATGGTACCCAGCACATACCAAACGCCCAGGGTTTCCACCACCACAATGGTGACCAGAAAATCTACCCCCGTGGCCAGCATGGCCGTTGTCTGTGCTTTGAGAAAAGTAAGCATGCGTTTTACGTAAGATAAATAACCACCTGTAGCAGCAGGTTGGCACAGATGCCGGCCAGCACATCATCCAGCATCACGCCCAGCCCGCCTTTCACCTGCTCTGCCTTTCTAATGAAGAGCGGCTTGGCAATGTCAAAGAACCGGAACAGCACCAAAGACGCCAACATGTACGGCCAGGTCAACGGCACCGCAATAAGACTAATGCACATGCCGGCCACCTCATCAATGACCACTTTCTTGTCATCCTTGCCCCAGAATGGCTCCACTTGACTAGCCGACCAAATGCCCAGCAACGTAATGAGCAAACTGGCTAGAATTTGATAAAGTACTACCTCATTCCCATTGGCTTGCAGGGCGTACCAGACCAGACAGGTGGCAACGGCAGCTACCGTGCCGCCGCCTTTGCCTAGGTAACCAATGCCCAGCGTGGAGGAAATGAGGTAGTGCGCTTTAATCATCTACAGGCTTTCCATCAGTTCTTGGTAGTAGTCAAGGCCCAGGTGGGTGATTAGATCTTCGCCCATCATGTGGCGCAGGGTGTTCTGCAGTTTCATGAGCTGCTTGAAGATGTCATGCTCGGGGGCGAGGCCTTCGGCGGTCTGCGGCGATTTATAGTAGAAGGACAGCCATTCCTGGATGCCGCTCATGTTGGCTCGTTGGGCGAGGTCTGAGAACAAAGCTAGGTCCAATACCAACGGCGCGGCCAAGATAGAGTCACGGCAAAGGAAGTTGATTTTGATCTGCATCTGGTAGCCCAACCACCCGAAGATGTCAATGTTGTCCCAGCTTTCTTTGTTGTCGCCGTGCGGCGGATAGTAGTTGATGCGCACCTTGTGGTACATGTCTCCGTAGAGTTCTGGGTTGGACTCTGGCTTGAAGATCTCATCCAGCACGCTCAGTTTGGAGACTTCCTTGGTCTTGAAATTGTCCGGGTCGTCCAGTACGTAGCCATCGCGGTTACCCAGGATGTTAGACGAGAACCAACCCCGTACGCCCAAGGCTCTGGCGTGCAGACCAGGGGCCAAGATGGTTTTCATGAGCGTCTGACCGGTTTTAAAGTCCTTACCCGAAATGGCAATTTCATGCTCCTTGGCCAGTTCTATAATGGCTGGGATGTCTACCGTTAAGTTAGGGGCTCCGTTGGCGAAGGGCACGCCCATCTTCACGGCGGCATAAGCATAAATCATGCTGGGCGCAATGGCGGGATCATTGTTGAGCAAGCCTTCTTCAAAGGCCTCAATGGTTTGGTGAACGGCAGAAGGCTCAATGTATTTCTCAGTAGAACCGCACCACACCATCACCAGACGGTCACAGCCATGTTCTTCTTTGAAGTTTCTAATGTCTTCCATAAGAGCCTCTGCCAGCTCCATCTTATGAGCACCCTCTTTCACGTGGGTACCGTCCAGGTTCTTGGCGTAGGATTTATCAAAAACGGCCTTCATGGGTTGAAGCGCTTCCAATTCCGGCTTCACGGCGTGCAAAAGCATCGGTTCCAGCACCTTGGCGTGCATGGCGGCTTCAAACACGTTGTCGGCGTACACGTCCCAGCCCCCGAAGACGATGTCTTCCAGGTTGGCCAGCGGTACGAAATCCTTGATGAGCGGATGACGGCCTTCGGTGCGCTTGCCCAGGCGTATTCTGCCCATTTGCGTGAGGGAGCCAATGGGTTGCGAGATGCCCTTCTTCACGGCTTCTACGCCGGCAATCAAGGTGGTGGCCACCGCGCCCAGGCCCGGGATGAGGATGCCTAACTTGCCTTCGGCTTTTCTTACTTCATATTCCATAGTATTCTATCTGCTTCGTTAGTTCTATTTCTGAATAAGCGTACTGCCTTCTCTCCCTCTGCCCTTTTGCCGCCGTCTACGGGCCTGGCAGTCAACAAGACTCCTTAAAAATATAGTATTTCCTGAATAAGTAAAGCCCCGCGCCTAATTAAATGCGTAATTTTTCCTGAAAGAATGCTGTAGAAATGAAAACCAACCGTGCTGATCAGGTGCGTGAACCTGCCCCAGAGCCTTGACAAGCCATCGTCCTGAAGACAAAAAAGGGAGCGTTTTTAGCCTGTTTCCTGGAAAACAAGCCAAAAACGCTCCCGCTTAAAACCAGGGTCTAGTTTTAACTTATTGCGCGTCTTTCAACGTCACTTGCAGAATGTTACCAGCGTCCTTCTTTCCCTCATTGGAGATGTATAAGTCCCCGGTCGGGCTGAAGGCAATTCCTTCTGGTTTGTAGAAATCCCGCTTGTTCAACGCGAACCGGTTCTTGATCTTCCCGTCTGGGTGCAGAATGAACAGCTGCGGATTGGAGGCCTCTGTCAGGTAAATTTCTCCGGTCACAGGATGAATGGCAATTTCTGAGGGCTCCCACACTTTGCTCAGGCTCTTCTGCTTTTTCTGGAACAGCAGCGGGTCCTGCAGGCTCAGCTTGAACACCGGCTCTTTGGACAGTCTCTTAGAACTCAGATCAAACGCATACACGCCTTTGTAGGCGGGGCTGTTGGTTTCTTCGCCTTTGATGGCCAGCAGCAAGCGGTTGTTTTTCTGGTCATAGGTGAGGCCTTCTACGTTGTGCTCAGGCGTCAGGACGCTTGGGTACTCGGTGACCTGGTTTTGCTGGGAGTGAATGTTGGTCACCTCAAACAACTGCCCGTCACTGCGCACCACGTAGGCGTTATCTCCTACCAAAGCAATGCCTTCATAGTCTCCGGCGGCGCCAAACGTAATCTGGCGGTCTATGTTCTTGGTCTGGGTGTTGTACAGAAAAATGACGCCGGCCTCATCCTGCACGCAGGCAAACTGGTGATTGCCCAGGTACACAATCCCTGAGACTTCGCGCAGAATATCTGGCACATCCCATTTCTGGGCAATGGTCACCGCCTTTGAAGCGGCCTCTACCGGTCCTTTCTTTTCCTTGCCTTTCTCTTTGGCGTCTGCCTGCAGCGCCTCGCAACCAAACAGTGACGTGCTCAGGACCAGACCGCAAATAATTCCTTTTATGGTTTTCATAGCTTTCTAATGTTAGGTTAGACGGAATTTAACTCTCCCTTTGCTCATTGACAGAAGAGGAAAGCTCTCCGTTTTTGGCCTCTTTTCCAGAAAACAGACCAAAAACGGAGAGTGCCACTTTAGGGCTTAGTCCCAGAAAGTCTCTGAGGAAGAAGCGCCTGCAGAGGTGTAGACTTGCTTTACTTCCCGCATGGTCTTCTGCAACTCTACCTGGTACAGCACCTGGCCGTCGCGTTCTACTTTTTCAACGTCATCCAGGGTATAGTCCTGGTGGCTGGTTTTTATCTGTTGCAGGATGGGCTCGGGCAATTGCGTGGCGTCTATCTCTTGTTTGACGGCTACTACTTTGCCGGTGGCGTCTACCAAGGCGGCGTACTCCTGCTGGGTAAAGTCAAACTCGGCTTCAAACATGTCACCGTTCTTCTCCCACTCCAGGTTCACGGCGTTGGGGAATTGGGTTTTAAGGCCGTTCTGCACTACCGAGGGCATATTGGCCATGCTTATTTTCTGGCTGCAGCCGGTTAAAGAAGTGCCTACGGCCAATACGGTTATCCAAAGAGCTTTCATAGTCATTTTCATTAGTTATACATGATGAATGACTCAAAGGTCTAAGGCAAAACAGGAAACAATTGGGAATTTCCCCCTGATTCAAGAAAAAACATATGATTTTTTCAGGTAGAGGCAAAGATGGAAAAGACAGATTAAGCTCATCCGTTTTTGGTCTATTTCCTGGAAAACAAGCCAAAAACGGATGAAGCCACTTATTTAAATTTCACCTGAAGGACGTGGCTTTGAGTATGCTCATAGTTAATAGTAAAACCATACAGATCACAGATGGCTTTGACAATGGCCAGGCCCAAACCGGTGGAGGTGTTAGCAGAACTGCCTTTGTAAAACCGCTGGAATAGTTGGTCTGCGTCTAAGCCCGCCGCCTGCCCCGAGTTTTCAATGGTCAAGGTAGACCCCGTGAGGCGTACGGCAATAAACCCGCCCTGTACGTTGTGCACCAGCGCGTTCTTGACCAGGTTCACCACCAGCATATTGGCCAGGTCTGGGTTCATTGTGAGTGAGCAGTGATCGTCTAGCTCCTGGGTAAGGGTGATCTTTTTGTAGGCTATCTGGTCTTCAAAATCCTGCAGAACAGTCTTTACGGTGGCGTTGAGCTGTAGTACCTGCTCCTCTGGGAACTGGCGGTTTTCAATCTTGGAGAGCAGCAACAGGGACTTGTTGAGGCGCGTGAGGCGCTCCAGGTTCTGCAAGATGCCGCCAATCTGCTCCAGTTCCTTTTCCTGCAGGTTGGGGCTTTCTGCCAGCAGTTCCAGCTTGTTCAGAGAAATGGCCAGCGGAGTCTGCAACTCATGCGAGGCGTTCTCAATAAAGATTTTCTGACTTTGGTACACGGCCAGGTTCTTCTGCAATAGCTTTTCTACAGTCTGGCCCAGCAAGGCAAACTCTTCAATTTTTGATTTGGGCGAGGTGAAAGGCTGAGCGCCGTCCAGCTTAAATTTCCTCAGACGATGGACCAGGGTGTAAAATGGTTTCCAGATGCGCTTGAGCAGGATGTTATTCAGCAACAGTAAAGTAGCCAGCAAACCCAGGTACAGCCACAGCAGAGAATACAGCAAGTCTTCAATGAGGTCATCTTCCTCCACCATAGACGTGATCAGGCGCATTTCATAGTACTGCCCGCCTTGCTGAAAAACAGTGGTCAAGAGCCTGACCGGTTCATAGTCCTTCTCATTCTGCATGTACATGAGCGTGTCTTGGTACCGGTCTTTGTATTGATGGCCAAGGGCAGGTGCAATGGGTCTTATCTTGTAATAGCCTTCATCAAAGTCTTTCTGTTGCAGCACGGTGCTGTCCTGCCGCGCTTTCTGCATGACCAGGATTTTCTGGTTCTCCAGGCCGTCATCAATGCTGTCATAGATTTCATCCAGCATGTTATAATAGAAAATGGTAGCCCACGCGGTTAACACCACTAAAAGAATAGCAGCGAAGTAGGCCGTGACGTGGTTGAGCAGTTTCATGAGGAGGTGACCAGTTTATACCCGATGCCATAGATAGCCTGAATTTCTACCGAGGCACCGGCGTCCTTCAGTTTCTTGCGCAGGTTCTTGATCTGGGAATAGATGAATTCAAAGTTGTCTGCCTGGTCAATGCTGTCGCCCCAGACGTGTTCTGCCAGCGCAGTTTTGCTCACCAACCGGTCTTTGTTGGAAACCAGGTACAGCAGAATGTCATATTCCTTCCGGTTGAGGGCCAGTTCCTCCTCATTTACCCAGGCCTGGCGCTTGTCCAGGTCTATCTGCAGATTTTCCAGCTGCTGCTGGTTCTGGCCTTCAAACTTCCTCCTTCTTAATACAGATTTTACGCGGGCGTGCAGTTCTGCCAGATGGAACGGCTTGGCCAGGTAATCATCGGCGCCCAGTTCCAGGCCCAGCACTTTGTCCTCTAGGGAGTTCTTCGCTGACACGATGATGACACTGTCTGACTTCTGCTGTTTTTGGAGTTCTTCCAGTAGGTCCAGGCCGCTTCCGCCGGGCAGCATGATGTCCAGCAGAATGCAGTCATACGCGTAGACGCCCAGTTTTTCTAGGGCCTGGTCATAGGTTTGGGCAGACTCCACCACGTAGCGCTCCTGCTCTAGGGAACGCACCATATTTTCCAGCATGTCTGGCTCGTCTTCAATGACCAGGATTTTCATAGGCGCACAGGTTTCTGTGCAAGTACGTACCTAAACCTGGAAAGAGTTGGGAATTTTGAAACGGGATGGGAAATCTTCCGGAAGGCGCGGGCACCAAGGGCGATTTTGGCTTCTTTTCAGGAAAACAGCCCAAAAACTCACTCACTCACTCACTCACTCACTCACTCACTCACTCACTCACTCACTCACGGGAGACTTTGCCTTTGGCTTCCCAGTGGCTGCTTTTGACGGTTTTGCCATCGGCTTCCAAGACCAAGCGGCGCACGTAGCGCTCGCCCTGGATGCTGCCATCTGGATTGCGCTTGCCAATAAAGAGAGTTTTGGCATGGCCGTTGGCATCTGTGATGATGGTCAAATCCTTCCCCGAAAAACTGTCCTGCACCGTGGCGTTGGGCTCCAGCACTTTGCTTAGTTTAGCTTCCAGTTTGGGGTTCAAGGGCATAGCACCAGTGGTTAGTGGGTAATGTAGGATTGCAGGATGGACAGGGCCTCTTGCTCGTCGGCTTCTATTACTTCGTCAATCACGGATTGTATTTCTGCCTCTGTCCATTGGGCTTGTTCAGCTGCTTTCACAAAAACGCCCAAGGCTGCAAACCGGCCTCCCTCCAAGGGAAGAATTGCTTTTACTTTTTTACGGATGTTCATGCACGTGAATTTGTTTTTGGCTTATTTTATGGAAAACAGGCCAAAATCGTCGGTTGAGAGGCCTTGAGGATCTTGCACCCAGTTCACCGCTTCCTGCAGGGTTTGAAAGTACTCCACCGTGGCTTGAATGTGGGGCCTAATCTTGGCAATCATGCTACTGATGGCCATCTGGTTGAAAATGTCATCTGAAACCACAATGGCAAACTTCTGTACACCCAATAACTGAAACTGCGGAAACCACGTGGCTACGGTCCATTCCTGGTCCATCTGCCGAATCACTTTCATGTCCTTGGTGTCCATGATCCAGCAGATATAGGCTCCCTGCCTGGATGTTTTCAGTGCCTCCAACATGCCCTCGCGGTATACCTCACTAGACACAAACCCGTGCCAATGCAGGGTCAGGACCCGTCTGGCGCCGTTGGTGTCTATGGTATACGTTGCTAAAGGTTCTTCCATGTGGCAGTTATAAGGTGCAATACCCCGCCAGAATTGGCAGAGCGGACTCTCTCACCCACTTAGTACCTGTTTACAGGCCAATAGTTTTGTAAGGAAGCAATAAAAAGATTGCACTCTGTTTACAATAATAATAAATATGTTGGTACTGGCATAAAAAAGCCCCGCTTTGATGGCGGGGCTTTTGGTTTACCGGAACATGTTCTTGAGTTTGTTCAACTTGGTGGCCATGTCTTCTTCCTGGGCAGGCTCCTCTTTGCGGGCGGCGGCTCTGGGTTTTCCGGCCCCACCAGTTGGGCGTGCGGCCTGCGGATCACCTTTCATGGAAAGGGCAATGCGCTTGCGGCTTTCTTCTACCTCCAGCACGGTCACTTCCACTTTCTGGCCCACTTTTACCACGTCATGCGGGTTGCTCACAAAGCGGTCTGACAAGTGGCTCACGTGTACCAATCCGTCCTGATGCACCCCAATGTCTACAAACGCGCCAAAGGCGGTGATGTTGGTGATGATGCCCGGAAGTTTCATGCCAGTACGCAGGTCTTTGATTTCGTTCACCCCTTCTGTGAAGCTGAACGCCTCATAGCTTTCGCGCGGGTCACGGCCGGGTTTGGAAAGTTCGCTCAAAATATCCTGCAACGTAGGCAGACCTACGGTGTCAGAGACGTACTTCTTCAAATCAATCTGCTTGCGCAGCTCGGCGTTCTTCAACAAATCTTCTACCGTGGCATTTACGTCTTTGGCCATTTGCTCTACCAAGGCGTAACGCTCTGGGTGAACCGCACTGCCGTCCAATGGGTGCTTACCGCCCCGGATGCGCAAGAAACCAGCGGCCTGCTCAAAGGCTTTGTCTCCCAAACGGGCTACTTTACGCAGTTCATTACGGGTTTTGAACGGTCCGTTCTGGTTGCGGTAGTCTACAATGTTCTGTGCCAATTGCGGGCCTAAACCAGATACATAAGTTAAGAGTTGCTTGCTGGCGGTGTTCACTTCCACGCCAACGGCGTTCACGCAGCTCATCACCACATCGTCCAGACTGTGCTTTAAGGCATTCTGGTCAACATCGTGCTGGTACTGGCCTACGCCAATAGATTTAGGGTCTAGTTTTACCAGTTCGGCCAAAGGGTCCATGAGTCTGCGACCGATGGAAACCGCGCCCCGTACGGTGATGTCCTGGTCTGGAAATTCCTCACGGGCTACGTCTGAGGCCGAATAAATGGAGGCACCGCTTTCGTTCACCATCACCACGGCAATCTCCTTGGGTAAGCCTAGTTTTTGCACGAAGGTCTCGGTCTCGCGGCTGGCGGTTCCGTTGCCAATGGCGATGGCTTCAATCTGGTATTTGGCGCACATGGCCATAACCTGGTGACCGGCCGTGGTGGCTTGTCCGGCGCCGTTGTGCGGGAAGATGGCCTCATAATGCAACAGTTTGCCTTGCTCATCCAGGGCAACTACTTTACAACCGGTTCTAAAGCCGGGGTCAATGGCCAACACGCGTTTCTGGCCCAGCGGCGCAGACAAGAGCATGGGACGAAGGTTATCCGCAAAGACTCTAATAGCTTCTTCATCGGCGCGCTTCTTGGAAGACATGCGCACCTCGGTTTCCATGCTCAAACGCAGCATGCGCTTATAACTTTCTCTAATAGCCAGTTTCACCTGCTCGGCGGCGGCATTGTGGCCTTTCACGAACTGGTCTTCTAAGATATTGATAGCAGCTTCTTCCTCGGGTTGAGCGTCTAGCATGAGAATGTTTTCTTTTTCGCCGCGACGCATGGCCAGAATACGGTGGCTTGGGGCTTTCTCAATGGGTTCGTCCCACTCAAAGTAGTCTTTGAACTTCTGGCCTTCTTCTTCTTTGCCTGGCATGACACGCGCCTTGAACACGCCTTTCTTCTCAAACAGCGTCCTTATGTTGGCGCGGGCTTCTGGGTTTTCGTTTACCCATTCGGCTATGATGTCACGGGCACCGGCTAAGGCTTCCTCCGTGGACTTCACTTCTTTTTCTTCGCTTACATAACCGGCGGCCTCTGCGGTCACGTCCACGTTGGCTTGCTCAAATAACAAAGTAGCCAGCGGCTCCAGGCCTTTCTCACGGGCGATGGTGGCACGCGTACGGCGCTTGGGTTTGTAGGGCAGGTAAATATCTTCCAGCACGGCCATGGTATCGGCGGCCAGGACCTGGGCTTCTAGTTCTGGTGTGAGTTTCTCCTGGTCTCTGAGGGACTTGAGAATGCTTTCGCGGCGCTTGTCCAGTTCTCTCAACTGCTCTATGCGGTCCCGGATGGAGGCGATGGCCACTTCGTCTAAACTACCAGTCACCTCTTTGCGGTAACGGGCCACGAAGGGCACCGTGGCTCCTTCGTCCAACAGCTGGACGGTGGCTTCTACCTGGCGCACACTCACTTGCAGCTCAGCCGCAATCTTCTTGAAATGGATTTCTGACATGGGGAATACAAATGATTCAAATACTCAATAAAGCAGGCGTTTTGCGTGCTGTACAGACTTCAAAGATAAGGCTTAATTAGAACAAACCACAGTCTATACACCTCACAATTGCCTTGGTTTGACGCTCAAAAATGGCTTGGTTTTTGTACCTTTGGCTACTCCAGAACCGGAACTATTTAGCAAGGCTTCGGCTTTGACATACTATCTAACAACCTTTGCCCTAGACTTCTTAAAACGATACACCAAATGAAGAAACTGTTTTTACTGGCCGCCTTAGTGGTAGCTTCTTATACTGCCTCGGCGCAAACTGCAACTCCTACCACCCCGGAGGCCCGCGCCAAGGCCATGACCAGTTCCATGCGTCAGCATTTGGGTTTGACCGGTGCCCAGGTAGTGAAGATTGAGGAAATCAACCTGCGTGCCATCCAGCAGATGGAACAAGCCAGGAAAGACCTGAAAGGCGATCCTAGAAAGCTGAAGACCATGATGGACCAGATTAGCAACACCCGCCTGATGGCCCTCAAGGAGCAAATGACCCAGCCGCAGTTCTTAAAATACCAACAGCAGCGCGAAAAGAAGATGGGCCTTTCTACCGAACCCGGTGCCGCTCCGGGCGGAGCTCCCGGCTTGAAGAGTGGCGTGTATGACAACAGCAACTAATTTTTAGAGACAAGCAGCAAGATTTCAGACTCTACGTTTCTGTAATTCTATCTTCTGCCGTTCATTCTTTTTTGGCCTATTTTGGCTAAAACAGCCCAAAAACAGAAAAGCCCCGCTCAAGAGCGGGGCTTTTCTGTTTTTATCAAATGAGAAAACGGTCTACATCTCCAGCACACCCAGCAAGATGAACACCAAGCCGACAATGGCTACAATGGCGCCCACCGGACCAGATACTACGGCACTAAACAGCAAACCGGCAATCAATAAGATCAAACCAATTTTCACGTATTGATTCAGGGCCAGACGTCTTTTAGACTCTTTGGCTTCGCGCTTCATTTTCTTGACAACGGCCTTCACCTCTTTGGCGCTCTTAGCGGCGGCCATTTCACTGGCCAAAGCATTGGCAGTGGTGTTGGAGGCAGCGGCTCTTTCAACGGCGGCAGTGGTCAGGGGAGCAGTACGGGCCACCGATGCGCTTCTAGTGGCGGTGGCGGCACTGGCCTCCAGCGCGGGCGCTACCGGCGCAACAGGAGCCGTTGCTGGCTGGCTGGTTTCTTCGGTTTGAGCCACCGTGATCAGGTTTTCTTGGGGGGCTACTTTGGTATAGGCAGGCTTAGAGGCAACCGTATAGTCAAAATACTGGCCTGAGCTACAGCCAATCATGAACTGGCTGGCCACGCCGCAAACTACCAAGGAAAGTAAAGATTTGATCTTCATAGTGAAAGGGATTAAGAATGTTCTGGTGCAAAAATAACAGGATTACGTAGTCTTTCGCAGACGGTGTAGAATAAGTGAGTTAAATTCGCAGTAAGTACGTGTGGCATAACGTCTGGTTCTGGAAATATGGTATAATCTGTTTTTCTATAAGAAAATTTTCAGATCAGGTTGGCTACTCACTGTATTCCCTTACCCCAATTATTAAGACTGCGTGCGCAAAATCATCCATATAGACATGGACGCTTTCTATGCCTCTGTAGAGCAACGGGACAACCCAGCGCTGCGCGGAAAGCCGGTGGCAGTAGGCGGCACTAAGGCCCGGGGTGTGGTGGCGGCGGCCAGTTATGAGGCACGGCAGTTTGGGGTATATTCTGCCATGCCCAGTTCCATTGCCTTTAGAAAGTGTCCTACCTTGATCATGGTGCCCACGCGGTTTGAGGTGTACCAGCAAGTCTCTAGGCAGATACGCGAGATTTTTCTGCGCTACACAGATTTGGTAGAACCGCTTTCTCTGGACGAGGCCTATCTGGATGTGACCGAGAATAAATTCGGGCTGAAGTCTGCCATGTACATTGCCTTGCGCATTAAGCAGGAGATTCAGCAGGAGACCAGACTGACGGCTTCGGCGGGCGTGTCGTTTAATAAGTTTCTGGCCAAGGTAGCCTCTGGCACCAACAAACCAGACGGCATCACGGTCATCATGCCAGATGAGGCCGAGGCCTTTGTAGAAGCCCTGCCCATTGAGAAATTTTACGGCATTGGCGATGTGACCGCGGCCAAAATGAAACAATTGGGTATTCATACCGGAGCCGACTTAAAGGCAAGATCTGAGGCCGATTTGCGGAGGCACTTCGGTAAATCAGGCTCCTACTTTTATCAGATTGCCCGCGCCCAGGATGACCGTCTGGTAGAGCCCAACCGCATTCGGAAAAGCATTGGCTCTGAACGCACCTTTGGCCAGGATTTGGAAACCGAGGAAGAGATGCTCCCTGAACTTAGACGTATTGCCGAGGAAGTGGCCTATGACCTGCACCGCCTGGAAGCCTCTGGCAAAACCGTCACGCTCAAACTCAAGTACCAAGACTTTACTTTGAACACCCGCAGTAAGACCTTCTTCTCCAACGTCCGCACCGAAGACGTGATCTTAGACATCGCCGCCGAACTGTTACACTCCCCTGCCTTTCCGGCCAAACCCATTCGACTTCTGGGAATCACGGTATCTAACCTGAGCTACGGCCAACAGCAAAGCGGCCAGCTGTCTTTTCCTTTTTGAGAATAGATGTTAGAAGCTAGTATTTAGATATTAGACTTTTTAAAATCATGAATGACCCATTCTAATCATAGTCAATTAATCCTAGAACCTTTCCTTCTCTGTCATCCTGAAAGGACCTTGGTAGCGAACTAGATAGGCCCAAGCATAAGCGCAGATTCTCCCCTTGAGGGGAGCGCAGAGGGGTGTTTATGCTAGAAGGTGAATGAATGAAAAGATAGGAATACGCGGGAGACAAGGCAGTGCCGTTGTCTCTACAAAGGGAAATCTGTGTTTAATTGTAATGGCACTTGTTCAAACGATCATCTCATTCGCCCACTAAGTCCTTTCAGGATGACAATTGTGAGAAGCATCTTCATTTTCCGTTTTTTGTCTATTTTCACCAAAATAAGCCAAAAACGCCATGGAAACCCAACCAGACTACATCACCCAGAACAAACACGCCTGGAACCTGAGAACGGGTGTCCACAAAGACTCTGCATTCTATGATTTGGAAGCTTTTAAGCAGGGTAAGAGCAGTCTGAATGCGCTGGAGCTAGAGGCTTTGGGCGATGTAACCGGCAAGAAACTTCTGCATTTGCAATGCCATTTCGGGCAAGACACCCTTTCTTGGGCCAGGTTGGGCGCGAAGGCTACGGGGGTAGATTTGTCAGATGCGGCGATTGAATTGGCGGAGCAGTTAAACCAAGAACTTGGCTTAGATGCCGAGTTTGTCTGCTGTAACGTATATGACCTGCCGCAACACCTGCAAGGCGAGTATGACATCGTGTTCACCTCTTACGGCACCATTGGCTGGCTTCCAAATTTAGACAAGTGGGCAGAAGTGGTTAATCATTTCCTGAAGCCCGGCGGGACGTTTTTCATAGCAGAATTTCATCCGGCCATTTGGATGTTTGACAATAACTTCAGCCACATTCAATACCCCTACTTTAACACCGGCGGCCCCATTATTGAAGAGTCTACCGGTACTTACACCGACAGGGACGCGCCTATCCAGTACACCGAATATTCCTGGAACCACGCCTTAAGTGAAGTAATGACCGCTCTACTTCAACAGAGGCTGCAATTGGTGGAGTTTAAAGAACTGCCTTACTCCTATTACAACTGCTTCGCCAACATGGAGCAAGGCAATGACGGCTATTGGCGTATTAAAGGCATGGACGAGAAACTGCCTATGATGTACTCCTTGAAAATGATGAAGGACTTGTAAACAGTTGAATCACTTAGCAATTCTGATAAGCTTGTATTTTAAGGCTCCTTCTACTAGATGCAGGCTGTCTTTTCCAAGATAATAATCAAACAGATGTAAAGTGTCAGCTTTAATGGTGTAGGCAAAGCTCTTTTGATTCTCTTCATCGTAATTGAAAATGAGGACATCTAGGTTGTTTTCAATGGCCACTGCAAAGTCAGTAATCACGGTATAACTTTTAAAGCCGGGAAAGCCTTTTACTCCGCCTGATGAGGTAAAATCAACTTTCATGCTTTTGCCCTTTATATCTCTGTAACCATAGGTACCTGCTATAAGATTTTTCCGAACCAAGTAGTCAAGTCCACTGGATGCATCATCTTCTTCACTTTGACTAGTAAAAGCTTTCACATACTTATCTGACCTAAGCAGTTCTTTATTCTTATTAAGGGTTTCAATAAGCAGGAAAGTATCCTTCCCAACCACCTGAAACCCTAATTCCTTGGCCTGGCCAGTATGCTCATAATCAGGATAGTTGGTTTGAAGAAATTTCTGGCGGCTTCCGGGCCTAAAAAGAAGTTGGAAACTGCCGCCTTCATGATTACCAAGACTGAAGCCCACCTCTAAGCTATCGCCTACTGCTTTACTCGGGTCAATAAGCACGGTGCTTATCTCTCCCACCTTAGCAAATGCCGCTAATGGTGATTTCGTCTTTCTTACTTCTGCTATATAATCTGCCTTTACCCAGACACCTTTGATGTAAGGAGAGAACAACTTCAATAAATCTACTTCATGCGAAGTCTCTGTCATATGTGCCTCATGTTGCGCCACTGCGAGAACGGGTACACTTTCTGTCTTTTTATGAGACTCACAGGCAGAGGCTAAAAAAAGCAGCGCGGCCATAAGCCAATAGTTCTTTTTCATCTGGGGGAGCCCGAGAATTAGAAAATCTCGTGCAGTTCTCTTTTCAGGAACTGAAGGGCTTGGGCGGTGGGGTCAATGTCATTGTGCAGGACATTTTCCAAGACGCGTTTGGCTAGGTCGGTGCCGCGGCTGTTTTCTGGTAGGGTCTGGTAATTCTGGTTAATCATGGTCACCACGTCTTCCTTGGCCTTCTTCACCTGTTGCCAAGCCGCTTCGCTCATGTACAGTTGCTGGGACAGGTTGTGGGTGTATTCGGCTCTAATTTCTTGGGACAACTGGGCCTGAAATTCGGGGGCGGTCATGCCCGACGGGCTTACTCTGATAAGTAAGTTGCTAGGCGTGATGCGCTCTAAAAACAGAATCACGCGCTCATAGGCCTGCAGTCTGATGGGCAGGATGACGTCGCTGTTCTTCAGGCGAATCTCCAAAAGGCGTTTGCGGTAGTCGCGCTCCATGTACCGCTGGGTGAGCAGGTACATGCCGCCGCCCACTAACAAGGCTGGAATGAGGCTTAGGGCGAGGATTAACAGCAAGGTGGAGGTATCTAAGGTCATAGGTTTGGCGAAGGTTTAGGTTGTAAATATCGTTAAAAAACGAAGAACGTTTTACTGAATCATTTTACGGGTTTTCAGGTTACTTATAGTATAGCGTTGATTTATAAAAACAGCCTAGTTTTTAGTACCTTTGCCACGCATAAGCCAATTTACTATGGAAAGCACAACTGTAAAAACAGCTCCTATTTCACTCACCGAACGCGCACTGGCAGAGGTGAAAGTGATTTTGAAAGATAAGAACGTTCCGGCCGAATACGGCCTTCGGATTGGGGTACAAGGCGGCGGTTGCTCAGGCATGTCGTACTTGCTGGGTTTTGACAAGCCCAAAGACGCCGATGAGATTTTCCAGCTGGACGGTGTTCAGTTGATTATGGACAAGAAGCACGCTATGTATGTGCTGGGCATGGAGGTAGACTTCCAGGACGGCTTGAACGCCCGCGGATTTGTCTTCAACAACCCCCAAGCCAAAAGCACCTGCGGTTGCGGAAGCTCTTTCTCTGCATAACACTCCTTTCTTTTATAGCCAAAAGGCCTGCTTTAAGAGCAGGCCTTTTGTTTTTGGGCTGTTTTCTGGGAATCAGGCCAAAAACAAAAACTTTAAGCACTCGCTCGCGTCCCGCGAGTGTGGGGAACAATCAGCCTCTGGCTGTTTCTTTAAATTATCAGAACAGCTATACAAGCGCCGGGACGCCATTCGTAGCTCACACTCGCGGGACGCGAGCGAGTGAATCACTTTTTTAAAATCATTTTTATCCTGATTTCCAGAAAACAGGCTAAAAACGACAACTTGACTTCGTTTTCACATTTTCAAATCAAAAAATTAGCACATCAGCTCATTAAATCATTAGCACCTTAATAGGTTTTCGTCATAGTAGCTGGCACAGCTAAAACAATGTCAGCTCTGGATAGATGTTCTTTCTCCAGCTTATCCAACTGTCCTTGCGATACAGTGGAAATGGTCATCACCTTTAACTCCGGCCGAAGTCGTTTCAAATACCAGAGAATGCCCTCGTGGTGGTCTGAGTGATACGAGCCATTGAGGTGCAGAAAGCGCTGGCCTTGCTTGATGTTCTGGTGAATGGACTGGGCCATAGTCGCGTCTTTCAGGGCTTGGGCTTCAATAATCTGGCTAGCCGAGGCAGAGGCACCGTGCGCATCGCCAAACATGCCGCGCATTTTCTTGTAGCTTGGCAATTCCATGTCTACCGTGAGCGGCAACAACGCCAACCACTGTTTCTCTGTCTGTGGTTGAGCATCCAAGCCTTTCAGTCCTTCTCTGGCTACCATTCGGGCTAACCTGCGAGGGGCATTGGTGGCAATCACTTTGATTTGATGCTCCTTCGCGAAGGCAAGAATAGGTTTATAGTCGGTGGCGAAGTTGGGCCAGGCGCGACTTCTCTCTACAAAGACAGGTTCATCCAGTTGGTCCAGCAAAAAGGAATCTACCGCGGATTGGGTGTCAGTTTCCCACATTTCGGCGCCTATGACCAAGTTGCCTTTATGAAGTAAGTGCAGGTCTTGGGCTAGTTCCAGTTGTAGCCAGTGGGCAATGGGGTCATTGTGTTGTTCCCCGAAGAAGACCACGTCTGCCTTAGCCAGCTCCTTCAGCATCTTCTGATACGTCACCGCCTTACCTTTACCAGTGAATAATCTATAGGCCGGCTTGTCTGTCTTAAAAGACATTAGAAACAAAGTGGCCATTAATAGTGACAGCAGTTTTTTCATAGTCAATCTGAAAACAAATGCTTATTTCAAATGCAGGAAGAGGAATTTTAATAGTGTCGTTTTTGGCCTGATTTCATGAAAACAAGACAAAAATGACACTAATGAAAACCAATAGAATTTTATACTAAAATCAGTTTAGACTAACTCTTAAGCCCACTCATACCTCCATACTTGGCAACAATCTTTTTAAGCTCATCGATAGTTCCAGTAATGTAGGATTGGTCGGAATTCAATTCAAAATTCAATTCATTGTGCAGTGCATCCACCTTAGAAAGGCTTCCTGAGACATTAACTTGCCCTAGATTCGTAAATTGAATGGACAGCTTCAGTTCTCCTTCAAAGTTCTCCAAACTAGCTAAACCTGAAAGCCTTTCATTGCAGTCTCTAAGCATCGTATAAAACTCGTAGATTTCACCAGTTGATGTATAAAGACTTGATTTTGCAGTAAAATCACCTGATTTAATTTCAAGAGTGGCTCTTAATTCATATCCGCCCCAATGGCAAGTTTTTTCTGGGAACCCAAATATCTCTTGAAATGTGATTTTCAAGTAATTGCCGTTCTCGCCTTTGATTGAGAATTCTTCCATAATCCAAATGCGTTTAAACTAGCATCGTTAATCATTACTCGCAAAAATTACCCCTTATAGAACAGCCACTTAGAGAGTTCTCTATAGTTGACTTTTTTGCCGTACATCAAAATACCTACGCGGTAAATGCGGGCGGCTACCCAGGTGGTTCCAATAAACCCGAAGATGAGCAACAGCATAGACAAGGCCAGTTCCCAGCCCGGTACGCCAAACGGAAGGCGCAACATCATGACCACCGGGGAAGTGAAAGGTATCATGGACATCCAGAAAGCCACGGCGCCGTTCGGGTTTTTGATGATGATGGTCTGGGCCACTATAAAGGATAAAATGAGCGGGATGGTGATGGGAAGCATGAACTGCTGACTGTCGGTTTCTGAGTCTACGGCCGCGCCCACCGCCCCGAACAAGGCACCATACAGCAAATAGCCACCTAAAAAGTAGAACAGGAAGCACCCTACCAGCAAGGGCACGTTGAGGTTGTCCAGGGCACCCAAAACTTCAGACACCTCCTGCGCTTGAGTCGCGTCCTTCTCGGTTTCCATCTGTTGCATGGTCTGCCCAATGTTAGCCTGCGAGAAACGGTCCAGCTCAAACTGCGAGGACACCACCGAGGTGATGGTAGTAGTCAGGATAATCCAGAGCAGGAACTGCGTGAGCCCCACGGCCGCAATGCCCATAATCTTACCGGCCATCAATTGGAAAGGCTTCACTGAGGACACCATTACCTCCAAAATTCGGCTGGTTTTCTCCTCAATGACGCCGCGCATAATCTGGGCGCCGTAGATGAAGATAAACAGGTAAATCAGGAACGCCCCAAAGAAGCCTGCCCCCGAGTTCACGCCCACGTTACTGCTTTTCTCACCCTCGGCGCTTAGGTTAATGGTGCTGATGTTGACATCGGTCTTAATCTGGTCCAGCACTTTCTGGTCAATGCCCGACTTAGAGAATTTGATGGCCTCCACCTCTTTTTGTACTTGGCGCTCCAGTTTAGAGGCCAGAGAAATGCTGGCGCTTTTCTGCGAGAACAGCTGAATACCCTGCGGCTTGTCTAAGTTCAGTTGCGGAATATACAGCAAGGCCGCGTCCTCGGTTTTCAGGTACTCGTCTTTGGCTTTCTGCACTGGGCCGCCCACGGTGACAAACTTAATCTCCTCGGTAGACTTTAACTTACTTGCCAGAATGCCGCTCTCATCCAGCACCTGAATCACTTTGGCGTCATCTGACATGGTTGCCAGCCAAATGGGTATCACCATCACCATGGCCATGAGCAGAGGCCCTAGGATGGTCATGACAATGAAGCTTTTCTTTCTTACCCGCACCAGGTACTCGCGCTGAAAAATCAACCAAATCTTACCCATGGTGTACCTCCTCTGTTACGGTTTTAATGAAAATATCATGAATGCTGGGCACCTTCTCCTGAAAGCAATGTACCTCCACGCGGTCTAATAAATATCTTAGCAAGTCATTCGGGCTGATGTTGGGTTCCAACTGCACCTCGGCCTTGAAATGATTGCCCTCCTGCTGTTGCTGAATGACTTTGAAATCTGGCGAGGTGATGAGAAGTTTGCCTTCGCCCTCTAGCGTGTAAAGATGGTTCTTGTAATCGGCTTTGATGGATTTCAGGCTTCCGTCTAGCACCTTCTCAGACTTATGGATGAGCGCAATGTGGTCACACAACTGCTCTACAGATTCCATGCGGTGGGTAGAGAAAATGATGGTACAGCCCTGTTCCTTCAGCTTCAGGATTTCATCCCGGATGATGTTGGCGTTGACTGGGTCGAAGCCCGAAAACGGTTCATCCAAAATCAACAGCTTGGGCTCATGCAAGACAGTGGCAATGAACTGCACCTTCTGTTGCATTCCTTTAGAGAGGTCCTCCACGTTTTTGTTGAGCCACTCTCGCAGATTCAGGCGGTCTGCCCAGGTTTTGATTTTGGCGGTGGCATCGGCTTTGGTCAGGCCCCGGAGCCTGGCTAAGTAGATTAACTGCTCGCCTACCTTCATCTTTTTGTAAAGGCCACGCTCCTCAGGTAAATAGCCTACTTGCTGAATGTGCTCAGGTCGTAATGGCTCACCGTCTAATAGCACTTGGCCTTCATCAGCGGCGGTAATCTGAGTAATGATTCTGATGAGCGAGGTCTTGCCCGCCCCGTTAGGCCCCAGCAACCCGAAGATGCTTCCCGTGGGCACGTCAAAGGAAACGTTATTGAGGGCTCTGTGGGCTTCATACTGCTTGCTGACGCCTTTTATTTGTAGAATTGGTTGCAATGCAAAGTGGTTTAAATCCAATATGCTAAGCTACTTCAAAGCAAGGCATGGTGCAAAGCGAATCCACACTGTTTTTAGCCTGATTTCCAGAATTTAAGCCCAAAACGAGATTTGCGTGATATACAGAGTAAGGCTATACAGGTGATGTGTCCTTGAAAAACTTTATAAATGGCTTTTTACTTGAGGACAGGACTGTTGCATTCCCTCGCTCGCCTCTGGCGAGTGTGAGGAGCATGCGGCGTCTCGCCGCTAGTGAATCATGGGTTTTATCTTTAGTCGGCCAGAGGCCAGCCGTTGCTCACACTTGCCAGAGGCAAGCGAGTGGGTTTTTGGCCTGATTCCCAGAAAATAGCCCGAAAACGACAACGGCCACTCTCCAAATGGAAAGCAGCCGTTAGATATGTCTATCTAAACTCAGAACTCGCGACTCAAGACTCGCGACTACCTATTGAAAGTACTCCTTCATTTTCTCGAAGAAGCCTTTCTCGTTCTTGCCTGGGTTTGGCGCGAAGTTCTGAGAGTCACGTAGTTTCTCTAGAATCTGGCGTTCCTCGGCGTTCACGTTTTTTGGCGTCCAGACATTGATGTGAATCAACTGGTCACCTTTGCCATAGCCGTTCACCTCTGGAATACCTTTGCCGCGCAATCTAAGAATTTTACCCGACTGCGTGCCTGGGTCAATCTTAATCTTCACTTTGCCTTCAATGGTTGGTACTTCCAGGCTGGTGCCCAAGGTAGCGTCTACAATGCTCACGTATTGCTCAAACATGACGTTGTTGCCGTCACGGCGCAGGGTTGGATGCTCTTCTTCTTCAATCTGAATCAGTAAGTCACCCGGGATACCGCCACGCTCTGGCACGTTACCTTTGCCGCTCATTGAGAGTTGCATGCCGTCTGCTACACCCGCCGGTACGTTGATAGAGATAACCTCTTCACGCAACTGACGACCTTCGCCGTGGCACACATCGCACTTCTGGCTGACCATCTTGCCCTCACCGTGACAAGTAGGACAAGTAGACGCAGACACCATCTGACCCAGCATGGTGTTCACAACGCGTTTCACCTGGCCCTGGCCTTGGCAGGTACCGCAAGTCTGTAAGGCGGTTCCGTTTTTAGAACCGTTACCATCACAGGTATTACAGGCTTCGTAGCGTTTTACTTTGATTTTCTTCTCAACGCCTTTGGCTACTTCTTCCAGGTTCAGCTTAAGCTTGATGCGCAGGTTACTGCCTTTGCGCATTCTCTTGCCGCCACGCTGTCCGCCGCCGAAGAAGCTTTCAAAGCCGCCTCCACCGCCGCCACCGAAGATGTCACCGAACTGGGAGAAGATGTCCTCCATGTTCATGCCACCGCCGCCACCACCGAAGCCGCCGTTCATGCCCTGATGCCCGAATTGGTCATAGCGCTGGCGTTTCTGCTCATCGCTCAGGACCTCATAGGCTTCTGCGGCCTCTTTGAACTTGTCCTCGGCGGTAGGGTCGTCTGGGTTTTTGTCAGGGTGAAACTTGATGGCAATCTTGCGGTACGCCTTCTTGATTTCATCCTGCGCGGCCCCCTTAGAGACGCCTAGCACTTCATAATAATCTCTCTTAGTTGCCATGGCTTCTTATGCTCCTATCACCACTTTCGCAAAGCGAACTACCTTCTCATTGAGGTAATAGCCTTTCTCCACCTGGTCAATAACTTTTCCTTTCATGTCTTCATTGGGCGCCGGAATCTGGGTGATGGCCTCATGAATATCGGCGTCAAACGGCTGCCCAACGGCGTCCATTGGCTTTAAGCCCTTCTGCTGGAGCAGCCCTAAGAATTTGGCGAAAATAAGTTCTACACCTTCCCGTACCGCGTTCACGTCCTGGGCATCTTTCATGGCAGCCTGGGCACGCTCCAAATCATCCAGCACCGGAATCAAGGCAACCATTAGCTCTTGGTTAGCAGTCTTGAACAGCTCCAGGCGCTCCTTAGAAGTGCGGCGTCTGAAGTTGTCAAACTCGGCCTGCAGACGCAGGAACTTATCTTTCAGTTCATCCAACTCAGAGACGCCTTTGTCTTCTGCCGTCGGTCCTTCTGTTTCACCAATCTGCTCTTCCTCGTGCTCTGGAGTGGGAGCCTCAAGGCCTTCATGGTGTTCTGGTTGTATATTTTCTTGTTCTTGAGGATGTTGTTCGGTTGCTTTACTCATATCTATCCTGACAGATTATATTTTCTAATCAATTAGTGTTCTCTTGGTGCCAAAGGAAAGGCAACTACTTTGCCAAACCCGTTCTTCTGTCATTCTGACACAATTCTCCTCTATTAGGTCTGGTTTCGGGCCGAAGACTTGGCAGTAGCCCCACCCTAAATCCCTCCCCCGTGGAGAGGGACTTTTCTCTTTCGGCGTTTTTGGCCTGTTTTCTGGAAATCAGGCTAAAAACGGCATGGTGAGTTCCCCCTCTCAACTGGAGAGGGGGTTAGGGGGTGAGGCTTGTTATGCTTCTTGCAAGGCTTTCCAAATCATGTCCTTCAACTGCATGATGTTCTTGTTGGTCATGCTGGAAATGAAAATGGCCGGAAGGTCTTTGGGCAGAGTGGCGCGCATTTCGGCTTCCAGTTCCTCGTCCAACAAATCAGACTTGGTCACGGCCAGAAGGCGTTGTTTCTGCAAGAGTTCTGGGTTAAACGTGCGCAATTCGTTTACCAATACCTCGTATTCGGCGGCTATGTCTGGGCTTTCTGCAGATATCATGAACAGCAGAATGGAATTGCGCTCAATGTGTTTCAAGAACCTAATCCCCAATCCTTTACCCTCAGAGGCGCCTTCAATAATCCCCGGGATGTCTGCCATCACGAAGGATTTGTAGTCGCGGTACGCCACTACGCCCAGGTTAGGCACCAAGGTGGTGAACGGGTAATTGGCAATTTTAGGCGTAGCCGCCGATACCACAGACAGCAACGTAGACTTACCGGCGTTCGGGAAGCCTACCAGACCCACGTCTGCCAACAATTTCAACTCCAGAATGGTCCATTCCTCTAAGCCGGGCTCGCCGGGTTGGGCGTGGCGCGGCGTCTGGTTGGTAGGCGACTTGAAGTGGGCGTTGCCCAGGCCTCCCCTTCCGCCGGGCGTAATGATTATCTCTTGGTCATGCTCCGTGATTTCAGCTTTCATCTCGCCGGTTTCTGCATCACGGGCAATAGTCCCAATGGGCACCTCTAGGATGATATCATCACCATTAGCACCCGTAGAATGGCTGGACCCGCCAGAACCGCCTGGCTTGGCAATCACGTGTTTTTGGAACTGCAAGTGCAACAAGGTCCAAAGCTGAGAATTTCCTTTGAGGATGATATGACCACCACGGCCACCATCGCCCCCGTCAGGCCCGCCTTTGGCGTTCTTTTTGTCCCGGTGCAAGTGGGCAGAGCCTGCGCCACCGTGCCCAGAACGGCAACATATTTTAACGTAGTCGATGAAATTGGATGACGACATTTCTTTAATTAAAAATTAGAAATTAGAAATTAAGAGTTGCGCCAAAAGATGTAAGATTTTTGACGCTTTGCACTTTGTAAACTACTCTTAAGCAGTCTATGGCAACCTTAACTCCTAACAGATTAATAACATAAAAACCATCTGGCATTGGAGTACCAGATGGTTTTTAGACAATAGGTTTATTTTAAAAGGAGGTTAAGCCACTTGGCAAGCCTCTATAATTTCACAACTCTTAGTGAAGATTTCTTCTATCTCGCCAATTCCGTCTACCGCATAGAACTTGCCTTGTTGGGCGTAATAGTCGGCCACCGGAGTGGTTTTGGTGTTGTATTCCTGCACGCGCTTTCTGATTAGAGTCTCATCAGCATCGTCTGGTCTGCCTGAGGTCTTACCGCGTAGCAATAGACGCTTTGTCAGTTCCTCCTCATCAACTTGCAGAGCAATCATGCAGCTGATCCCTTGGTCGTATTTCTCCAAGAGCTGGTCTAACGCTTCGGCCTGAGGAACGGTACGTGGGAAGCCGTCAAAGATAAAACCAGCGGCAGTCCGGTTGTCAGCAATTTTGCTTTCAATCATGCCAATCACCACTTCATCTGGCACCAGAAGGCCCTCGTCCATGAGTTTCTTCGCCTGAAGACCCAATTGGGTTCCTTGCGCGATTTCAGAGCGCAGCAAATCACCAGTAGACAGGTGGATAAGCTGATACTTTTCAATCAGTTTCTGGCTTTGTGTGCCTTTGCCTGCACCTGGAGGACCAAATAGTACGATGTTCAGCATGTGTTGATTGGTAGAGAAAGAGCAAAAATAAGAATTAAATCTTGCAAACCACAGGACTATAGGAAGAGTTCCTGGCAGGGGGCTCGCGTTTATGGACTGATTTCTGGAAAACAGGCCAAAAACGGAAGGCTTTAGACGCTACATTACTTTATAGATGTCTCTAAGGTTACGTCCCAAGCCGTTGTAATCTAGCCCGTAGCCTACCACAAACTCACCCGGTACCGAGATGGCCGGATACTTGATGGAAAGGTTGTGCTCCAGACACTCTGGCTTGATGAGCATAGTAGCCACTTCTACCGATGCCACGCCTTTCTCACGTAACTGCGGCAACAAACCGGCAATGGTGTTTCCGGTGTCTACAATATCCTCCACTATTACCACATGACGGCCTTCAATTTCCTGGTTCAGGCCCATGATTTCTTTGACCTTACCCGTGCTTTTCATGTCTGCATAAGAAGAAAGCTTGATGAAAGAAATCTCACACGGTATGCTCATCTCCTTCATGAGGTCAGAGGCGAACATGAACGAACCGTTGAGCACCGCCAGAAACAAGGGCTGTTTGCCCCGGTAGTCATGGCTAATTCGGGCGGCCACCACTTCTACGCTGTGCTGGATGCGGCGCTCGGGTATGTAAAGACTGAACTGTTTATCGTGGATGGTGATGGGTTGAAGCATTGCAGTAACGAAAGACGAATTCAAAAATGGGGAAAACCGCTTGAATATAAAAGCAAAAAGCCCTCTTCCAGAGAAAAGGGCTTTTATATGGACTATGACCGGCAGAGGCTTAGCCTTTTACCGGAGTAGCGGGTGCTTTGTATTCAATTGTTTTCTCAGCATCTACTTTATGTAGTTGACCCGTAGTTTCGGTGGCATCCAAGCGGTTCTCAGGCGCCGGAGCGGCTGTGTCACGCACAGCGATGTGCGGGGCAATCACCAAAGAAACGATGGACATCAATTTGATCAAGATGTTCATGGACGGGCCAGAGGTATCTTTGAACGGGTCACCCACGGTGTCGCCGGTTACAGACGCTTTGTGCGGGTCTGAGCCTTTGTATTCCATCACACCGTTAATCATCACGCCTTTCTCAAACGACTTCTTCGCGTTATCCCAGGCACCGCCTGCGTTGGATTGGAACAGGGCCATTAACACGCCAGAAACTGTAACGCCTGCCAGAACACCGCCCAGAATCTCGGCGCTGGATACTTCGTCAAAAACACCGCGCAATCCAAAACCTACAATCAAAGGCACGATGAGCGCAATAGCACCTGGCAACATCATTTCCCTGATAGCCGCTTTGGTAGAAATGGCCACGCATTTGTCATATTCGGGTTTGCCCGTTCCTTCCATGATGCCCGGAATCTCTCTGAATTGACGGCGCACTTCCTGCACCATGGCCATGGCCGCTCTACCCACCGCACTGATAGCCAAAGCAGAGAACACAAATGGAATCATACCACCAATGAACAGACCAGCCAACACTGGCGCTTTGTACAAGTCAATGGTGCTGATGCCTGAGATTCCCACGAATGCGGCAAACAAGGCCAAGGACGTCAAGGCCGCAGAGGCAATGGCAAATCCTTTACCGGTAGCGGCAGTGGTGTTTCCAACGGCATCCAGAATATCGGTGCGCTCGCGCACTTCCTTGGGCAGTTCACTCATCTCTGCAATACCACCAGCGTTGTCGGCAATAGGTCCGAAGGCGTCAATGGCTAATTGCATGGCCGTGGTGGCCATCATGCCAGCCGCCGCAATCGCCACGCCGTAGATTCCCGCCACGGCATAAGAGAACACAATACCCGCCGCCAACACGATAATCGGCATGCAGGTACTCATCATCCCCACGCTCAAACCGGCAATAATATTGGTAGCCGCGCCCGTAGAGGACTGTTGCACGATGGAATTCACCGGCTTCCGGCCCATAGCCGTGTAATATTCAGTAATAAGAGAAATAAGCGTGCCTACAATCAGCCCGATGATGATGGCATAGAACACGTCCTTGGAGGTGAACTCAAACCCGCGCAGGCTCAAACGCTCTGGCAACATAAAATCCACTATAAAGTAAGAAGCAATGGCAGTTAGCGCCACAGATGACCAGTTGCCCATGTTCAAGGCCGCCTGCACGCTTCCGCCTTCTTTTACGCGCACGAACAAGGTGCCAATCATGGAGAAGATGATTCCCAGACCAGCAATCAGCATAGGAAGAATGATAGGAGACAAACCTCCGAAGTCATCTGTCACGGTTATCTCACGGCCCAATACCATAGTAGCCAGAATGGTGGCCACATAAGACCCGAACAAGTCGGCGCCCATTCCGGCCACGTCACCCACGTTGTCGCCTACGTTGTCTGCGATGGTAGCGGGGTTTCTAGGGTCATCTTCGGGGATGCCGGCTTCTACTTTTCCTACCAGGTCAGCTCCTACGTCGGCGGCTTTGGTGTAAATACCGCCGCCCACGCGGGCAAAAAGGGCAATACTTTCGGCACCTAAAGAGAAACCAGTCAACACCTCTAAGGCGCGTTCCATTTCCTCACTGCTGGCTCCGGCCCCATGTTGCTGCACGAAGTAGTAATAGAAGGCAATGAACAGGGAGCCTAAGCCCAGAACCGCCAAACCTGCCACGCCCATGCCCATCACGGCACCGCCGCCAAATGATACATCAAGCGCTTTGGACAAGCTGGTACGTGCCGCCTGGGCAGTACGCACGTTGGCTTTAGTGGCAATTCGCATACCTATAAATCCGGCCAAAGCCGAAAAGAAAGCCCCGATAACGAAGGCCAAGACAATTAATGGCGAAGATTTCTCACTTGCAAACCCCAGATAAAACAGGAAGAGCGAGGCGATGATGACAAAATAGGTAAGGACTTTGTATTCGGCCTTGAGAAAGGCCATGGCGCCCTCAGCAATGTAGCGGGCAATGGTGCTCATGTGCTCATGGCCGGCGTCCTGCTTGCTCACCCACGCCGATTTCACGGCGGTGTACAAAAGTGCCAGCAGGCCAAAAGCGGGAATCGCGTAAAGAATGGTCTGCATAGAGAATTGGTTGGTTTGTGTGTTAGTAAAAGGTAATGGTAAGCGTACGCGTAAGCTGTTTCTTCCCTGCCAATGGCCTAACTCCCCTCTTCTCCGTGCTTGTCTCTGGATTCTCTTTCTAAGACTTCTTGTTGCCTTTCGCCGTTTTTGGCCTGTTTTCTAGGAAACAGGCCAAAAACGGAAAACTGGAGACCAATCAATCGGCTTGTAAAATCAAATCATTAGCAGTGATACTGGTAACTTTGACGTCAGACATTGGTTATGTCTGTTGTGCAAGCTAATGTTTCTCTACTAAAAAACAAATATCCTCTATACTCTATGCACGCAGGATTATAGTTTCTGCATCAAGACCTTATACAAATCTACCATCGCCTGAATGTCGCGTTTGTGAACTATCTCATCTGGTGAATGTACATAGTCTTCTGGCGCACCAATAAAGCACCAATCCCAGGGGATGTTGCCGTACTGCAGTTCCTTACCATCTGAACCGCCAGCGTCCTCCACTTCCACCTGGAAGGGAATCTGCGCTTCTTTGGCTATCTGGATAATCTTCTGTACATAGCTCCGGCGAGGAATCAAAGAATCCCGAAGTGAGATTGCCACTCCATTCCCGGCCTGCACGCCTTCGGTTACCCACGTGATGTCTGAGACGAGCGCCTGCGTCACTCCAAACTGCTCATGAATGTACTTGGCCAAGTAGCCTACAGAACCGCCGCCGGTCTCTTCCCAGCACCCGAAGGCCAGAATGCCATTCTCCAGCGTTTCGGCCACCTGTAAAGCACTCCAGACACCCAACCTGTTGTCCATGTAGCAAGACTGAACGGTTTCTTCGGTCTCCCTGAAATCACACTTAAATACCAGCTCGGTGCCGCGTTCTATTTCGCGCTCAAATTCATAGGTTAGTTGACGCTCTTCTTCGTCTATCCTTAGCGTGCACTCTATTTTTCCCTGGTTGTCCTCCCCTACCAAGGTAAAACCGTCCTCGGCTACCGGACCGCCAATTCTAACTAACTGCTTGCCGTACCGAACCATAAACCCGATGGAATCCATGTGGGCGAAGATGACGGTGCGCGGTTGCCCGAACACTAACAACAGGCAGTCTTGAAAGCCTTTTCCGTGGATAACCTGAGGATGCACCTTCCAATGTTTTTGATTCTCTTTCACATAGTTCAACAGGAATTCTTTCATTTGAACCTCGTTCCCCGATGGGGCATGTACCTGGCAGAGCTGTTTGAGTAGTTTCATAATTGATTGTTTAATTATCCATGCACAGGCTAGATTGCCAAGGGTCTTTGCTGACATTGGGAAATATGGCTTAAATATAAGAAGGCCCAATCAAGGAATTGTATTTTAAGCAGGACATGTCTCTGCAGAATGTCAATTTTAGCCTACTTTTACCAAAACAAGGCAAAAACATTCTAGCTGATACCTCGGTATGAAACCTAGTTTAGCATGTACTTGTTGTGGGAGCTGATACGTCTTACCCTAAACCCTTTACCTTGGCGGGCTATATAACCGTTTTTGGCCTGTTTTCGAGAAATTGAATGAAAAAGATATTTTTCTTCCTACTGCCCTTCTTCTGTATTTCTACAGCTTTTGCGCAAGTTCAGGACACCACTAAACAACAGCAGATCGACCAGCAACTCTTGGACTCTTTGAAGCGGTCAATTATTCTGGATTCCGTGGAAGTTCTTCCGCAGGCCTTGAACATTAAAGGGTGGCTTTTGCTGAATGAGGACATTAAAAACGAGCTGGGCGGTGCGGTAGACAACATGTACAACTTCAAGTTTGAGACCGCTGAAAAGCAGTTTAAGTCCTTGAAACGCCGGTACCCTAAGCACCCCATGCCCTATTTCCTGCTGGGCTTGAGCAACTGGTGGAAAATGGTACCTTCTAACATCAGGGACACCCGCTATGACGCCACCTTCATGGCCTATATGGATACTACTATCACATACGCAGAGAACCTCTACGATGCAGACAAAAACAATCTGGAGGCGGCTTTCTTCTTGTCGGCGGCCAATGGCTTTGGCGCACGGCTACAAGCCGAGCGAAAGAACTGGCGCAAGGCGGCCATCATGAGCAACCGGGCGTTGGATTACTTGCAGAAAAGTAGAAAGGCGAATGGCTTGAGTGATGAATTTCTCTTTGGCGAAGGCTTGTTCAATTATTATGCCGTGTGGATCAAGGAGAATTACAAGCTTTTACGGCCAGTTCTCCTCTTCTTCCCGAACGGCAACAAAGCACTAGGCCTGCGTCAATTACAACAAGTGGCCTTCAACGGCTTCTATACCGGCACCGAGTCTAAGTTCTTCTTGATGAAGATCTATGCCAACGATGCCAAGAATGACGCCGCCGCCATGTCCTTAGCGCAATACCTAGCGGCTACGTATCCAGACAACCCCTACTTCCAACGGTTTTTCGCCCGCATGGCCTTTACCCAGGGTAACTTCCCGGCGGTAGAATCCACCTCCTTGGCCATTTTGGAAAAGGTCAAGAAAAAGACGTTTGGCTACGAAGCCATCAGCGGACGCTATGCTAGTTTTTACCTGGGCTATATCTATCAGAACAAATACAAAGACTTTGCGGCCGCCAAGGACTATTACAAACAATGCATTAGCTTTGCTGAGCAGAGTGGTGAACAGGAGTCTGGGTATTATATTGCCTCTTTTGTGAACTTGGCTAGAATGAGCGACAAGGAGAAGAACGTAAGGCAGGCGAAAGCTTATTATGAGACCGTCCTCAAACTGGCAGGTGGTAAATCTGATGCCGAAAAAGAGGCGAAGGCGTATTTAAGAAAAAATAAAAGGGTAAGATAGCGCAAGTACAAAAATGGATTTTAAGGACTTATTAATTACTCCAATTTTTCTTATTATTTTATATGCAATTGCATTTTGGGCTAGACCAAAATTTACTAATAAATTAAACAAAAAATATTTCATACCCGCTCTTTCGGTAAAATTTATAGGCGCAATTGGAGTAGGAATAATTTATCAATTCTACTATGGCAATGGCACTAGCAAAGGCAGTGGGGATACTTTTCTTTATTTCCATCAAAGCAATTTACTCCATGCTGCTTTTATAGATTCGCCTAGGCTATGGTTTAAATTGATGCTTGCTTACGGTCAATATGACCAAGAGACATTAGTGTATACCACCCCTATGATCTGGTACAAAGCACCAACAGAGTTTATCATCCTTAAAATAACCTCATTCTTTTCAATATTAACATTTCACACCTATTCCTCAATAGCCTTATGTTTTGCATTCATAAGCTTTACAGGAATGTGGCAAATGTACATTACCTTCCATAAGTTATACCCATCCCTCCATAGAAGACTGGCGATTTCCGTCTTTTTTCTCCCTTCGGTATTTTTTTGGGGCTCTGGACTATTAAAAGACTCTTTAGCAATTGGTTTTTTGGGCTGGGCGTTCTATGGTTTTTACAAACTATTCATAGAGAAAAAGCAAATTTTTCAGACAGGGGTAATAGTACTTATTTCAATTTACTTTCTAGCCTCCATAAAAATTTATATCCTACTTGCTTTCATTCCCCCCGCCTTGCTGTGGGTATTTAATGAGAACAATAAACGCATAAAAAACGCTACAATAAGAGCCGTCACTAAACCTTTCGCTATTTTACTAGGCGTTGCCTTTGCTTATTTAAGCGCCACGGGGTTAACAGAAGGAGATGAGAAGTATGATGTAGAAAAATTGGGAGAGCAAAGTAAAATCAATAGTATATACCTTACCAAACAGGTAGTAACTGGATCTGCCTATGATATTGGTATATTTGATGGTAGCTTAGCCAGCTTGGCTACTGTTGGACCCCAAGCGGTAGTGGTGGCACTTTACAGACCTTTCATTTGGGAAGTGAGGAACCCCATAATGTTATTGTCAGCTATAGAGTCTAGCTTGTTTATATACCTTACTTTTATATTTTTCTATAAAGTGGGATTC
Source organism: Nibribacter ruber (assembly GCF_009913235.1). Lineage (NCBI taxonomy): Bacteria > Pseudomonadati > Bacteroidota > Cytophagia > Cytophagales > Hymenobacteraceae > Nibribacter > Nibribacter ruber. Next base: position 4,062,604 of record NZ_CP047897.1, on the reverse strand, counting down.
TTTAAAAGTATAAAATTCATTGCTTCAAAGCCTATCTTAAGCTTTTGCTTAATATTCTCTATTATCCTTGCCTTTGGCGTAGGCACAAATAGTGGCAACTTCGGCACGCTTGTGAGATACAAAATACCAATTATGCCATTTTACTTGGCTGCTTTGTACATTATGCAATCTCACTTAAAAAGACCTAAGAAGGTTAAGCGATTAGCTGTCACAGCATAGTGATTTTCAATTTTTTTTCTTGCAGCCCTACCTAATTTACTTCTCATCTCAGAATCTAAAATAATACCTTCTAACTTTATATACCACTCATCAGCTGATTGGCATATAAAACCATTTATGCCATCATCTACTACTTCGGTATTCATACCTACGGGTGATACTATTGCAGGAATACCCAAAGCCATATATTGCAAAGCCTTAAAAGCACACTTCCCTTTGGCCCACTGGTCATCTTCCAAAGGCATGATACCTACGTTAAATGATAATAGGTCCTGTATCTCTGTTTCCTTCTGCCACGGCGTAAATTCCAGAGATTTCAGATTAAATTGAGGAGGCTGGTTTGAAATAACTTTGAAAATAAATTTATATTTCTCTTCCAACTTTTTAAGCACAGGAATTACAAGGTCCAAGTACTTCATAGTAGAATGAGTGCCAGTCCATCCTATTACAACATCATAAGTGTGCTGGTCCTTTATTTGGTTGTGCAGGTGAACGGTATCAATGGTTGTAGGGTTTACAATAGAGTTTGGGTTGAATTGGAGGGCATAACTTTGAAGGTAACTATTGCCACAGCTCACCTTGTAGGCCCATTTGCAGATAGACTCTACTTTGTGGTGCCATTTGATTCCTGCAACTATCTTATTTGACACAGAGGTATTAGGCACCCAAATGGCGTCATCAAAATCATAGATGACTTTCTTCCCAAATACCTTGGCCACAATCCATTCAAAGAAAGGAGGTCCTATAGGGGTGGCTTCCCGATGAATAAAAATGAAATCAAACTTAGCCAACGAGAATAGCAGGCTTATTCTTTTAAGGAAGCCTTTTAAAATTCCGACCACTTTCTGAATCACATGTCCAGGGTTGTAGAGGATTTGCCACGTATGTACATCTAGGAATGGGGCAAACTCATACTCACCACCGGCCTCTTCCAAAAGCCCTAAATATTGCTCAAACCTGAACCGTTGGGAAGGCGCCTTTCCATAAGGATAAGGCACTACAAAAAGAATTTTCATATAAGGTAAAAATAAGCCACAATAACCCAAACCTTTCCGAAAAAAAAGGCAGGGCAAAACTGTGGCACCGTTATAACAATTACCAGAAATAGTGTAAGAGTACTATTAGCTCAGCAATTCGCTGTAAACTTCAGCATACTTCTCAATGGCGTTATCTAATGTATAGTACTCAAAGGCGTTGGCCCTTATAGTTTCTGGTGCCTTGGTTAAAAGGGAAGGAATTGCAGCAACTACGCGCTTATAGCTCTCTTTGTCAAAAGAGTTAATAACAACACCAGAGTTAGTATCATTGACTATTTGTTCTACATCCCCCACCTTAGAATTGCAGATGACAGGAATCCCCATAGCCAATATTTCCCCTAACTTTGTGGGGGAACTTGCTATCTTTGAATAACTCTGCTTTATAAAAAATAGGTTAACATCAGACGCAGCTATAAACAAAGGAACTTCGGCCCGAGAGGCTGATTTAATGACAAAATCTTTGCTAGAAAAACCATGTTTTTCAGCATGTTGCAATATAAGGGAGGCAGGCTCCGGGGTAACAAATAGGAAAACCGCCTTGGGATAGTTGTGCTTGATCAGGGCCAAAAGTTCTAGCATTTCTTCCAACATGTACCAAGCTCCAACTGATCCTAAGTAACTGATGACCAGTGCCCCTTCATGCAAGCCTAGCATATTTCTTGCCTGGGCTTTAATGGAAGGAGTGGATAAACTGAAATGCTGAAAGTCAGCACTGCAGGGAATTACCTGAATACGGGCCTGTTGGTAACTGTCCCATGTTTGAATTTCTTTTTTCCCAGCCTCTGTTAAGCTAATAATAGCATCTGAATTGGCAATGTATTCCGCCTCCTTAATTTTGTACTGCCGGTAAGCAAACTTAAAAAGAGGATTCTTCAGGTTCCAAGCGCCTCCATCAACTCTTTCGTCCACCCAGAAGCCACGCATGTCAAACAGCAATTTTATTTGGTACTTCTTCTTCAGGTATAGGCCTACCGCAGCACTAACATAACTACGGCAATGGACTAAGCTGAATAACTTCTCTTTGTGAAGCACCTCGGCTTTCCTTTTCAACTGATATAGATCATAATACTTCGCCAGCACCGGAGGGGAGGTGGTAAAGAAAATGGGCCGCCAGTCAATATTATGCTCCTTTGTGATTTTTTCAATAATGCCTTTGGTTTGGGCATAGCGTTGCTTTTTTTCACAGGACAACAAGGTAATTTCATACCCTTTTTTGCTTAACCCTGCCAAATAAGGCAAGACTTGGGACTGCCCCAAAGGGTCAGTCATACCATCATATGATATAAATAAGACACTCTTTATTTCATGCATAAATTAATACAAAGATATTTTCATTTAGAATGACCTTTAAAAGAATCACTTAATCATGAATCTTATAATATATAAAACTATTCATTTATCAAATCAATCCACATTTTACCAATCTTCTCTTTATTAAATCTTTGCAAGAACTCTTCATTAGTAAATAATAATTCGCTATTCCTTCCAGAATCTAAAACAGAAGCTATACTTGTTTGCCAAATAGTATACACCTCCTCTAATTCACTACCATTTGCTACATTTAAATTAGGAAGAAGATAACCACTAGCACTTTTTAAAGGATAAGATACAGTTTCAGTATAAGATAAATTTGAAAAGAGAATTTCTCGAGGACCGCTTAAACAATCACTACTAATTACAGGAGTATTACAAACAATTGCTTCTGCTAGCGCATTCGGAAAACCCTCCCAATAAGAGGTAAAAACAAAAACCGTACTTTTAGAGATAAAGGCAAAAGGGTTAGAAACAAAGCCCAGGAAAAACAAGTCATAAGACTCATCAGGTACCACGGAATCATTCCAAGAATATACTTTCAAATTGTGCTCAACCGCAAATTTTAAGAGGTACTCATAAAGTTCACCATCACCTAAAATCATTAACTTAAGCTTTGGATATTGTGTCTTAAGGTTCAAAAAAATCTTCAGTAAATGGTTTTGCCCCTTTGAGAAAGATAACCGACCGCTAGTAACCAATACCTGACAATTCGCAAAAATAAAATCGTATTCTGGTAACCTTTGTTGGGCTTGCGATTCAATTTCTGGAATTTCGTAAAAATTGGGGATAGCACGGACCTTGGCTGGCTTTAGGTTAAAATTAGTGACCAAGTCTTCAGCAATTCCTTGGCTAGCCGCTACCACAGCATCAGAAAAATTATAAAGTAATTTAATGGCGTATTCTTCGGCTTTCCATTTCAGGCCCTTGGTTTTAAAAAAAGAAGATTTATGACCTCTTACACTTACCAGCACTTTATCACCGTTTCGCGAAAGGATATTATTAAAATTTGGTCCTTCCAAGAAACTTATCGAGGTATTGATAGCAAACTTTTTCTTGATCGCTTTAAAAGTTTTGATCTTAGACCAAAGGCCGGTTTTATTTCCAGGCTTAAAGTCTTCAAAAAAAAGCAATTGGCCGGCATAAGGATAATCTATGGGTTTAGACTTATCTATGATCAGGATATAAACATTAAAAATGGGAGCTAGTAAATTACTTAGCTTGGCTACTGTTCTTTCAGACCCGCCTTTGGTAAGCGTTTGCGTAATAAGTAAAACGTTCACTAGTTTTCAGAGGTATAGGCTTCAAATAAATAAACTGCAAATAATGCATTTACTACCGATTTATAGGCCCAATCGAATGCGGACATATTGGGTACAGCCTTTTCCAAGGCATTAAGAATGCCCTTATTTTTACTCAGAAAGCTTAATACAGCCTTTTTATAGAGAGGAAATTGGGGCTGTTCTACCATATTGTGTTTCACCAATTGCCTGATTCCAAATTTTCTCCGGTTTAGCCAGAGCTCCAGCTTCATTTTATCGCGTTCGTTATGAAAGGCAGTAATTGTTGGAGCAATATAAGGCTTTAACCCAGCAGACTTGATCCGGAGAGAGAAATCTCCATCATTCCCAAAAACCATTTCGGCTGCATAGCCACCAGTCTTTATGAAATTCTCCCGGCTAATAGCTAAGATCCCGCTGCTTACACCCTTAGATCTTTCAAAAATTGTTTCATTATTCCAACTCAACCCTTTCATTCTATCTTGCAGCGAAGTAAATCCTTCGCTTATCAGGTAGCGGCCAAACTTCTGATTCCTGATCTCATCTAAAAGGTCGGGTGGATAGATCCAGGCAGCATTGAATATCTTATCTGGGTGCTCAATCAAAAGCTGACGCAAACCAAGCAGACATTCCTGGGTTACTAGAAAATCATCGTCTAGAAAAATAATATAATCACCTTTGCTGCTTTCTACTCCAAAGTTCCTAGCTGCCCCAACACCCCGTTTTGGATTCTGTAAAACTTGAACTTTTGAGGCAATTTCCGCGGGTACATGCGGGATTCTGCCCGGAGAGTCGTTGATTACCAGAACTTCTGCTTTTATCCCCTCTATAGCATTAACTACCGATACCAAGGTTAAGCCTAGCATCTCATCGCGGTTATAGGTGGGTATAATAATTGAAATCATATTCGTTTTGAATGATTGCTATACAAATGAACAATTTAGACCAGTAAAAATTCCTTTACTTATTTTTTGCCCTACACCAGCATTATAGTATTTCAAAACCGAGCCATTCTGTTCCGGTAAAAGATCATCATTAAACAAGAGTGTCTAATTTGTCGGTGGTTAATTTGCCCTGGAACAATTGGCGGTTCTTATTAAACTTATCTTTATCCCAGTTCCACCATTGTATCTGTTGCAGCTTTTCTATTATTTCCGGCTCAAACCGGTATTTTATTACTTTAGCCGGCGTTCCAACAGCAATAGAATAAGGAGGCAGATCTTTAGTTACCACACTGTTTGCCCCAATTATTGCCCCATTGCCGATAGTAACGCCGGAAAGTACAATAGAATGCGCCCCAATCCAGACATCGTTTCCAATTACAATATCACCTTTAGAAAAAATATCCGGATCTTCCCCGGCCATGAATATCTTTTTGTTGATGTAATAAGTGGAAATAGTATCGAAATTGTGATTATACTCCTGAATAGTAACATTAGCAGCTATAGAGCAATAGGCGCCAATATTAATGGAATTGATTTTAGAAATTAGAAGGGTATTTGGTCCATTTATAGCGGTGCTATTTCCAACCCGGATATTACCCACTAAGTTGGCATGTACAATTTTAGTACCCGCTTCAATGTGGATGCTATTACCATTTATCACCGAACCAATAATAGTAGCAGATGGATGAATCTTTGTCGCCTTCGATATTGAATTCGCATTATTAATTCTAAACTTCAGGGATGAAATTACCCTGTTTAAAAATTCTTTTATCATACTAATCCAATAAAAACAATCCAGCTTTTAACACCTTCATTTAATGATGAAAGCTCTTTATCTCCTAAAGTTTAATTTCAAAATTTTCCTTTTCATAAAAAAACCAAAGCCTCAGGCCTTAATCTAATGCTAAGCCTAAATTCTTTTTATTCTTCAAGAATAAATACCCAAGAACTGCAAGCAAGGCTATGGTAGTTAATATTTTAACATAAATAAAAGTTTCAGCAACCACATAAGCCAGCACAGCTAAACCAATATTTGCAATCAGCCAATAAGCTGGATAATAGTTAAGCGTTCTAATAGCCTTGTATTCTTTAAGGAAATAACCGGAATAACCCATATACAATAAGCTAAAAAAGGTAACTAAGGCTGCTGCATTTACACCAAACAGAGGAATAAAGATCAAATTGAGCAAAACGTTCAATACCCCGGCAACGAAGGATATCTTCCACAACGATTTGGACTTCTCTAAATAGAAATACCGGTTAATTACTCCTAGGTACATAGGACGGTAGCAATAACCCATGATCAGAATAATTGCCAGAACATACGATTTCCGCAACTCTTCATTTTTAATAAGAACAAAAAATATCTCCTTTATCCAGATACTAACCACAAAAGCCAGAACAAAGAAAATTGCCTGAAGCAGAAAAGTTATAAATCTGACTTGCTCCAGCGCAGCTTCCCGGGTATCTGGCTTTTCTGCTTTTTTAAACAATTGCAGGTAGATCGGACTTACTGCCATACCCAGAGCATCGCCAAGAATAGAAAAATATCCGCCAAATGTTGCAGCCAGGTTAAATAAACCAATGCTACCTACATTTACTTTGTTAATATCCATTACCACCCTGTTAGAGGTATTTAACAGGTAGCCGGAATAAAAATGCGGAACTGTTGGAAGGGAAATTCTCAACACATTTTTTATGGTCTTCCTTTTAAAGTTAAATATGGGCGTGAGTTTATATTTAAAATAAATGGCATAAGCATAAATAACAAAGCTTACGATGCTGGTAATAAAGGTGGTGTAGAACCAACCCATATACCCTAACTTAAGAACCGAAATAGTGTACCAGTTTAAAAATACCGTCAGGAACCCAATAAAGACCGTTCTGAGTGCCAGGTTTAAAGCCTTCTGGCTTAAATGAAAAAATCTGAATACAATTGTTTCTGTGGCAGAAAACAGCGCAATTGGGGAACATACAAGCAATATCAGGGTTAACTTGTTTTCGTTGGCTTCTTCGGGTATTACAAAATATAATATTGTAGCCAGAACGAAAGCAAAGAAAACAGAATACAAACTCATAAAACCATGGATTTGCCGCCATAGCCACTTATATTGATTAGGAGATTTGTAAAAAGAGTTAGCCAGCACCACATTAATACCTAATGTTTGCAAGGCTCCTAAAGCTGCAGTATAAGCTGTGATCAGACCATAAATACCGTAATCGCTCGGCGTCAGGCTCTTGGTAATTATGGGTAAAATGAAAATACTGGCAATCTTGGGTACATGGGGGGCTAAACCATACAAACCAATCCGGCCAAAAAGCTTTTTTAACATTATTATAAACCTAAATACTAATTTTTAGTGTTCCAGAATTCTAGGAAATCATCAATTGTTTTACTTTTCTGTATTACATTATTATTATTATTATTATTATTTACTCCCTTAGCCTGACTATAATAAACTTGTTCAAATCTGGCTACTTGTTCATTTTTAGAAAGGCTTTCTATGGTAAATAATAGCTCCGCTGGTATTAGGCCTTTGTACATATCTTTAGCTTCATCCAAAAGAAAAACAGTGGGAATGTTAAAGCTGGCTGCTTCAATTGCCACAGAAGAATGAAAGGTAATATGAACTAATGAGGTTTCTAATAAAACGGGCAGAGGTAAAGTTGTTGCTTTTGAAACTTCGATCTGTTTACCACCAGTTCTGGCCAGTCCGGTGAAATAAGTTTGTATTTCCTGAAAAAAAGCTAATTGCCGGGGATGCACCCTAATAAACCAGGTTCCATTAATAGTAGCACTTGCAATTAAGTTTAATAAAGCTTCACTATTATAATCGAAGGAAGGCTGGAGGGAGATAAGTACATTCTTCTTTTCCTGCGAAATTTCATTTTTATAAAGAGCATTAAACTCTTTGCTATTCCCCCAGAATTCCAGCCATGTATTTCCGCCTACAAATGGTTTATGTTTTGACCCTTTCGACCATTTTTTAATTGCCTTTGCAGAACCCATATCCCAGTTCCAAAAAACAGCAGGCAAAGTATTATAATTTTTCTTTTCTTTAAGAAAGAAGTTACCGTATCCTATGTGGTAGTCGCCCTGAACCCCGTGCTGCATATCTACCGAGGGAATACCAAGTACATTTGCCGCTAAAACCAATGCAGTTGCCTCGAAACTATAATAAGAAAGTAATAGAACTGCCTCCGGTTTATTAAATTTAAGAATTGCAGAAAACAGACCTTTTAAATTTCTGATTTCATTAAAGTAATTTTCAATAAATGGGACAGTTATCCTATTAATCTCCGGATACGTTTCAGAAATATCCTCAATCACCTCCCTGAACTGAGGCAGAATAGATTTAGGAGTTTTAGAAGCAAACATTCTGGCTATACTCCGATAAAGAAAAGCCAGTTCACTAAATTCACAGACAAACTGCTCATTATACCGTGGTTTTACATAGTCTGTTTTCTTCAATTCAAGCAAAACTGCCGTTCTGCCATGTAAATTTTGCAACAGAAATTCATAAAACCGGTTATTCCAGACATTATTTATATTCTGCCGGTGTGCAACATAACCAAGTAAGAAAACTTTGATCCTTTTAAAAGGATTAAAAACAGTAAAAATGGCCCTTATGGAAGCAATAAATACTTTTAATTTTTCGAAAATTAATTCGGATTTTGATTTTACATGGGCATTTTTTACACATTTTCCCTTAACGTTAACCTTTAGGGCAATATCCCTAATCTGAACCCTTACAAAAGGCCATGCATCTATCCCATTTATTGTCCATTCCTGAACCGGATATTTGCGTTCAATTTTATTAATTAATTCAAAAAACTTATCAATTTCAGCCATAAAAGCTTCTGAAAAAAATCAAAGAAGAGCCGAAAGGCTAAATCTATTAACGAAATAACTGCTTATCGCTTTTTTTTTGGTGAAAGAATTAAGTTTTATTAGAAAATTCTGCCAACCATCCTTTAGGTTTATCAGGTTGCCGAAAGTCACCTGTATTTTAAACCGAGATTTGCTTAAGTCTTAAAAAACATAAAGGACTGTTAAAAGCCCTTTATGTTTCACCGGTAATTAAAATAAATTAATACATTAACACTTTTTCAATTCCTAGGGGAGCATTTGCCAAAACCTCGGCAATACTTATTCCGGCATTTCCATTGCCATAAATATAATCGCTTTCATAAGGACCATGCTGCATCTGGTGGCGTACCGCCTGAACAATGGCATCCTTATTATAGTCTACATCCAGCACGTTAGGGCCACGGTCGCGGCGGTTCTGTCGGTTACCTAAGTTAACTACCGGTACACCCAGGTAAGAGCACTCCCGGATTCCAACGCTGGAGTTACCAATAAGGCAAAGACTATTACTTAATATTCGTAGGAAGTCGGTGCCCTTCATATTCTTAAAATAATGCAATTTATTATCCCGGTGTTTTTCGCGGAAGATCCGGATCGCGCGGGAAGTTCCGTCTGAGCCAGCATCTACGTTTGGCCAGAAAAGCATGGTTGGCATGTCCAGTTCCAGAATAGCATCCAGCGTAGCATTTATTTCTTCTTGTGCATGTTCGTGCGAAGTAGTAACCGGATGCTGCATTACTACCAGATACTTACCTGGCTCAATTTTAATTTCGGCCCCTACCCCACCATATTTGGATATCGGGTCAAAGTCTAAGGCTGGATTTGCCTTTACTTCGGCGGCTAGGTCTATAGACGGGCAACCCGTGGTATAAACATTTACAGGGTTTTCACCCATTTTAATTACCCTTTCGGCCGCCATTGGGGTGGTTACCAGGTGCAGGTCAGAAAGCTTGGTTATAGCATGACGAACTTTTTCATCGATGTTACCTGTAACTTCTCCACCCTGAATATGCGCCAGCGGAATGTTCATGTAGGAAGCCGCAATAGCTGTAGAAATGGTTTCGTACCGGTCGGCAATGGTTACTACCACGTCCGGTTTCAGGTCATCAAAAACAGTTGCCAGTTCGGAAATACCAATACCCGTTGTTTTTGCCATCGAGATCAGGTTCTCCCCCTCCAGCACCGTGTATATTTTCCGGGTAATTTCCAGTCCGTCGTCTTCAATGTATTTTACTACACTTCCGTATCGATCTAACAGGGCGGAGGCAGCAATTACTAATTGTAAATTAAGTTCCGGATGCTCCCGGATAGCTAATAAGGCAGTTTTTACCCGGCTATAGCTCGGCCGGGCAGTAATTACTACGCAAATATTTCTTTTCTTCATAACTCAATGTCTTCGGCGGTAAGGAAAGCATATTTCACTAACCCCTTTTTCAGGCGCTTGCCAATTACAGATTTATATTCATTTGCCGGAATTCCGTGATTGGCTGGTTTCTTACTTTCTAAATCTTCCATAGTCAACACATGCCCTTCCGGAAGGGCTTTATTTACTGCCAATGATTTCTCAAATATCCTTTTTAGATCTGAGTATTGCTGGTTCTGGTTTTTATCTATCGTACAGCCCCGAGCTTCGGAAATAAATTTCACTCCACGCACTAATTCTGTAAGCTCCTCTAGGGTAAGGGAGGCAATAGTATCTGGACCGAACATTTTTTTGTGAAATACGGCATGCACCTCAACTAATTCTGCCCCCAGGGTAACGGCTGCCAGTGATGGGAAAATAGTGCCGGAGTGGTCGGAAAGGCCAATTTTTAATCCAAATTTCTCCTGCATTTCAGAAATCACGTTCAAGCCGATTTGGTCTGGACGGGTTGGGTATGCAGTAGTGCACTGCATCAGGGAAAGTTCGTTACCGAAAGGTTTCAGAAAGGCTAAGGTACGCTCAATTTCGGCATAAGAACCCATGCCGGAAGAAAGAATGATTGGCTTACCGGTTTTGGCAATTTTTTCCAACATCAGAAAATTATTCAGTTCGCCGGAAGCAATTTTGTACCGCTTTACATTCAGGCGCTCCAGCAAATCTACGGCAGCCTGCGAAAAAGGGGAACTCATAAACTCCACGCCTACACGCTCGCAGTGTTCCTTTATGCCACTCCACTGTTCTTCGGTAAATTCCATGCGCTTCCAGTAATCGTAACGCGTGGTGTCTTCATACGAGAATTTCACCCTGAACGGCTCAAACGCGCTACTTTCGGCTTCGGCAATATGGGTCTGAAATTTAATCACATTGGCGCCAGTTTCGGCAACCGCATCTATGTAAGAATGTAGAATTCCCAAGCTGCCTTCATGAGCCTGAGCTATTTCAACAATAACTTCTACGATGTTTGCTTGCATTAACCTTTATCTAGTTAAATGTGATGGAAAATACTTAAACAAGTCACTAAAACAACTTATATTTATACCCAATATATGCAGGTTAAAATATATAAACGTTCTATTTTTAAACAATTGCAATATTTTAACTATTAAAACTAACTCAATTAATATGGATGCATTTGCAGTTATTCCAGCACGCAGTGGTTCAAAAGGCGTCAAAGATAAAAATATTTATCTTATAAATGGAAAACCATTATTATGTTATGCAATTGAAACTGCCAAAAATTGCCCAGATATATCAGAAACATATATTAGCACTGACTCAGAAACTTATCAAGAAACCGCTATTAATTGCGGAGCAAAATCTTTAGGGTTGAGAAACCCAGATTTAGCTTCTGATTCAGCTAAAACTATTGATACTCTTATAGACATAGTAAAGCAATTAAAAAAAATAAACAAGGAATTTGATTATCTAGTGTTATTACAACCAACCTCACCAGTTCGCAAACCAGAAGACATTAGCAATATGCTTCAGATTCTTAACAAGAACCCTCAAGCCTCAAGCATTGTTTCTGTTTCTAAACTTATAGAACCCCATCCATATAAACTGAAAAAAATTTCTAAAAAAGGCTATTTAACTAGTTTTATTAAAGGAACATCCTCGGAAATACCACGCCAAGCAATGTCAAGTGCATACAAACTTAATGGAGCCATATATATCATAAGAATTAAAAATATGCTAGAAAGCGGTAAGATCATTGACAACCAATCCTTACCTTATATAATGGAGGAAGGAGTCAACATTGACACCTCAGCAGATTTAGAATACTTAAATTTTTTAATTAGCACAGGAAGGTTATCACTTTAAAAACCTTAATAGTGACATTCAAAGGTGATTAATAATAAATTACATCATTTTAAAAGGTAATCAATCATAGCTAGTCTCCAAACTTGCAAATCAGCAAGGCCATTAAAGCCGCTATCCTTAAAATTACGTGTTGCTTTATTGGTGATATAATTGTTTTTATTCAGCTTTTCAATTGAACTAACCAGCTTATCTTCAAAATACCTAACATTTAATTTATTCTTCTGAGGTGGTTCATATCCAATCTTATCACTTCTCCACGCAATTTCCTTTGGCAAAAGATCATTAAAAGCTATTCTCATAAGATATTTAGTCCAGCCCTTACTTATTTTATAATTTTTAGAAAGACTGAAGACAAATTCCACTAATTCATGCGATAGAAATGGTAGTCTCACCTCAATGCCATGAGCCATAGAATTTCTATCTGCATATCTCAATAATTGCTCAAGCCCATATGACTTAGTGCTATAATATAAAGCAGAATTTAAAGTTCTAAAATCTGTATCTACACTAAATTTAGTGTATTTCTTCCTTGTGGAAGCTAAAATATTCTGTCCACTAAGAAAATTAAACTTTTCTATTTTTGAATAAGCATGCTTAATTTGAGAATGCAACTTATCTGACACCCTCCTATAAATGGTATCTCTCAAAGTAAATTCAAGCAAGGGGTTTATTACGTTATTTTGATGAAGTGACTTATATGAGTTAAACTCATTAGAATATTCTAACTTGTTAGCATTTTTCAACTCCATGAAAAAAGGACGAAAGTAGGAATGGTACCCTGCAAGGATTTCATCTGCTCCTTGGCCGTCTAAAAGAACAGTTGTTTGGTGGTCTTTTGCAAGTTTAAATACTTCAAATTGTGCTATCACACTTGCTGACCCAAATGGCTCTTCTTGATGGTAGGCAACTTGGTCTAAATATGAATTCATAGAATCCTTGGTAGGCTCTACAAAAAATGGAGCAACATTAGTCTTTTCAATAATTAAATCTTGGTAAGTACTTTCATCTTTATGAAATCCAGGAAAACGAGCTGAAAACGTATTACGTTTAATTCCAAGTTTTTCATCTAATGTATTGATCGCGGTAACTACTAAAGAGCTATCCAACCCACCTGATAAGCTACTGCCAACTTTTACATCTGAACGCAATCTTTTTGCAATTGAAGAAAGAAACAAATCACGAAATTTATGTATTGCTTCTTCAAGACTTATTTCTATATTTTGAACGGAAGCGTTAATATCCCAATAAGTCTTTTTCTCAATTTTAAAATCATCTAACGTGATTTTAAGGAAAGATGAGGCAGGCAACCTGAAAATTCCTTTGTAAAAGGTCTCTTCTTTTTCTTCTGGGTTTTCTAAGAATCCATAATTCAGGTAATTAATTATCATACCTTCATTATTCTCTCTCTCAACACCTGCGGCCCATAACGCTTTCATCTCCGAACCAAAAATGAAAGTATTCCCCTTTTTAAGGGCATAAAAAAATGGCTTTTCACCAAATCTGTCTCTAGCACAAAAAATAGTATTCTCTAAGCTATCAAAGATAGCAAACGAGAACATGCCATCTAAAGCATTTAGGCATGCCTCCTTTTTTTCATGGTAAAGAGTTAATAATACTTCTGTATCTGTGTTAGAAATAAAGTTATACCCCTTACTTAATAATGATTCCTTAATTTCTAAATAGTTGTAAATTTCGCCATTAAAAACAATTGTATACCGACTGCCCAAGTGCATTGGCTGGGATCCTTCATCTGAAAGATCAAGTATCGCCAACCTTCTATGCCCCAATCCTACAAATTGATTTTCAGAAATCCAATGCCCTTCACCATCAGGACCTCTATGCGCGATTGCATCAGTCATTGATTTTAATAGCCCCTTGCTAACATTACTCTTATTAACAGAAACTATTCCTGCAATTCCACACATAAAATTATTTTATCCTCTCTTGACTCAGATTAATTGATGTACTCTTTATTATTAGAAGTAACTTTCAAAAATTCATTAAAGTAAATTAAAGTTTTCTCCAGCCCCTCAGATCTACTTATCTTTGGCTCCCAGCCTAAAATTTCTTTTGCTTTGGTGATATCAGGCCGTCTTTTTTGCGGGTCATTTTCAGGCAATTGTTGGTAGCCGAGTTTTAGTTCTACTCCTGTCAATTGGCAAATTTCCTCAGCAAACTGCTTAATGGTTATTTCATCTGGGTTTCCAATATTTACTGGTAAAGCATAATCACTTAATAATAATCGGTAAATGCCTTCCACTAAATCATCCACATAACAAAATGACCTAGTTTGCGATCCATCTCCAAAAATAGAAAGTTCTTCTCCCCGCAATGCCTGACTCATAAATGCTGGAAGTACACGTCCATCATTAAGACGCATTCTGGGACCATATGTGTTAAAAATGCGAACAATCCTCGTTTCTAAACCATGATGCATATGGTATGCCATTGTAATAGCTTCTTGGAATCTCTTCGCCTCATCATAACACCCTCTCGGGCCCACTGGGTTTACATTTCCCCAATATTCTTCTATTTGCGGGTGCACCTCAGGATCTCCATAAACTTCAGAAGTTGAGGCAATTAGAATCCTTGCCTTTTTCTCCTTTGCTAGACCTAATAAATTGTGCGTTCCTAAAGAACCGACCTTCAATGTTTGAATAGGAATCCTTAAGTAATCAATGGGAGAGGCTGGTGACGCGAAATGAAGTATATAATCTAAATGTCCAGGTACAAAGACAAACTTAGAAACGTCATGATGGTAGAACTCAAACTGCTCTAATTTGAATAAGTGCTCTATGTTCTTAAGATCTCCAGTTATCAAATTATCCATAGCGATGACATGATAATCCTCTGCTATGAAACGATCACACAAATGAGATCCCAAAAACCCAGCACCACCCGTAATTAAAACACGTTTTCTTTCTGCCATTTAATTGGTAGTTTCTATTATAGGTACAACCTCATGTACGCCTATTCCTTGATAGGCAAAACCTAACTCCTGCAATTCTTTGGCATCATATATATTGCGGCCGTCAAAGATTACTTTATTCTTAAGCAGTTTCCCAACCACTTGAAAGTTCGGAGATCTAAATTCGGGCCATTCAGTTACTACCATAAGAGCATCCGCGTCTATGAGTGCTTCATATTCATCATGAACATACTCAATTCTATCCCCGATGATATGTTGAGCTTCTTTCATGGCCACAGGGTCATATGCCTTAACTTGAGCACCTGCCTCTAGCAATTTTTCTATGATTACTAAGGAGGGTGCTTCACGCATATCATCCGTCTTAGGTTTAAATGACAGCCCCCAAAGTGCCACTACCTTCCCAGAGAGTTCACCATTAAAGTGCCGCTTAATTTTGTTAAACATAACGGACTTCTGGAATTCATTTACTGACTCAACTGATTTGAGCACTTGCATATCATAGCCATGCTCAGCAGCCGTCTTGATTAGCGCTTTCACATCCTTCGGAAAGCAGGACCCCCCGTAGCCAATACCTGGATAGATGAACTTATTACCAATCCGGCTGTCACTCCCAATGCCTCTCCTGACCATGTTTACATCAGCACCCATTATTTCACATAAATTAGCAATATCATTCATAAAGCTAATTTTAGTTGCCAACATAGAGTTAGCCGCATACTTCGTCATTTCAGCCGAAGGAACATCCATAAAGATGATGGGATGTCCATTTAGCAGAAATGGCTTATAAAGCTTACGCATTACATCTTCTGCTTCTTCAGACTCTACCCCAATGATGATTCTATCAGGCTTTAGAAAATCCTCAATGGCTGCACCTTCTTTTAAGAACTCTGGATTTGAAGCAATATCAAACGTTAAGGTAGAATCTCGTAATTTGAGTTCTTCTTCAATAGAACTTTTAACTTTTTTGGCAGTACCAACTGGCACTGTGCTTTTAGTAACTACAACTAAATAGTCACACATTGATCTGCCGATTTCTCTAGCAACCGCAAGCACGTATTTCAAATCAGCACTTCCATCTTCACCTGGAGGGGTTCCAACGGCAATAAAAACTACATCACAGCCAGGAATAACTTTTGCTAGCTCTGTAGAAAAGCTAAGCCTGTTTTTTGATACGTTCCTTGATACTATTTCATTTAAACCAGGCTCGTATATTGGAATGACTCCTTGTTCTAAAGACGCAATTTTTTTCGCGTCTATATCTACACATGTCACGTCAATACCTACTTCGGCAAAACAAGCCCCGGTAACAAGGCCAACATATCCTGTTCCTATTACTGCTATTTTCATAAACCAGGTTTTAGTAAAGTTTAGATCATACTCACTACATGTTTACATCATCCACTTTTTCCACCAGTGCTGGAAGACCACCAAAGCCCAAATGCGGGCATGGATATCACCAAGGTTGCTGGAGAACAGTTGCATCTTTAATCTTTGAATCTCTTTTACATTAAAGATGCCTTGTGCCTCTATAAAAGAATCTGACAGCAGGTCATCCATAATCATGGGCTTCAGCTCATTCTGGAACCACTTCAGGAGCGGCACCTCAAAACCGTGCTTAGGCCGTTTGTATAGTTCAGGTGGCAACATACCTCTAAAAGCATCCTGCACTATTTTCTTCTTCATACCACCGTCAATCTTAGATGACTGAGGTAAGGAGAAGGCAAAGTTTACTACTTTATAATCTAAGAAAGGCGTACGCACCTCTAAGCTGTTAGCCATAGACATGAGATCCACCTTGGTCAACATATCATTGGGCAGAACCAGGTTCATGTCTGTCAAGAGCACCTCATTAATGTCTCCCTTCTGCGAAAGGTGACTCAATATCTTCTGGCGCCGTTTTTTATACACATCCTTAGATAGAGTGCGCTTTACCTTGCCACTTAACAATGACTTGGCATCGTCCTCAGTAGCAAAAGTGGCCCAGCGCCAGTACCGGTCTTTGGCAGACAAATTCATGCCCTCACCGAAACGCTGAAATTGGCGTATGCGGTTCCCGAAAGATGAACTGCGCGACTTAGGCATCATTTCCCAAACAGGAAGCAATGCCGCTACTGTTTCTGCTACAAAACCGCCCTTCCGTACCTTGTACTCGGCCATGTGCTTGTTGTAGCCGGCAAACAGTTCATCTGCGCCATCACCAGACAAAGCCACCGTCACCTTTTGACGGGTGTGATAACTCAAAATATTCACAGCCAACGCAGATGAATCTGCAAATGGCTCATCTATATAATCAAGCGCCCTGAACAGGTGCTCATACAAATCATTATTGGTAAGGGAGAAGACGGTGTGGTTGGTCTTGTACTTGTCCGCCACCAGCTTTGCATACTTCGTTTCGTCAAAGAAGGGTTCATCTTTGTACCCAATTGAGAAAGTATTTAAGTGCTGCGTGTGTCTTGAGGCCAAAGCCACAATTACCGAAGAATCAATACCACCGCTCAAAAAGGCACCCAAAGGCACATCAGAGATCATCCGGCGTTGCACAGCCCCATCCATCAAATCAACCAGCTTCTTCTGCTGGGCCTCATAAGAGAGAGAATTGTTTTTGGCCTTCTTCTCGTCATATGGAATTTTGTACCAGCGCTTAATCTCAGTCTTTCCTTTTTTGCCTACACGTAAATAGTGCCCGGGCATGAGCTTCTTTACTCCTTTGAAGATGGAGGCTGGCGCAGGAATATAGTTTAGCTGTAGGTACTCATATAAAGACACATAGTCCAACTTGCGCGGAATGCCAAACTCCAGTATGGACTTCATTTCTGAAGCAAAAACCAGCTTGTCTTCGTCCTGAAACATCAACAACGGTTTCACCCCCATGCGGTCACGAGCCACAAAAAGCGTCTCCTCCTCCTTGTCATAAATAGCGAAGGCAAAGAAACCATTCAGCTTCTTTAAGAACTCAGGTCCCTGTTGGATGTATAGTTTAAGAAGGACTTCGGTATCTGACTGCGAGAAGAAAGAATATCCCTGAGAGATAAGCTGTTGGCGTAACTCCTGGAAATTAAAAATCTCCCCGTTAAAGACTATGACATAGCGCTCCGCCTCGTCCACCATAGGCTGACAAGCCACATCGCTAACATCAATGATGGAGAGTCTTCGGTGGCCTAATCCTACATTCCCGTGGGTAAAATGACCCTGAGAATCTGGTCCACGTTGCTGAAGGGCATCTGTTGTATGGGGTAAACGTCCGATGGCTTTGCGGCCCTCTTCGGTAAAAGCATAGATTCCTGATATTCCGCACATATTGCCGCAAAGTTACGATTAATAACCGAAAAGGTTTTGAAGGGCTGTCTGATTACCATTCGGCCTTCCCACCCCCTCGATGTGGCAACTTGCTTAACATTCCCCCAACGCACATTGATTCAATTTATTACAAAAAATAAACGCTTGAGAGCACGGCAGCATCAGCCAAACATAAATATTTAAAAAATACTATATTAAAAGAAGGTCGAGATTTTAAAGAAAGAAATCCTCTAGGAACTTCAAAACCAGACTACTCTGGTGGCGTCATTAAAAGGGTCAAAGCTTCCTTTTACTACCATTGGACATCACATTCAGGCTCTATTATTGCCTACTTTAAGAACCAGACAAAATATTTAAGAAAAGCTGCGTCTTTTCACAAAGGTCTCCGTCTCCTCAACAGAAACCATAAAAAACAAAGCCATGAAAAGATTCCACCTTAATCTAAGCGTTGCCAACTTACATGATTCCATCTCCTTCTACACCGCCTTATTTGCAGCAGAGCCTACCGTAGTTAAACCAGACTATGCCAAATGGATGCTGGAAGACCCCAGAATCAATTTTGCCATTTCGCAACGAAGCACCCAGACGGGCATAGAACATCTTGGTATCCAGGCAGAATCTCCAGAGGAACTTCAGGAAATTTACAGCCGCCTGGTGAAGGCAAAGGGTACAATTAGAGAGGAAGGTACGACTACGTGCTGTTACGCAAAGTCAGAAAAGTCTTGGATCCAAGACCCGCAAGGAGTGGAATGGGAAGCTTTTTATACATTTGGAGAAAGCACCACTTATGGAGGAACGGAAGCCGTCACCTCCTGCTGCGCTCCCAAAGAATCAATAATCGCCTAATTCTACAAGTAAAATGGAAACCCAGACCAAAGCAGCCATTCAACCATTAACCGCCGCACATTTTCCCAGTGTGACGTCTATTTATGACCAAGGCATTGCCAGCCAGAACGCTACGCTTGAGACAAAAGCTCCAACTTGGCAATATTGGGACCAAGGGCACTTGCCTCATAGTAGGTGGGTGGCAGTCTCTGGTACTGGTCAGGTGGTAGGTTGGGCAGCGCTAAGCCCTGTTTCTGGGAGATGCGTGTATGGAGGCGTGGCCGAAGTGAGCGTCTACATTGAAGAATCTGCTAGAAACCAGGGCATAGGTAGTCTTTTGCTTCAGGCGCTAATCACCTCCTCAGAACAGAACGGCATTTGGACCCTACAGGCAGGAATCCTGAAGGAAAATGAAGCCAGCGTAGCCATGCATCTGAAAAACGGTTTTAGGATGGTAGGCTTGCGTGAGCGGATAGGACAGCTACACGGCCAATGGCGCGATACGTACTTACTTGAGCGCAGAAGCCACACAGTAGGTGTTTAAGTTTACGGCCTCGTTTTTGGGCTATTTTCTGGAAAATAGCCCAAAAACGAGGCCGTAAACTTAAAGCTAAACGAGCATAGTTGCTTTGTTCTTTTACTTGCCTTTTCCATCCGTATATTTTCTTACTATTATTTGATGTGGTAGACTAAATAGTCCCCAAGGTCATATAGAGGCTTCTTTTCAACAAAGGCCTTCAAATACTTAGATTTTTTGCTAACCCAGATTACAGATACATCATTTTGCCTGGCATTTTGGAGCACTTCAACTTCCGTGGGAAAGAGAGGATAAATAATATTATTTAATATATTTTTCTCTGCGGGAGGGTAGTTATCTATAGACTCTTTGAGGTACGCAATGTCATAGTTAAACAAATAGAACCTATAGTCATTAGCCCGGGCATACTTTACAGCGTGTGTAGGATAATAGAACAAGGCCCACTTCTCTGGCAAGCCTAAATTCTCATCAATGAAAAAGCCCTTCACTGGTTTACTTCCACTGATACTAGCCAGTTTACTTTCCAGTTCAATGCTATATTCCTCCTCAAAACTGATTTTTTCAAAAGGAAATTTGTAATCGCTCAAAAAGAGGATCAATATAATACAGAAGGCATACTGCCTTTTCGCAAGTAAATGGTATAGCACAAAGAGAAAGGCCACCAAAGAGAGATTAACGGCTACCTGTTTTAGCTGCCAGGCATCTAGTGACAAGTCCCCCATTAAGGCCGAGGCAATGTGATAACCAACAAAAAACAAGACCATCCAAACTGCTGCATCAAAGGCTACCTTCCTCGCCCGTAAAGTCTCAAAGCTATGCAGTATATAGAAGGCCAGTACAATTCTGATTGGATAGGTTAAAAATGCCATTAACAGCACTCTATACAGTTCCTTGAGTTTTTCAAGACTTATGAAGGAATACAACACAGACATGTAATCTGTATGGAAATACTTGTTTTCCACCCGCTCCTGAAAAAGAATATAAAAGAGAACGTAACCTACCAAGAAGCCCAGTAGCACCCACATTGATTTTCTCTCTAATCTGGTCCAGAACATGGCTGTCGTGAGGAGTAGCGCCGGTAGAAAGAGGATGTATTCAACAGTGGCTGTACACAATAAAAACAAGGCTACTTCATACTCCCTGTCATATAGCGCTTTAAACACCAATACCAGGATGGGCAGCATGATCATATCCCTTAAATGAATCTTCCCTATGGGAGCTGTGATCCAGAGGAAACCAAACACAGCAAAACAGAAAAGGAGGATCCCTACCAGAACATACCCTACCCTATCCTTAACGACACCTGCTAACACCGCCCCGAAGGTGAGCAGCGTAAAGGCTTTGAACACAGGGTACACAAAAAAGAAAAGCACAATATCACTCTTGGCATTGAAGACCAATTTGAACAGACTTCCTAGCCAGAACTCCAGAAAATGGTACATAGAGACTCCCGTGAAACCGTGCAGGACAGATTCTAGGCTTACCGTCTCAACGCTTTCATAATGCAGCAAGCTCAGAATGGTACTGTAGATGTATACTTCGCCTTGAAAGGGATGCAGATGCGCTATATAGGGAACAGGGTTTTGGAGCACCTCCAGGGAAAAGTTGACCTGTAAAAAGAACACCAGCAGGAAAAGACCAACGGAGGATAAAATAAAAGCAAGAGACGATACTCCTTTCTCTACTCTATTGTATTGGAGGAGATTCTTCCAGTATAGGAAAAGTAGCGGCAACACCAAGATAAGGACCGTTACAAAAACCGTCTTTATCACCGCATACAAAGAAACCGCGAAAAGAAGCCCTACCCAAAAACAGAGCACGTGCTGCAGTAGGCTCAACTTCCTTTTAAGGCTTTTATGCAGCAGGAAGGTACCAACGAGATAAAAAAATATAAAGAAGGCGCTCCCTACCAGTAAGACGGTTACCATCATAACTCTAAGGAATTATAAAAAGGCCTTTTCTACAATATACAAAGGCCTTTTTCTGGTAGCATCCAGCCCACGCCACACATATTCCCCTATCACCCCCAAAGCAATCATCTGGAAAGCCGACACGAACAGCAATACTACCATGAGAGAAGACCACCCCTCCACCATATACGCACCGCTCAGCTTGGCAATGATCAAAAACAAGGCGTAGCAGAAGGCAATCAATCCTAAGGCAATTCCAACCCCAGAAATAACCCGCACCGGGAAGTAAGAAAAAGACAAGATAGAATCTAAAAATAGCTTCACATTCTTACTAAATGTCCATTTTGAAGTTCCTATCTCCCGTCTTCCGCGGGTATACGGGATGGTGACGTAATCAAACCCAAGCCATGCCATCAAGTACAATACATTGCTGTTGTGGTCTTTTATTTTCAGAACCTCCTCCTTTATTCTCTTGTCAAAGAAAACATAATCAAAACCACCAGGCGGTAGGTGCTGAAAGGCAACTTTCTGCATGATTTTATGGAAGATGTTGGCGAACAGCCGCTTAGCAAAAGGGTCTTTTCTATCTTCTCTACTCCCTAAAACCAGCTTGATTCCGGCTTGCCAATAGTCATACATCTTCACCATGAGCTCGGGGGGGTCTTGCAGGTCAGCGGAGATAATGACTAGGCAATTACCAGTGGCGTATTCCATGCCGGCCATAATGGCGGTATAAGAGCCCACGTTTTTAGCCAGTTGTACAACCTTAATTTTAGAGCCGTATTTTTCCCTGGCTAGCAGCAGTTGCTGCAGGGTGTTATCTTTAGAGCCATCGTCCACAAAAACATACTCAAAATCAACCTCCTGCGTGAAAAGCTTCTCGTTCTCCAACAATCTGGGCACCGTGACAGGAATATTGGCTTCATTGAAGTAGCACGGGACAATAACAGAAAGTAGTGGCATTCCTAAATTAACGATTGAAGGATAAAATATGAGTGGTTGCCCCAAAGTTGCATCCCAGGCTCTCAAAGGTCTTAATCACGGCCTTGTTGGTAGACTGGGTGGTAATCTTTAAGTAGGTAGCCTGTTCCTCTTTGGCCGCGTGTATAACTTCGGTCAGTAGTTTTACATACCACCCTCTATTTTCTGGAGATACCGCAGCTAATCTGGCATATACCAAGCTAACAGTATGCTTAGGCGATATTTTCCGGTAGTGATCATAGGCAATAAATGAGGCTACAGGCAGATTAGGAACATTGGGTACAAGTACCTGATGGCAAAACCCGTTCACTGCTGCAGCAGCGTACGTTCCCAGATACTCATCTGCCTCCTGCTCAGAAAAAGCATGATCTGCATGTAATCTATCATAGGCATTTCTATTTTCAGCAGCGATTTTGGCCACCATAGCACTATCTTCTGCATTGGCCTTTCTTACAGAATACCGAGGCCCTTCAAAAGCGGCCAAATTCTTTTTGAAGTAATGGAAACGGGTTTCTACCAACTTCAGTCCGGCTTCATTCAGACATTGCAATAAGAATATGTCTTCTGTGGGAATTTCCATAAAACAGTACACATTCTCCACCTCTTGCAGCTTCTGCTTAAACAGGAAAATAGCTTCTACCAAAGCCGTTGCGTTTTGGGTGACAAAAAGGACGGTAAATAACTTAAAGCAATTCCTTTTGAAATAATCACTATCCCAGGGGAGGTACTCATATAGAAAAACAAAGTCATTCCCTTGCACAGACACCGTAAACTGGCGCAAGTAATCATGACTGCCAAACTGGTCAATCTTACTTTTAACAAAGACCTCAAACTGATCTGCCACTTTTATCTCTCTCACAAAACTGTAGGGGCTGTAAAAAGCCAATAGAGGTTCGCGGTGTTGCAACAGATCAGTGAATGCTACTTCCATACTTGCTTAAATTTTTCTACATCTCGTATGTAATCGGCCTCGTCAAAGACGGTTGAGGCCAGAACTAATTGCACGGCATTGCCAGAATATTGCATGGTATGCCAGACGTTAGGCGGCACATACACGCCTTGACCAGGAGTATCCAGCACAAAAACCTGTACTTCTCCATCTGCCTGCTCGGTAGTGACCAGAATACGGCCATGCACCGCCACAATAATCTGCTCTGTGGTATAGTGCGCATGCCTCCCACGCAGTATACTTTCTGGCGTATGATACGTCCAGAATACTCTTTTCACCTCAAAGGGCAGAAAACCCGTATTCTCCGCAACAGAAATAAAGCCCACTTCTTGCGCTCCTATTTCTGGAAACACTAACAGGTAGGGCTGCCTTCTCTTATCTGTTTTGTCTTGGGTGTTCATGCAAACATTAAGGTCTTAATTGAAAATATTCGCCGAAACAAACGTAAGCAAGGTACAAAATCATGCGGAGGAAGAACAAAAGAATCCCAAGCGCCTCTTGAATAAAACATAAGACTCGCTCCTTTCCTTAAATTTGGTCTACCCAGCAATAGAATTTTCGAAAATCCTCACTATTCCCTGCGTCTTTTTAAGAATACTTGCGTCATCCTCTCAGTACCCAACATAGTGGAACAGCTATAATCCTTCTTGCGAAGCGGCAAGGAATTTCTATTTTCACTATAAACTCAGAAATTTTCGTTTTTGGCCTGTTTCAGCCAAAACAGACTAAAAACACCTCATCTACATCTATAATGCCATGGCTCCATCATCTCCAAATTGCACCAATAACTCTTCTTGCAGCCCATCACCCACCACGGCTGCTCATGATCCTTGTACAGAGGCGGCCATGGTGTTTCTTTCCTATGAGAAGGCGCTGCTGGGATTTATAAAGAACAGAGTAGCCAATACAGCAGACGCCGAAGACCTTTCACAGCAAGTACTCCTGAAGGTACACCGCCATTGCGAAACCCTGCCCAACGTAAAGAACGTTCGGGCTTGGCTCTATGAGATTAGCCGTCATGTGGTAACTGATTTTTACCGCAAAGAGAAACACACAAGTCCATTACTAGAGGAAACAGACGTGGTGGACATAACAGAAGAAAACCCGTTTCACAGCTTGGAAGCGTGCATTCTTCCGCTCTTAAACCTAATACCTAAAAAGTACGCAGAGCCTTTGCGATTGTCTGATTTAGAAGGAATCCCGCAACAAGAAATTGCCAACCAACTGGGTCTTTCTCTATCAGGCGCCAAGTCAAGAATACAACGAGGGCGCGAGAAATTGAAAGCGGTCTTCTTGGAATGTTGTCATCTGGAACTTGACCGAAAGGGCCGATTGGTAAGCGCTGAGATTAGGCCAGATTGTTCTGCCTTGCAAAACTGCTAGTCTTAAAAGAATTACTTTCTATTATACCCAATCGAGTCGTTTTTGGCCTGTTTTCCGGAAAACAGGCCAAAAACGACTCGATTGGGTTCAGCCAAAATTTATAAAAGGTTAAGGGCAGATGGGATATACATGTGCTTAAATAGTCTACTCAACTTTCCCTTTACTCATCTCATTCTCCGGGGTAGGATTTAGGGGTTACGGGCAAACTGATTATCTTTGAGTTGACTTTCCCTGACGCTATGCCCTCATCACCCACGGCTCTCATCATTGGAGCCGGCCCTGCTGGTCTTACAGCTGCTTTTGAGTTTTTGCAGCACACTTCGGTGCACCCGGTGGTGGTGGAGGCAACAGAGCGCGTAGGCGGCATTTCAGCGACCATTGAGTACAAGGGCAACCGTATGGACATTGGCGGGCACCGGTTCTTCTCCAAGTCTGACCGTGTCATGGACTGGTGGCTGTCCATTCTGCCCCTCCATCTGGAGCCGGGCCAGACGGTGGGCAACCTCTCCTATCAGGGGAAATCAAGAGTGGTTCCGGTACAAGAGGCGGTAGACAGTCAGAACCCAGAAGATGTGATGCTGCTGCGCCAGCGCAAATCCAGGATTTTCTTTAGAAGACAGTTTTTTGACTACCCGCTCTCTTTTTCCCTGGCTACGCTTTCTCAGTTGGGCTGGGTATGGTCGGCGAAGGCGGGCTTCAGCTACATGAAGCAAGTGGTGTTGCCCCTCAAGAAGGAACGCAACTTAGAGGACTTTTTCATCAATCGGTTTGGCAAGCACCTGTACAAGACCTTTTTCAAGTCCTATACAGAAAAGGTTTGGGGCGTGCCCTGCCAGCAGATAAGCGCCGAATGGGGCGCCCAGCGCATCAAAGCCCTTTCTATTACAGAGGCGGTCAAGCATTTCCTGCGTCAGCAGTTTTTCACGCCCAAGGGAGACTTCACCCAGAAGAAAACCCAGACCTCGCTTATTGAGCAGTTTCTCTATCCCAAACTGGGGCCTGGGCATTTATGGGAAGTGGTGAGCCGCAAAGTGCAGGCCCAGGGCGGCGAAGTACACCTGCAGCAAAAGGTAGTGGGTCTGCAGTTGGAGGGGAACAGGATTACGTCCGCAACCATTCATGATGCCGCCACCAAGCAAGACTATACCATCTCGCCGGACTATGTGATTTCTACCATGCCCATCCGGGACCTGGTCATTGCCTTGGGCGAGGCCGCGCCGCAAGAGGTGCGCGAAATCAGTGAACACCTCCCCTACCGAAATTTTCTAACGGTGGGCATCCTGCTGCACAAGCTGGCCATCAAAGAAGGGGACGCAGAACTCATCCAGGACAACTGGATTTACATTCAGGAACCAGACGTGCTGGCCGGCCGATTACAGATTTTCAACAACTGGAGCCCGTATCTGGTCCAAAACCCAGAAACGGTGTGGCTGGGCGTAGAGTATTTCTGCCAGGGAGAAGACGCCCTCTGGCACATGACCGAGGCCGAGTTAAAAGAGCTGGCCATCAATGAACTTGACAAACTGGGCATCATCTCCTCTGATCAGGTAATAGACAGCACCGTTTTTAAAATGCCGAAGGCCTATCCGGCTTACTTCGGGTCTTACGCGCAGTTCCCGGTGGTACAGCAGTTCTTGGACGGCATTGAGAACCTGTTTCTGGTGGGAAGAAACGGCATGCACAAGTACAACAACCAAGACCACTCCATGCTTACGGCCATGCTTGCGGTTGAGAACATCGCCAACGGCCGCACAGACAAATCCAACCTCTGGGAGGTAAACACGGAACAGGAATACCATGAGGACTCTGCCGAACGATAAACCGTTCCTACCCAACCACACTACGTTTGCCCTTGTCTTCACAGCTCTGTATGGCGTGGCGCTGGCGTTTTTCATGCAGTACCATGAGCTTTGGTTTGACGAAACGGAACCCTGGCTCCTGGCCCTCTACAGCAATTCTTACACAGACTTGCTCACGAACAAACAGTTTGAGGGACACCCCAATCTCTGGTACAGCCTCTTGTATGTCATCACGCGTTTCACGGACAACCTGCAGGCCTTAAAAATAACCCAATGGGCTTGTGCGTTGGGTTTCGTATTCGTGTTTCTCAGAAACGCACCTTTCCCCAGAGTGACCAAGCTTTTGATTTGCTTCGGGTACTATGGCCTGTTTGAGTATGGGTTGATTAGCAGGTTGTATGCCATTGAACTGCTTACGCTTTTTCTCATCTGCACCTTTTACCCCAAGCGCTTCACGCACTGGTATGGCTATGTGCTGTTGCTGATTCTCAACGCCCAGACCAACCTCTTCGGGTTTCTCATGTCTGGCGTGCTAGGATTGCTCCTGCTCTCTGAGGCTTTCAAAATCTGGAAGGAGTCACCCCACTGGGCACCTATTTCCACCTCGCAGAAAATAATGGGTGGTTTCCTCTGGGCCTTGGGTTGTGGCTTTTCTTTTTGGAGCATGCTGCGCCCGGTAGAGCCGCATAAGGAGTTTTTCCCGCTTACCATGCCCTACTACTTCTTCCAGTCAGGGACTCGTTTGTGGCAGGCCTTCGTGCCCATTCCGTCGTTTATCGTTAATTTTTGGAATACCTCGCTGCTTAACAACTCCAAAGAAATAGTCCTCTCCGGAGTGTTGTTCCTAGTGATTGCGGGCGGTCTGTTGGGGGTTAAGAGGCTGCTGTATTTATTCCTTCTGCTTTTTGCCACGCTGTTCTTCTTCTTTTACTTGAAGTTTGAAGGAAGCCTACGCCATCACGCCCATTATTTCATCTTCACTCTGGCCTTTTATTGGATTGCTTCTTTTTATCAGAAGGAAGAGCATTCCTCTTATCCACTTTTATTACAAAGATTTCACCTTTGGACGAAGAAATGGTTTGCTAAACTATTGCTTGTCTGCGCGGTGTTGCAGGTAGCGGCTGGCGTTTATGCCTTGTATATAGAGGTTAAATACCCTTTTTTCCCAGGCAAACAAGTAGCCGAATACCTGAAGACCTTGCCTTCACATGCCATCATAGTGACAGAAGATGAAGTTACCTCTTCCAACATTACAGCCTATTATGGTCAGCCTATTTTCCACCTGCCCAATGGGAACTACAGAAGCTTCTATGTCCTGAATTTCCTAGAAGACCACAACCCCCGCAAATTTGTGTTGTTAGATTGGGCCGGGGCCATTGCCCAACAGAGACAGGCTCCTGTGATTTACATTTCCAGGAATGAAATTCCTTATCAATGGCATACTACGCCCGTGATACTTTTAAAGGAATACAAAGGAAACTACATCAACACCTTCTCCTTTTTTATTTATGAGATTCCGCCTCTGCCAATACCCAAGAAACAGATAACGGCAGAACCACCCGTGGGAGGATTATAATAGCGCACCATCGTTTTTGGCCTATTTCCCTGAAAACAGCCTAAAAACGATACCTAATTTGCAACCGCACGTCCGTTCTTCTGGGGCCTTGGATTTCTTCCAGTCCTGAACTGACGGTGTCCTGATTTCTGTAATGGGTGTGGCTGAGTTTAAACCACATGTCTAGCTGCCGGGAAAGTTGCTGCTGAGCTAAAAAATAGACATGCGTACCCTGGCCGGTGAACACAGGGATGGAGAACGCAAAGAGAACATCCTGCTCTGGGGCGTATTGGCGGGCATCGTAACCGTCTGTGTCAAAGAGGGAGTAGCGGGCGCTGAGACGGGTTTTGTTTCGTTCCCAGGTGGCGTCTTGGGCCATGAGGTAGCCTTTCTCCACCTTGCCCGATTGCTCAAATTGGCTCATCTGCAGACGGGACCTTAACCGGAGCGAGGGCAGCGGGCTTACGTCCAGCAACATCAGCATCCGTTGGGCACGGGTCTCGCTCACCAGGGCCAGGGCCTCCCCTTCTACGGTCTCATTGCGGGCCTTGCGCTCCTCCTGAAACTGAACGTAGAGCAAGGTGGTTTTGGAAGGCACAAATTGCAGGCGCAGCAGATACTCTTGGCCATCTGAGGGAGCGTCTACGCGGTACCGGAGCCAGGGAAAACTGAACCTGTCATAGAAGGCCGTGAGCTGCCAGCGGGTACTGAGTTTCAGCTTAAGGCCCGTGTAAAAACCGGCCTCGTTCTGGTTGCGGCTGCTTTCCCCGAATGCGTTCCCATACAGACTCTGGAAGTCTCTGGCGTAGTAGCGATAGACAAAGGCCATCTCCACCCGTTCAGACAGGCTGGCCAGCAGACCGTTGACCGTACCCACGCCGCCATTGTCAGACCTGGCCGTCTCCCCGAAGAAGTTGAAATTCTGCCACAGGTAGCTGTAATGAACGCCCACTCCCGTATTCTGCCGACCAGAGAAAGTGTATTGATTGTAAGGCTCCGGGCGTTTTTGTAAGTTGATGTTGTAATGCGTCACCAGAGCTGTAAGGCCAATGCCCAAGGTCTGTGTGGGATTGCGGTAAGTTACATCTCCGCCGGCCACCTGCTCCCGGGCGCGCTGTCTATTTTCTAGTTCGGTGGGCGTGCGGTGCAGGCCCGAGGTCTGGATGCTACCCGCCAACCCTACTTCAGACAATCCTTCTGCTTCTTGCTCAACTTCCTCATTGACGGTGGCATCCACTTTTCGGTTGGAATAGAACAAAGTGGTATGTACTCTTCGCCAGCGGTGGGTGGCGCCCATGCCCCTGAAGAAATTGGTTTCCATGGCAGAGGTATGAGGCCGGATACCCAGTTGGCTTCGGCGCACGGTAGTGATGGTTTCTGAACCCTTGCCCACGCCCAGTCCGCTGGAAAGCAGTAATCCCTGACCAAACTGCAGCTGATAGTCCCCCACGGCAATGGTTTTAAAAGAGCCTCTGTCATACAACTGCGCGTGGAAGGAGTAGAAGTCAAAGCCATACTGCCGTTGGCCCGAGCGCCAGGTAAACTGCTCGCCGGCGTCCTTCTCAGCGGTAATCCCGAAGCTAAAGTCCTTGGGCTGGCTTAGCCGATATCTCAGCAAATACTTGTCCGGTGAGCCCATGTAGCGCGTTAGAGAGCGACCCTCCGGCGGAGTGTAACCTTTGCGCTCCTGCACCGTGCGGTCATACCGTAGCAGCAATGAATGGTTCTCGGCCTGCCGCAACCGTTCTGCCCACGTCTTTTGCCCCACCTGCCCCAAGGACTGCACCGTCACAAACGGCAGCAACCGCCTGATGGTGATCATGTCAAACGTAGGCACGGCCTGCAGTTCATACAGGGTCAAGAGCCGACCATTGTCTGCTATGTGCTGGAGCAGGGCGCTAATCTGGGCTTCAGAAAGCAGCCAAAGCCCGCGCAGTTCTTCGCGGGTGGCCATGTTTAAGTCTAAGGGTTGGCGGTAGTACTGCAGCAGCGTTTCATACAAGTCTTCATAAGCCACTGCGTTTTCATCTGTCTGCTCGGCAAAAAGCTCCTGCACCAACAGTTCCACATCTACTGCCGGCCGCGGCACTTCCTGCGCCCAGGAAGACAGCTGTTTTAGGGCTAAAACCAGAAAAACAAGCCAAAAACGCTTCATGGCTGCCGCTCCCATTGATAGGTCAAGGACAAGGAATTGGTCAAGCCCAGCCTGCTCTGCGCGCCCAAGGCATAGGCCACCTGAAACTTTTGGAAGGTGACCCCCACCCCTGCCGTACCAGAGCGGGTACCCGAATGAAAGCCGGTTCTAAAGGCCAGGGCTGGCAGGACCTGGTATTCCACCCCAGCTTTCACGGCGGCCGGGTGCTCCAGTTCTTTTTCAGCCTCTAAAAGCAGCAATACTTTGGTTGCCGCCTGGTAGCCTATGCCCATCTTCATGACCGTGGGCAAGCGCTCGTCTTCAAACTCAGCCAGTTTGGCTTGGTTCAGGTTGTAGATGTGCGCCCCAAACGTAAGCCCCGGTATGACTTCTGATTGACCGCCCAGGCTCAGGGCGATGGCTTTTCGGCTGCCCCATTCTTTGACCCGCACCTGCAACACGTCTGCCTTCAACCCTAATCGTACCTGCCCCAACTGATGTGCAATACCCAAACCCAGGCGTTGCTCATTGTACAACTCGCCTCCAAACCGCTGCAAGTCCAATCCCAGCGTCCCCCACCTGGCAGTCGGGAGCACGGCCAACAGCCCTACGGTGGTGAGTTCCTGCAGGCCAAACCGGTTGATGGCAAAGCCTCCTAATGTGGGTTGTTTTAGTGCAGCCGTTCCCGCCGGGTTATTGGAAAGAGCCCATACGTCTGTCAAGGTCACCGAGGCGCCGCCCAAGCCCATGCTTCTGGCCCCAGCGGGCGCATTGTATAACTGAGCATGAGCGATCCCTCCAAATAGAAGGATGAAGAGAAGCAGGACTAAGCGTAGAGTATGCATCATAGGCTCAGGGGGTTGGACAGTTTTCCTCCTACGTGCTTTGCTCCAAAATTGGTACCCGGCTTATATTTACTTTTACTATATTTATGAAAAACCTACCTAACCCAGAACTGTCATGAAAAGATTTTTTACCTCTTTGTCGCTGGCGGCCAGCGTTGGTTTGATGCTGTCGTTTTCTTCTCCCAGCGCCGCGCCTAAAGCCGTATCTGCTTACAATCCCCAATGCACCGCCACGGCCAAGTCTACCGGCAAACAGTGCAAGAACAAGCAATGGGGAAAATGCGAGCAAGTGCTTTGCTACGTACATTGCCAATAGAGCTTGAGCCCAACCCTTATTCTAATCTAAAACAAAAACGCCCGGCGCTTAGAGCACCGGGCGTTTTTTGGGTATTTTCTGGAAACCAGCCGAAAAACGGTTAGTTCTTCTGCTTCTTAGTTTCGCGTTTGATCTTGGTTTCTTTGCCTTTCTTCTTGATTTTGATCTCTTCGGTAGGCGTTTCAATCTCGGTCTTGCCGTCCATTTTCACGTCATTCAAGGACGGGTTGAACTGGGTGTTGGGATTGCCATTGTTCACCAGGGTCATCTCATTGATCAAGTGACTGGCGTTGCCCAGTTTGTCCATGATAAAGAGCACGTACTTGATGTCTACGTTGATGCAGCGCTTGTACTCTGGGTCAAACACCAGGTCACCGGTCATGGCTTCCCAGTTTCCGTCAAAGGCCAGACCCATCAGCTCACCACGGCCGTTGATCACCGGCGAACCAGAGTTACCGCCCGTGATGTCATTGTTGGTGATGAATGCCACACGCATTTCGCCGTTGTCTGCGTATTTGCCATAGTCTTTCTTAGCGGCCAGTTCCATCAATTTGGCAGGTACAATGAACTCCTCGTTGGTGGGATCTTCTTTAGCGGCCAAACCATCAAGCGTGGTGTAATACTTGTACTCCACGCCGTCACGCGGCTCATAGCCTTTCACGGTACCGTAGCTTAGACGAAGCGTTGAGTTTGCGTCTGGGTAGTACACTTTGTTAGGGTTCATCTCACGCAAACCCGCCACGTACAGACGGTTGGCCTTGGCCAGAGACGCATTGTACTCGGTTAGTTTAGGCAGAATGTTGGTTTGGTAGTTCTGATTCACGGCACGCACAAATTTGAACGCCGGGTCATTCTCCAAGGCCTTGGCCGTTGGGTTGGCCAGGAATGCGTTGGCTTTCGCTTCAGTGCTTAAGATAGAGTTGCCGTAGATGTCTGCCGCCCACTTCTTAAAGTCTCCTTTGTACTTGCCAGTCAGGTCTTTGAAAATGTCACCATGCTGTGCTTTGGGCACGTCATTGTAGTACATCTGCATTAACTCGGCAAACATCTTTTGGTCTGTAGAAGCCAGATAGCTCTTGTAGAACTCTTCGTTCATCTCCTTCACGGCGGCCAACATCTGATCGCGCTGGGCTTTGTCTGCCTTGTTGTCTTTAAGCATGTTGTAGACCGGCGTGTACTGGTAGGCGTGCATCATCAACTGAGGCGCCAGAGCAGCCTCTGAGCGGTATACCGCTGATAAGTTGTACTCGCGCTGACCAGCATACGAGGCATTGATGTCAGAAAGCGCGCTGCCGTACAATCCTTTGCGGGTGGCATCGGCATCGGCCCAGGTTTGGAAGGCTTTCTCTTCAGTAGCTTTCTTGTTCAGCGTCTTCATGCGCTTGATGCCCTCGTTCTGCCCGATGTAGTACTTGTAGTAGTTGCTGATGCTGGCGTAGTTGGAAGCCAGTTTCAGGCGGTTGGCCTGCGAGGCGTCCATGGCTTCTTTCATGATGGCCAAACGACGTTCGCGCAATTTGATACGGGCTGGGTTGGACTGATCTACCGCCATGCTCAGGCCAGAACCGGCCATGAAACGCGTGGTACGGCCCGGGAACCCGAACACCATAGAAAAATCGCCTTCTTTCACGCCGCTCATAGAGATAGGCAGGTGGTGCTTAGGCTTGTAAGGCACGTTTTTGTCTGAGTACGTAGCCGGCTTTCCGTCTGGGCTCATGTACACTCTAAACATAGAGAAGTCACCGGTATGGCGCGGCCACATCCAGTTATCAGTGTCACCCCCAAATTTACCAATGCTTTCTGGCGGCGTGCCTACCAGACGCACGTCTGAGAAACGCTCATAGACAAACATGTAGAACTCGTTGCCATTGTAGAAATCACGCACATAGGCCACGTACTGGCCGTTGTTCTTGGCGGCATCTGCCAGAGACTTGGTGCGCTCAGCTACCAATTTAGTACGCTCCTGCTCAGAGGTCTGGGCCGTGATGCCCTGCAACACCTGACTAGACACGTCTTCCATGCGCACCAGAATGTCTACAAACAGACCTTCGTTCTTTCTTTCTTCCTGGCGGGTTTTGGCCCAGAAGCCATCACGCAACAGGTTATTTTCTGGAGTTGAGTTAGACGCAATGGCATCATACCCGCAGTGGTGGTTGGTCAAGAGCAAACCTTCTTTAGAGATGAACTCACCGGTACAAAAGCCCCCGAACTGCACGATGGCGTCCTTCAAGCTGGCATTGTTGACGTTGTAGATTTCCTCGGCGGTGAGTTGCAGGCCTTGTTTCTGCATGTCCACCATGTTCAGGCGTTTCACCAACAAAGGGAGCCACATGCCTTCATCTGCCTTGGCAGAGAAAGAAGCGCCCAAACTGATGGCTAACACAAATGCATATATCTTTTTAAGCATAACGTTTGTTAGTTAGTACAGGCCAAATATACACATTTGTGCATTTTTTTGCCGATACTAGCAGAAGAAGTAGAAAAAGCGACTTAGCTGATATCCAGTTCGGTTCGTTGTTAAAGAAAAGGAGTTAGTTTATGCAGTGGTTGAATTGGGTGTTTAAGCAGTTGTTTCTGGGTTTGGTGTGGCTGTACCGCTACACCATCTCGCCGCTCACACCGGGCAGTTGCCGCTTCACGCCCACCTGCTCCGCCTTCGCGCACCAGGCTATTGTCAAGTACGGCCCGTTCAAAGGCGGCTGGATGGCCTTGAAGCGTATTGGCAGGTGTAACCCCTGGGGCGGTCATGGCTATGACCCGGTGCCGTAGGGGCCTGACCCCCAGCAGAAGCTACCCTCTCCCACGGAAAGGGAAGTTTCTGGTGGTGCGTTTTTGGCCTGTTTTGGCCAAAGGAGGCTAAAAACGGGTTTGCGCCAAATTTGTTACCTTGCCCTAGAAATCATTAATGTTACAAAATCTATTCTTTTATCATATTTTGACAGCTATTTTAAACCTTAACTAATCCTTTCCAAACGACTTAACTATTTATACAAACCAAAAAAGAGTCAATTTGTTATGTTATAAAAAGGATTGTTATTTCCTGTTTCAATTACTTTAAGGGTTGAAAATTGCAAGAAAAAATCAAATACATGAAAACAATTCATTCATTCATTCATTCATTCATTCATTCATTCATTACTACTAACCACACTGTTACTTCTGGTCTTTTTGACAGGTTGCCAGCAAGAAGAACTTCTGGTAGAGCCTAAGACAGACCCTAACGCGCTTACCGTGAAGCAGGCCCAGGAGTGGTTTGAAGCTGGACAGCCCTTTGTCAAGGCATCTCCTGCCAACAAAAAGAAAAAGCAGTTCCCGCCTGTCTTGCCGCAATGGGAGAAAGCCCGGGAGGTATCAGATAAGACCTACTATTTAGTAGAAGCGCCAGTGAAAATGGAGACCAAACTGGCTTTTAAACTACAAGGCACAGATACAGCCCCAAATGGTATTACCAAGCTTATCATTTTAAAGAATAAAGTCACTGGTAAGCAAATCTCAGCTTTAATGCACGCCTTCTCTGCAAAAGGCGTTGACCTGACTGAGTTGAACTACCGGAACCTACCAAAGGATTTTAGCGGAACGGTCATCTACACTTCCTTGGAAGGCTGGTTTGTAAATGGTTATGGGTATGAAAATGGCAAAATTGTTTCTTCCATTAAGGCTTCTGAACAGAGCAGTGGTTCACGTACTTATTGCAATAGCTATGGGTTTGTAGAGATTTGGGAACGCACCTGCACCGTCAACCCTGACGGCCCCGATTATTGCTCTGCCCCATATTTTGTAGGGTTTGAGCCAGTTCCTATATGTATTACAGTTTATGATGAATTAAGCACGGAAGGACCCTCTCCAGGTTCATCTGGCGGGTCCTCAGATGACGGGGGTTATATTGAATTGATTGATGTGTATGAGAATTGCAGATGTACTAGCTTTGATGTATCGTCCTCTGCACTTGTAACCCATCAAAAGACAAATTGTGTGTATAATGATCTTGGTGGAAATACAGTGATGCAAAATTTAATTTCATCGTATTTAGATAATGGTGGGACTATTAATCTAACTTATAAAGTTGCTCCTAACCTCACAAATTCAAAAGGTGAGTCTTTAAATGGTCAATGTCAACCTACCGATAACACTTTTACAAATATTGTAATAACTATTAATTCAAAGTATGTTGATGGTGCTCGAACTCTTGAAGTGGCACGCACAATTCTACACGAATCAGTGCACGCAAAAATTTTTTCAGACCTGCGCCAAATTAAAGGTTATGAAAACTTGGATAAGGATAATTTTCCTATCCTATGGGAAACTTATGTGAATGAAAAGAAAAATGGCGCAACTCTCACAGAAGTCCAAAACAAGGCTCATCATGAAGAGATGGCACAACGCTATATAGATCTTATAGCTCAAGGATTACAACAGTTTGATGTTGGAAATCATAATAATTTGCAAATCACCTTAGATCATTATAAAGCATTTGCTTGGGGCGGACTAAAAGACACATACCATTTTAAAAACAATAAGACAGTTGAAGAAAAAAATGAAATTGACTCAAAGTTAGATTTCATGCAATCATGGACCTCTTTGACATGTGTGGATTAATTTAAATTACAAGTAAATGAAGTTTTTAATTTTTATATTAGTTTCTCTTATAAATACTTGTTCTCATGAGGTAGTTTCTCAGCCCTCTATGCAGGACACGGTCCTCTACTTATTGCATGAACCGGGCAAGCATTATAAATTCACAGACACTAAAGGAGTTGACCCTATTACACTCAAAGAAAGTTGGGAGGACACCTACGCGTACAACAATTTGTTTCTCTATGATGGGCATCCTCTAAAATTCATTTCCAAGGATAAGGTAAGCCGTCAGCGATTGCAACCTTGGGAGTTGAAGAAGTTACCCGTTGTAACAGAGGAGCAACTTTTTGATTTCATCAGTAGAAACTATCCCAAACATGGGGATAAGAGTTATTATGGAGGTGTGTACTTCCGGCAACTTAAGCACATCTTCATAGTGGAGAGGAATGAGGGCACTGGCACACCAACTGTCACAGAAGTTCGGCCCTTAGTAGATTTTGAGTAAGAATCGTCTCCCTGCTCTATCGAAAACAAATAAGTAATGGATTGGAGATCGTGTACCCATATTGATTTCTTAGACTCACGTATATAGCCATAATTTCATCTCTGCAACTCCAACTTTCTACCATATCATGGACCAATTCTTACAGGCGGCTTTTGAAGAGGCGCAGAAAGGCTACCAAGAGGGCGGCATTCCCATCGGCTCTGTTTTAGTGCACAACGGCAAAATCATTGGCCGGGGGCACAACAAGCGGGTGCAGAACGGCAGTCCCATCTTGCACGGCGAGATGGACGCGCTGGAGAATGCGGGAAGACAACCGGCCTCTGTGTACAAGGAATGCACTATCTATACCACACTTTCGCCTTGCCCCATGTGCTCAGGCACCATCTTGCTGTATGGCATTCCCAGAGTAGTGGTGGGTGAGAACAAGACCTTCATGGGCGAAGAGGATCTGCTCAAATCTAGGGGCGTGGATGTGACTGTGGTAGACAGTCAGGAGTGCTACAACCTCATGCAACAGTTCATTCAGGAAAAGCCCACGCTTTGGAACGAGGACATTGGCGTATAGACCGTACTTGCGTTTTTGGCTTGTTTTCTGGTAAATAGGCTAAAAACGTTGTTCTGCCCACAAAATATTCTGAAGCCTGGAGCCTCCTTCTTTTTTACTTGGTAAAAGAAAGGTAGCTTCAGGCTTCCTTCAATTTACAGACATGGCATCTGCATTTGCGCATGCGTTGTTGGCGGTGGCCATCAGCAAAACTTCTACCAGTAAAAAACAGCTTTTCAAGTTTAGTGCCTTGGCGGCATTCTGCGCCGTCATTCCAGATGCAGACGTGGTCATGTTCAAGTTTGGCGTGCCGTATGAGCATTTTCTGGGACATCGGGGCTTTTCGCACTCACTGGCGTTTGCGTTGTTGCTGGGCGTTTTGGTGACCAAAGTATTCTACAGAGGTGTTCCGCTCCAGAGTCGGCAGGGACTCTTCCTCATCTTTATTTTCTTTCTATGCACGGCCTCGCATTCTTTGCTGGACGCCATGACCACCGGCGGACTGGGCGTGGCGGTCTTCTCGCCTTTTGACAACAACCGGTATTTTCTGCCTTGGCGCCCCATCCAGGTGTCTCCTATTGGCATCAAGCAGTTCCTCGGCCCGAAGGGCTTGGCCGTCATCCAAAGCGAACTTATTTGGGTGGGTATCCCGAGCGTGTTGTATTTGGCCTTGGTGGGGCTGGTGAAGAGACTATTGAGAAAATAGACATCACTAGGTACAGGCGGGGCAAAGCAGGTGATGGCACCTATCTACCTGCCTCGTTTTTAGCCTGTTTTTCAGAAAAGAAGCCAAAAACGCTGGAATACTTCTAGCGGCCCGAAAACTAATATGGGCGTAGACTTCGTTTGTATAGCAGGCAGGTTGCTGCCCTTATAGATGAGACCCATGAAACTACTTTTTTCAATTTACCTATTACTGCTCCTGCCTTTGCTCAGCTGCCAAAGCGCCTCTGACCAGGGCACCCAGCCCACGGCAACCACCGCAGTGAGCACGCAGCCCTCCGCGCCTGGGCAAACCAAGAACCCGTATTACTCGCGCACAGACACCACCAAACTGCGGCTTTCTGACGAAGAATGGAAGAAGGTCTTGCCCCCTGATGTCTATGCCGTTGCCCGCGGCAAAGGCACGGAGCGCGCCTTCACCGGCAAGCTCTGGAACTACACCGGCCGAGGCACTTATTACTGCGCCGCCTGCGGCAACAAGCTTTTCGCCTCTGATGCCAAGTTTGCCTCAGACTGCGGCTGGCCCAGCTTTTTTGAGACCTTCAGAAAGAACGCCGTCATCTATGAGCAAGACAATTCTATGGGCATGGAGCGCATAGAAGTATTGTGCGGCCGCTGCGATGCCCACTTAGGCCACCTCTTCGACGACGGCCCGCCGCCCACCTATAAGCGTTACTGCATGAACTCCGTCTCCCTAGACTTCGTCCCCGACAGCGGCTTGCAGGTGCATTAAGTAAATAGACCTACGACGCAAGACATAAGATGTAAGACTGTTGCTATCCTCAAGGATCGCCTGGTGTGCTGTTTTAGTGCTACAGGCGATCCTTTTTTTCAGTCCCAACCATTCTTCTTCTTCTTCTTCTCCACTTGTCATTCTGAAAGGACCTTTTGGGCGAACTAGACAGGCGCTAGCTAAACGCAAATTTTCGTTTTTGCCCTGTTTTCCAGAAACCAGACCAAAAACACAACACATTCTCCGTTGCTGCTTCACGCGTATAGCTTGGAGCTAAGCATTGGCGCAAGTTTGTAACTTGCGTGGGCCGTTCTGCAGAGATGGCAAATTGGAAAACTTCCCCTAATCTTATCCATAAGTTGCCGCTGCGCTCAAACCTGCGGGAGGTTTCTTTTAATAACCGTCTTTACAGCTTGCCCACAAGGTCCTTTCAGGATGACAAAAGGAGAGTGAAAATGTGAGCGCGGGAAAGAATCTGATAGTACAGCAAAAGGATGAGAGGGAAGATAAAAGCGTGAGGATTGGAGGTCATGGGTGGCGGCCACGTCAGCCAGGATACGTATCTTGCTTCTCAAACTAGTAAACACCTGACTCGCCTTTGGAAAAACGGGATTTTGATGCAGTAGTGGTCGGCTCTGGGCCGAATGGCTTGTCGGCGGCCATTGCCTTGCAGGAACAGGGATTGTCTGTGCTGTTGGTGGAGTCCAAAGACACCATTGGCGGAGGCCTGCGCACCAAAGAACTAACCTTGCCGGGCTTTCTGCATGATGTCTGCTCAGCCATTCATCCCCTGGCCGCCGAGTCTCCTTATTTTAAAACGCTTCCCCTGGCCCAGCACGGGCTGGAATACATTTACCCACCGGTAGCGGCCGCGCACCCATTTGACGGCGGCACCGCCGCAGCGCTCCTGCATTCCTTACCAGAAACGGCGCTTCATCTGGGCAAGGACAGAAAAGCCTATGAGCAATTGATGACGGCTTTGGTGAAGGACTGGCCAAACTTGGCGCCAACCGTTCTGGGTCCACTGCAATTCCCGAAGAATCCATTGGCCATGGCGAAATTTGGCATCAAAGCGATGTCACCGGCCACTACTTTGGCGAACCTAGTCTTTACCACTAAAAAAGCAAGAGGACTGTGGGCGGGCATGGCGGCGCATTCTATTCAGCCTTTGTCTAATATGACCACCTCGGCCATTGGCTTGGTGTTGCTGGCGCAGGCGCATTTGCACGGCTGGCCGCTGCCCAAAGGCGGGTCGCAGAGCATTGCCAATGCCTTGGCAGCGCATTTCGTTTCCTTGGGCGGAAAGATTGAGACCAATTATCATGTTACTTCTTTAAAGCAATTACCCTCCTCTCATGCGGTGTTGCTGGATGTCACACCCAGGCAGTTGCTGGAGATTGCGGGTCATTCGTTTTCCGCCATTTACCAGTGGCAGTTGAAGAAGTACCGTTACGGCATGGGCGTATTCAAGATAGACTGGGCTTTGGACGGCCCGGTTCCCTTCACTGCACCCGAGTGTAGACAGGCCGGCACCGTGCATTTGGGCAACACCCTGGAGGAGATAGCGCTATCAGAAAAACTTACCTCACAAGGGCAGTACCCAGAAAAACCATTTGCCTTGATGGCCCAACAAAGTGTTTTTGACCCCAGCCGGGCGCCGCAAGGCAAGCACACCGCCTGGGCCTATTGCCATGTGCCCAACGGCTCCACTAAAGACATGACCCAGGCCATAGAAAACCAGATAGAACGGTTCGCGCCGGGGTTCAAAGACCTGATTCTAGCCCGCCATGCCTTCAACACCCACCAGATGGAAGCCTACAACCCCAACTACATCGGGGGCGACATCAACGGTGGCATCATTGACGTGGGGCAGTTGTTTACGCGTCCGGCACTTCGGGCCTCGCCGTACAGAACCTCGGCCAAAGGCATTTACCTCTGCTCTTCCTCCACTCCTCCCGGCGGTGGCGTACACGGCATGTGCGGCTATTACGCTGCAGACCGCGCCCTCAGAGACATCTTTCAATTAAAAGCGAAGGTGCTCCGCTAAGGTGCGAATTTGAAGATTTGAAAATGAGAAGATTTGAAAATGTGGGAATGGGAAGATGTAGTGATTTCCAAAGTGTCGTTTTGGGGCTGATTTCCTGAAAACAAGCCAAAAACGACACTCACTCACTCACTCACTCACGGGAGACTTTTAGAAGCACCAAAAAAACCATTTCCTTATTGTGTGTTTTCACCAAAAAGCAGAGTAGCGCCTAGCTTTGGCAATTCATGAAAAACCTATCCTGAAAGCTTAAAGCACCGAGCCTGTTTTCGGCTTAAATCCCACAAAATAGCCTAAAAACGAAGCAGTCTTCTCAAGTAAGGCACTGGCTAATTCTTATCTCTTTGAATTTGCTGTTGAGGGATTAAATCACTTTCTAGACTATATTTTTCTCAACTTCTGGGTTTTCGCTTCGTTTACACTATTTCCTGCATTCGGGATTTTATACAAGAGACTAACCTAACAGTTCACCAATGAAACGATTTCCTCCGTTGCTTTTATTGGCTTGCGCCGCCTTCCCCCTTGCCTCTGCCCTGAGCAGTTACACCTCCATTCCTGTCGCGTTGGGTAGTCTGGAATTGCTAGCCAAATTGCCAGGTGAAATTGTGGAAAGTTCTGGGTTGGAGATGGCCGGTTCACCGGGACAGTACTGGACCCACAATGATGCCGGCAACCTGCCCATTCTCTATAAAGTCAATGAGCAAGGCAAACTCCTGAGCC
Organism: Nibribacter ruber; assembly: GCF_009913235.1. Taxonomy (NCBI): domain Bacteria; kingdom Pseudomonadati; phylum Bacteroidota; class Cytophagia; order Cytophagales; family Hymenobacteraceae; genus Nibribacter; species Nibribacter ruber. The sequence continues at coordinate 4,021,396 of NZ_CP047897.1, read as the reverse complement.
AGACCCAGATTCAGGACGTGAGCAACAATGACTGGGAAGACCTTGCCCAGGACAACAAAGGCTACCTGTACATTGGGGACGTGGGCAACAACAAGAACGAGCGCCAGGACCTGAAAATTTACAAGGTGGCGCCCAAGCAGGGCTTCAAGGTGCAGACCATCAAGTTTAGGTATCAGGACCAGCCCACGGGCAAAGTAGAAAAGGAACTGCGCAACTTTGACTGCGAAGGCTTCTTCTGGCACAACAACAAACTGTACCTGCTTTCCAAGGACCGAGGCCAGAAACGCACTTCCAAACTCTACGAACTCTCAGACCAGGCTGGCACGCATACCGCCAAGTTGGTAAGCAAAACCCAGATATCCGGCGAGGTTACCTCCGCAGATGTAAGCCCAGATGGCTCCAAAATGGCCGTCCTCACGTATGGCAAGCTCTACCTGTATCCCATCAAAAAAGGTTCTAACCAATTCTTCAGCCAGAAACCGCAGATTATTACCTTGCCCAAGGCCGGCAAGTCTGAGGCCATTCTCTTCAAAGACAACAAGACGCTGGTCATGAGCAATGAAGAAGGCGATCTGTTTCAATACGCATTATAAAAACTGTCCCAAATTAAAAACGGTTCGGCCTCCGGAAATCTACTTCCAGAGACCGAACCGTTTTTAGGCTATTTTCTAAGAATCAGGCAAAAAACACCTGCTAGCTAACCATTTGCTGTGGTTGTCTGGGCTGACGAAGTGCGTAGATGAGCACCACTATGCCAATCAAAATCAGCGGGATGCTCAGCCATTGGCCCATGTTCAAGGCCAGCTCGTCTTCAAAGGCCTCCTGGTTTTCCTTCAGGAATTCTACCAGAAACCGGAACGTGAACAACAGCGTCACAAACAGGCCAAACAACAATCCGCGCATTTTACCGGCCCCTTTCTTCCAAAGCGTATAAAGTAAGATGAACAGGAACACGCAGAAAAGGCTTTCATACAACTGCGTAGGATGGCGCGGGTCTATGTAGGCCGGCACACCGTTGAACAGTTCAGTGTTGCGCACAAACTTAAAGGCCCAAGGCAGGTCGGCGGGTTTGCCAATGATCTCAGAGTTCATGAGGTTGCCTAACCTTATACACGCTCCGCCCACGGCCACCACAATCACAATTCTATCCAGCACCCATAGGTAATCAAACTTGTATTTGCGGCTGAACAGGTACAGAGACACCAGAATACCAATGGTACCGCCGTGGCTGGCCAATCCTCCCTCCCAGATCTTGAAAATCTCAATGGGGTTAGAGAGGTAATACACCGGGTCATAGAAAAGACAGTGGCCCAGGCGCGCGCCAATCACGGTGCCAATGACCATGTACAAGGTGAGCACGTCTACGTCTTCTTCAGAGCGGCCGTCTTTTTTATAGATGTATTTCTCAATGGGTTGAGTGAGCACAAAGGCCATGGCAAACAGCAGACCGTACCAACGCACCGTCAAAGGCCCTAATGAGAAAAGGTTGGGGTTCACATCCCAGGTGATAAAATCAAGCATGGTAGAGAGGTTAAAGCGCTAAAATTACAATTTAATATAAGAGAGGCAACCACCAAGATAGAATCTGGCAGAACACTTTCGCCTTTTTTGATGTTACTTTGCAGGCGCAAACCGCAAAACCCAAAAAAGGGAAAACGGTGGCACTGTTTAAGAACGGCAATGATGTAAAAGTCTTGCCTTTATACCCATATACCTCACTCATGTCAACTATAAGTACTGATATTTGCATCATCGGGGCGGGCCCGGTGGGATTGTTCGCCGTGTTTGAAGCCGGCCTTCTCAAAATGAAATGCCACGTGGTTGACGCGCTTCCGCAGGTGGGCGGCCAGCTCTCTGAAATCTACCCTAAAAAGCCCATCTATGACATCCCCGGCTATCCCATGGTATTGGCCGGCGATCTGGTGCAAAACCTGATGCAGCAGATTGAGCCTTTCCACCCCACTTTCACGTTAGGCGAGCGTGTAGAGGAGATTGAAAAACTAGAGGACGGCTCTTTCAAACTGATTACTACAGATAAAACTGAAATCACCTGCAAAGTGGTGGTGATTGCCGGTGGACTGGGTTCGTTTGAGCCGCGCAAGCCGGCCATTGAGAACCTGGAGAACTTTGAAGGCGGCAAAGGCGTGGCCTACATGGTCAAAGACCCAGAGTTCTTCAGAGACAAGCGCATTGTGCTGGCCGGCGGCGGAGACTCTGCCCTGGACTGGGCCATTTACCTGGCAGACGTAGCCAAAGAACTGACCTTGGTGCACCGCGGAACCACCTTCAGAGGCGCCCCAGAATCGGCGGCCAAGGTGTCTAGCCTGGCAGAGGAAGGCCACATGAAACTACTCTTGAAGTCTAACGTGACCCAGGTGCACGGCAACGGCCAGTTAGAATCTGTGACCATCTCGCCAGACGGCGCCGACGGCTACCAGGTAGAAGCAGACTACTTTATCCCGCTCTTCGGATTGGTGCCTAAGTTGGGACCGTTAGAAAACTGGGGCCTGGAACTGGAAAAATCGGCTATTGTGGTGAATACCGTAGACTACAGCACCAACATTCCGGGCGTGTACGCCATTGGCGACATTAACACCTACCCCGGCAAGCTGAAGTTGATTTTATGTGGTTTCCATGAAGCCGCCCTAATGGCCCAGAGTGCCTACTCCATTGTTTACCCAGACAAGAAATTTGTTCTCAAATACACTACCGTGAACGGGGTGCCAACCATGTAATGCCATGCAAGACGAGATAACCGTTTACGTAGAGAATGCCGCCGGTGAGCGCATTGCCGTTCCCGCCCCACAGACATGGGCCTAAGCCTGATGGAAGTGTTAAAGGCCAACGAGTTTGACATTCTAGCCACTTGCGGCGGCATGGCCCTCTGCGCCACCTGCCACGTGGAACTTCTGCAAGCCCCAGAACTCCCAGAAGCCTCTGATGACGAATTATACATGCTGGAGAACCTGCCCAACCTGAGAGAAGGAAGCCGCCTTTCTTGCCAAATCAAAGTTACCCCAGACCTGGACGGCACCGTGATCCGGCTTATGTCTGATCATTAACAGTTCTTCTTCTAAAACCAACAAGCCTCCTGCAAGTGTATTCTAACAGACATGCCTGCAGGAGGCTTCCGTTTTTAGTCTATTTCTCAGGAAACAGCCCAAAAACGGAAGGATTGCTGGTTATTGATTGATTTTATCTGTTGTGTTAACACCCCTTCGCCCCCCTCAAGGGGGGAATCAGCGTTTAGTAAAGGCATTACTACGGGCACATGTTCCAATTGCGGCTGGCAAAGGCCTCTGCTTAGTGCACCTGTTCCAATTGCGACCTAAAAAGGCCTAAGCTACACGCACCCGTTTCAGTCTTTCCGGCGAGTCGCCTAAGCAGGTTGCCGCCTCGGGTTAGAACGGCGGCCACCACAAGGCATAAGCAGCTTGACCTCCAAAGGAGCATCCACGCAGAAGAGGCAAGCTGGTACAGCGCGAGGCGGGAAGACGGGGCCTCGCGGCCGTGAGCGCTTAGCGGAGACAATACAACAAGGAAGCATAAGGGCACCGGAGCAAGCGGCATTGCTCGGGGATAGCCAACGGAAAGGCATCACCTGTAATAGCAAGTCACAGATGGAACATCCGCCGCACAGAAGAGAAATCCCAATGGGAAAAATCCACATATGGCAACAGTCCATGGCACAGACATTCGCACGTCCATGTGGGCTCCACGAGGTCTTTGGAGTACAAGCCCATCTTCCTTTCAGCGTAGTGTGATTCCTTTAATCAACCAAACGTCGTTTTTAGCCTAATTCCTGTAAAACACGCCAAAAACGGCTTTAAACGGTTTAAACCCATCTTTCCAAATCTGCCTTTCCTGCCCAAACGTTAACGTTTTGTTAAAATCAGCTTTTATCTGAAACAGGCTGTAATAATCCTTTACAAGCGCCTACTAATGCTCCAACTAAAGCAAATCAGGACGCCGGCTAAACCCATACGCTGTAGCGCACCCGGGCTTCAGGAGAAAGTATCACTTCAAGTTTTCTATGAAAAAATTTCTGCTCTTAACACTGTTAAGCTGCGCCACCACCGCTCCAATTTGGGCCCAGGCCCCTTCTCCCTCTGCCCGTCCGGCGGGCGCTCCTACTGGGGCTGCACCGGCAATGGCCACGCTGCAAGGCGCTGGTAAGATTACTGGAACCGTTGCTGATTCTTCCAGCAGCAAGCCGGTAGAATTTGCCACCATCGCGTTGGTGAACACCACCACCGGCAAAACCGTGGATGGCACCGTGACCGATGAGAAAGGCCGTTTCACGTTAAACAAAATCCCCAACGGCACTTACAAACTCACCATCAGCTTCATTGGCTATGACACCAAAGAACTGACCCAGATCACCATCTCAGATAAAGACCAAGACCACAGCTTCAATAAGATTGAGTTGAGCCCGTCTCAAACCAGACTGAAGGAAGTGACCGTGACCGGTGAAAAGCCTCTCATTGAAGACAAAGTGGACCGCATGGTCTACAACGCCGAAAAAGACATCACCAACACCGGGGGCACCGCCGCCGATGTGATGCGCAAAGTACCGTCGGTTTCATTGGACCAGGACGGCAACCTGCAAATGCGCGGCAGCGGCAACGTGCGCGTGCTCATCAATGGCAAGCCGTCTACTATGATGGCGGGGAACGTAGCAGACGCGCTTAAGCAGATTCCGGCAGACGTGATCAAAAACGTAGAGGTGGTGACCAGCCCATCGGCTAAATATGACGCTGAAGGCACCGCCGGTATCATCAACATTGTGACCAAGAAAAACAACCTGCAGGGCGTAACGGGCTCCACCACCTTGACCACCGGTACCCGCGCCAGCAACGGCAACGCCAACGTAAGCGTGAAGTCGGGGAAACTGGGTGTGAACGTGAACGCCGGCATGAACATGTTCTACGGCAAAGGCGAAATGAACCTGAGCCAGATGAACCAGGCCGAAAGAAAAGACAACCCCAACACGCTCTTGACCAATGAAGGAGACAACCCCAGCACGGCTGAGATAGAGAACAAGTATGTGACCAAGAGCCTCATCCAACAACTGGGAAGCAACCGCACCAATGGTCGTTTCGGCTTCGGGCAACTGGGCCTGGAATATGAGCTGGATGACAAGAACAGCCTGGCCGCCGGCATACGGGTAAACACGGGTCAGTTTAAAATGCGCTCGCAGCAGCATGCCACCGCGTTTTCTGCCAACCAACTGGCCGGCAACGCTTCTGAATTTGGCAATGAGACCTTGGTGAACGAATATGACCTCACCATGAAGAACAACAACAAGCGCCTGAGCATGGACCTGAACCTGGACTACACGCACTTGTTCAAGAAACCCCAACAGGAGTTCACCTTCCTAACCTTGTACAGCACCACTGACCAGGACAATGAGGTGTTCCAGACGCGCTATGACCTAGAAGGCAACACCATTTCTTATACCAACAACAACAACGAAGGCGAGAACAAGGAACTTACTTTCCAGGCAGACTACGCGCACCCCATGCCAAAGAACACCTTGCTGGAAATTGGCGCCAAGAACATCATGCGCGACGTGACCAGCCGCTCCTTCTACAACGGCCTGGCTTCTAACGGAGACTTCTCGTATGACCAGGACGTGCAGGCGGCGTATTTGTCGTATGGCTTCAACATCAACAAAAAGACGCAGGTGAAATTTGGCGGCCGCTATGAGTTGACTAACGTAGCCGCCGACTTTGTGGATGCCAAGCAGCCAGATTTCAAGACGGACTATGACAACTTCATCCCGAACGTGACCGTGGCCTATGACCTGAAACCAACCATGAAAGTACGTGCCTCGTTCACGCAGCGCATTCAGCGCCCGCAGTTGTTCTTCCTGAACCCGTACCGCCAGCAGCAGGGACCTAACCTGGTGGTGTTTGGTAACCCAGGGTTGGACGCCGAACTCACCGATGCGTATGAGTTGAACTACAGCACCTTCTTCAAGACTACTTCTTTGAACGTGTCTGCCTATATGCGCATGACAGACAACGCCATTGAGTCTGTGACGGATGTGATCAATGACACCACCTTCCTGACGTTTAAGAACATTGCCAAGAACAAGACCTACGGCATGAGCTTCTCAGGTTCCACCAAGCCCGTTCCGGCCTGGAACATCAACGGAAACGTGAACCTGTACTACGTAGACCTGAACGCGCCGTTTGCCTCCAATGAAGGCTTCATGTACAACATCAACCTGAGCTCTGGCTATGATTTTGGCAAGGGCGTGAGTGCGCAGTTCTCAGGCGGATTCAACGCGCCAAGAATTGCCCTGCAAGGCCAGATGTCAGCGTTCTCGTACCACAACCTGTCCATCAGAAAAGAGTTGTTCGCGAAGAAGGGCGCGTTGAGCCTGGGCATGGACAACCCGTTCAGGAAAGCGTTGGAATTCAGAAATCTGCAGGAAGGCATCAGCCAGACGTCTGGTTTGCCGTTCAGCACCAGAACCAACGTGACCCAGTACAACCGCGGCTTCAGGCTGACGTTTGAATACCGCTTCGGGAAACTGCAGCAGCAAGGCCCGCCCAAACGCAAGAAATCCATCAAGAACGATGACGCCAAACAAGGCGACGGTGGCGGAGTTCAATAAGCCATTCATCCTATCGCATTAGAGAGCGCCGGCAGCATACCACTGCCGGCGCTCTTCGTTTTTGGCCCCTTTTCTGGAAATCAGGCTAAAAACGCGGTAAGCTAGTCTTTCAGAAGCCCGGCCTGCCGAATCGAAAATATTAATATAGGCTATATACAATATTGAAATATAGGGTCCGTTTCCTGTCAAAGCCTTCTGTAAAGTTGTTGCGGCTACCTAAGTGTTCCATCGTTTTTATTCATGAATTTACTTCTGGCTCTTTTAGTTACTTTCTTTTCGGTCACTCCCTGGGCTCCCTCTGCCAAATTAACCAAGCTGCGTGTACAACAAACCGCAGCCGTTCATCTTTCTGGGGTAATTGTAGATGCAGAAACTCAGAAACCCCTTGCCTACGCCAGCGTGGGCATTTTGGAAGAGCCCCTGGGAACTCTTACCAATGAGCAAGGTGCCTTTACTTTGACCATACCCGCTGCCTACCCAAACAAACCTGTGCGCATCTCAGCCATTGGGTATGAACCCAAGGAGGTGCCCCTTCAAGAACTTACAGATGCGGCCACTACCCACAAAAACTTTAAAATTTCTCTTCAGGCCAAGCCCGTTCAACTCTCTGAAGTCAAAGTAAAAGCCACCCAATGGAAGAAGAAAAAGCTGGGTGGCAGCGCAGGGCCTAACACTTTCTTTCATCATACCTTCACCGCCTATCAACGACCCATCCAAGAAAGCCTGGGCCGCGAAGTAGGCGTCATCATCCCCAACGGGAACAAACAGACTTTTCTCAGCAAACTAAATTTCTGTCTCAGCAACAATCAATTTGAGGAACTCAAGTTTAGAGTTAACCTGTACGCAGTAAAAGACGGCCAACCCGCCGAAAGCCTTTCTTCTAAAGAGATTCTGACCAGCGTGAAGAACCTAAAAAAAGGCTGGGTGCAGGTAGACCTGGAGCCTTACAACCTGTATGTGTCGCAGGATTTTGTGATTGCCCTGGAATGGGTGGACGCCACCCCGCGCACAGCCCCTCAATCTTTGACGTTGGCGGCCATGCTGCCTGGTTTTCATACCACCTTCTACAAAAACGCCAGCCAGGCCAAATGGGCCAAGATGTCTGCCGTGGGCGTGGGCTTAAACGTGGAGGTCCAGCGCCCTGACTGATGCAACCTTCCCAGATTTAGGCGGTCTTTTCGTTTTTGGACTTTTTTCCAGAAAATAAGTCAAAAATGAAAGTCTGCCCATTAAACCATTGAGCTGCTATTTCATCTTAACACTTCCTATACTTATAACTCCCTTCCTATTTAGTACATGCGTTCTCTATTCTTGATTGCCACGCTGCAGGTGTTCCTGATTTCGGCGTCCTGGGCACAAAGCCCGTCTGCGGTTCCTACTCCTTCCACCACTACCTCAGCAGCCGGCGGCGGAAGTGCCCAGCGCGCGGGGGGCAAAGTCTCTGGCGTGGTCACAGATTCTACCACCAACAAAGCCGTTGAATTTGCCACCATCTCTCTGGTGAGCACTGCCACCGGCAAACCCGTGGACGGCACCGTGACAGATGACCGCGGCCGCTTCACTTTGAACCGCGTAGCGTTTGGCACTTACACCGTGCAGGTGAGTTTTATTGGCTACAACACCTATACCCGCAGCGCTTTCACCGTGTCTGAGAAAGACAGTGAGGTGGAGTTGGGCAACATCGTCTTAAAACCGGTGCAAAACAAACTGCGCGAGGTGACCGTGGTGGGTGAAAAGCCGCTGGTAGAAGACAAAGTGGACCGCATGGTCTACAACGCCGAGCAGGACATCACGAACATTGGCGGAACGGCCTCAGACGTGCTCAAGAAAGTACCTTCTTTGACGGTAGACCTGGACGGCAACGTGCAACTGCGGGGTTCTTCTAACGTGCGCGTGCTCATCAACAACAAGCCGTCCAGCATCATGGCCAACAGCGTGGCAGACGCCCTGCGCCAGATTCCCTCAGACATGATCAAGACCGTGGAAGTGATCACCAGCCCGTCTGCCAAATATGACGCCGAAGGCTCTGCCGGCATCATCAACATCATCACCAAGAAAAACACTCTCTATGGCGTGAACGGAAGCGTAAACGCCTCTGCCGGCAATAGGAACGCCAACGGCAACGGGAACATAAACATCCGGAGAGGTAAGTTTGGCTTTAACGCCAACCTGGGCACGCACCAGCAATACAACAACAAGAATGAGAATGAATTAGAACGCTTCTTATTTGCGCTACCAGCCACACACCCTGAGCATGATCCTGCATCTTTTTCCAGTACGCTCCTCCAACAGGGAACCTCACAGCGCCAGGGCGGCGGCGTGTTTGGGCAGATAGGCTTTGACGCTGATCTTGACTCCAGCAATTCCATCACGGCGGGCGTGAACCTATACAGAGGCCGGTTCAACAGCAGCGGTTTCCAGTCTAGCTTCACAGATTTCACAGACAACACCACTACTCCAGACCGTTATGTAGAAACCACCTCAGAGAACAAAAACCAACACAATTCACTGGATCTAAACCTGGGCTACACGCACATCTTCAAGCCGCAGCAAGAACTGGCAGTCTTGGGCCAATGGACGAACGGCGGCATGAACACGTCTTCTAACCTGGACAACGCCCTTGACCATAATGACTTCCTGGACAACCTGGTGCGCAACACCAATGAAGGCTTTAACCGCGAGATGACCTACCAGGTAGATTACACGCACCCGTTCCAGAACAAGACGCTGTTGGAGGTGGGCACCAAAGCCATCCTTCGGCACGCCGAAAGCGACGCGATCTACCGCGACATTGACCTAGACACAGACCAAACCACGGAGCGCGCCAACTCCTTTGGCTATGATCAGGACGTGTATGCCACCTACGCTTCTTACGGTTTCAAAGCCCTAAAGAATTACAACATCAAATCTGGGGTTCGGTTTGAGTACACCAACTTGCAGGCTAATTATATTGCCCCGGTTATGCCCTCTTTCAAGGACAACTACAGCAACTTAATCCCCAATGTGATGGTGTCGCGCACGTTCAAATCGCAGACCGTGAGAGCGGGCTATACCCAGCGCATTCAGCGTCCGCAGATCTGGTACCTGAACCCGTACGTAAACACCACAGACAAAATCAACTATTCCTTTGGTAACCCAGAACTGTCGCCAGAATTGACGCACTCATATGAACTAGGCTACAGCAATTACTTTAAGACCAGCTCTGTGAACGTGTCTTTGTACTGGCGCCAGACCAACAACGCCATTGAAAACGTACGCAGGATTGTGGGCGAAGAAGGAGCTCTGCCCGCGTCTCCAGAGGTGGAGTGGCGGAAGGACGGCAACTCCTACACTACTTTCTACAACATTGGCAAGAACGCCACCTACGGCCTCAGCTTCTCTGGCAACACCAAACCTATTCCGGCCTGGAACGTGGGCGGGAGCGTGAATCTGAACTACATTGACCTGAAGAGCAACCTCCAGAACAACGCGGCCCTGCAGTACAGCTTTAACGTGAACACGGGCTATGACTTCGGGAAGGGTTTGGCCTTGCAGGCGTTTGGGTCGTACAGTTCGCCAAGGCCTAGCATCCAGGGCAAGTTCTCAGGCTTCTACTACAGCAGCGTGAGCGTGAAGAAAGACCTCTGGGACAAGAAAGGAAGCATTAGCGTAGGCGTGGATAATCCGTTCTCCAAGTCCATCCAATTCACCTCAGACCTGGCTAACGACAATTTCAGGCAGAACACCGTCAACCAGAACTTTAACCGCAACGTGCGCGTGAGCTTCTCTTACCGCTTTGGCAAGATGGACATGAACCAGCAGCCGCGCCGCAAGAAATCCATTAGAAACGATGACGCCAAAGGTGGCGGAGAAAGCAACTAACCAATTTCTTATAGCCTAAAAACGGAAGCCCCGTCCTAGCAATTAGGGCGGGGCTTCCGTTTTTAGGCTATTTCCTCCAAAACTGGCCAAAAACGATTCTTCTATTCACTAGCCGGGAATTGGTCCTCTGGTTCTGGTAATGGTTGTTCAACGGGATATGGGTCTTTCTTTTTTTGGATGAGAAACAGCGCCTTCTGTACTTCATAACACGCCAAAAGATACAGCCGAAAGGGTTGGGCATTCTTCAAGACTTCCACCAAGGCCAGAATTTCAGGAATATATACCTTGGCAAAGTTTCGGTCATTCTGGGCGATGTCTCTGGTATTGTCAATGATGTCTGCCAGCTTGATGGCCTGTGCCGGAAGCGAGACAGAACCCAACCGCTGGACTTCCATTTCTTTGCGCCGCTTGCGGTTGTGGCCTGGGTACGCAGATTTGATAAACTGGTCTGTGAGTTCCTGCACCCAAAGCAACACTTCCTGGGCATTGGCATTGGTACCATCACAAATCTCTTCCAGAAAAGCTTCTAACTCCTTTGGTCTGACGGGCGTGTCTTCCAGCACGTCATGCAACAAAGCAGCCATGACCATGCCGGTAGTTCCGTCAAACTTCTTTACCGTATGCGCTACCCTCTCCAGGTGCTTGACATAGGGCTCATTGGTGAATTTTCGCCGTTGCTCTCCGTGCGCTTCTACTGCAAACTCCCACGCGATGCGCTCCAGCCTGGTCAAGAAAGAAGGACATTCCAACGGCTCCATATTGCTTTTTTTGAGTTAAAGACTAAATCCGTTTTTAGCCTGTTTTCTGAGAATTAGGCCAAAAATGGATATTCAATTCATCTTCACATTTTCAAATCTCCAAATTTCTAAATCTCCACATCAAAGAAATAGCACATTAGATAATTAGCACATTAACCAAGCTCACTCAGCTCTTGTCTAAAACCACCGCTTAGGATAGGAAACCGGAGCCAGCTGCGTGGGTCTACATTGTAGTCGTCCAGGTGGAAGGCGGGGGCGTAGCGTTCGCGTTTCCATTGGTTGCGGCTCCAGAGCGAATAAAAGCGCTGCACGTATTGCTTGAGTTGGTCGTCTGGGTAGGTGCCCTTCAGCTTGTCAAAAACCTGCTGCGGTGAAAGACGGTCATAAAATGCCAGGCGTTCAATCTGGTTGAGCAGCGGATACGGCATGAGGTCCTTTTCGTCGGTTTGGGCGCGCTCTAGCGGACGCAACTCGGCGGTGGGTTGCAGGTTGTTCACGTACTGCAAGCCTTCGTAGCCAAGGTTCAACTGCGCCCAGATAAGCCACTGCCTCACAAAGGATTTGTCTACGCCCGCAATTGGGGAAATACTGCCTGCCGTATCACCGTCCATGGTGGCGTAGCCTACTGAGGCCTCTGAGCGGTTGGAAGTAGCCAGCAGCAGGGAATTGGATAGATTGGCCAGCATCCAGATACCGGGGGCGCGCACGCGGGCTTGAATGTTCTGCAAGGCTAAATCGTCATGGTCCCAGGTCAAGGGCCTGCCAATGGCGTTTTCAATCTTGCCACGGTAGCCGATGACTTCCTGGTCTATGGTCCAGTTATAGAAAACGGCGCCAATGGATTTTGCCAGTTCCTGGGCCGAGGTAAACGTGTCATCAGAGGAATTCTCAGTGCCTTGGTAGGCGGTGATAAGCAGTTTACCCACCAGCGCGTTTCTGAGCTCTGTGCCGGATAATTTCTGGAATTCAGGTAGTTCTTCAATGGTAAGGCAATTGGTTTTGCGCACAAACTCTTCCAGTCCAATCTCCTGCACGGCTCTAGAGACCATCTCCGCGACGGCCACGGCGCATAAAGAAGAATCTGCCCCGCCGCTCAACGACAAGACAAAGCCTTTGCTTTTGCTCTTGCGCAGGTAATCCAATAAGGCCACGGTAATCGCAGAGATGAATTCCATGTTCTCATCTACCGGCGGCAACGGCGTCACGTCCACCAAAGGCAATGGGTTTTCAAAAAAGACCTCGGCGCACTCAAAGTCCACGTCTTTAAAGGACAGCAACTGGTTTCTGAGGACCACGTTGCCGTTTTGAGCGATCAGGATTTCGCCGTCATAGATCATCTTGCCGGCCTCATTGCCCAGCAGGTTCACGTACAGGTAGGTGCATTCAAACTGCTTGGACGCATCTACCACCAGATGGTACCGCACGTCTGTCTTGCTCATGGCAAAGTGGCTGGCGCTGGGATTGATGATGAGCTGCACACCTTTGGGTTTGTGCCTATAGGCCGGACGGTCTTCATTGCGCCAGGCATCCTCACAGATCTCAAACGCAAACTTGACACCCTGGTGCTCATAAATAATGTCACCAATTTGATACGTCTGGCCCAGCATCTCAAACTCCTGCACCGTATTGGCTGGCCATGAACTAAACCAGCGTGGCTCATAATGCACCCCGTCATTGGCCAAAAACTGCTTAGCCGTGAACCCTACAATTTGCTTGTCATTGATGACGCAGGCCGTGTTGTATGTAATGCCATTTAACCTGATGGGCAAGCCTACGCAGACAATCACGCCCTCGCACCATTCCTTGATTTGCAGGAGGTGTTGAAAACATTCTTCGGCTACCCATTCACTCAAAAACAAGTCCTCGCAGCCATAGCCCGGAATGGTCATCTCGGGGAGGCACAGGATGTCAACCTGTTGTTCTTTGGCCTGCTCAATGGCCTTCTTGATGTTGCTAAGGTTGTTCTCCCAGTCAAGGGGCGTTTGGTTGAGGGCGGCGCCGGCAAGTTTCATAGACATACTTCTTTTGCTGTTTGTAACGCAAGAATGGGCCGCAAGTTAAAAATACCCTGTGTATAATGTGCTAATGGTTGAAGGTGCTGATGTGTTAGTGATGTGAAGATTTGAAGATGAGGAAATTTGGAGATGAGAAAGACTAACTCTCCCGCAAGCTTGTAGCTTGTGGGTACTATTGGGGCAAGTTTACAAACTTGCGTGAATTGAAACCGTTGAGTGCGGGTTCTGCAAGTTTGTAAACTTGCCCTATAGAAAGCTCCAAGTTATAAGCTTGAAGGAGATTATTTTAAGAAGGATGCAGCCTTATTGTAGCGGCCGTGCGCATGCCAGATCACGTTGGGTCGTATCGCATACGCCCACCGCATTCCTTATCCCACCGCATTCCAAACACAAAGCCATTTCTTATCCAATATGCGTGCGGACACAAGCGGACGCTTGCGCCATGGTGCCAATAAGTTGACAGGCCTTTAACCCAGGAATAAATAAAAATGGAGAAACGGGAGATTAGGAAGAACCGTTTTTGGCTTATTTTCCAGAAAACAGCCTAAAAACGAGAGGATTACCCTACAATGGCACCAGTGGCTCTGAGGGCTTCCATACTTTTTTCGGCGGCGGCCTGCTCAGCTTTCTTCTTAGACAAACCGCTGCCGGTGCCAATGGCCTCGTCGTCTACAATGACGGCGGCCGTGAATTCTGTGTTGCTGCCAGACTGTTTCTGCCCAATGATCTCAAACCGAATGCTGCGGTTCTGACCCTGTGCCCACTCAATGAGTTTGCTCTTGAAGTTACTGGTAGTGGTGGTGAGTTGGTGCAAATCAAAATGCGGCTTCACCAGCTTGTCCAGAATGAACGTCTTGGTCTGCTTGTAGCCTTTGTCCAGGTACACGGCGCCTACCAATGCCTCTAGCGCGTTGCCGTTGATGAACTTGTGCCTAGACATGCCGGAACTGGTGTCTACCTTGATGAGCGTAGACAAGCCCACTTTCATGGCCAGGCCATTAAGAGACTCCCGGTTTACCATGCGGGACCTGATTTCCGTCAGGAAGCCTTCGTCTTTGTAAGGGTATTTCTTGAACAGGTACTCGGCCACTACCGCGCCTAAAATGGCGTCTCCCAAAAACTCCAGACGCTCATTGGTCTCCTGGTTCCCTTTGAGGTTCAGGCGCACGAAGGACGTGTGCGTGAACGCCAGTTGGTACAGGTGCAGGTTGTCTGGCGCCATGCCCGTAATCTGCGTGATGGCGTTGACAAAGGCTTTGTCTTTGTAGAAGAATTTGTGAAAAGCGCGGAGAACCGGTCTAATCGGAGACACTAGTCAACAAATTTGCGGAATATCACAGACGTGTTGTGGCCCCCAAACCCGAAGGTGTTGCTCAGTGCAATGTTCACCTCGCGCTCTTGTGCCTTGTTAAAGGTAAAGTTAAGCTTGGTGTTGAATTGCTCATCATCCGTTGAGTGGTTGATGGTTGGAGGAACTGCCCCGTTTTGAATGGCCAGAATACATGCAATGGCTTCAATAGCACCCGCTGCGCCTAACAGGTGACCTGTCATAGACTTGGTAGAACTAATGTTGAGGTTGTAGGCATGCTCACCAAATACATACTCAATGGCCATGGCCTCACTCACATCTCCCAGCGGAGTTGAAGTGCCGTGCACGTTGATGTAGTCTACTTCCTCTGGTTTGATGCCGGCGTCTTTCAAGGCGTTCTTCATTACGTTGCGCGCGCCCAAACCTTCTGGGTGCGGTGCGGTAATGTGGTACGCATCGGCAGACATACCACCGCCAATGATCTCGGCGTAGATTTTAGCACCGCGTGCCTTGGCATGCTCGTACTCTTCCAGGATGATGGCACCAGCGCCTTCGCCTAACACAAAACCGTCACGGTCTTTGTCAAACGGACGAGATGCTGTTTCTGGAGAGTCATTGCGCTCTGAAAGGGCTTTCAAAGCATTAAAGCCCCCAACGCCCGCCTCTGTCACCGCCGCCTCAGAACCACCGGTCACTACTACGTCAATCATCCCCAACCTTATGTAGTTGAAAGAGTCAATAATAGCGTTAGACGCAGAGGCACAGGCAGACACCGTCACAAAGTTAGGTCCCCGGAAGCCGTATTTAATAGAGATGGACCCGGCACTGATGTCAGCGATCATCTTAGGGATGAAGAACGGGTTGAAGCGTGGCGTACCGTCACCGTTGGCGAAGTTCACACACTCTTCCTGGAACGTACGCAGACCACCAATCCCAGAGCCCCAGATCACACCAATGCGGTCTTTGTCTAGTGCTTCAGAATCAATGCCTGAGTCCTTCACGGCCTGATCGGCCACAACCATAGCAAATTGCGTAAAGAGGTCCATTTTGCGGGCCTCTTTACGGTCAAAATATTGCTCAGGATCATATCCCTTTACTTCGCACGCAAACCGAGTCTTAAACTTAGAGGCGTCAAAGCGCGTGATAGGCGCTGCGCCACTCACCCCGTTAATAAGGCCGTCCCAATACTCAGAAACGGTATTTCCCACTGGAGTAAGCGCACCAAGGCCTGTAACTACAACTCTCTTAAGCTCCATAAGCTGCTAATAGAGGATAGAACCTGTATTGATTGTAAAAATTGGATCGATGTAAAAAGGAATTGCGGAAGATTACTTCGCGTGCTCTTCCAGGTAGCTGATCGCTTGGCCTACCGTTCCAATGTTCTCTGCTTGGTCGTCTGGAATAGAAACATTGAATTCTTTCTCGAATTCCATGATCAATTCTACGGTATCAAGAGAGTCGGCACCCAGGTCGTTTGTAAAGCTAGCTTCTGGCGTTACCTCAGATTCTTCAACGCCTAATTTGTCAACAATGATAGCCTTTACTTTTTCTGCGATTTCTGACATTTTTTTAGAAGTTTTTTAAAACACAGTTGCAAAGAAATGGATTTGAAAACACAATGTCAAACAAATTGTGTTCAATAGTTTTATTCGGGGTTTTTCTAAATTCAATACTTGCGTTTACAGAACGCTTCTTTAAATTGCCCATCCAACCTAAAATTAAGCCTCTACCCACCATGAAGTCCTTCCGGTTAGATGTGGATTACGATTACGACTTTGACCTGTACGGGGTTGTTTCTTCTAGCAAGGAGCATACGCTGGCCTGGGCATTGAACAAGTCGTTTCGGTTGCGCCTGATCAAGCAGGCAGACCTGTGCATTGATTTTTTAAACAAGGGCCGGTTGGTTATTTCTAATTACCTGCACAGTGCAGAACACGGTTCCCTGCGCCTGTTGCGCAACCGCTCCGTGGGCCTTAGCACGCTGCCTTCGCCCTTTTTAGTACCAGACATCAAAGAATATGATTACGTTATACAAGTGTCTGGCAGCTTAGACACCTTCCAGCAGGGCCTGCTGCAACAATTACATGCGGTGCCCCTGGTGCAATATGTGCGGTCGTTTGACCCCGCCAGTTTACGTTACAGAGAAAACCTTTTATTTTAGCCCATGGCTATCTATTTTAACAAAACCAAGATTATCGCAACGGTTGGCCCTGCCAGCAACACACCAGATCGCCTGAAAGCTTTGATTGAAGAAGGCGTAGATGTTTTCCGCTTAAACTTCTCCCATGGTTCTCATGAGGAGCATGCCAAAGTAATCACCGCCGTGCGGGAGCTGAACGCCCAGATGGGCACCAGCATCTGCCTGCTGCAGGACTTACAGGGCCCCAAGATCAGAATCAATGACGTAGAGAACGGCGCCGTGGAGATTGTGGCGGGCCAGACCGTGAAGATTGTCTGCGACAAGTCCATGGGCACCGCAGAGCGTCTCTCTACCAGCTATATGCGCCTGGCGCAGGACGTACGCCCCGGCGACGCCATCCTGATTGACGACGGCAAACTGGAGCTGACCGTGCTGAGCACAGACGGCGACAAAGAAGTAGAGGCCGAAGTTGTATACGGCGGCACCGTGAAACCTAGAAAAGGCATTAACCTGCCAGATACTCTGGTGACGGCGCCTTCGCTTACAGAAAAAGACATCCAGGACCTGCACTTCGGGCTGGACAACAATGTGGAGTGGATTGCCCTCTCTTTTGTAAGAAAGGTAGAAGACATCCATGAGATCAAGCGCATCATAGCCGAGCGCGGCAAAGACGCCCGCGTAGTGGCCAAGATTGAAAAGCCAGAAGCCATCCGCAACATTGACTCCATCATTGAGGCCACTGACGCTGTGATGGTAGCCCGCGGTGACCTGGGCGTGGAGATTGGCATGGAAGAGGTGCCAATGCTCCAGAAGATGATTGTGGAGAAGTGTACCGCCATTGGCAAGCCTGTGATCATTGCCACCCAGATGATGGAAAGCATGATCACTAGCCCCCGCCCTACCCGCGCCGAAACCAATGACATTGCCAACGCCGTGATGGACGGGGCCGATGCTCTCATGCTAAGCGCCGAGACTGCCGCCGGCATGTACCCGATTGAGACCATCCGGAGCATGAACCGCACCATTCAATCAGTGGAGAATCAGGCAGAGGTGTTTCACCGCAACTTTGTCTTCAACCCAACCTCAGACACCTTCTACAGTGACACCCTGGTGGCTAGCGCCGTAGGCTTGGCCCGTGACACCAATGGCCGTGCTTTGATTGGAATGACCAAGTCTGGTTACACCGCGTTCCAACTAGCCAAGCACCGCCCAAAGGCCAACATCTTCATCTTCACCGACAACCGCACCCTGCTGAACACTTTGAATCTGGTGTGGGGCATCAGAGGCTTCTACTATGACCGGTTCGTGTCAACTGATGAGACTATTGCCGACGTGAAAGAAATTCTGATCAAGGAAGAACACCTGCAAACCGGCGACATCTTCATCAACATCGGCTCCATGCCCGTCATGGAAAAGAAACGCGCCAATATGATCAAGCTGAGTATTGTCCATTAATATTGGATGCTAGACACTAGATGTTAGCAGCTA
This sequence comes from Nibribacter ruber, assembly GCF_009913235.1. NCBI lineage: Bacteria > Pseudomonadati > Bacteroidota > Cytophagia > Cytophagales > Hymenobacteraceae > Nibribacter > Nibribacter ruber. The sequence continues at coordinate 4,003,200 of NZ_CP047897.1, read as the reverse complement.
GACTTTTACAAACAAGAATGCCCGCCTCACTATGAGACGGGCATTCTTGTTTTATAGGATAGACGCAGCCACGTCGTTTTTGGCTTGTTTCTTAGGAATGAGGCAAAAAACGAGGATAATTAACGATTGCAGGTGGCTGATTGATTCATCTTCAAATGTTGCACGAGTGCACTCACAATCATCCCCACCACATTCTAAGGAAAATGAAATAGGTGATTTTTGAAGGAACTGGTCGCGACTTGTCCTGAAACGAATTGTCCTCTTTAACTAATTTCTTCTACTGGTTGTCAACACCCCCCTTCGCCCCCCCTCAAGGGGGGAATCTGCGTTTAGTTAAGGCTTCTACTACTAGCACCTGTTCCAATTGGGACCTACAAAGGCTTCTACTCAACGCACCCGTTCCAGTCTTTCCGTCGAGTCGACTAAGCAGGTTGCCGGCTCAGGCTAGAACGGCTGCCACGACAAGGCAATGCTAGCTAGCTAGCTAGGCAAGGAAGCGACCACGCAGAGGAGGCAAGCTGGTACAGCGCGAGGCGGGAAGACGGGGCCCCGCGGCCGCGAGCGCTTAGCGGTATAAATGAAACGAAAGGCATAAGGGCACCGGAAGGAAGAACCTTCTCCAGGAACGGCCAACGGAAATGCTTCCACACTTTAGAGTAAGTCACGAAAGCAACATCCACGCCAGAGAAAGGCAGAAGTACAGCGGTTGAAAGAAGTTGGAGAAGCAGCAGGCTGGTTTCTACCCAATTCAACACTAACAAATGCGAAGACGGCAGCAATAAGAACACGTAAACGAACCGTCGTTTTTGGGCTATTCCCCAGAAAATACGCCAAAAACGAAAACTAGTAACAACACAAAAAGCCCTGCACAAGGCAAGGCTTTTTATTCAGCATAAGAAAGGAGAAACTCCTAAGCTTAGGCAGCTAACTTATTTACAAACTTAGCCAACTTTGATTTGTTGTTGGCCGCTTTGTTTTTGTGAATCACGTTCTTCTTGGCCAAACGGTCTAGCATACCAGACACAGTTTTGAACAGCTCTTGCGCTTCAGCCTGGTCGGTGGTGTTTTTCAAACGCTTTACAAACGTACGAGTAGTTTTTGCTTGATAACGATTAAGCAAGCGTTTCGCGTTGTTAGATCTGATTCTCTTTATTGCTGACTTGTGGTTAGCCATGGTTTACAGTGAATATAAATAAATGCTTTAACTTCTGGTTCTAAATGAGTTTGCAAAACTACACGGTTACCAGATAAATTCCAAGAAGGAAGACAATTAAAATTTAATATTCTCCCCACATCAAGTCTCAAAACAGCCTCCAATCCGCGTATTTCCGCTTCTCCCTATAGAACGCGCAACTCAGCTTTCCTGAGGTATACTGGAAACCAAAGCGGCAGGTGTGGTGTTCTAGCCTTGATTCTGTAAATTTACAACAAAATCAGAACTCACGCATTTTTAATCTAGAAAGAACCATGGGAATGTATCCTGAATATATGGTGGCCCCGATCAGGGAAGACCTAACGTCTGTTGGCTTTGAGCAATTGATGACCCCAGAAGAAGTAGAATCTGTCTTGAACCAGAAAGAGGGCACCGTGTTGGTAGCCATCAACTCGGTTTGCGGGTGTGCGGCATCTAAAGCCCGCCCTGCCTTAAAGATGGCCGTAGCCTCCAGCGAGACCAAGCCGAACAAACTGGTAACCGTGTTTGCCGGGATGGAAGGCGACGCCGTTGCCAAGGCCCGCGAGTTCATGCTGCCCTACCCTCCTTCTTCCCCATCCATTGCCTTGTTCAAGGATGGCGAGCTGGTACACATGATTGAGCGCCACCACATTGAAGGCAACGACCTGACCAGAATTGTAGATAGCCTGCAAGGCGCTTTTGAAGATTATTGCGCTAAGTAGCCTCCACGCATTGATCATAGAAAAGCCTGACACAGCATTTGTGTCAGGCTTTTCTGTTTTTAGGCTGTTTCCTGGAAAACTAGCCAGAAACGCACATGGTGAAAATAGAATAAGGAACAACCAATAACGAGTACCAAACTTACAGGGTCTTGAACCGGTCAAAGGCCAGGCGCTCCAGTTCTTCGCGGTGGCTTGGGTGGGCAATCTGGATGAGGGCCTTGGCGCGCTGGCGCAGGTTCTTGCCGTACAAGTCTGCAATACCGTATTCAGTGACAATGTAGCGCACGTGGGCCCTGGTAGTAGTTACGCTGGCGCCGGGCTTGAGCATGTTCACGATCTTGGATTCGCCTTTGTTGGTGATGGAGGGTAGCGCTATGATGGGCTTTCCGCCTTCAGAGAGCGCTGCGCCGCGCATGAAGTCCATCTGTCCGCCTACGCCAGAGAACTGGTAGGTGCCAATGGTGTCGGCGCAGACCTGGCCGGTCAAATCCACCTCAATGGCACTGTTGATGGCCGTCACTTTGGGGTTCTTTCTTATGATGGACGTGTCATTGGTGTAAATGGCCTCTTTCAAAACCACGCCCGGATTATCGTCTAAAAAATCAAACACCTTCTGGGAGCCATTCACAAAACAGGATACAATCTTATGGGGCAGGATGCGCTTTTTGGCACCCGTGATGATGCCTTTCTCCACCAGCGGAATGATTCCGTCTGAGAACATCTCGGTATGGATGCCCAGGTCTTTGTGGTGCATGAGCTGGGCCAGCACCGCATCTGGAATGCCGCCAATGCCCATCTGCAAGGTAGCTCCGTCTTCCACCAGTTCGGCTACCATTCTGCCTATCTGTAATTCTACGCTGCCGGTGTGTTTGCCCAGGTGTTCAGGCAGGGGCTCGTCTACCCATACTTTGGCATGGAATCGTTTCATGTGCACCACGCCGTCGCCATGGGAACGGGGCACCTGCGGGTTCACTTCGGCAATCACAATCTTGGCGGTCTCCACGGCAGACAGGGCTACGTCTACAGAGGCTCCCAGGCTGCAGTAACCGTGAGCGTCTGGCGGAGAGACTTGTACCAGGGCCACGTCCAAGGGCAGGATATTTCTTCTGAACAGAAAGGATATCTCGCTCAGGAAAATGGGAATATAGTCGGCGTGGCCGTCATTGAGGGCCTGCCGTATGTTGCCGCCCACAAAGCACGCGTTGGTCTTGAAACTCTTGGCGTTCTCTGGGTAGGTGTAGGGCGCGGGGCCTTCGGTATGGATGTGGATGAACTCTACCTCCCGGAGTTCTGAGGCGCGGGCAGAAACGGCGTTCACCAGGCGTAGCGGAGTCATGGCGGCCCCGTGCACAAACACGCGGTCCCCGGATTTTATGAGTTTGACGGCTTCTTCGGCGGTGGTGTATTCTGTGGATTTGATCATGGCACGTGCGGAATTGGGTGTAAGAACCTTCTTACCCAACGGCAAAATTACCACGGCGTTGCCTGCAGGAAATGACAAAGGCCAGCCCAACGGCTAGCCTTCGTCATTTTTGGCGTAATTCCGGGAAAAGAGCCTAAAAACGCTCGGCTGCATATTTCCTTAAATCAAAGCCTATGTCTTGCCGGAAGTAGCGGCCCGGCCACTTGATATGCGAGGCGGCCAGGTTGGCCTTCTTCAAAGCTTCTTCCATGTCTGAACCTAAGGCGGTGATGGCCATCACGCGGCCGCCGTCTGTCACTACCTGGCCTTGCTCATTCTGCCTGGTGCCTGCATGGAAACAATACACGTCCTCTGGCAGCTCTTTGTCCAGGCCTTGAATCTCCTTGCCCTTCTCGTAATCTTCTGGGTATCCTCCGCTCACCAGAAAGATGGTGGTGGCGGCGCGCGGATCCATCTGCAGATTGTACTGGCCCAACTCATGATCATGCAGGGCTTTGAACAACTCAAACAGATCTGACTGGATGCGCGGCAAAATGGCTTCGGTCTCTGGATCTCCTAAACGCACGTTGTATTCTATCACGTAGGGGTCACCGTTCACGTTCATGAGGCCAATAAACAGGAAGCCCGAGTACGGGATGTTCTCTGCCTGCAGGCCCGCCAGCGTGGGCTCAATCACGCGCGTGCGCACTTTGTCCATGAACGCCTCCTTGGCGAACGGCACCGGGGAGACCGCGCCCATGCCGCCGGTGTTCAGGCCGGTGTCTTCCTCCCCTATGCGCTTGTAGTCCTTCGCCTCGGGCAGCATCACGTACTCCTTGCCGTCTGTGAGAATGAACGCCGACATTTCAATGCCCTGCAGAAACTCTTCTATCACTACCTTGTTACCGGCGCTCCCAAATTTGTTGTGCAACAGCATGCCCTTCAAAGTGAAGCTGGCCTCTTCCAAATCCTTGGCAATGACTACGCCCTTTCCGGCGGCCAGCCCGTCGGCTTTCAGGACGATGGGATAAGATTGTCTTTCTAGATAGGCCAGGCCCTGGTCAATGGTGTCTGCGGTAAAGGTCTGGTATTGGGCGGTGGGAATATTGTATTTTAGCAGAAACTGCTTGGAGAAGTCTTTGCTGCCTTCTAGCTGCGCACCGGCTTTGCACGGCCCTACCACCAGAATGTGCCGGAGGTAGTCCTGCGCCTGAAAGTAATCATGAATGCCTTCTACCAGAGCGGCCTCCTGCCCTACCACCACCATCATGATGTTAAAGTCTGTGGCAAATTTGGCCAGTTCCTCAAAGTTGGTGATGGAGATGTCTACGTTGGTGGCTAGCTGGGCCGTGCCGGCGTTTCCGGGCGCCACGTAGATTCTCTCACAATAAGGGCTCTGCTGAAGTTTCCAGGTAAGGGCATGCTCGCGGCCGCCAGACCCAATGATAAGGACATTCATACACGTTTAGTTTGCACCTGAGCGCAACCGCCCAGGCTTGGTACACAATGAAGCCTGTTCCGTTTTTGGCTTGTTTTCCAGAAAAGAGGCCAAAAACGAAGTGCTCCACAAAGGAAACAAAAAAAGCAGGTGACTCCCACCTGCTTTTTCTTTTTTCTGCTTACGGTCTGCCTTAGTTGGCATATTTAGACAAGAACTTGATGCGCATCAAACGCAGGTCGTCCTCGGTGTAATCATCGGTGCCCAGTTCTTTCATGGCTTCGGCCATGTTGTCTGTGGTGGCGTGCATGAAGTAGTCCATTACCTCCTGCTGACGCTCCTGGTCCAGAACTCCGTTGATGTAGTAGTCCAGGTTGAGCTTGGTGCCCGAGTAGCAGATGTGTTCAATCTCCTCAATCAGCTCGGCCATGGTGATGGATTTGGTAGAGGCAATCTCCTCCAGGTCCATTTTCTTGTCAATCTGCTGAATCACGTAAATCTTGAGCTTGGACTTGTTGACGGTGGTCTTCACCACCACATCGGCGGCGGTGACAATGTCGTTCTCCTCTACGTATTTGGTAATGAGGTCCAGGAACGGCTTGCCAAACTTCTGCACCTTGCCCATGCCCACCCCGGCAATGTGCGCCAGGTCTTCTCTGTTGGTGGGATAGGTTGTGGCCATTTCCTTGATGGACGGATCCTGGAAGAGCACGTACGGCGGCAAGCTTAGCTCCTTCGCCATTTTCTTGCGCAGGGACTTGAGCATATCAAACAGCACGGTATCATGCCCGGCCGCGGCCTGGGTTTCTACCTTCTCTTCTTCCTGCTGTACCTCTTCCTCAAAGTTATGGTCTTTCGCGAATTTGATGGGATGCGGCTTCTTGAGGTACTCTGCCCCTTTGGCAGAGATTTTCACCGTCCCGAAGTTCTCAATGTCTTTCTCCAGGTAGTCAAACAACAAGGCCTGGCGCAGCACCGAGGTCCAGTAGGCGGCGTCATGCTCCTTGCCGGCTCCGTAGACCTCCAGCTGGTCATGGCTGTAGCTCTCCACGTACTGGTCTTTCATGCCCATGAGCACGTGTACCAAGTGGTCCATCGGGAAGCGCTCCTTGGTCTGCTGCACGGCTTTAATGGCTAGGATTAACTCTTTCTCGGCTTCAAACTTCTCTTTAGGGTGCACGCAGTTGTCACAGAAGCCACAATCCTTGTTGTACATCTCCCCGAAGTAATGCAACAGCTGTCTTCTTCTACACACCGCTGAGTCTGCATACGAGGCCATTTCCTGCAGCAACAACTTGGAGTTGTCGCGCTCCGTCACCGGCTTGTCCTTGCTGAACTTCTCCAGCTTGACAATGTCATCATAGCTGTAGAACATGAGGCAGTTACCCTCCAGTCCGTCACGTCCGGCCCGGCCCGTCTCCTGGTAGTAGCCCTCAATGGACTTAGGCGTGTCATAATGGATTACAAAGCGTACGTCTGGTTTGTCAATGCCCATGCCAAAGGCAATGGTGGCCACAATCACATCGGCTTCTTCGTTCAGAAACGCATCCTGGTTCGCCATCCTGATGGGGGCGTCCAGACCGGCGTGGTACGGAAGGGCTTTGATGTCATTTACCTTCAGCAGCTCGGCAATCTCTTCTACCTTCTTGCGGCTGAGGCAGTAGATGATGCCACTCTTGCCTTTGTTTTTCTTGATGTATTTGATGACCTGCTTTTTGGTCTGGTGCTTAGGGCGCACCTCGTAGTACAGGTTGGTTCTATTGAAAGAAGACTTGAACACAGAAGCGTCGTCCATTTGCAGGTTGCGCTGGATGTCCAGCTGCACCTTGGGCGTGGCCGTGGCGGTAAGGGCAATGATGGGCAGGTTGCCAATGCTGTCAATGATGCCTCTGATTTTGCGGTACTCTGGCCTGAAGTCATGGCCCCACTCAGAAATACAGTGCGCCTCGTCAATGGCCACGAAGGTGATGTTGGCCTGCTTTAAAAAGTCCAGGGTCTCTTCTTTGGTTAGTGATTCTGGTGCCACGTACAGCAACTTCACATCTCCATTGATGGTCTCCCTCTTTACGCGGTTAATCTCTGCCTTGGTCAGGGTAGAATTCAAGAACTGTGCGTTCACCCCAAAGGCATTCAATTGGTCCACCTGATTCTTCATCAGGGCAATTAAAGGCGAAATGACGATGGCCGTCCCTTCCATAGCCAGCGCGGGCAGCTGGTAGCAAAGCGACTTGCCGGCGCCGGTGGGCATGATCACAAACGTGTTCTTGCCTGCCATGATGTTCTCAATTATAGCTTCTTGGTTGCCCCTGAATTGACTATAGCCAAAAACTTCCTTTAATTTGTTTTTTAAAAAATTGTCTTGTTTCACTAACATGTGAGTTTCCTGTGTTATAAACCAGGTTCTGGTAAACTGTCTTTTGTTGTCTTGTCTAATACAAATTTAACTTGAATATCACGAAAAATATCAAAAACATCGCAAAAAATGTCCTGCAACAAGAAGCGGCTGCGGTGTTAAAATTGGCAGACTATATTAATGATGAGTTTGAAGCCTGTGTGCAGGCTATTTTGGCCATTAAAGGCCGGGTAGTGGTCACTGGAATAGGGAAAAGCGCCAACATTGCCACCAAAATTGTGGCCACCCTCAACTCCACCGGAACGCCTGCGCTGTTTATGCACGCGGCAGACGCCATTCACGGTGACCTTGGTATGATACAATCTGAGGACTTTGTCATCTGCCTCTCCAAAAGCGGCAACACCCCAGAGATAAAAGTGCTGGTGCCGCTCCTCAAGCGCAAGGGTGCCCAGCTGGCGGCTCTTGTCTCCAACATAGATTCTTACCTGGCCCAACAGGCAGATTTCGTCCTGAACGCCACCATTGAGAAAGAAGCCTGCCCTAACAATTTAGCGCCTACCACCAGCACCACGGCCCACCTGGCCTTGGCAGATGCGTTGGCCGTTTGCTTGTTAGAAGCAAGAAACTTTAGCAGTGAAGATTTTGGCGCTTTACACCCGGGCGGATCCTTAGGCAAGCGCCTGTATTTGAAAGTAGATGACTTAGTCTTGTTGAACGCCGCTCCCAAAGTGTTGGTAGACGCAGCGCTAAAAGAAATCATCATTGAAATTTCTTCCAAACGACTTGGTGCTACAGCCGTGGTAGACGCGCAGGGAGAATTGGTAGGCATTATTACCGATGGAGATTTGCGCCGCATGCTTTCCAACCATGAAGACCTTAAAGGAATTCATGCCCAGGACATCATGACGCCCTCTCCTCTCACCATTGACGTAGACGCGTACGCCGCCGAAGCGTTGACCATTATGCAACAAAAAAACATTACGCAGCTCATTGTCACTAAATCTGGTACCTTTGTGGGGTTTGTGCATCTGCACGATTTGCTGAAAGAAGGATTAATTTAGACATGAACGCGAATACCTACGTGGTGATCATGGCCGGCGGCATTGGCAGCCGTTTTTGGCCGTTTAGCCGCATCAATCACCCTAAGCAGTTCCATGACGTGCTGGGCATTGGCGAAAGCCTGTTGCAGTCAACCGTTAAGCGGTTTGAAGGCATCTGCCCGCCAGAGCACATCTATGTGGTGACCAATAAAGAGTACGCATCGCTGGTAAAAGAGCATTTGCCCAATTTGGCAGAGGAGCAGTTGCTGCTAGAGCCCATTGGCCGCAACACGGCGCCATGCATTGCCTATGCCACCTATAAGATTCTGGCCAAAGACCCCAACGCCAATATTGTGGTGAGCCCGGCAGACCATGTGATCCTGCGCGAGGAGTCTTTCAAGAAATGCATCAATCAAGCGCTGGAAGCCACCAAAAACCGAGACATTCTGGTAACGCTGGGCATCAAACCCACTCGTCCTGACACCGGCTACGGCTACATTCAGTTCCTTGACAATGACCACCAGGATGACCTCAAAAAGGTAAAAACCTTTACCGAGAAGCCCTCCCTGGAGATTGCCCAGATGTTTATTGACAGCGGCGAGTTTGTCTGGAACTCTGGTATCTTCATCTGGAACGTAAAGGCCATTGTACAGGCTTTTGAAGAGCATTTAGGTGAACTAGCCGACACCTTTGAAGAAGGACGCGCCGTGTTGAACACAGACAAGGAAGAAGCTTTCATCAATAGAGCTTATTCCCATTCGCGCAACATCTCCATTGACTACGGTATCATGGAGAAGGCCGACAACGTGTTTGTGATTGAAGGCGATTTTGGCTGGTCAGACCTGGGCAGTTGGAATTCACTCTACAGCGTGACAGACAAAACCTCTGAGGGTAACGTGGTAGACGGCAATATTCTGCTATATGACGTGAACAACTGCATCATCAAAACACCCAAAGACCAACTGGTGGTAGTGCAGGGCCTCACAGATTATATCATTGCCGAACATGACAACGTGCTCATGATCTGCCGCCGCGAGGACGAGCAGAAGGTGAAGGACTTTGTCTCTGATGCCAAGTCTCAAAAAGGCAACCAATACATCTAAGCCGTTTTTGGGCTATTCCCCGGAAAACAGGCTAAAAACGGAACGGCCCGCTATTGTTGAGATAGCGGGCCGTTCCGTTGTATAAGGCTTGGTGGTTTAGGCCTTGCTGCGTTGTCTTAATGTTTCATATAAAACAATGCCGCTGGCTACAGACACGTTCAGGGACTGAATTTGGCCCGTCATCGGGATTTTTACGCGTACGTCTGCCTTCTTCAGGTATTCCGGGGAGATGCCGTCCTCTTCGCTGCCCATCATGATGGCCAGAGGTCCGGTTAGGTCTACAGAGGCATCGGTAAGTTCTTCTTCGGCTTTCTCAGTACAGGCCACTACGCGTATACCAGACTGCTTCAAGAAATGGAGCGTGTCTTTGAGGTTGTTCTCACGGCAAACGGCAATTAGGTTCAAGGCACCGGCAGAGGTTTTCAAGGCATCTGCGTTGATTTGAGCGGCTCCGCGGCTAGGGATGACAATGGCATCTACGCCCATACACTCGGCGTTACGAGCAATGGCCCCGAAGTTGCGCACGTCTGTGATACGGTCCAGCACCAACAGCAACGGGTCTTTGCCCTTCTCAAAGATGGAAGCCACAATCTCATCCAGGGGCAGATAGGTCACCGAAGACAGGTAGGCCACCGCGCCCTGGTGGTTCTTGCGCGTGAGTTGGTCCAGCTTTTCTGGCGGCACAATGGAGATAGGCACCCCGGCGGCCCGCGCCAGTTCACTGATCTCCTGGCTAATGCTATGGTTGACGCCTTTCTGCAGGTAGATTTTCTCCAGGGTCTTGCCCGCATGGAGCGCCTCTAAGATGGGCCGTAAGCCAAACACCATCTCCATCTTGTCCACTTTGGGCTGCTTATGGAAGTTAGGGCGTCTGCCCCCGTCTCTATCTTTGTAATTTCTGTTCTCCATGAATGTCTTTTCTTACGGCATACCTCAAACAAGGCATGGCTGCGGCAGCAAAGGTAGAGGGATTTCTTTAAACTTCGGCAAAGGAGCCTGGCAGGCCCGTGGAATTAAGAACCAGCAGGCTTCCCTGCTATCCATTCTTCCCGTAAAATGAAATGCCCGTTTTTGGCTTATTTTCTGGAAAACAGGCCAAAAACGACGCTTCACCCAAATCGCATGAGGAACCGGTAAAAAAAGAGAGGCCAGCTACTAAAAGCTGGCCTCTCTTTCAAATGATTAAAATGTGACAGGTTATTTACCCATCTGGCTGTAGTAGCGCATAAAGCTTTGTTCAATCTGGGCGGCTTTCTCATTCATGCCAATCTGCTTGGCCACCTGCATGAGCTGCTGCATGATGAACAGGTTGATTCTGATCTCTGAGTCAAACAGGGCCTCTTGGTTGAAGTAGTAGGCCAAGGCCTGATCAGAGCGTTTAGACATCACTTCCACAATCTCCTGGGCCTTCTTCTGCTCTCCCAGCTGGTACAAAGGCACCACGTACGGCGGTATATAGTAGTCATACGGAATGGCGTTGTCTGGCAGTTTGGCAAGTGAGTACAACAGAATCTTCTTGGCGGCTGCGGTGTCTCCTGCCTTCAGGTATTCTACGGCCAGTTGGTGGTACTTGTCACGGGCGTTGGCCGGGAAGCGCAGGTAGTTCTCATCATAGAAGATGTCTTCGCGGTCCATGTTGCGCCAGGAGAACTTGTTCATCATGTTGTCATACATGATGTTCTTGGCAATGTAGCCCATGTTCTCTTTGTTGGCGCTCTTTACAGGCACCACGCGGTAGGCCAGGCCTTCTAGCTGCAGGTAATTCTCCAGACCCACAAAGTCTGAGTTGTCTGCGGTGGTAGAAAAGTAGACAGGACGCTTCCAGTTGTTGTTGGCAATCAAATCCAGTATGGCCAGGTGTTTTTTCTCCAGTCCGTTCTGGTTCACCGTCCAGGCCATGCGGCTCACAATGGAGTCCTGGTATTCCTTGGCCACGGCGTTGTTGGAAATGACGGCCTGCTTATCCACGTTCAGGAAGAAATTCTTGGTTGGGAAAGACAGGTAGGTTCTGCCAGAGCGGTCCCCAATCTGCAGGGCTTCATGGTTGGCCTTCACCAGCTCAATGTACTGTTTCAGGTCCATGCCGGCGGCCACTTCCGGGCGCTCCATGTACGGCAGGTAGTCATTGATGCCCTGGCGGTAGTTGGCATTCTCCAGAATCATAGGGAACGGTGCAGACTCATAGGCCTGACGCTTCATCTGGTCAATGTACCAGTCAGTGTTCATGTAGCTCAAAACGGCCACCCGCACATCGGTTCTAAAGCCTTCCACCTCCTGGGCGTACCACAGCGGGAAGGTGTCATTGTCGCCGTTGGTGAACAGGATGGCGTTGGGTGCCACGGAGCTTAACAGGTTCTTCGCCGAGTCTACGGAATGGTATCTGTCTGAACGGTCATGATCATCCCAACCCTGGGCCGCCATGACGCCTGGTATGGCCAAGCCCAAGAGCGAAGCCAGGGCACCGGCGGCCACGTCTGCTTTCATGATTCGGCGAAGGAAGTCAGCCACAGCCAGCACGCCCAATCCAATCCAGACACTGAAGGCGTAAAACGCTCCCGAGAAAGTATAATCACGCTCACGCGGCTCTACCGGCGGCTGGTTCAGGTAAATGACAATAGCCAGACCGGTAAAGAAGAATAATAAGCCAATGATGAAGGCATCGCGCTCTTTGCGTCTGATTTGGTAGATCAAGCCCAGAATACCCAGGATCAAAGGCAGCATCAGGAAGTTGTTTCGGGCCTTGCTTTCGGCTACACGCTCAGGCAGGCCGTTGCTGTCTTCCCAAGGCCACAGCACTCCAGAGTTCTGGATGTCGCCGTCACGGCCTACAAAGTTCCACCCAAAATAGCGCCAGAACATATGGCCCATCTGGTATTTGAACAGGAATTCCATGTTGGCGCCAAAGCTTGGCTTCTGGCCTTGCTGCACGTCTACCCATTTCTGATACTGCTGTAAGTGCCCGGGCGCGTTGCTGTACAAGCGCGGCAACAACACTTTGTCAGCGCTGTTGTAAACCGGGTCTACCTTCGGCTCAATTTCAATGTAGTTGTCTGTGCCTTTGATGTATTGGGCAGCACCCGTCTCCTGGTCCACTGGCTCGGCGTTGTACTGCGGGCCAACCAGCAAAGGACGGTCACCGTACTGCTCGCGCTTTAAATAAGAAACAAAGCTTACGATGTTCTCTGGGTCGTTCTCATCAATGGTAGGGTCATAACCAGACCGGATGGGAATGATAAGGTATGAAGAGTACCCAATCAAGATGTACACAAAACACACCAGGGAAGTGTGCAGCGTGCGGTTTCCTTTGCGGGTGGCAAATTTGATGGCCCATACCAACAAGGCAATGAACAACACCACAAAGAAAATCACTCCTGCCCCAAACGGCAACCCGAAGCTGTTCACAAACAGCACCTCAAACTTGCCCGCAATAGACGGCAAGCCAGGGATGACACCCACTAAGATGATGCCCAACACCAAAGCACTCACCACCATGGTCAAGATGGCCCCTTTGGTAGAGTATTTTTTAAGTCTGAAGAAGAAGATGAAGGCTAGGGCAGGCAATGCCACCAGGTTCAGCAAATGGACGCCAATGGAGAGGCCCACCATGTAGGCAATCAAAATCAACCATTTGTCTGAGGCCGGGCTGTCGGCGTGGCTTTCCCAGCGCAGCATAGCCCACACCACAAAAGCGGTGAAGAAGGCAGACATGGCATATACTTCGGCCTCTACGGCAGAAAACCAGAAAGAATCAGAGAAGGTAAAGGCCAGGGCACCAACGGCGGCGCTGCCCATGATGGCAATGGTCTGCCCCAAGGTAGGCGCTACATCTTTGTCTGCCACCAACAGCTTGCGGGCCAGAATGGTAATGGTCCAGAACAGGAACAGCACCGTGAACGAGCTGGACAAGGCAGACAGCATGTTCACCCACCAGGCCACCTGGGTCACGTCTCCAAAGGCAAACAGAGAGAACATGCGGCCCAGCAATAAATAGAAAGGCGCTCCCGGCGGGTGGGGCACCAATAGCTTATAGGAACAGGCTATGAATTCGCCGCTGTCCCAGAAACTGGCCGTGGGTTCCAGGGTGAGTACGTACGCAATGGTAGCCACTGCAAATACCAGCCATCCCACCAGATTGTTAATCCGTTTGTATTGAAGCATGATGTGTAATTGATTGAACCCTCGAAATTAGCAATTTTCTGAAAGCCTAGCGTGTGGTGCCGGCAATTATTAAAAAAAAGAGCCAGCGTCTGCTGGCTCTTCAAGTATAGCGGTTGTCAAGAAAGGTCTATTGCAAGATCAGGCGTTTGGTCTCCACCATTTTGTCATTCACCAGCAGGCTGTAGAAATAGATGCCGGCGGGCAGTTCAGACAAATCTACCGGCGGCAGCGACGACTGCTGGCCCACCTCATAGGTTCTGATCACTTTGCCAATGGTGTTGGAAATGCGCACCTTGTAATTATCATCACCTACGGGGTTCAGGGAAAAGTTAATGATTCTGTTGGATGGATTGGGGTAGGCACTCAAAGAAGGAACCACCTTCTGCTCTTTTAAGCTGGCGCTCACCGTTCGGTTTAAGCGGGCTTTGTAGGCGGCCACGTTGCGCACGCTGGGCTTAATGGCAAAGGACTTGTTCTTTTTGCTGGTAACGTGCAGGAAAGGTGAATATTTCTTCGCGTTAGGATTGTAAGAAGGCAGGTTAAGGGCCGTAGAAATACCAAAATCCATCACGGTCAGGCTGCCGCCGCTGCGCCAGTTCAACTGCAACGTATCTGATTTAGAGGCATCCACCGACTTTGCGCCTGTGGGCAATACCCCAGGAGCTACCCCAAAAGCTACCGCCTGGCTTCCAAAAACCATGCAGAACGCTAAAAACCCTAAAAGTACGCGAGTAAAAATTTTCATACCATATGTGCTTCCAGTTGGGTAGATTAATTCCTGAATTGGTCAAATATACCGCCTATATTGTTAAAACCAAATAAAAGAAACCAAAAAAACCACATTTAACATCTCCTTAACGCAGCGGCAAACGCCTGTCTGTCAAGGCCTTGTTTTTGGCCTGTTTTCCAGAAAACAGGCCAAAAACGGACGCTAGAAAAGGTATTTGATTTCCTGGAACTGGAAGAACTGCAACTTCTGTTCCACAATGACGGCCAGGCGCCCTACGGCGTCTACACCGGCAATCTGTCCCATCACCCGCTGGCCTTCCACCTCAAAGGGATGCCACTCCTGGTACCGGTACAATTGCTGCAGGTATTCCTGCTTCTGCTGGTCATGGCCACCGGCGCGCAGGGCCAGGTAGCGGCGCTCTATGTTTTCCAGCAGTTGTGCCACCATGCTTGCCAGATGGAATTCTTTGCCCGTCAGCAAGGCAAAGGAGGCGGCCCGCTCATGCTGGAAGGACACCTGGTTGATATTTATGCCCAGTCCTACAATGCTGTGTTGCAAGAATCTGCCACTTATGGCGTTTTCTATCAAGATACCCCCTACCTTTCGGTCTTGATGGTAAAGATCATTGGGCCATTTGAGTTTGCAGCCCTCTGGCAGGTTGGCCTTGAGCAGGTCCAGCGCGGCCAGTGACACGGCAATGTTGAGGGCAAACTGGCGGCTGGCTTCCAGAAAGGTGGGCTTGAGAAACACAGACAATGTGATGTTTTTGTCAGGTTCCACGTCCCAGGTATTGCCACGTTGGCCGCGTCCGGTAGTTTGGGCGCCAGCAACTATGACAGAACCGTCTGTGGCGTTATTTTTGTTAACAAGCTCGTGTGCCACGGTGTTGGTAGAGGCACATTCAGGCAAAAACAGCAGTTGTTGCCCTACAAACAGGGTGTTCAGCGAAAGATTTTGCAAAGACATTCGTATAATTGAAGATCAAATTTATATTTCCCAGATGAAACAAAACACGATTCAGGATAAATCCGACATATTGGCAGAGCTGGTAGTGAAAGGAATGCAGGAAAGAAAGGCAGCCGATGTGGTGGTTTTAAACCTGAAATCCTTGAAGAATGCCGTTGCAGACTATTTTATAATCGCTTCTGCCAGTTCAGATACGCAACTGGATGCCATTGCCACTTCCATTGAAGATGAAGTTTTTAAACTCACCAAGGAGTATCCTTGGCAGAGCGAAGGCCGTACCAACCGTGAATGGGTGGTATTGGACTACGTAGACGTAGTAGCCCACGTATTCCTGAAAGAAAAACGTAGTTTCTACGCCCTGGAAGAGCTCTGGGGAGACGCGGAAATTACGCAGGTCGCCTCTGAGGAGAGCGGCAGTACGGCGGTGGCGTAAACATAATCCCCTACCGGAAGTTTACTTTTTATTGAAGAAACAATCCATGACTGAGAAACCAGACAATAAGAATAAGAGACGCAAGATTATCCCGAACACGCCTCCTAAACCCTCTATGCAAATGTGGGTTCTGGCCGCGCTGGTGCTGTTTATCTTTGGTCTCACCTATTACAACAACCTTAACTCTACGGTAGAGATTAAGCAGGCTGCCTTTGAAGACATGCTGCTGGCCCAAGACGTGAGCAAGGTGACCGTTGTAAACAACAACATGGTAGAGGTAACCCTTAAGCAGGAGGCCCTCAACAATGACAAGTACAAAGGCCAGTTAGAGAACCGCGGCACGTTTGCCACCAACACGGGTCCTCATTACCACTTTGACATCATCTCTGCTGAGAGTTTCAAAGAAGACTTTGACAAACTGCAAGCCAACGTTCCCAGAGAACAGCGTCTGCCGTTAGACACGGCCAAACGTGCCGGTTTAATGGAGATTCTCATGGGCTGGCCGTTCTTCATCTTATTGATGGTGGGCTTCTGGTTCCTGATGCGCCGCATGGCGGGTGGCGGAGCCGGCGGCCAGATCTTCAACATTGGCAAGTCACGCGCCGCGCTATTTGACGCTGAGAACAAGGTAAAAATCACGTTCAAAGACGTGGCCGGTCTAGAGGAAGCCAAAGAAGAAATTGAAGAAATTGTAGAGTTCCTGAAGAACCCTACCAAGTTCACCATTTTGGGCGGTAAAATCCCGAAGGGTGCTTTGCTGGTAGGCCCTCCGGGTACCGGTAAAACCTTATTAGCCAAAGCCGTTGCCGGCGAGGCCGACGTTCCTTTCTTCTCTTTGTCTGGTTCAGACTTCGTAGAGATGTTTGTGGGCGTGGGCGCAGCCCGTGTGCGTGACTTGTTCAAGCAGGCCAAAGCCAAGGCGCCGTGTATCATCTTCATTGATGAGATTGACGCCATTGGCCGTAGCCGTAGCCGCGGACAAATGCCGGGTGGAAATGATGAGCGTGAAAATACCTTGAACTCCCTCTTGGTAGAGATGGATGGTTTCGCCACTGACTCTGGGGTGATCATCCTGGCTGCCACCAACCGTCCTGACATTCTGGATTCTGCCTTGCTGCGCCCAGGTCGTTTTGACCGCCAGATCAGCATTGACAAGCCAGACGTAAACGGTCGTACGCAAATCTTCAACGTGCATTTGGGTCCCTTGACCTTAGCCGAAGACGTGGATGCCAAGAAACTAGCCGCCCAGACGCCTGGTTTTGCCGGTGCTGAGATTGCCAACGTGTGTAATGAAGCCGCTCTGATTGCCGCCCGCCGCAATAAAAAAGCCATTGAGATGCAAGATTTCAATGACGCCATTGACCGCGTGATTGGGGGCTTGGAGAAGAAAAACAAGATCATCTCCCCAGAAGAGAAGAAAATTGTAGCCTACCATGAAGCAGGTCACGCCATTGCGGGTTGGTTCTTGGAGCACTGTGACCCATTGGTGAAAGTGAGTATTGTGCCACGGGGCGTTGCCGCTCTAGGCTATGCGCAGTACCTGCCAAAAGAGCAGTTCCTGTACAACACAGAGCAGTTGATAGATGAGATGTGCATGGCCTTAGGTGGACGTGCCGCTGAGCAGATCGTGTTCGGAAAAATCTCTACCGGTGCCTTGAGTGACTTGGAGCGTATTACCAAAATGGCCTACAGCATTGTCACCATGTATGGCATGAACGACCGCATCGGCAACTTGTCTTTCTATGACTCTAAGCAGCCAGACAACGCGTTCACCAAACCGTACTCAGAAGCCACCGCAGAGACCATTGACTCTGAAGTGCGCCTGTTGGTAAGTGATGCGTATAACCGTACCATTCAATTGTTGACGGAGAAGCGCCATGAACTGGAAATTGTAGCCCAGGAATTGCTGGAGAAGGAAATCATCTTCCAGAACGACCTGGAGCGTTTGGTGGGCAAGCGTCCGTTTGAAGGCTTGACAACGTACCAGGCCCACACTGCCGGAACAGACCGTAGCAAAACCCAGAGCGAAGTGGCCACTGAAACCCATACTGTGACTCCCACCGGGGCACAGGAGAATCAGGAAGACACGCCTACGGCCGCTGAGCCAGACGGCAGACCAAGCTCCAATTTGGGAGAGGGTACTACGTTTAATTCTTAGTATCTTGCCGGACTACCGGCCAACATTTAGAATTTTCTCATGTACGAAGCGAAATCCAAAGAGATTGTGCTCCGCAAAGTAAGAGAGGCGCTGGCTATGTCAGCGCCTTTTCTGCCTCCTACCCCAGACTTTACCACGTCTGTGCACGGCCCCTTGCTGGAGGAACTGTCTGTGCAGTTTGCAGAAACCTTCATAAGAAATGCGGGTACCTTCATCTACTGCGAGAGCGAGGAAGACTTCTTTGACCAGCTCTTTGAGTTCAAGCGGGAACGCAGCCTGGACAATCTGTATGTCTGGGAGTCGGCGCTTAAGAAAATACTGCACGCCGGCGGTATCAATTTCAACGGTGCAGAGGAAGATTTCATTGGCAAAGCAGAGGCGGCTTTGACTACCTGCGAGGCCCTGATTGCCCGCACGGGAAGCGTATTGGTTTCCTCGGCCACGGGCAGCGGACGCCGCCTTTCAGTGTACCCGGCCATGCATTTAGTGGTAGCTAAACTCTCACAGCTGGTACCTGAGATCAAAGACGGTTTGCGCCTCATGGACGAAAAGTACGGCAAGCGCATTCCTTCCATGATCTCTCTGGTGAGCGGCCCCAGCCGCACCGCCGACATTGAAAAAACCTTGGTGATGGGCGCTCACGGCCCTAAAGAATTAATCCTCTTCCTCATTGATGATCACACCGATTGAGCAGCTCCCGGCGGGGAAAAAGATTTATTTCGCGTCTGACTTTCATTTGGGAGTACCAACCCCAGACAAAAGCCTGGCCCGCGAAAAGAAGATTGTGCGCTGGCTTGATCAAGTGAAAGAAGACGCCCACGCCATCTACCTCCTGGGAGACATCTTTGACTTCTGGTTTGAATACCGCCATGCCATTCCCAGAGGGTTCATTAGGCTACAAGGCAAACTAGCCGAGATAGCCGACAGCGGCATTCCCATTTATCTGTTCACGGGCAACCATGACATGTGGATGTTTGACTACTTCCCCAAGGAGCTCAACATTCCCATCATCCGGAAACCTATTTCTACCCAGGTTGGCAAGCATACCTTTTTCATTGGCCACGGCGATGGGCTTGGCCCCAAAGATTACACGTACAAAGTACTCAAACGCATCTTCGCCAACCGCGTGAGCCAATGGCTGTTTGCCCGCCTTCACCCCAACATGGGCATTGGCCTGGCAAATTTCTGGTCCAGGAAAAGCAGGTTGCAGAATACAGGTACAGATGAGGTGTTTCTAGGCGATGACGAGTGGCTGGTACATTACTGCAACCGGGTAGAACAACGCCAGCACCATGATTTTTACGTGTTCGGGCACCGGCATCTGCCCTTAGACTTACCTATTGGCGAGCGCAGCCGTTACCTGAACCTGGGAGAGTGGGTCAATTTTTGCTCATACGCCGTTTATGATGGAGAGGAACTCAACCTGCTGTATTTTGAGAAAGCTGACGCCTAACTTCTTGGTTGTTGCCCTGGCATGGCTGCTTCTGGCGGTTAGTGCAGAGGCCCAGACTCCCCCCCCACTGCCGGTAGCGTTTACTTTGCCGGCACCGGACCATGCCCTGCTTTCCATTGACCGTTTTGACCGCGTGTATCTGGCAGATGCCAAGCAGAACATTCTGCAGCTAGACACCCTGGGCAAAGTCCTCAACAGGTTCTCGCCTACGGTGCAAGGCCGCTTAGCCAGCGTGGAAGCCTGGAGCATGGCCAAGATCATGGCCTTTTATGATGACCGACAGCGCATTCAACTCTTGGATCGCTTTCTGACGCCTTTGGGCCTGGCAGACCTCCGCGATTACACCGACGGCACCATCAGAGCCGCCACTCTGGCTTCTGATGACCGCTTGTGGCTCTTTGATGAAAGCACCTTCCGGCTGCTCAAGATTGACACGCGCCTTACCCGCATTACCCATGAAACAGCCTTGGAGCTTACGCTGGACCGCCGGCAGCATGACATCCGGTTCCTGCGCGAGTACCAAGGCAGATTGTACATGGTAGACCGCCTTTCAGGTATTTACGTCTTTGACAACCTAGGCAACTACCAACAGCGCCTGCCGCTTCCCAATCTTGGCTACGTGGGTTTTATAGGCGATGAATTGTACTACTTGGCTGATGGTCAACTTCACTTCCAACACCTCTACACCCTTAAAGAGCGCACCGTCACTCTTCCAGAGTCTCCTACTCCTTACACTCAGGCTCTGGTAGGTAACCGGTTCTTGTACCTGCTTACTGCCAAAGGCCTAACCGCCTATCACTGGCGCTAACCGTTTTTAGCCTCTTTTCCTGAAAAACACGCCAAAAACGCCAAGGCAAGGACAGAGCCCTCTTCCCTACTCCTTCGCTAAAAACTTCAACCCCAGCACCCCGGCAATAATCAACCCGATGCAAATCAACCGGACGGCGTCTCTGGGTTCGCCAAGTAGGACAATGCCCAGGATGGCGGTACCCACGGCGCCAATGCCCGTCCAGGAGGCGTAGGCCGTACCAAGGGGAAGCGTTTTCATGGCTTGGGCCAGCAGTACGAAACTTAGAATCATGACCACCACGGTAATGACGCTGGGCCACAGCTTGGAAAAACCTTCGCTGTATTTCAGGCCGAAGGCCCAGCCGATTTCACAAAGACCAGCCAATATCAGGTATATCCAGGCAGTGTTCATAGAGAGAAAGTGTAAAAGGGTACATCGGTTTCAAGGAGCAAGTTAACCACTTCAGCGAGGCTTCTACCGCTCTGGTCAGGAAATGCTTGTGTAGCAACAGCTAAAACGTTTACTTGCAGGCAAAGAACTTCGTTCATTTTTTAGAGACATCCTGCCGCTGCCCGCTTATGGTAAAAACGGTTTTTGCGTTTTTGTTGTTTTTTATGTGTCTGCTAGGCGCCTGGGCGCAGGATACGGGTCAGCTTCCGCAAAGTCCGCAGGTGGTGTTTGAGGGCGAGGTGAACCACGGCTTTTACCTGGCGCCGTCTTTGCAGCTGTCCAGGTTTCAGGGTACCTCTGGATTTCTGGCGGGCGGCAGAGGGGCCTGGCTGCTTAACCACAAAGTAGCCTTGGGCGTGGCCGGATACGCCCTCACCACCCAAAACAACATTGGCGAGATTCCCGAGACCAACAACGCGTTTCTGCAGGTAGGCTACGGCGGGGCTTTGCTGGAGTACATTCCCAAGCCCAACCAATTGCTGCACGTAACCTTTCCCCTGATCATGGGCATAGGCGGCGCGGCCTACACAGACAACTTCTCAGACAACCAGAACACCGGCAACTACAGCTATGAAATTTACCACACAGACACGTTCCTGGTCATAGAACCCGGCTTGCAGGCCGAACTCAACCTAGCCAGGTTCATGCGGTTGGGCCTGGCGTTCAGCTATCGGTTCACGTACGGGGTGCAACTCCCCAAGTCCACCGATCAGGATTTAAGCGCCCCCGCCCTCACGCTCACCGCCAAGTTTGGTAGGTTTTAACCTCCGCCCCATCCCTGTTTTTGGCTTCTTTTCCAGAAAACAGGCCAAAAACGAATATGACGTACCTTCTTCCTGAATTAGCGCATGACCGGCTGACGCATCAGCTGCCCCATATGAAGAAACCCTTTTACCTGAAGCACAAACGGATGCTTCGTTACGCCGCCAACACCGGCATTGCCTTCGTCTTGTTCTGGACGTTCTTTTTCATCCATAGAACCGGCCTGAAGGATTTTGAACCCACAGACGTCTTCCGGCTCATGTACACCTCTGTGATGGTGAACGTGATTCTGGAAGGCACCCGTCGCATTGCCAAGCGCCTGAGCAAAAAGTATGACTGGCGCGAGTATGGCCTGCGACGCTTTGTCTATGAGTGGATTGCCGTGCAGGCCTACATCTTGCTGGTAATGGTGCTGTTTGAGATTGTGCCGCGCCTGATCCTGGGCCAGGTGTCTTACAGTTTCACAGACGCTGAGGCCTCCCGTGACATCAAGGCCGCGTTTGTATTCGGGTCCATCATCCTGCTGTTTGTGCACTTCATCCGGTCAGGCATTTACTTCTACAACCAGTGGCACCGCTACCTGGTGCAGTCAGAAAAACTCAAGAAAGAGACCATTAAGGTACAGTTTGAGTCTTTAAAGCAGCAGGTGAACCCGCATTTCTTATTCAACAGCTTAAATGCCCTTTCATCGCTAATTTACAAAGACCAGGACCTGGCGGCCAAGTTTGTGGAGCAGCTGTCAAAGGTGTACCGCTATGTGTTGGAGAACAAAGACAAGGAACTGGTACAGCTGCACGTGGAACTTGACTTCATCTACTCCTACCTGTTCCTGCTCAAGATACGCTTCAGGGAGAATCTGCGGGTGAACATACAAGTCCCCGATGAGCTGCTCAACCACATGGTGGCGCCCTTGACCATGCAACTGCTCATGGAAAACGCCATCAAACACAACATCGTCAGCCGGGACGAGCCCCTGTTCATAGACGTGTTTGTAGAAGGCGACTACATCATCATCAAGAACAACCTGCAGTTGCGCGAGAGCCGCGAAGAGTCTACCGGCGTGGGCTTGAAAAACATCATCAACCGTTACAAGTTCATTACAGATAAAAAAGTGAATGTAGAGGTGACAGATGCCAATTTTATTGCCAAATTACCGCTTCTAACCAACGCTGCCTAAGCGCCTGCCTCCAATTTTGATTGGCAAGCGATAGCAAAAAGCATAAGGTTCTGGCCAAGCGTTTTTTAAACCGCCTAGCCGACCTATGACTAGAGAAAATTGCCAAGACAGGACTTTTAATAACCTGTTGGCAGCGCAGAAGAAACGTGTAAACCGCTCCGCATGAACATTCTCCTCATTGAAGACGAGTACCTGGCCGTAGAAAAACTGGAAGCCCAACTGTTTCGCTATGACCCCGCCATCAAGATTGTGGGCACCATAGACTCCATCCGGAACGCGGTGAAGTGGTTTGAGACCAACCCGGCCCCAGACCTGGCCTTTCTGGACATTCACCTTTCAGATGGCAACAGTTTTGAGATCTTCCAGAAGGTAGAGGTGAAATGCCCCATCATCTTCACTACGGCTTATGATGAGTACGCCGTGAAGGCGTTTAAGGTGAACAGCATTGACTACTTGCTCAAACCCATCAGCAATGAGGACCTGGCGGCGGCCATGGACAAGTTCAAATCTCTGCGCCGACAGTTGGAGCAACCCGCCGCCCCGTTGCTGGATATGGAAACCGTCATGGCCATGCTGCACCGCGGTAACACTCAGGCGGCCCCGGTCTATAAGAACCGTTTTCTGGTAAAGAGCGGCCAGAAAATACGGTCTGTGTCCATTGAAGAGATTGCCTATTTCTATGCCGAGGACAAGATCGTGTTTCTGGTCACCAACACCGGCCAGCGCTTCATCACAGACTTCACGCTAGACACGCTCCAGGAAATCCTCAACCCAGAATACTTCAACCGCCTCAACCGGCAGTTCATCTCGCACATTCATGCCATAGACGAGATACACCCTTACATGAAAGGCCGCTTAAAAGTCTACGTTCGCCCTACTACTGATAAGGAAATCATCATTAGCAGTGAGCGCGCCCACGCCTTCAAGGAGTGGCTGGGCAAGTAGCCGTTTTTGGGCTGTTTTGTGGAAAAGAAGCCAAAAAAGGAATCATTCCATTAAGGAATTTCTACATAGTATATTCGTAGTCTAGGTACGATTGTCTGTCAAAAACGACAATAAACCGTATGTCTGACTCCGCACATAGTGCATATAAACCGAATAACTTCGTTTAGCCACTAGTTAGCTGTAAAATAATTTATGAAATTATGGTATTTATGGATTTTGATATTGTTAATATCATGCAGTGAACCTGAGATACTAAAAGAAATTACCTGGAACAATAACCGTATTTCTTGGGAAGTATTAGACGGGGGCGCAACTACCTCATGCAGATGGCTTATCAAATATTCTGAAGATGGGGAAAATAACAAAGATCTGATTTTCGAATCCTACTCATCTCCCTACATAGCCGATATAGAAGTTTATAAAGATGAACTCCTTATCTTTTGCCCAGATTTCAGAAATAGGGTAAACGATACTATTAAAATTAATCTAAAGGACATAGATAAGTACATTGACGAGCCAATTGTCTATGAACTTGATGTTTTAAAAAGAAACAATGAATATTATAAAGAGCCAGACTTTGTAAAAGAAGATAGGGAATATGCAATAGCTAACGGCCTTTTATAAAAATTCTATAGCTAACAACAGCTAAACGCCACCCTCGGCCGACGGCCTCCGCCGCCGTTTAGCCCAGCCGTTGGTTGGAACCATGTGTAACACCACCACCCTTGGTAAGAGTAACAATTAGACACAGAATAGATGCGCAAAATCCTTAATTAGTAAGAAAAAAGAAGATATGCTGACAAACGTAAACCCAAAATTGCCAATGCGGGATAAGACCGCAACAAAAGATTTCTATGTAAACAAGTTAGGATTTCAGAATGTAGGAACTTCTGACTATGACGGCTATTTGATGGTTCAAAAAGACAGCATAGAAATCCACTTTTTTGAGTTTAAAGAAATTGATTCAAAAGAAAACTATGCAGGTGTCTATATCAGAACCGACAACATTGACAATTTGTATCAATCATTGTTGGACAATAAAATAAGCATTCACCCGAATGGAGCATTAGAGACAAAACCATGGGGACAAAAAGAATTTGCGTTGCTGGACCCAGATAACAATCTACTGACTTTCGGACAGTGTATATAATTACTATTCATCAATTGCCTAAGTAACGGCGGCAACTAACAATGTTTATAACCTTGTAGCTCTACGTTAAGCTTTCAGCTTAAACCTTATTTTGCTTTTGTGGTTAATTGAAACCGACGTTTTACAAAGACCACAATTTCATAAACACCTTAACGCTAGTCCCAAACCAAGATTTTATTAGCCGCTCCCATAATCTCCCATGGACATTCAACAAGCCTATAATCTCTGGTCTGCCCAATACGACACCAATAAAAACAGAACCAGAGACTTAGAGGCGTTGGCATTGCAGGAAATAACACAGCCAATCCAATTTAAAAGATGTTTAGAAATTGGCTGTGGCACGGGCAAGAACACCACATGGTTAGCCACACGTGCGCAACAGGTCACGGCGGTAGATTTCTCAGAACAGATGCTGGCCAAAGCGAAAGCCAAGGTGCCCGCAGACCACGTCCAGTTCCATCAGGCAGACATTACCCATCCCTGGTCTTTTGCCACCTACGCCTATGACCTGATTACCTTTAGCCTAGTCTTGGAGCATATTGAGCAGTTGTCTCCCATTTTTGAGAAAGCCAACCAAGCACTGGCGCCCAACGGACGCATTTACGTGGGAGAGCTGCACCCTTTCAAACAATACAAAGGCACCAAGGCCAGATTTGATTCTGAAGAAGGCACGACGGAACTAACCTGTTTCACCCACCATTTGTCAGACTTCACCAACGCAGCCAAACAGCACGGGCTGGTAGTAGACTCCCTGCAAGAGTTTTTTGATGAAGAAGACAAGACTACAATTCCCAGGATTCTATCGCTGGTTTTTAAGAAGGGTAAGCTGAAATAGCAGAACTCCTCCCGTTTTTGGCCTATTTCCCCCAAAACAGGCTAAAAACGAAGCAAACCCTATATCTTCTTAGGCATCAGGTGAACTTTTATTAACCTGCCAGAATATGAAAGAGCCGCCCTTGAAAGTTCTCAAGGGCGGCTCTTTTGGCAGGTGGTCAAGGATAGGTTTCTATTGCTTGTACAGTTTAAAGGTGAGCGTACCTCTGCTTTCTGAGTGCACTTTCACCAGGTACACGCCGGGCGCTTTGCCTTCCAGGTTCACTTCCATCTTGCCTTTCACCAAGGTTTGGCTCATCACCATCCGGCCGGCAAGGTCTGTGATGCTCACTTGTACCACCAGTCCGTTCTTCACGTCTAGCATGGCTCTGCCGGTGGTAGGATTGGGGAAAAGGCTAATGGATTGGAGCATCACCTCATCAGGGGCGGCAGTCAGGTTTTTGATGACCAGGGTTCCAGAGCCTTCGCCGGTATAGTTGTCATCTAGAATGCTGGCGGTCACGGCGTAGGTACCCACGGCGCTGGGAACGGTGGCAGAGCCGTCATACTTGACTGTAGCCTGTAGCCCGGCCGGATTTGTAGTCACCGATACTGGTTTAGGTTGGCCGTTGTACGCCTGCTCCAAGTTAGACAGCGTAACGGTGCCGGCGGCTTTGGTAATGGTCAGTTCCATCTCCTTAGAACCCGCAACATACGCGCCATCCTCGGCCACGGTGGCCTTTACTTTAACCTTACCAGACTTGACCACTTGCACCGTAGCATTGCCCGTGCCGGAGAGGGTGATGTTGCCTGGATAGGTGGTGGTCAGTTC
The DNA here is from genome assembly GCF_009913235.1 of Nibribacter ruber. Classification (NCBI taxonomy): domain Bacteria; kingdom Pseudomonadati; phylum Bacteroidota; class Cytophagia; order Cytophagales; family Hymenobacteraceae; genus Nibribacter; species Nibribacter ruber. Next base: position 3,977,151 of record NZ_CP047897.1, on the reverse strand, counting down.
TTCTACAAGAGTGTAGGTAATGGCCCCGGTAGAGTTGCTGGTGGCCGCCAGGGTAAAAGCACCCGGACTATAGGTTCTAGTCACATTGTTAAAGGTTACCGTTGGGGTTGCTTTGCCCACGGTAATCATTTTAGAAAGCGCCGGACCCTGACCACACGCATTCCCTGCCCTTACAGAGATTTCACCTGACGCACCCGGTGATGAGCCCGTCACTTGTATGGACGTAGTGCCCTGCCCTGCATTGATCACAAAACCAGTAGGCACGGTCCAGGTATAGCTGGTGGCGCCTACCTGCGCATTCACGGCAAAGGTAGTGGCTACGTTGTGTGGCATAGTAGAAGGCCAGGTATTGGAGCCTGTCAACGCGCCCGGAAGCGGATTCACTGTCACGTCAATCTTGGCCCGGGCACTTTCTGTATTGTCTTTGGTTTGCGTTACCCAGTAAGAAGTAGTACCCACTGTATTGGTATTAGGCACAGGGGCGGTGCTTGAACCGGTACCACTGGTGGCGCTGGTATACCATTTCAGGCTGGTGCCAGTAGCCGTTAAGGCAGTGGCCGTATGGTTCTGGCATAGGATGACCTGTGAAGTCACTGTAGGCGCCGGCGGCGTGGCGTCTATGGAAAGGGTGATGTAGATTTCGCCTCTGGCCGACTCATTGGCGGTGTTGAAAAACTCTAAGTACCTGTCTGCACCATACGTGTGAACGGTTGGGGTTAACACGTCATAGTATTCAGAGGAGTTGATGTTGTTCAAAGGATCATGATCATTCTTTAGGTGTTCAAAATAACTGATGATTCTTATGTCATTGAGAGTCTTATTGGTGCCGTGCGCTGTGTTAAAGGCTTGGACAAATCTGGTGAGTTCTGCCGCCGTGGTGAAGATTCTTCCCCCACCTCCTTGCACTCCGCCATCTATCAAAAGGCTTCGGTTAAAGAACATGACCTTCTCATTGTAGAGTTGGCCAAATTTTCCTACAGCGGTTCTGTAAGGCTGTAATGGATCCAATGAGTTTACTTCCATACAAAGACTTCTGGTAGAGCTGCTATTCCCTGTATTGAGGCTGGCAAATAGTTTACCTTCTTGGTCATATAAGCTCTGGAAGACATTAGCTCCTAAAAAGGGACCGCAGGTGTTGTCTGTGTTCTGCGACTTAGATGTGTAGGTACCTGTTTGCTTAGAGACATCAGCATCAAACTTGAGCTCCATCCATACGTTGCTCCTAGACGCTCCTGTCTGCGTGAAGTTGTATTGCCCAAAGCCAAAGTAAATGCTGTTGTCAGTGGGTACTACCAATTGACCTACCGTTTCAAAGGGGAAGGTAAGTATGTCTTTGAAGGTGTTGGTAGCAGGGCTAAACTCAGCTAAATTCCCGTAGATGCCATATGTGAACGCAGTATAATAAACCGCATACCCTTTACCCTTAAAGGTAAAAGCTTGGTGAATGGACATGCCGTCCGGTATGTCTTTCTGGGTCCAGGTATTGGTGGCAAAAGCATATTTGTAGACCATCCAATTGCTGTAAATCTCATTAAACAAATAGGCGGTGTCACCTACTACAAAACTTTTGATTTCATTGGCTAAATTAAAGTCCGTTGGGAAGTCTGCCAACTTTTTCCAGGCATTGGAGGCCGGGTTGAACTCGTAAAAATCTTTATTGTTTCCATGGCCGTTAGCGTTGACACCTGCTCCCGCATACAATTTACCATTATAGGCCACTGCTACCATACTTCTTCTCTTACCTCCTGGATAAGGGGATTTTACGGTCCATTGGTTAGCAGCAATATTGTATTCCAGCAAAGAGTCTGTATAGTTATTGTAGGTAGAGCCGGCTGGCATTGTAGCATCATAACCTCCTACCGTGTAACCTTTCCCATTTATTTCTACTGCCGCTCGCTCACTGTACGTGCTTGAAAAGCCGCTCTTTGGTGACCAAGTGTCTGTGGACAAATCATATTGCCAGAAGTCTCGAAGAGGCTCGCTGTCATTGCCGCCGCCGGCATAGATTTTCCCATTACTGTAGAAACCAACTGCAGACGTTCTGTTTTTCCCCAGGTCTGAGTCCACCACTGTCCAGGTGTTAGAGGCAGGGTTGTATTTGTAAAGGTCGTCTGTATACACGGTTGAGAGGGCACTTCTGTTTCCGCCAAACAAATAAAGGTCACCCCCTAAAGAGGCAACTGCAGCTTGTTTGATATGGTATGGCGAAGCAAGAGTGGCATCGCTTACGTTCATCAGGTTCTGCTTTTTGGTCCAGGCATTGGTAGTGGGATTGTACTCATACCAATACTGCATGTTTCTGGGCATGTAGTTATCATAATAGCCTTCGCCCAGCCCAGCATAGCCCTTGCCATTTACGCTGGCTCCTGACCCATATTTGAAACCAGTTGGCAAAGGAGCTTTGGCGGTCCATAAATTGGCTACCGCGTCATACTCATAGAAATCATTAAAGAAACACCCGGCCTGCGGACAAGAGTCTGTACCTCCGTTGGTGCCCGTACCCCAGTATCCCTTGCCGTTAATCTCAAACGCAACAGCCCCTCTCCTACTGGTTGGTCCGGGCAAAGCGGCTCTCTTGGTAAAAGTATTAGAGACAATGTTATAAGAATAAAAGTTGTTGCTGGATTGCGAGGTTATGAAAATGGTATCATTGATGACAAAGCCCGCATCTGGAATAAGGCCAGGGACTAACTGAGCGTGAGCTACAGACCAAATATCCTGGCCCGGGTCATAAATAGAAACTCCCGTTCCATAGCCGCTAAAATTATAGAGTTTGCCCTTTACCAGGAACATTGTTTTCTCCCTAAGCGGATTGGAGGGACCTGTACCCAGGTTTTTCAGCTTTTTCAATTCGCCCGTGGCCGGGTTGTATTCGGTTAAATCCTTGGGACCTCCAGAGGTGTTATACCCTCCTAAAATGTAGAGCTTGTTGTTGAGAGAAACCATGCTGGCAGCCTCTCGGGCAATCATGTCATTTCCCAAAGACTTCTTTGCCGTGAAAGAACCTATCTGCGCCGCGCAATACAGCACCTGCCAACAGAAAAGAAGGGTTAGAGTAAATTTTATCTTCATAGAATTCAGGTTTGGTTACTATTAATGGAAGCAGGTAGGGTACCTGCGAAAACCTCACATGCCGCCGTCAGGAGAAAAACTGGGGCACCAACCTACGGCAGGTAAGCGAAAAGTGAACGCGAAAAAGAGAAAAGTCCCAAGCGGGATAAGCAGACGCTACTTAGAAAGAGATTCCTTTTTGGTAGTAAAGGCAGTTTGTTTTCATCTTCTGGGATAATCCAAACAGACCTTAACATATTCATAATATAAAATAAATAAAAGAAACGTAATTATCCAAATCAAAGAGCGGCTGTCATCCTGATAATCAAGCGGATACCCCTGTCCTTCAGAGTTGGTTTTTGGGCTATTTTCCAGAAAACAAGCCAAAAACGGCCTGTGGATAAGTAGCAAAAGAGTGCCTGCCTATTCGGATTAAGTTATTATATTTGTTAATTAGGGTCTCCGGAATGGCCGTATAAGGACCGGATTGTCTTACCTTCCCCACTGCCTGGGGCTGTCATCATTTCACCGTCAGGCAAAAAATCACTGATTAGTTTGGGAAGGCGTGCGTTGCCGAAGTGCAAGGGAGACCAATAGTTTGAAAACAAGAATTATCTATATAAAGGAATTTACCTGTGGGATGTAGTTCATGTTCTAGTGGCGGCTGCGGCACCAAGACGACCAGTGCAGATGGCACAGAGGTAGTTGCGGGCTGCAAAAGCAACGGCGGGTGTAGCACGGGAGGCTGCAACCGATTAAATGTATTTGACTGGCTCTCAGACATGGAAATACCCGTGTCGTTTAAAGAGTTTGACATAGTTGAAATAAGATTCAAAGGCGGACGGAAAGAGTTCTTCCGAAACGTAAACCACCTGCCCCTCATCACCGGCGATGCCGTGGTAGTAGACGTACCCAACGGCCACCACATTGGCCACGTGTCTTTGAAAGGCGAATTGGTGCGCCTGCAGATGAACAAAAAGAAGGTTCAGAACAACGACGAGATCCGCAGTATCTACCGCGTAGCCACCGAGAAGGACATGGAGAAGTTCAACCATGCCCGGGAGCAGGAATCTACCACCATGTACCGCGCCAGAGCCATCATCCAGGAGCTTAAGCTCAAAATGAAACTCTCTGACGTAGAGTACCAGGCAGACAAAACCAAAGCCACCTTCTTCTACTCAGCGGATGACCGCGTGGACTTCAGGGAACTTATCAAAAAGTTAGCCGAGGAGTTCAAGATCAGGATTGAGATGCGCCAGATTAGCCTGCGCCATGAGGCTGGCCGTTTAGGTGGCATTGGCTCCTGCGGCCGCGAACTGTGCTGCTCTACCTGGCTCACCGATTTCAGGAGCGTTTCCACCACGGCGGCGCGCTACCAGAACCTGTCTTTGAACCCCAGCAAACTTTCTGGTCAGTGCGGACGCCTCAAATGCTGCCTTAACTATGAGCTGGAAACGTACATGGATGCCCTCAAAGACATTCCTAACGTGAACCGCCCGTTGCAGACCAAGGCCGGAGACGCTTTCTTGCAAAAGACAGACATCTTCAGACGCATCATGTGGTTTGGGTACCGCGGCGACAGCAACTGGTTCCCGGTGACCGTAGACCGCGTGCATGAAGTCTTGAAGATGAACGCCGCCGGCGAGATGCCCGAGAACCTGGCCGAAGAGGTGAAGCAGCAGCAGCCAGAAGTAGTGGACTTTGTAGAAGCCCTGGAAGGCAACTTGGACCGCCTGGACGACCAATACAGCAAAAGCAAAAAGAAACGCAAAAAGAAAAAGAAAGGCGGCTCTGGCACAGAAGCCACGGCGGGTGAGGTTTTGGCCAACGCCGCTCCAACTCCAGAAGTGCGCCGTGACCGCCCGTCGGGGCAAGCCGGAACAGCCACCAGCCGCCCAGAAAGACAGGGAAGACCAGAAAGAAATTCAGGCGAAGGAAGACCAGCCAGACCAGAAAGAACCGGCAACCGTCCTGAGGGCAGAAACCGCCCAGAGCGCGACCAAAACCGAGTGGCTGGCCCGCAAGAAGACCGTGCGCCAAGAGAAGAACGGGCTCCCAGACCTGAACGCGAAGGCGGCAACCGGCCACCGCGGCCAGAAGGCGGCAGACCGCCTAGACAGGAGCGTGGCCCACGTCTCAACCAAGGCGAACGCGAACCTCGTCCGCAGCCCCAGGCGGGCGCTGGGGGTAGCACTCCGGCAGAAGGAACTCCGGTAGCAGCGGCAACGGGTACGCCAGAAGATCGCGGCCCCAGACCAGAAGGCCAGAACCGCCCAAGACGCAACCGCAACAGAAACAACCGTAACCGCAAACCCAACGGAGGCGGTGACACGCCATCTGGACCTTCTAACGCAGACGCCTCATGACCCTGAACCGTTTATTGACCGTAGTGGTGCTGTTGTGCCTAAGCTGGACGCTGGGCAGCTGTGACGCCAACCGGGTGTATGAAGAAAACCAGGACCTGCCCAACAACCATTGGCCGGTCAAGCTCACGCCCACGTTCACCTTTGAGATCACAGACACTACGCAGCAGTACAATGTCTTCTTTAACGTGCGCAATACCATAGGCTACCAGTTCTATAACCTGTACTTGCGGCATTATTTAGTTGGTCCAGACGGCAAGCAGATCAGTTCGGCGCTGCATGAAATGTACCTCATGGACCCTAAAACCGGTGAACCCAGAGGCAACGGCGCCGGTGATATCTTTGACCACCAGTTCAGGGCCTTGAAGAGCGTGAAGTTTGCCAAGCCCGGCCAATACAAGCTCAAGGTAAGCCAGTACATGCGCCAGGACCCGTTGCCTTCCATCATGGCCATTGGCGTGCGCGTAGAGAAAGCCGCACAGTAAATAAACTGACAAATTTCTACAACCTCCGTTTTTGGCCTGATTTCCAGATTTCAGGCCAAAAACGGAGGTTTTTTCATGGGACTTTGTTTCTTTCCTGGCTTTCAGCGCTGGTGGTTTCTTTTTAATTCTATCCCTCTCCCATTAGCGCCGTATAAATTTTAACAGGTAAACGCGAGCCTCGTTTTTGGTCATTTTTCCGGAAAACAGGCTAAAAACGCCCCTCGCGGTGGGTTGGCTTTTCTGGTGTTTTCCAGGGGGCAACTTTCCTGTGCTTTTCTGAGTATTTGTACCGACTCTATCAATGCCCTGCGTATGAAATTCGTCCTTGAACTCTTCGGAGGTTTCTTTATTCTAGCCTCCTTGCTCACCCTGGTTAAAAGCACCTACTGGTGGATCAGGGTACTGGACTTTCCACGTGTACAGATTGCCTTATTCAGCACGTTCATCCTGGGCGCGTACGGGTATTTTTATGGGTATGAGACTACAGCAGCCAAGCTGTTTGCGGGGCTGCTGGTGCTGGGCATTGTGAATGAGATCATCCACGTGTACCGGTACACGCCGTTTGTGCCGGTGCAGGCCTTGCGGTCTAAGATAAAGGCACCCAAGAACTCGTTCGGGTTTATGATTTCCAATGTGCGCATGTCCAACAAACGCTATGAACGCTTCCTGAAACTGGTGAAGCAGACAGACCCAGACATGCTGCTCATCAATGAACCCAACCAGCGGTGGGCAGATGCGCTCAGTGAGCTAGACGCCCGCTACCCGTATGCCATCAAGAAGCCTTTGGAGAACACGTACGGCATGATGTTCTTCAGCAAGTTTCCGTTGAGTCACGTAGACATCAGGTTTCTGGTAGAGGAAGGCATTCCTTCTTTTTATGCCTTAGTGGAACTGCCTACCGGCAAGAAGTTTGACCTGTTCACGGTGCACCCGCAGCCCCCGCATTTTGACAAGGACACAGACACCCGCGAGGCCGAATTGTTGACCGTGGCCAAGATGGCAAAAGACTCGCCATGGGCCAGCATTGTAGCCGGTGATTTGAATGATGTAGCGTGGTCTTATTCTACCAATCTCTTTAGAAAAATCAGTGGTTTGTTGGACCCGCGCATAGGCCGTGGTTTCTATAACACCTACAATGCCTTGATTCCTTTTTTCAGGTACTCCCTGGACCATATTTTCTATGACCCGGCGTTTAGGTTAATCAGGTTGCAACGCCTGCCCAAGTTTGGATCAGACCACTTCCCTATTTTCATCAGGTTAAACTATGAACCCCTGGAAGCAGATGAGCATGATGTGCCTGTGGCGGACCAGGAAGACCATGAAGAGGCCATAGAGTTGATTGAGGGCGTGAAAGACACCATACCGGCCACCTCGCCGGTCAATGACATTATTGACTCTTCCCCTTCTTCGGGCGGCTCTAAATAGACATATTCAAATATTACAATTCTTTGATTCAGCGGTCATAAAGCACACCATTGCAACTGACTGTGTACAACTGTTTTTGCGCGCACCTTTAACATTCTATTCATTCTTGCTTGATTAAAAATTCACATTAGGTTGTGAACAATGCCTATTTGCGCTCGTATAGATTTAGCACTTGCTGTGTGCGGGCTACCATGGGTGTTTTGGTTCATCTGTATTGCCCCGGCAGGTAAACACCAAACCTAACCATTCAAAAAACTTTAACAAGGAGAATTAACTATGAAAGACAATCAAAAAGATCAAAACAGCAGCAGCAATCTAGGATCAACCACTGGTGGTTCTATGGGCAATACAGGCGCTAGCGGTTCTACCGGCAGCAGCATGGGTTCTGGTTCATCTTCTTCTGGTACGTCTGGATCTTCTGGCATCTCTGGAGCAAGCGGCAGCATGGGCAGCGGCACCTCTGGCGGTGGCATGAGTGGCAGCACCACCGGTGCCGGCATCTCTTCTAGCAGCAGCATGGGCTCCGGTTCCAGCTCTTCTAAAAAGGGATCTTCTACCTCATCAAAAGGCGCTTCTTCTTCTACCCTTTCTGCGGGTACCTCAGACAAGAAAAGCAGCAGCAGCAAATCTTCTACTCCCAAGGCCAGCAGCTCTAAGTCTGGTTCTTCCACCTCTAAATCTTCTGGCAAATCTGCTTCTTCTAAGAGCGGTTCTTCTGCCTCCAACTCTTCGGGTATGGGACAGGACAATGACTCTATGATGAACGGAAACTCTGACTCCATGCGCAACGCCGGCTCCATGGGCGGTGGCAACATGGGCGGCGGTCAGTACGGACAAGGTGGTTACAATTCACAAGGCGGTGACTACGGCCAAGGCGGCTATGGTCAAGGCTCTATGGGCGGTAACTACGGCGGTTCTGGCCAACAGCACGGTGAAAGCTGGGGACAGCAGGGTGGCTCTAACTACGGCCAGGGAGGCTACGGCTCTTCTATGGGCAGCGGCAACATGGGCGGAAGCAACTATGGCCAAGGCGGCTATAGTGGCGGATCTGGCTCCATGGGCGGCAACTACGGGGGCTCTCACCAAGGGGGCTACGGTTCCATGGGCAGCAACCCATACGGCATGAGTTCACAAGGAGGCTACTCCGGCAACTCTTCTCGTTCTGAGTCTGACCGCGGCGGCTACTCCAACTATGGTGGCTCTGGCTACTATGGCAACCAAATGGGCTACGGCAACGAGAGCGGTTATGGCATGCATGGCAACAGCAACCAAGGCAACAGAGGCCAGGGAGGTTACAGCCAAGGCTATAGCAACCAAAACTCAGGTTCTTACGGAGCCATGGGTTCTAGAGGAGGATCTTACGGCGAAGAGTACGGCTCACGCGGTGGATCATCACGCGGTGGCTATGACGGAAATCAAGACTTTGACGGTGGTTCTAGCAACCGAGGCCAAAGCTATGGCGGCTCTAGCTACGGCCAGGGCGGTCACAGCGGCTCATCTATGGGCGGCAGCAACTACGGTGGCTCTAGCTACGGTTCAGGTTCAGACATGGGCTCACGCGGTGGCTACGGCAACACAGACATGGGCTCCAGAGGCGGCTACGGTTCTTCTTCACAGGGTGCCAACCAAGAGTGGCAGGGATCACGCGGCTCTAACATGGGCAGCGGCGGCTACGGCGACTCAAGCGGCTACGGTTCTATGAGCGGTGGCTCTGGCTCTATGGGCAATAGCAGCTACGGCTCAGGCCAAGGCGGTTACAGCAGCCACAACTCACAAGGCGGCGACTTTGGATCACGCAGCTCACAAGGCTATGGCTCCATGGGTGGTGGCAACTACGGTGGCTCTACTTACGGCGCCGGCTCTGGCTCACAAGGCGGTAACTACGGCAACATGGGCAATGACATGGGTTCACGCGGTGGCTACGGTTCTTCTAGCCAAGGTAGCCACGGCGGCTCTATGACCGGTGGTGGCTACGGCGACCAAAACCGTGACTATGGCATGGGCGGCTACGGCCAGGGAGGTTCTTCCTATGGTTCTTCTAGCGGTTACGGCTCTATGAGCAGTGGCAACTACGGCGGCCAATCCGGAAACTCTAACTACGGCGGAGGCGGTTCTGGCTATGACAGCTCAGACATGGGCCGCACCTCTTACGGTAGCGACGGAGACGACTATTCTAGCGGAAGCAACCGCGGCGGAAGCTCTTCTTCCAGAGGAGGTTCTTCTTCCAACAGAGGAAGATAAGCCGTAGCTTTTAGCTATACTTTCTAAAAAAAGCCCTGCTGGTGTATCAGCAGGGCTTTTTACTTTTCCATGGTTTCTCTTGGGGTTCTTTCTTAAAAGAGGGAGTGTACTAAATACCGCATTATTTTCTATCCTATGAGCGGCAGGTACTTTCTTCTGTTCTCAAAGATTATCCAGAGGAGGATGGCCCAGATGACCAAGGCGATGGGCAACCCGCCCGGCTCCACCAAAACGTGCGTCAATAGAACGCCTACCATCACCGGAAAAATCACCAAGGCACCCAAGGCCCTCGTTCTGGGAAACATGATTAATATTCCGCCAAGGATTTCTGCGGCGCCAATGAGCGGCATCAACCAAGAGATTTCCATCAGAGCGGTGGTGTCTTTTACCAGTTCAGCGGGCAGGTTTTCTGGCACAGGCATGTAGTTGAAGAACTTGTTCAGGCCGCCGTTAAGAAGCAACAGCCCCAGCAACACGCACAGGACGGTTAAGATTTTCTGTTTCATGAGAAGGTAAAAGGTTATTTAGGTTGGTAGTTGATCATCCAGTTAATGCCGTACTTGTCTCTGAAGCCCGCATAATACGCCCCGTAAAACATTTCCTGCAAGGGCATTTCAATCTCACCTTCTATAGACAGCTCCGTGAAAAGCCGGGTGGCCTCTTCCATAGACGCTGGCTCCAGGCTAATGTGCATGTTGTTTCCGGGAGTGAGGGTAAAGCCCATTTCTTTGGGGGCGTCTGTGCCCATCAGCACAAAATCTCCTAACAAGGGCAGTTCCACATGCAAGACCATTTTCTTCACTTCTTCTGCCACAACAGGCTGGTTGGGCCCGGCGGGGATTTCGCCAAACCGTTTAATACCATTCACAAATTCGGTCCTGAACACTGATTTGTAAAAAGTGAAAGCCTCCTCTGTATTGCCCGGGAAGTTCAAATATGCAGTCACCCTGGCCTTGTTGTCTGGTTTGTTTTGCTTACGCAGGTAAAACTGCGCGGCGATGTACTGATCCAGGTTCTCCAGTCCAGCCGTGAAGCCTTCTTTGAAGCCCATCTGGATAATGGTTTCCAGGTCTTCTAGCTTTTCAAAACGCATCTGCACATGCACCAGGGTGCTTTCTCCTTCTGGGCTAAACCGATTTTCCCATTGCACGCTGGGCATAGAAGGGTTGGGCACGGCGTTCTCATCACAGAAAGCGTCTGTCCCTGAAAAATAGGACAAGGGGGTGATGCTCTGGTAGTCAAACAGGCAATAATGCTTGTCTCCCTCTGGCCCCTGCATGTAGTAATGCCAACGCCCCCCTTCTCTAAAATCCATTGATTTGGTGACCGCCACGTAGGGTTTGGGCGCCCACCACTGGTCCAGGATGTCAGACTCGGTCCAGGCGGCCCAGACCAGGTCATTGGGGGCGTTGAAAGACCGTTCCACCTGAATTAGCTTGTTGGCCTTGTCTACCTTAAAATTAAAGAGAATTGCCTTGTTCATTTCTTTTTGGATTTAAGTTTCTGCAATACATCATCTAGCTGGTCAAAGCGTTGGGCCAGCAACTGTTTGAACTGGTCCAGCCATTTCTCAATCTCCTTCATCTTCTGGCTGTTCAAGTGGTAATGGATTTCCCGGCCTTGTTGCTCCTGCGTCAGAATCTCACACTCGGTTAAGATTTGAATGTGTTTAGACACCGCCTGTCGGCTGCTGTTAAAATGCTCGGCTAAGGCGTTGGGGGTCATAGAACCCACGGCCAGCAACAAAATAATGGCGCGCCGGGTAGGATCCGCTATGGCTTGAAATACGTCTCTTCTGGTTTCCATCTGCTCTTAATATGCTACCATACGTTTGCAAATATAAACGCAATCATGTAGTTGCAAAACATTTTCCATCTTTTTTTTTATTGGTTATCAGGGCTTTACCAAATCGAGACTCTAAACGAGGAATTCAGGAACTGGAAGAGATGACAGAACGCATCTTCTGGAGGGGCGGCAATCCTCATTTTAGAGGAAACAGAAAGTCCTCCGTTTTTGGTCAGTTTTCATGAAAACTAGCCAAAAACGGAGGACTGCCAGAGAAGCTTACTTTAGAAGCAGGCTTTATAGGTCTCCGCGAAATCTGCGAAGGTATGGGGCGGTCTGCCAGTGATTTCCTGCACAGTGTCTGTGGTGCCGGAAGCGTAATTGGCTTTGCAGATGCCGTTCAACTCCAACAGGCTGTCAATCATCCAGGCCGGCAATTGGTGCTGCTGCATGGCATTTCGGGCGGCCTCCTCGGGTACGTCTACATAAGAAATGGCTCTGCCCGTGGCCTGTGACAAAGCGCTGGCAACCTCATCACCAGACAGCGCCTCTGCACCGGTAAGTGTATAGGCCATGCCGTCATGCCCTTCTGGATGCAACAGTATGCTGGCGGCCACCGCGGCAATGTCCCGCACGTCAATGTAGGTCACACGGCCGTTGCCCAGAGGCAGGTAAAAGGCATTTTCTTCCTGAATGCTCTGCGCGTGCTGGTTCACAAAGTTCTGCATGAAAGACGTGGGCCGCAGGTGGGTATAATGAAGATGCGCAGCCTCCAGATACTGTTCCGCTTCGCGGTGCCATCTGCCCAGTTGGATGCCCGGCTCAGCTTCTGCCCCACTCGCCGACAGCCGCACCACGTGCCGCACCCCTGCCTTCTGCGCCGCGTCAATCAACTGTTTGGCCATCTCTACCTGATGCTCGTCAAAAGGCGTAATCAAGAAAGAAGTGTCAATGCCGGTAAAAGCAGCGGTAAGGGTGGCAGGTCGGCTAAAATCAATCTCCACCACTTCTACCCCGGGCAGGCGTTTGAGGTTCTCGCCCTTCACCACAGACCTGAGGCCGGCCCGTACGTGCGCGCCCATGGCAGAAAGGGCTTTTACCGTTTCATTTCCCACGGTGCCAGTGGCACCGGTTACTAATATTCTCTTTTCCATAAAATTCACTTGAAAGCAGAAGCGCTAAGCAGAAAACTACTTAGCGCCTGGCATGTTTTTATATCATCATCCTTTTGAATGCGGGTGAGGTTTACCTGGCCTTCAGCTGAAAGAGTTTGCCCTTCTCATTGCTGATGAGCATGTCTGTGTTGTTGGTAAAAATCAAGCCCTCGGCCTGTCCCGTTTTGTCTATTTTAATCTGGTGCTTGGTGCCTTTAAACACCTGGTCTGGGCTACTGATGTCAAACAAGTATACCCACTCTTCACCCAGCAGAGCCACATGCTTGCCATCTGGCGAAATGTCTGCCGCCGTGATTTTGGTATTCACCTCAAGGCTGTCTAAGGGAGCCACAGTTTGGGCCGCGCCGGTTTGATTGTTCACTTTGTAGAGTTTCACCCAGTCATTGCCCTTGCCTCTGTTTTTAGTGAACAGGTAGAACGCGTTGCCTTGCAGAAAGAAACCCTCTACATCAAAGTTCAGGTCTTGCTTTGCCGGCGGAAATTCGGTTTGGTCTGCGTATTTGAACGGGATGGTGCCCACCACTTTTTTGCCCTTTTCGTCTACCTTGATAATCTGTAGGTCTCGCCGGGTGTTTTCATTGTTGCCCATGTCACCCAGGTACAGGAAGCCGTCTTGGCCGCGGGTTATGTCCTCCCAGTCTGTGTTATGGGCTCCTTGCAGGGTAATGGTTTCCAGCAGCTCGCCGGAGAGGTTTACTTTGTACAGCACCGCGTCATTGCCGGCGTCTGGGTGGGTCCAGAAATTTCCATCAGAAGAGGCTTCCAGGCCAGAGCTTTCAGGGACGGTTTTCTTGCCCATCTTGCTCACCTCGGTGAGTTCATAGGCGGTGCTTATTGTAAAGCCGTCTGTGGCGGAGTTCTTGTCTTTTTTCTTCTCTTTCTTGCTGGAACCGTCTTCTGTGGCTGCTTCATTTTTGGCGTTGCCCGAGTCACAGGCCACCACTGCCAAGAGGCAGAGGCCGGCGGTTAGTTCAAGCACTTTATCTTTTAAGGTCATGGTATTGGGGTACTCAAGTCGGTTAGTTTTTGCCATACCTGTTCAGGCTGGCTCCAGAACTGACGACTGTACACGGTACCGAACCTCCAGCCTCTTGCGCTTAGCCTGAAGGGCATATCGGCGTGCGTGGCTTTGGCGGATGGGCGTCTGTAATACAAGTCGTCGTCGGTGAGTAGTACGGCTTGATAGCGCCCCTCGTTTCGGAAAGTAAGGTCTGCGAACGGAAGTTCTGCTTGAACCTCCGTTTTTGGGCTGTTTTGGCCAAAAGAGGCCAAAATCGCTGGGTACAATAATGCGGAGGAAGGCACCTGTCCAACCGGCGCAGGTTGAGGAATAAAACCGTTCTCGCTGACCTGTTTGGCAAAAGCCAGGTAGTCCCGCAAGAGCTTGGGACCAACATGCTTCACGTTCTCCACGGGGAACTGCTCTGGCCACAGACTAGTCACCACGTACACGCGTTTGATGGCGCGCGTAATGGCCACGTTCAGCCTGTTCTCACCTTTGGCGGCATTCAAACTCCCGAACTGCGCGCGCACCACGCCGTTCACGTCTGGCGCGTAGCCAATGGAGAAAATGATGAACTGCCGCTCGTCGCCCTGGATGTTCTCAATGTTCTTGATGATGAGCGCCTCGGGCAGTTGCATGTTCTGCCCCAGCGCCTGTTCTTCCAGTAGGTCCTGTACCAATTGCTGTTGCGGGAAGTTGAAGGTAATCACGCCAATGTCAGTCTCGTCTTGGGCCATCAGTTCAAAGACTAAATCGCGCACACGCTCTGCCTCTGGCCGGTTGGTTTGGTCTTGCCAAAGGCCGTCCACTTTCAAGAACTGCAACGCGGGCTGGGTGCTGTTCATGGCCTCCTGCTTGGGGATGAGTTGTAGTTTGTGGCGGTAGAAATGCTGGTTGGAGAACTGGATGAGTTCTGGGTACTGGCTTCGGTAATGTTCGGTGAGCAGGGTCTGCGGCAAGTGCAAAGCGCTCAGTTGCAACAGGGATTCCACCACCAGTTCCTCGGCCTCGTCTTCCTCGCCACCGAAGCGCACGCGGTATAAATCTGAAGGTCCTAGTTGTTGCTCATCACCGGCAATGACGGCCTGCTTGCCGCGCATCATGGCCGGGATTCCCACTTCGGCGAAGCACTGCGAAGCCTCGTCAAAAATAACCAGGTCAAACACGCGCTCCAGCGGGAACAACGCCGACACCGTCTCGGGCGAGGCTAGCCAGCAAGGTAACAAACGCAACACTTCTTCCCCGAACTGCGCCTGCAATTTGCGCAAGGGATAGAGCTGTCTTTTCTTACTTACCTGCGTGAGCAATCTACGGTACGTCACCGGATTACCCAGGCGGTTGTACTCCATGTTTTTGAACGTCTGCTCGCGTAGATTTAAGAGAATGATCTGCCTACTTAGTTCTGCTTTGCGCTGAATGGCTTCCTGCAACTCGGCTTCAAGACGCTCCAGTTCGCCGGTACTCACCATGGTCAACACTGGATATTTGGCTTCTATATGCTGAATCCAGGCCAGGTAAATGCTGTTCTCCATGGCCTGCAACTGCGCCTCAATGCCTTCTGGCACCGCTTGCCGAAGTTGTGCTAACCAAGCCTTGAGTTCTGGTGAGAAAGAAGCCAACAAGGCATCATAAGCCACCAACCGGTCGAAGTTTTCTGCTAGGCTCTGGGACAGGCGCGTGACGGCCGAAGGGTCCACAGCCAGCTGTTCAATCTGGCCTTCGGTGAGCCACTTCTCCCACTCGTTCTGCCGCTCCTCCAGCAGTTTCAGTTTTGGCAGAGATTCTGAGAAAACAGCCTGAAAACGCTCAGGGCGCATCTGCAAAACCTCTTCTGGCAAGACGTCATACGCCACCAGTTGCTGTAGCTGTGACCGCAATTCCCAAGCTTTTTGCAAAGCGGTCAATTCTGTATTGGCTTGCGGTGAAAACAGCTCCTCCAGAATCTCTAATGTTGGTTCTAGTACTTGCAGCTGCTTCCACTGCGTTTGCAAGCCGTCCCAGTTCTGCAAGGCCTCGCGTAACTGCTCCGTGGCAGTGTCTGCGTGGGTGATTTTCTTCTGCTCGGCAAATGTCTGTAATTGCTTCCGCTCCTGCGCAAACTGCCACTTTATCATCCCGAAGAAACCTGATTGCGCCTCGTCATGGCTCTGTAGCAACCGCCGTAGCTGGTCGGCTTCCATGGCAGATAGTTGCACCGATGTGGCCTTGGTCTGTTGCTGTATTTTGGTGAATAATCCTTCCGCCTCGCGCTGGTTCGTGTTTTTGCCCAGATTCCCGAAAAACAGCCTAAAAACGGTTTTTTCCTGCAAGTCATGTTGCAATGTTTGTAAGGTGGAAAGCTCTTGAAGCAAAGCCTGCAAGGCATCCCAGGGCTCGGCTTGTGCGGGAAGCAAGGGTGCTAATGATTTGGCATTCTCCTGCACCGCCGCTGGGATTTCCGTTAGTAATTGCAGAAGTTTTTGCCGCTCGTTCCAGGTATGGTGTTGGAAACTTCTTCGCTCGTTCCACGGGAAATCTGGGGCTTGCAAGGTCACGGCGTCTTGCAAATAGTGCATCAGGCGCGGCCGCTCCTCTTGCCAGGTCTGCGCCGTGAACGGCAGGTAGTTATTTTCCAGCGGCAGTTGCGGCGCGCGCAGATTGCTCCGGAGGTACAATTCCTTTACACTCCAACCGCAGACGCTAGTGTCAAACAGGGCTTCTTTCAATGAGTTGAGCCGCTCAGAGATTTGGTTGATGCGCCGGCTCACTTCCAGAAACTGACGCTCGGCGTGCACGTTGCCCAGCGTTTTGTCCTGGCGCTGATATTCGTCTACCTGCTCAATCTGCTGACGGATTTTATTGAAGACCAAGCCTCTATCCAGATTCAAGTCATGCACCAGCGCCGCAAACTTATCTAAGCCTTGCGTGGACAATCTGGAATACACCACGTCCAAGGCGGCGCGTTTCTGACAGACCACCAACACTGTTTTGCCGCGCGCCAGATAGTCAGAGACCAAGTTGCAGATGAGCTGGGACTTACCCGTGCCCGGAGGTCCCTGCACCACCACGCTCTGCCCCGACTTCACCTGCTTAAGCGCGGCTTCCTGCGAGGCGTCTGCGTCAAAGGCGGTAAACAATTGCTGTTCCAGGGCGGCAATGGCGGGATTTACTTCGGTTTGAGGCAAGAGCAATTCCTCTAAAGACTCTGCCGGCGGGTTTTCCAGCAGTTCCTCATAATCGGTTAGCTGGTAAGAACCGGCCTGCGGAAAGATGCCCAGCACGGCCTCGGGCTGAAGCTTGAGTTGCCCCGGCTTCCAGGTCTTCTCCAGGTCTTCGCGCTTATAGGTTTTGAAGGCTTGCAGAATGTTGGTGAACAGCTCCTGGTTGAAGTTGAGGTCTATGTTGCTTTCCTTCAGCGTCTCGTAGAGCTTGGTTCTGTAGGCCTGGCTGTCCGAGGGGAAATCATCCAAGTCCAGTTCCATGAGCGCCTCGTCTACCGGTACGTTGAGGTAATGCGCGTAAGCCAGCAAAAAGCTTTTGTTGAAGAAGGGCGGCTGGTCTTCGGGGCGAATTAGTTGCCATTGGCGTTTCTCGTTCACCTGCAACTCAACCGGAAAAAACAGCAAAGGACAGCGCACCAAGGTACCGTCCGGGAACGCGCCTTCCACGAAGGGCCAGCCTACAAACAACTCCTTCGCGCCGCGCTCCTCCCAAATCATATGCGCCCGCCGCTGAATAGTCTTCAGTTGCTTATTCAAAGGCGCCAGGGCCGCATCACGCCCGTCGGCCACCTCGCATAAGGCAATCTTCTCTTTACCCGCCAGCAAGGCCTCTACATACTCAAACGATGGTCCTTTATGCGTATGGTCCAGTGCATGCACGTCTAAATGCAGACTCACCGACGGCCGCAACAACACCAAAGACCTGTTGGAACCGCTTAGGTTGAGCAGGCGGCGTTGGTACTGTTTGAGCAGGTTGGGCAGAGACGTGGCTGGAGTTTGCATACGGTGTAAACGGAGGCGCTTGTTAGGTGTTGTGCAAGGGGTAAATTACCAAGAATGACGCGTATTGCAATACGTAGCATCGTGGCACCGACACGACGTGGTTCTATGGAACGAGATTGGTGAGGGGTACGATATCCTGTATTTAAGAGTAGACAGCGCCTTGGATAAATTGAACCGTTGCCTCTGCGTAGAAACCCGTCGTGTCAGTGCCACGACGCTACATTACTGCACGGTCAAATAAGGTTGCATCTTCTGAAAGGCCGCCTCATCAATCAATTTGATTTTACGCAGGTCTTCCACACTGCCGTACGCGCCATGCTGGGTGCGGTAATTGATGATAGCCTTGGCCAGGTTAAAACCAATATATGGGTGCTGACGAAGCTGGTCAAACGTAGCGGTGTTCAGGTTGAGTTTCTGCGGGCCGGCGCCCTGCGCGATGAAGGTGTATTTGCGCACGCTGTCTATCACTTCCGGCGCCAAGCCGTACACCTCAGCCACCTGGTTTACCGAATGAAAGCCGCCCATCTTGTCCCTGAACTTGACGATGCGCTGAGACAGTTTGCTCCCAATGCCTCTTATCTGTTTGAGTTGCGTGGTGTCTGCCGTGTTCAAGTCAAAGGGCTGTAGTTCCCAGCGTTTGCGCGCATACTCCGTTTTTGGCCTGTTTTCCGGAAAAGAGCCCGAAAACGATTCGCCGTCTCTCTTTGCATAGCCAGCACTTTCCTCAGGCAAATCAATGTATGGGTACCACAGTTGGAAGAGCGAATCTGGCAATCCGTAAATCTTCTGTAGTTGCGCTTTGCTTTTGAAGTCTCCAGCCTTGGCGCGGTAGTTCAGAATTCGTTGGGCGATGTATTTGTTCAGCCCCAGCTCCTGCCACTGCGCCACGTTGAGTTGGTTAGGATTGAAGCGGTAAAGTTTGATCGGTTTCTTGCGGTAGCGGTTGGCCCGCTCCTCGGCTACATGTGCGGCTTTTGTGTCTAGTTGTATTACTAAGCTGTCAAGGATTTTCTGGTCCGTAGTGGGGTCGTAGGGCTCATCTTCTTGATACAGTAGAAAGGGCGCGGCAATGAAGACCGCCATGGCCAAGATGAGTATGAGAAAGCCGTTGAGCTCGCGTTGCGAGAAGTTGAAGTAGTCGCGTATCTGGCGGAGCAAACGGTTGAGCATAGGCCTATTACGGAAAAGCCCTTGTTTTTGATAAGGTCGTTTCTGGCAGCCATTATTTCATTACTTTCCTTCCATGGCGCAAGCGTCCGCTGGTGTCCGCGCGCATAATAGAACTGGAATGCGTCAGGAGACAAGGAAGTGCCCGTTACTCTACAAAATCTCCACCCCTTGGCCTGTCCCCCGACAGGCCAACACTTTAACGGTTCATAGGCCATTGGTTTGGCCTGTCAGGGGACAGGCCAAGGAGGAGGAATCATCATTGCATGCGGACACCTGCGGACGCTTGCGCCACGGGGAGAAGACCTCGTAGTGTGCGAAGATCCTACAGGTGTCTACGCTCTAAACGCAAAAGACCTCACAGGTTTTCCAAAACTGTGAGGTCTTTTGCGTTTCCGTTTTTGGCCTCTTTTCCAGAAAACAGGCCAAAAACGGAAAACACTTTAATCTACTTCCTAAGATTCCCAGACTCAAGACTCAGGACTAATTTATTGAATCTGCCCCGCTACAATGGCGATGCTTTCTTTGAAAGTATGCGGCTGATAACCCAGTTGCGTCTTGGCCTTGGTGATGTCAAAACCGGTGCGCGGCGGACGTTTGGCCGGTTGCGTGAAGAGCGTGCCGTCTACTTCTTCAATCAGGCTTTTGTCCAGGTGGAAATAGTCGGCTACTTGCAGGGCCATTTGGTGAGGCGTAAGCAGTTCTTCGCCGGAGATGTTGAAGATGCCCTGCGCGTCATGCTTGGCGGCCAGCCAACAGCCTTGCGCCAAATCTTCGGCAAGGGTTGGGGTGCGCAGTTGGTCATTGACTACTTTTATTTGCTTGCCTTGCTCCAGACTGCCTTTCACCCACAGCACAATGTTGGACCGACCATAATCATGAACAATCCCGAAGACCAGCACGGTGCGCAGAATGGCCCACTTGCAGGCAGCCTGCTTTACCAGTTCTTCGGCGGCCAGCTTACTCTCCCCGTAAAAGTTCACGGGGTTTCCTTCGGCTTCTTCTGCGTAAGGTCCTTTTTCTCCATCGAAGATAAAGTCTGTGGAGAGGTGGATGAGGTGCACGCCGTGGCGCTCGCTGGCTTTGACAAGATTCTCTACCGCTTCTACGTTCTGCTTCCAGCATTCTTCGCGCTGGCTTTCGCAGTCGTCCACGTTGGTCATGGCCGCTGTGTGGATGATGTGCGTAGGCTGGGTCTCAGAAATTACTTCTTCTACCTGATCGGCGTTGGTCACGTCCATGGCCACGAAGGCTGCCTTCGGGTAAATCTCCGCCAATTTATTAGTGCCGCGCGAGGACGCAATAATTTTCACCGATGCTTCTGTGTGCAACAGGTCTACCAGTTTTTGGCCCAACAGCCCGTTGGAGCCGGTAATGAGGATGGTTTTCATAGCGGGTGGTTATTCGTAGTGGTAGCCGTAGAGCTTGGTGATTTGTTTCTTCTTCATCTTCTTGGCCGTCACCGTCATCTTAATGTCAGTGGTGGGCCGGTCCATAAAGTTTTTAGGCTGGTCGGCAATCTTTTCGATCACCGATAACCCATCAATGACTTGGCCATACACCGTGTAGTTACCATCCAGAAACGGAACACCTTCCTTGTTTTCTACCAGGTAAAACTGCGAACCGCTGGAGGCCTTGCTCGGGTTCATATTGTCGCTGAGACGAGCGGCAGCTAAAGCGCCATATATGTGCTTGTGATGAGGCAAAATCTCCGCAGGAATGGTATAGCCTGGGTTGCCGGCGCCGTCATCATTGGGGTTGTCATTCTTGGTGTTCGGGTCGCCGCCCTGAATCATGAAGTCCTTGATGATGCGGTGAAAGGTAGTGCCGTCATAGTACTTGTCCTTCACCAGTTTCAGGAAGTTGTCGCGGTGCTTGGGCGTGTCTTCAAACAACACCAAGCGCATAACTCCTTGCGACGTGGTGATGGTGACGAGGTAGTCTTTCTTGCTTTTCTTCTGGGCCTGCGTCTGCACGGCAACGAGCAGGCAAAGGCTAAAAAAGAGGGCGATTTTCTTCAACATATTCTATTTTTAGGCTGATTTCTGGAAATTAGGTTAAAAACGAATTTGGAGCATGTATATGTTTTCTTTTTGCGCTGCAAAGCGGCATCAAAAGAACCTGTCTTCATAATTTTTTCTCACCGTAGCGCTGCTATGCTGCTCAAAAATTATTTCGCCAGAACCTTCTGCTTCCACTTTTCGCTGGCAAAACCAAAACATAAACAAGCTCCTAGTGCTTGGTAGCACGAATCTCCTGCAAAATGCGGTCGCCGCCTTGGCTTAACACTACGTGCGCTAGTTGTTCGCCCATGGTTTCTGCCTGCTCTTTATCACCTGTTGTTTCTTCCAAGATAAACTCTTCACCATCTAGACTGATGATACCGGCTTTTAAGGTCAGTTGGTCACCCTCTAGCGTAGCCAGCGCGAAGGACGGAATACTACAACCGCCTTCCATGGTGCGCAAGTAAGCACGTTCAGCGGCAAGGCAAGAATGCGTTGGGGCATGGTCCAAGGCTTCCTTCAACTTCAGCTTACGCTCTAATGGCAAGGTTTTGGCGCATTCAATGGCTACGCTCCCCTGCCCGGCGGCCGGAATGAATTTATCCAAAGGCAGATGCTGGGCAATCATGTGGTCATACTGCATGCGGGCCACGCCGGCATAAGCCAAGAGAATAGCGTCGTATTGACCGTCTTTCAGCTTCTGGATGCGGGTCTGCAAATTACCCCGGCACTCGGCGGTAATCACGTCTGGGTAAAAGCGCTTGAGCATGGAGCGGCGGCGCGTGGACGAGGTGCCAATCACTTGCTGGCCTTCGCCTAATTTGAACAGCGGGTCAAAAGATATCACCACGTCATGCACTTTCTCGCGCTCCATAAAGGCCAACAGTTCCAAATCCTCGGGAATGCTAGACTGAACGTCTTTGGCGCTGTGCACGGCAATGTCAATGCTTCCGTCGCGCAGGCTTTCCTCCAACTCTTCGGTGAAGACACCCTTCGCTCCTATTTTGTCCAAGGACTTATCTAAAACTAAATCGCCTTTGGTAGTGATGGTGACAATGTCCACTTTCATGCCGTGGGCGCGCAGGGTGTCCGCTACGTGGTGCGCCTGCCAAAGCGCCAGACGGCTTCCGCGGGTACCAATTCTTATGATGGGTGAGTTTGTATCTGCTTGCATATATTCTATTTAAGCGACTGGCCTGATTAAGTGCGCAATCTGAATAGACGTATCTAAAAACGTAATCTTGGGGTGAGCGTTCCGTTCAATGTGGTAATGCGCCTCATTAATCTGCTCAGAAAGCTGGGCACCGTTGCCTTGGTGAATGAGCTTGGAGAACTTCTGCACGAAATCCATCTCAGGCGCCGGCAAGAAGGTAATCAAGTGACTATCTACGCCATACAACAAGACCTTGCGCAACAAATTCAAGGCAAACTGCAGGAAGTTCTTCTGATTCTCACGGCCCAGCTTCTGGAAATCTTCGCTCTGCTCAATGATGCCGTCAAACTTGTGGTTGTAGCACAGGCGCATCCAACTCAGGAAAAACGTGAAATAGTCTGAGGTCATCTCTTTGCTCAGCACGCGTGCCGCCTGCAAGTTTCCCTCGGCCAACTGCGCCACCTGGTAAGCGGTGTCCTTGTCAACATTCTGCTGTTCTGTCAGGTAATGCATCACCTCTTCTTCTGTGAACATGCGCACTTTCACCAGTTGCGTACGTGACAGAATGGTGGTCAGCACTTTGTCTGTGGAGTTGCTCACCAACAGGAATACCGTCGCGGCGGGCGGCTCTTCTAAGAGCTTGAGTAAGGCGTTGGCGGTGGTCGAGTGCAACAGCTCAGGAAGCCAGATGATGACTACTTTGTATTTGGCCTCGAAGGCTTTCAACGCGGTGGTTCTGATGAGTTCGCGGCTTTCCTCGCGGGCAATGTTGCCTTGCTTGTTGTCGGCACCGATGTACTGCATCCAGTCATTGAGCGTCTGGTAGGGGCTGTCGGCCAGGAACGTGCGCCAGTGTTTGATGAAGTGCTTGCTCAGGGCCTCGGACTGGTCTTTGGTCTTGGTCACCGGCATCACAAAATTGACGTCTGGGTGAATAAGCTTACTGATTTTGGAACAGCTGGAACAAGTGCCGCAGGAATCTTCTGCCGTAGGCGTCTCGCAGTTCAGGTATTGGGCATACGCTAGCGCCAAGGCTAAATTAGCTCCACCTTCTGGCCCGAAGAACAGTTGCGCATGGGCCACGTGCTGTGCCTGCACCGAGTTCAACAGCAGTTGCTTGGTTTCCTGGTGGCCGTAAATTTGAGAAAACTGCACGATGGGTTCTAGATTAGAAACAAGGCTAGATGGCTTGTTTTCAGATGAACTGTAAAGATAAGAGAGTGCCGGCGTTTTTAGGCTATTTTTCAGAAATCAGGCGGAAAACGGTTTTTGTTTCTTACGCTCAATGCGGTTATTCAACGCGGACTCTCCCCTTGAGGGGAGCGCAGAGGGGTGTTTACACCAGCAGATAATCCTCCCATATCTTTCCTTCTGCAATCAATCATTTCTTACTTCCTGCCCGCGTTTGTCACTTTTCTCCTTGATGAGAAAAGTAACCAAAAGAATCAAGAAGAAAAGAAGCTCGCTGACGCTCAGACAGCTTTTCTTCATTCTCTGCACCTGGTTGAGGTGATCTGTTTCATAGTTAGCTTAGGCCTTTGCTGTTGGACAGGCCACTGCTATCTCCCTCGGGCAAAGAGACTTAAATCAACCAGTCTCTTTGCCCTCAGTCGCGGGCAGGCGGGTTGGTATTGGAGGAGTTGCAATGCCTATATCGCCCTGCAGGCGGGAAGACCCACAACAAAACTCCCGTTTTTGGCCTGTTTCCTGAGAAATAAGCCAAAAACGGGAGTTTTGGAATATATACTTTTTTACGTCTTACGCTGTCTTCTCCCAAGTACGGGAAGGTTTGGTTTGTTCGAAGACGTGGGTGAGGATGTTTTTGTCTTCATCGGTGAGCGGGAGGCCACGGCGTTCCAGGACTACCTGTGCTACTTCAAAGGCTTTGCGGAGCTGGAAGGTCTCGTAGCCGGTCACACCGCCCCAGGAGAAGGACGGGATGAAGTTTCTGGGATAGCCTGCACCAAATACATTGGCGCCCACGCCTACTACCGTGCCGGTGTTAAACATGGTATTAATGCCGCATTTGGCATGGTCGGCCATCATGAGGCCGCAGAACTGCAGGCCGGTGTCCACGAAGCGCTCTTTGGTGTGGTGCCAGAGTTTTACCTTGGCGTAGTTGTTCTTGAGGTTGGAGGTATTGGTATCTGCCCCGAAGTTGCACCACTCACCCACCACTGAGTTGCCCAAGAAACCCTCATGGCCCTTGTTGGAAAATCCGAAGAAGACGCAGTTGCTCACTTCGCCACCCACCTTGCAGAAAGGCCCTATGGTGATGTCGCCGCGCATTTTGCCGCCCATGTTCACGTTACTGCCCTCGCCTAAGGCAAAAGGTCCCTTGATGATGGCTCCTTCATGCACCTGGCTGTTCTTGCCTAAATATATAGGCCCGTCCTCAGCATTTAAAATGGCAGCTCTAATTTTGACGCCTTCCTCAATAAAGATGTTTTCTGGGGCGTAGACAATGGTATGCTCGTCATTGATGGGCTGGCTGGTTCGGCCTTTGGTCAGGCGGGCGAAGTCTGCCTTGATCTGGGCGCCGTTGATCCTGAAAATATCCCAGGAGTTCTCTACTAGCACCACGTCTGCCTCCTCTACATGCACTTTCTCCTCACTAAAGGTTGCGTACAAGTCCTCAATAGAAGCAAAGGTCTTCGCTCCCGCATGTACCGCCAACAATGTTTCTCCGGCATAAAGCGCCTGGCCCTCCTTCAACTGCTGCACCTGCCCAAACAATCCTTCTGTGGGACACAAAGCGCCGTTTACATACAGATTGGCATCAGTGGTTTGCTGCGCGAACTTCTGCTGGAGGTAGTCCTGGGTCAGGAAGGAAACCTGGCCCTGGGAGACATACGCCCATTTCTCAGAGATGGTCTGGATGCCTACCCGTATGTCGGCCACGGGGCGGGTGTAGGTGAACGGCAGGAGGTTGGCCCGTAGGGCGGGGTCGTCGAAGAGGATGATGTTCATGGTCAAAAATAAAAAAGTCTTCCCAAAAAAATTCAGGAAGACCTTTATACGGTGAGGCGAAGAAATCGCTTATTTTTTGTAACGCTGCTTGAACTTGTCAATACGTCCTGCAGTATCCACGAACAGGTTTTTACCAGTGTAGAAAGGGTGCGAAGCAGAAGAAACCTCTACTTTGATCACTGGATACGTTTTGCCGTCTTCCATAGTGATAGTCTCGCTAGAGTTCATGGTAGAGCGGGTGATGAATTTGAAATCTGAGGAAGTATCTTGGAAAACTACTTCTCTGTACTCAGGATGAATGTCCTTTCTCATTGTATTGCTGTATTTTTAAAGACGCATTTCTAGAATCAGGTGGCAAAATTAACACTTCTTGTGCACATTCAAAACTATAACCTCAAAATATTTAAGAGCCATGGTTTACCGGGGCCTGGCCTGTTCTGTAAATAATTCAGTAATTTGGCCGCATCACTCACGTAAACCCGCTACGCTGCCCATGGCCTTTACCACAGATAACCTGATTCTGGACCGGCAAGCCATCCTCCAGAAGATTACGCGCATGGCTTTTGAGATCTATGAGCGCAATTTTGAAGAGGAGCGCCTGGTGCTGGCCGGCATACATGAAAACGGCTATCTCCTGGCCCAACTGCTGGCCAAGGAACTGAAAAACGTCTCTCCCCTGCCCGTTGACCTCATGGAGGTGCGCCTGCATAAAACCCAGCCCTTGCAGCATGACCTCACCCTCACACCCAGCCCAGAGTCTTTGAAAGGCACCGTGGTGGTACTGGTGGATGATGTCTTGAACACCGGCAAAACGCTGGCCTACACCCTGCGGGCCTTTCTGGAGAAGGACTGCAAGAAACTGGAGATTGCCACGTTGGTAGACCGCCACCACCCACTCTACCCCATCTCTGCCACCTACACCGGCTACTCCCTGGCCACTACGCTAAAAGAGCACGTGAAAGTAGAATTGAACGACGAGACTTTTGGGGCGTATTTGATGTAACAGTAAACAGTTAGCAGGGAACAGTTAGGAGTAATCAGTGAACAGGATAAAAGGAGATTTCCGTTTTTAGTCTGTTTCACTCAAAACAGGCCAAAAACGGCTTCAACAATATTAATATTGTTCCCTAGTTTACTGCTCACTATTTATTGGTTACTACCAACTGTTTACTCTTTACTGTTAACTGATCACTGTCATGAAAATCTGCTTCGCTTCTAACAATGCCCATAAACTAAAAGAAATCCAGTCATTGCTGGGCGCACCGTTTGAATTGGTGAGCCTGGAAGAACTGGGCTGCACCGAGGAGCTAGCCGAAGACCAGGACACCCTGGAAGGCAATGCTTTGCAAAAGGCGCAGTACGTCTGGGAGAAGTTCAAGACGCCTTGCTTCGCAGATGACACGGGGCTGGAGGTAGCAGCATTGAACCAAGAGCCGGGTGTGTATTCAGCGCGCTACGCAGGCCCCGCACGTGACAACCAGGCCAACATGCAGAAGGTGCTGAACAACCTGCAAGGCCAGAAAAACAGAAAAGCCCGGTTCAGGACGTCCATTGCCTTGATTCTGGAGGAGGGCGAGTTGCATTACTTTGACGGCATTGTGGAGGGTCACATTCTGGAGGCTCCCAAAGGGACTAACGGATTTGGCTATGACCCCATCTTCGCGCCAGAGACCAGTTCTTTGTCTTTTGCCGAGATGAGCAGCGAGCAGAAGAACCAAATCAGCCACCGGGCGCGGGCCGTGCAGCAGTTGGTTTCGTTCTTGCGGCACCGCTATGTGCAAACCGGCACCTGAGCAAATTCTTTTAAGGCTTCATTAGGCGGCCTGCATCTAAAAACCTAATTTTGCACCCCGTAAACCAATTGCACTTATGCATCAAAAGCCGTTCATTGTAGGCATTACGGGAGGAAGCGCCTCAGGAAAAACCACCTTCTTGAGTAAGTTACTGGCTTCATATGCACCTGAGGACATCTGCCTCATCTCACAAGACAATTATTACCATGACCGGGAGAAGCAGTTCAAAGACGAGCAGGGCGTCCTGAACTTTGACTTGCCCACTTCCATTGACAGCCACGCCTACGCCCAGGACATTCTCAAACTAAGCCAGGGCGAGACCATCCACCGCAAGGAATACACCTTCAACAACCCCAACGTCGTTCCGCGCCAGTTGGAATTCAAGCCGGCCCCCATTGTGGTAGTGGAAGGCATCTTTGTCTTCTATTTTGAAGAAGTGGCCAACCTGCTGGACCTGAAGGTGTACATAGACGCCAAAGAGTACATTAAACTGCAACGCCGCATCATTAGAGACAAGGTAGAACGCGGCTATGACCTGGATGATGTGCTGTACCGCTACACCAACCACGTGGCTCCTACCTATGAGAAATACATCAAGCCTTTCAAGAATGACGCAGACGTGATCATTCCCAACAACCGTCATTTTGACAAAGGCCTGGAGGTTTTGGTGACCTACCTGAACTCAAAAATATCTAAATAGCACAACCCCGGCCCAAACCGGTTGGAACTCTTTTTGAAAGCCGCTGCTTTACCTGAGTGTAAGGCAGTGGCTTTTGTTTTATGCCAGATTCCTATATCTTTGCTTATACAGATGAAAACCGGACAAAACATATCGCACCATTGGCGCCTGCTATGCACTAGCCTGGCCCTGTTGCTCGTCTTGACGGTGAACCATCGGGCGCTGCCCGCTTTTGCCCATACCGCCTCCACCCCAGCGGAGGAAGCCGCGGTAAAAGCCCACCACCACGCAGAGGGGTCAGTGGTTAAGCAGAAGGTTTCCCTGGAGGCCACTACTTCGTTTACAGACGTATTACTGGCAGAACCCACTCTGCTGCCATCGTTTTCATTCTCTGCCCCTACGGTCCAAAATGTAAGCACCAAAGCGCCTCTGGCGTACTGGACGTTCTACCTCCTTCAACAGACCACCCAACCTATTTCGCCCAACGCGCCCTAACGCGTGTTGCCGCCGCCCGCTGGCCTTTCTGGCGCGTGGGTGACTCCCTATCCATTGAATTTATTTGCTTTTTTCTGCTGGCACGGCCTATTAATGGCTTTGAACACGGCAGAGAGCTTCTGTAGTATTACCATCCATTTCAATACATTTTACAAAACTCATGCGTAACAAAGGATTTCTTATTTTCCTGACGGTGATAGTCTCGGTCTTGTGCCTGTACTATCTATCGTTCTCTCTGGTATCAGGTAAGGTGGAAGACAAAGCCACGGCCTATGCCACCAACGCCTCAGGGCAGGTGGACCACTATAAAAAGCAAACCTATCTGGACTCTGTCTGGAAAGCTCCGGTTTGGAATTTCTTGGGCAAGGATTACACCTACCAGGAAATCAAAGAAAGCGAATTGGGCCTTGGTCTTGACTTAAAAGGCGGTATGCACGTGACGCTGGAGGTTTCTCCAGTGGAAATCATCAAAGCCATGGCCGGCAACCGCAAAGACCCGGCGTTTGAAAAAGCCATTGCGCAGGCTCAGAAACTGCAGGTAAACAGCCAGGAGAACTTTGTAGACCTGTTCTACCGCTCTTACCGCGAGATTGCCCCTAACGCCAAATTGTCTTCATTGTTTGCCAACAGCGCCAACCGCAACTTAAGCTACGCTTCTTCAGACAAAGATGTACTGGCAGAAATCAACCGTGAGGTAAATGACGCCGTTGCCCGTTCATTCAACATCTTGCGCACCCGTATTGACAAGTTTGGCGTAAACCAGCCTAACATTCAGCAACTGAAAGGCACCAACCGCATCCAGATTGAATTACCGGGTGTAGACAATCCTGAGCGTGTTCGTAGATTGTTGCAAGGAACTGCTAATCTGGAGTTCTGGGAAGTATGGCGCACAGATGAGTTCGCTCCTTATTTCACCCAACTGAATGACTACCTGGTGAAAGAAGAGTCTGCCAACAAATTAAAAGGTACTTCTACCACTGGTGCCTCTACCCTGGCGGCCGCTGCGGCTCCAGCAGACACTACGCTAGCCAAAGCCGCTGGTGACACTACCGCTCTTGCCAACCAACTGGCCAAAGTAGACACTGCCAAAGCCAAAACTGACTCTTTAAACACCAACCAAAGCTCACTGTTGTCGCGCTTGTTCACGCCGCTTCCGGGTGGTTTGGGTTCAAACGTACGTGACACTGCCAAAGTAAACGCCTTGTTTGCCAAGGAAGAAGTACGCGCCCTGTTCCCGCAGAACATGAAGTTCTTGTGGAGCGTGAAACCAATCGTGGCCAATGACGGTGCTGAGTTCCTGGAACTGTTTGCCGTGAAGAAAGGCCGTGACGGCAAAGCACCTCTGACAGGTGAGTACATTGCAGACGCCCGCCAGGATTACAGCCAAACAGGTCAGCCAGAAGTAAACATGAGCATGAACGTGGCCGGTTCTAAGAAATGGCAGCGTTTAACGGCAGACAACATTGGTCGTCAGGTAGCCATTGTGCTAGACAACTATGTGTACTCTGCGCCAGTGGTACAGAATGAGATCAGCGGTGGTAGCTCTTCCATCTCTGGTTCTTTCACCATTGACGAGGCCCAGGATTTGGCCAATATCTTGAAAGCTGGTAAAATGCCAGCGCCTACCCGCATTGTGGAAGAGGCCATTGTAGGTCCGTCGCTGGGTCAGGAAGCCATTAACCAAGGTTTGATTTCTTCTTTGGCTGGTTTGGTATTGGTAGTAATCTTCATGATTGCCTACTATGCAAAAGGTGGCATCATCGCTAACATTGCCTTGTTGTTCAACATCTTCTTCATCATTGGTATTCTGGCCCAGTTTGGCACCGCCCTTACCTTGCCTGGTATTGCTGGTATGGTCTTGACCATGGGTATGTCTGTAGATGCCAACGTATTGATCTTTGAGCGTATCAAAGAAGAAATGGCCGCCGGGCTTAACATTCAGGAAGCCATCAAGAAAGGGTATAGCAAAGCATTCAGCTCCATCTTTGACTCCAACGTGACCACGTTGCTGGCCGGTATCATCCTGTTCTTCTTCGGGTCTGGGCCGGTGAAAGGTTTTGCCATCACTTTGATGATTGGTATTGCCACTTCATTCTTCACTGCCGTGTACGTTTCAAGAATCCTGATTGAGTGGATGGCGAAAGGCGAAAAAGCCAGCACCCTATCCCTGGAGACGCCGCTTTCCAGAAACTGGTTCAAGAACATCAAGTTTGACATTCTGGGCAATCGCAAGAAGGCCTATCTTTTCTCTACCGTGCTTATTGCCTTTGGTATTGCCGCCGTGTTCATCAAGGGAGAACTTCCTCTTGGGGTTGACTTTAAAGGAGGCCGTTCTTACGTGGTAGACTTTACCTCTGCCGTTCCGGCATCTGACGTACGTTCTGCCCTGGATGACGAGTTCCAGGGAAAAGGTACCGAAGTAAAAACGTATGGTGCCACTAACCGCTTAAAAGTAACCACCAGTTATTTGGCGGAAGATGAGTCTACCCAGGCAGATGAAACCGTTCAGGCGGCCTTGGTGCAAGGCTTGAAAGAATACCAGGCACAGAGTCCTAAAATCGTAAGCTCTTCTAAAGTGGGTGCTACCATGGCCGATGACATTCAGAAGACGGCGGTTATTGCCGTGTTGCTGGCTTTTGCCGGAATCTTCCTCTACCTGGCCTTCCGTTTCAGCCGCTGGCAGTATAGCTTGGGCGGGGTAATCGCCTTGATCCATGACGTGTTGGTGGTATTCTCTGCCTTTACCATTGCCAACCTGTTTGGAGTTTCTTTTGAGATGGACCAGGTGTTCATTGCCTCCATCCTCACTATTATTGGTTACTCCATCAATGATACCGTGGTAGTGTTTGACCGTATCAGGGAATACACGCAGGAAAACCCACGCATGAAGTTCAAAGACATTGTAAACCCAGCCTTGAACAGCACCTTTAGCCGTACCATCATTACCAACTTAACGGTATTGCTGGTAGTGATCGTGCTCTTCATCTTTGGTGGTGAAACACTGAGAGGCTTCTCGTTTGCCATGTTGGTAGGTTCTTTGACCGGTACGTATTCTACCTTGTTCATTGCCTCTCCTATTGTAGTGGACACTACCAACGTAGACAAAGAGAACGTTACCACCACTTCTGCCAAGCCTGTGATTGTTTCATAGTAAACAGAGGAAGTATCATAAACAAGAAAGCCCGGCATATTGCCGGGCTTTCTTGTTTATGATACTTCGCAAAGCAAGAGAGATCTGATTTCAAATATTTTGGATGCCTTGTGGCAGACGCGTATTCAATTGACTTCTGCCTATGTATGAAAAGGAAACTGTATTACTAAGTAATGCCTCTGGGCAGATGAAAGGATTGTTCTCCTGTCGTTTTTGGCGTATTTTCTGGAAAAAAGGCCAAAAACGATAGAAGATGGCGTTTCTTAAATGACCAGGCGTACGCCTCCCAGTTCCTGCAAGCCATAGGGAAACTGGTCTCCCGGCGAACCAATGAACATGAAGTTCTTGGGAATGCCCCACTTGTTGGAAAGTTCTTGGATAAGCTCTGGCCCGAACGTGCCCCTTAAGATGATAAAGTCCACTACAAGCTCTGGATAGGCGGCATCCAGCACTTCAACTTCATGCATGAGCTTTTTGGGCGGCTCTTCCCCTTCCCGCAGAATGTTCACGATTCTCAACCGATTGGTGTGCTCATTCTCCACAATGTACCGCATGACCTTGTTGATGTTGGCAATGTTGTCTCCCTTGGTAAAAAACACAAATTCCTGCGACCGGATACGGCTTATCAACCGAAGTATAGAACTAGACTTAAGCGGAAGGAGTTTGTTGACCGGCTCCTCTATCTGGCGCACCATGTAGGCTAAAAAACCAAGCAGTTCAATCCGGTAGAGCATAATGAACACCAGCGTCACCGTGGGGATGAAGTATTTGAGAAACACCCACACGTAAGCCGGGTTGAGAAGAGCATTACCCAACAAGGCCATTAAAACAGCAAAAATGGCCAGCACCAAAACAAAGGCAGAGGCCCGCACCGGCCGGGGCAACCGTTTCCGGCGCACTTTCAACAACACGTTGCCTGCTCCAAACAAGGCCATCACTGACAGAAAGGAAATGGTGTACACGCCCGCCAAGGCGCTTATGTCTCCCTGCGTGATCAATAAGATGGAGACGCACAGCAGGAAGAAAGAAATCATGATGAGAAACGCCGAGCCTTTCTTGTTGGTGATGAGCAGAAACTGCGGCAGGCACCGGTCTAAGGTCATGCGCTGTACCAGACCCGTCACGCCCACATAAGAGGTGAGTACGGCACCGCTCAAGACCAAGGCCGCATTCACAGACACCAGGGTAGCCAGCCAGGGACCGCCGGCCACTTCGCCCAGATAGGCCAGCAGGGCAGTTTGGTTCTGAGCAACCGCCGCCATGGGAATGATGGCAATAGCCAGGAACGCAGTTAGCGGGTTGAACACGGTCACGGCCAGCCACATGTTGCGCAGCGTTTTAGGGAATACCCCGGGGGCCTGTTCCTCCACAAAATTAGCCGAACTCTCAAACCCCGAAATCCCCAGCATGGCCGCCGCAAACCCGAAGAACAGCGCCTTCCAGATACTGCCCTGCACCGGTTGGCTGTAGTTTAAGGCCAAGGTGTCAAACCCATGCGAAAACAGGAAGGCAAATCCCACCACCACCAGCAGCGTGAGGGTGGTGATGTGGGTAAGGAAAATGATGACCGCCACAATGGAAGACTCCCCAATGCCCATGATGGTAAGGGCCATGAACACTGCCAGCAGGGCAATGGTGGCATACAGGATGGGCAGTCCCTCCCACAGGTGGTGCACGTAATGCATGGCCTCACTGGCAGAGATTACGGCCGTGGCCATGTAAGACAGCAAGGTAAGGCAGGCCGCTAGAGAGGCCGTGCTTTTGCTGGTAGTGTTGAGCAAGGCATTGTACGCGCCGCCGTTCAAAGGAAGGGCGCCTACCACTTCGCCGTAAATGCTCCTGAACAGGTACAGCACGCCGCCCACCATCAAAAGCGCCACCCACGCATATTGCCCCGAATACACAATGGCCAGGGCGGAAACATACAGACAAGAAGAGGTGATGTCATTGCCGCAGATGGCAGTGGCTGCCAGTTCCTTTAACTTGGTAGGGTGCGGCTTTGGATCTTCAAGAATGATGGCGGCTGAGGACATAATTTGCTTTAGTTGTAGGCCGTATACGCAGGCAGTGGCTTCTTGGTATTGGCTAATTTCAACTAGCTTTCTTCTCTTTCCTTTGCTCAACTGCGCACTGGTCCAAAACCATCTTCTTCCAGCGCAAGGCCGTTTTTGGGCAATTTCCTGGAAAATAGCCTAAAAACGGCCTTGCGCGGTTTGGGGTGAAAAACAAAAAGCCCCGGCGGTTGGGCCGGGGCTTTTAAAAAAAGTTTTGTGTCGCTTACAAGGTCACGCCTTCGGCTACTACTTCTTTCACTTCGGGGACCATGCGCTTGAGCAGGTTCTCAATACCGGCTTTCAAGGTAACCGTGGCAGAAGGACAGCCGCTGCAAGAGCCTTGCAGGTTCACGGTCACAATGCCTTCGTTGTATGACTTGAACGTGATGTTACCGCCGTCTTGCTCTACCGCCGGGCGCACGTAGTTCTCTAACAGGTCAATCACCTTCTGTGAGATGTCTGCGTCTTCGGCAGACAGGTTGGTAGGCAGTTCTGTGGTGGCTGCGCTGGTAGCCGCCGGCGTGCCAATGAAGATAGGCCCGCCCGCCTCTACGTACGACTTGATGAACGTTCTCAGCTCTGGGATCAAGGTTGGCCACTGGTCTGCGGTGTTCTTGGTCACGGTCACAAAGTTGCTGGCAATGAACACTCTGGACACGTACTCAAAGTTGAACAGCTCCTGCGCAAACGGAGAATCTACGGCCGCTTCTACCGTGGCATAGTCCACGCTCTGTCCCTCGCCTAGCAGCGAAGAGTTGAGCACAAACTTCATGGATTCTGGGTTGGGGTTGGCTTCTGCGTAAACAGAAATTGGTTTGGTGGTATTATCAGTCATGGCTATATCTTGCTTTGTTATAAAAACCTGAGGCACTTGCATTAAGTTTCCAAAATTAGGGAGAAATACAATAGAAAGTAGCACTAGCCGCCGCCCGTGACTGGTATGTTTTCTGAAACCAACCCAAAAAGAGCCACCCGTTTATCATATAAAGCTTAACTTTACTCACTACGTATGTTCCATCATTGATTTCACCCATGCTTGAAGCGTCTGTACTCTTAGCGGTGACGCCGCACGACATTCCTGGTTACCTTATCTTCCCTTTTCTGCTGCTCATTGGCCTTATTGCTACGGGGCCCATCTTCTTTTCGCATTTCTGGCACAAGTACTACAAGGCCATTGCCGTGGGGCTGGGGCTGCTGGTGCTGGCCTACTACCTGGTAGTGCTGCAAGACACCCACCTGCCCGCTGAGACCTTAGCCGAATATGCTTCCTTCGCCATTCTCCTGAGCGCCTTGTACGTAGCCGCCGGGGGCATTTACATCAACGCCAATGCCAATGCCACTCCTCTTATTAACGTGGCCATTCTGTTTCTGGGTGCGTGCCTGGCCAATGTGATCGGGACTACGGGTGCTTCTCTGCTTTTAATCAGGCCGTTCATCCGGTTGAACAACCACCGCATACAACCCTACCAGATTGTGTTCTTCATCTTTGTGGTGAGCAACGCCGGCGGAATGCTTACGCCGCTGGGCGATCCGCCGTTGTTCATCGGGTTCCTGAAGGGCGTACCGTTCTTCTGGACGCTGCAGAATTTGTTCATTCCCTGGATCATGGCGGTAGGTGGCTTATGCCTTATCTTCTTCTTTAGAGACAGAATGAACAAAGTAGGCTACCAGCCTAAGCCTGGCGTGAAAGAAAAGATTGAGGCCAAAACCGAGTTTTACTTCACGGGCAAGCGCAACATTCTGTGGCTGGCCGTGATCATTGGGGCTACCTTCCTGAATCCGTCCAGCTTTGAGTGGCTCCCTTACATTCCCATGGAAGGCGGCATCAAGGTTTCTTTCGTCCGCGAGCTGGTGCAATTGGCGGCGGCGGCCTTCTGCTTTAAATTTGCCAGCCGAACGGCCCTCAACGGTAACCATTTCTCGTTTGAGCCCATTCTGGAAGTGGTGTTTCTGTTCTTCGGGATATTTTTTACCATGATGCCGGCACTGCAGCTTTCCGCTGAGCTGGCCGCCAGCCCGCAGTTCTCGGGCTACCTAACGCCCAGCATGCTGTACTGGACCACCGGTTCTCTTTCTGGCGTGCTGGACAACGCTCCTACCTATGCCAACTTTCTGTCACTGGGCATGGCCAAATACGGCATGGACTATGGTAGCATCCATCAGGTGCAGCAGTTTGCCCAAGGCGTTCCCAACCATGCAACGCTGGTTACCCTGGAGGCCATTTCCATTGGAGCCGTGTTGTTTGGCGCCATGACCTATATTGGCAACGGCCCTAATTTCATGGTGAAAGCCATTGCCGAGCAGGCCGGTGTGAAAATGCCTCCGTTCTTCACCTATGTCTACAAATACTCTCTGGTATACTTACTGCCTATCTTGTTCCTGATCTGGCTGCTGGTCATCAGGTAAAAGAGAGAAGCGTTGCATAAAAGCAAGGTCCCGTTTTTGGGCTGTTTTACAGGAAACAGCCCAAAAACGGGACCTTGCTTGTTTATTGGAGCCTACTTAAGTAGAGATGCGGCCCAGATGATAAAACTCTAGTTTTGGCTTAAATCTGACAAAACCGGCTAAAAACCGCTGCTAGTTCATTTTATTGGCCCGCTGTCTGAGCACGAAATCGGCCAGCACCAGGGCGGCCATGGCGTCTACAATGGGCACCGCTCTAGGTAGCACGCACGGGTCATGGCGGCCTTTGCCTTGCAGCGTGATCTCCTGCCCGCTCTGGTCAATGCTGGTCTGGGGTTGCAAAATGGTAGCCACAGGTTTGAACGCCACTCTGAAGTAGATGTCCTGCCCGTTAGAAATCCCTCCTTGAATACCGCCTGAGTGGTTGGTACGCGTTTTTACCTGGCCATTCTCATCGGTGTAGAAAGCGTCATTGTGCTGCGAGCCGTACATGCTCACGCCGGCAAACCCGCTGCCGTACTCAAAGCCCTTCACCGCGTTAATACTCAGCATGGCCTTGCCTAGCTCGGCGTGCAACTTGTCAAACACCGGTTCGCCCAACCCGGCCGGTACGCCTTTTATGACGCAGGTAATCACACCCCCCACCGTATCTAGGTTATCTCTGGTTTCTTCTATCAACTGAATCATGGCTTGGGCAGTTTCTGGGTCTGGGCAGCGCACAATATTGCTGTCTACCTGGCCCAAATCTAGCTGAGCATAATCTGCCGGAGCGTGAATGTTGCCTACCTGTGACACGTAGGCGGTGATTTGAATGCCCTGCTGCGCCAGAAACTTCTGCGCCAGTACGCCAGCGGCCACGCGGGCCAGCGTTTCACGGGCGGAGCTGCGGCCGCCGCCGCGGTGGTCGCGGGAGCCATATTTGGCGGTGTAGGTGTAATCTGCGTGTGATGGCCGGTAGGCTTGCTCAATGTGCGTGTAGTCATGGCTGGCCTGGTCCTTGTTGAAGACCGTGAGCGCAATGGGCGTGCCCTGCGTCTGTCCGTTGAAAATACCCGACAAAATCTGCACCTGGTCTTTCTCATCGCGGGGCGTGGTGATTTTGGACTGACCCGGTCGGCGTCTATCCAGGGCTTGTTGGATCTCTTCAATGGTAATTGGCAAGCCGGCGGGGCAGCCGTCTACCACCACGCCCACCGCCGTGCCATGTGATTCCCCGAAGGTGGTAATCCTGAAGATAGATCCGTAGGTATTGCTCATGAGTTCTTCTTGATAAATATAAACAGGGCCACCACCAGCACTACCGCCAGGGCGATGTTGGTATAGCGCCGGGCCTCCTGCATATGGTCTAACCCGGCCAGGGTGTTGCTTTCGTTTTCAATGATGTCGTAGAAATTGCCTACGTCCTGCGCCCTGATGAAGGCATTCTGGTCTTCCTGTCCGCGCACCCGAAGGGTCAGTTTGGGTTGCAAGGTATCATAGCGCGCGGTAACAGGATTGAAATACACCCACTGAAACAAGGTCTTGAAAGGGTACGTGCCCGGGTGCCGGCCCACAATAAAATACCGGAAAGTCTTCCCGCCAGAGATTCTGCCATTGGCGGCGTTCTTGTACTGGCGCACCTCGGGCGGGTAGATTTCTATTCCACTGGAAGCCCACAACGTATGTGGCGGCGGCAGCGCGCCAATGTTCCCTTCGCCCTCCACTTTAAACTGGTACACCCCGTTCTGGTTCACTGAGATGGCGTTTCTAGACAGTTGTTCCTGCAATCTGAACACGCCCACCGGCACCTGGTCTTTGAGCGGATGCGGCGGCAAAGGCTGCACCGCTATGGACTGCGGCGCCGTGCTGTAGGTTTTATATTCTGGCAGTCTATTCTGGGTGAGCAGGCTGGGGTTCTTGGCTACTTTGTACTTGACCATCTGCAGTTGCACCCCCGGGAACTGCAGCGCCTGCGCCGTAATAGGAAACAGCACCGACTCATACAGCTTGAACCGGGTAAAGGCCTTGTCTCCTACTTTTATTTTTTCGGGTTGGATTTCCTGTTGCTCCAGCACTTCTTCCCAGGCGCTCCGCTGCTTTAACTGGCGCACAATGTCCATGATCTGCGTTTCAAACTGATAGAAGTCCAGCAAGCCAAGGTCGGTGTCGGCTACGTAGAACCAGAGAGAGACAGGCACGCTTTCCCCCACAAACACACGCTTTTTGGGCACATACAAGGTGAGGAAGGCATTCTCCTTCACGTCTACAAATTCTGGTGCGGGGGCCACCAGGGGGGCGGCGGGCAGTGAATCCTGGGCGGGCTTGACCGGCTGCGGCGGGCCAACCTTCACCTTAATGGCCTTGCCGGCCACCGTCTTGCCGTCTACCGTGAGGGTAAACGGTTTCACGTTAAACTCGCCTTCTTTGAGCGGAGCATAGCGCTGCGTGAGCGTGTACACCACCGTAATCTGCTCTCCGGTTTTATAGGTAGACGAAGACAGCTGGCGGGTGCTTTTCTGAAATCCCTCCACCTCAGGAAAACCCTCTACCTTGGCCGGTTTGTTAGGCGATGCCTTAACAGAGATGGTAAAATACTGGTCTATGGGAATAGTGGCCGGGCCGTACTCAATGGACAGGGTCTGCCCCCAGCAGGTGCCTGCCCAGAGCAATATCCAACAGAAGACCGCAATTCCCTTTTTCATCTAATTCCTGGAAAACAGGCTAAAAACGCACATTAGCGCTGCCTATTGCCAAAAATACGAATTACCGCCGTAGTGCCCTCTCTTTCCTGCAAAAGACCCGCCGCGCAAAGAAGAAATAACTTCTCCCGAAAAAAATTCGCCCCTCCCAAAATCCGGACCCCGGGCCGGCCTCGTAGGTCTCGCTGAAATCCGGGAGGCTGCGGCGCCGGAGGTCACCGGTCCCTTTAAAGCTTGACCCAAGCAGAAGGTCCATTCTTATGTTACACTTCAAACTTTAAAACTATGGCAGAAAACCTAGAACCCACCCCTGTAGACGAAACAGAAAACAGGATCAACACCCCCTTCAACAGACGCAACTTCTTGAAGTACACAGGAGTGGCCATGGCCGCCACCGCGGTAGTGCTCACCACCAGCTGCGACGACGATGATGAAGATGACATGGTTGTCACCGATGACTCCGTAAACTTAGGTTCTGGAGACGTGGGCATTTTAAATTACGCCTATGCGCTGGAGCAACTGGAAGCCGCCTTCTACACGGCCGTAGTCGCTTTGCCTAACTTCAACACCTTGTTTCCTAATGCCACTGAGAGAGCCTCTTTGACCGACATTAGAAACCATGAGATTGCGCACCGCGAGTTTTTCAAAAAAGCCATCACCGCCGCGGCCGCCAGCCAGATCATTCCAAGCCTTACGCCTAACCTGCCGGCCAGCGCCTTGGCTAGCCGTGAGTCCATCCTGGCCACCGCCAAAACCTTTGAAGACCTGGGAGTAGCCGCCTACAACGGCGCTGGCAAGCTAATCTCTGCCGCCGGGGTTGCGTACCTGGGCATTGCCGGTAAAATTGTTTCTGTAGAGGCCCGTCACGCCGCCGAAATCAGGGACATGATTTCTAACGGAACCTTCGCCAGTGGTGCAGCCGGCGTTACGGCTGGTAACATTGTAGACGAAAATGGCCTGGACGTGGCGTTGACGCCTATGCAGGTACTCGCCTTGGCTCAGCCATTTGTGAAAGAAAAACTAAACGGAAGCAATTTACCAACCCAATAAGCAGCAGACTACTATGAATATCTTCAACATCATCAAAGAAATAGAAAAAGTAGACCCAGAGGTATACGATCGCTTAGACCCAAGAAGAGCGGTGTTCAAGCACTTCGCCGGTTTTGGCAAGAAGCTGGCTGCCGCCGCCGTTCCATTGGCCTTCGGGTCTGTGTTGAACAAAGCCTATGGTCAGAGCACGTCGTCTATCAGAGAAGTACTGGAATACGCCCTGGCCTTAGAGAACCTGGAGTACTACTTCTACAAGCAAGCCGCTGCTACCAACCT
The DNA here is from genome assembly GCF_009913235.1 of Nibribacter ruber. Classification (NCBI taxonomy): domain Bacteria; kingdom Pseudomonadati; phylum Bacteroidota; class Cytophagia; order Cytophagales; family Hymenobacteraceae; genus Nibribacter; species Nibribacter ruber. The sequence goes on along the minus strand of NZ_CP047897.1, from coordinate 3,937,768 downwards.
TTTCCCTACCGCTGCGGCTAAGACGGCCTTTGAAACCATCAGAGACCATGAAGAAGACCACGTAGCCTTCTTGAGAAGCGCCATAACCAGCTTGAACAGTGGTGCCCCCACTACGTACACGCAGGCTAGCTTTGACTATTCTGCCGGTGGTCTGTTGTCTGACACTTTCACCAACTACGGCACCATGCTGGCCGTGGCCCAGGCCTTTGAAGACACTGGGGTCCGTGCCTATAAAGGTGCCGCTCCGTCTTTGATCAGCAATGACGCCGTGTTACAGGCTGCCCTGCAGATTCACTCTGTAGAAGCCCGCCACGCTGCTCACTTGCGCCGCATGCGCAGAGACGCTGCCACCGGAGGCGTAGCCTCTAACAAGCCATGGATCACGTTGAAAGACCGTGGTGGTTTGCCAGCGGCCTTCCAGGGCATTTATGACGGGGAAGAAGTGACTACGCAGGCAGGTGTGCCTATCACGGGTACTTTTGGAAGTGTAACCATCACCGCCGAGGCCGCGTCTGAGGCCTTTGACGAGCCGTTGACCATGGCCCAAGTGCTCGCGATTGTAGATCCTTTTATCAAATAGGCAATTTTTCACCCATCATTATGAAAATAAAAAAAGGCAGCCTTGTGGGCTGCCTTTTTTTATTAAATTTGTATAAAATCATCTGTTTTAAAGGCATCTTTTGCAATTTTAGCACGTATAGTCTAATCCATTCAACTTATACCTTACCTATAAACACTTATACACGCCATGTTGGAGTATGTGAAAATGATCTTGGACAAAGTGAGCTTTGATCAAAAACTATTTGAGAAAGAGCTTAGAAAAGGTCTCCGTATGCTCGTGAGAAATGAACTGGAAAGCTTGAGAGAGTGGTGCTACAAACGCTACAACAACAAGTATGACAGCATCTTGAACCGGGTATTCGGGAATGTAATGGCTGCCTAGGCAGTTTTCTCGTCGGCTGTGACAAAGCGCAGGTTCCGGAGCAATCCATTATAGCCCGTGCGCTTGACAGCAGATTTCCTGAACAAATCCTGAAATACATCTTGAGTAAGCTCTTGCCAATCCCCCATGGTGAGGCGGAGCAACTCTGGATGTGGCGCAAAGGCCGGCTCCTGGTGCGGCTTGCTAAACCGGTTCCACGGGCACACATCCTGGCAGATATCACAGCCAAACACCCAGTTCCCAAACTTTCCGTCTACTTCATAAGGAATCTGGTCTTTCAACTCAATGGTAAAATAAGAAATGCATTTGCTGCCGTCTACCACATACGGTTGTGAAATGGCGTCTGTAGGACACGCGTCCATGCATTTGGTACAGGTACCGCAGTAGTCTTTGATGGGTCCATCCGGCTCCAGCTCCAAGTCCAGAATCAGTTCGGCAATGAAGAAGAAACTGCCAGTTCCCGGACGTATTAAATTGCTGTTCTTACCTACCCAGCCCAGTCCGCTTTTCTTGGCCCAAACCTTGTCCATGACCGGTGCTGAGTCTACAAACACCCTTCCCCCTACCTCGCCAATCTCTTCCTGAATGTAATTAAATAGCGTCTTAAGCTTGTCTTTGATGACAAAATGATAATCCTGCCCGTAGGCGTATTTTGAAATTTTGAGCGTGTCTTCCGGCTGCGTTTCCTCTGGAAAATAATTCAACAGCAAACTCACCACCGACTTGGCACCTTCTACCAGTAGTCTTGGGTCCAGGCGCTTGTCAAAATGGTTGGCCATGTAATGCATCTGGCCGTGCTTATTCTGGTTGAGCCAGTTCTCCAGCCTAGGCGCCTCATCTTCTAAAAACTCAGCCTTGGACACCCCGCAGTACATAAAGCCCAGTTCCTGAGCCTTCTGCTTGATAAGTTGCGTATGTTTTGGGGCGAGGTTAAACATTGGAAAAAGAGAGATGCTTCTGTTGTGGGAACAAAATTGGCGGAAAAGAATTTCAGTTGCCTTATAAATTCTGTTTTTGGCCTACTTTCTAGAAAACAGGCTAAAAACGACAACTACATAATTTTCTAAAAAGAAAGCCCTGAATCTCAAATGAGTCAGGGCTTTCTAATGCAATGTATAAATCCAATTACTCAGCCTGGTCAAACAAGGTACCGCTACGCACGTGGTTAGGCGCAATTTTACCCAGGTGACGGTACGCGGCCTCCGTAGCTTCACGGCCCCGGCTGGTACGCTTAATGTAGCCTTCCTGAATCAGGAATGGCTCATATACCTCTTCAATGGTCTCGGCTTCTTCGCCGCAGGCCGTGGCAATAGTAGAAAGACCCACCGGACCACCTTTGAACTTGTCAATGATGGTGCTCAAGATGCGTTTATCCATCTCGTCCAGACCGTTGCTGTCTACGTCCAGGGCGTTGAGGGCAAATTGGGCAATGTCAACCGTAATGGTACCGTCTCCCTTAATCTGCGCGAAGTCACGGGTACGGCGCAACAGGTTGTTGGCAATACGCGGCGTACCACGGCTACGACGGGCAATCTCAAAAGCGGCGTCCTCATAAATAGGCGCTCCCAGAATCTCTGAGGAACGCATCACAATAGAGGTCAACAACTTGGAGTCATAGTATTCCAAACGCGAGTTGATACCAAAGCGCGCACGCAGTGGCGAGGTCAGCAAACCAGAACGCGTTGTGGCGCCAATCAAGGTAAACGGATTGAGTGAAATCTGCACGGAACGGGCGTTGGGGCCAGAATCCAGCATGATGTCAATCTTATAATCCTCCATAGCCGAGTACAGGTACTCTTCTACAATGGGGTTCAGGCGGTGAATCTCATCAATAAAGAGCACGTCGTTGCGCTCCAGATTCGTGAGTAGACCAGCTAGGTCACTGGGTTTGTCCAACACGGGGCCAGACGTGATTTTGATATTGGAGCCTAAGGCGTTGGCGATGATGTGGCTCAACGTGGTTTTACCCAAGCCGGGAGGTCCGTGTAAAAGGACGTGATCCAAGGCCTCGCCGCGCATGATGGCTGCGCCCACAAATATCTTCAGGTTTTCTACCACTTTGTCCTGGCCGGTGAAGTCACCAAAGTCCAGCGGCCGAAGAGCTTTGTCATACTCCTTCTCAGCGGGTGATAAGTTCTCGGCTTCGCCGCTTAAATAATCTTCTCTCATGTGTAAAATCTCCTAGCAGTACAGCAAAGATTCAGTTGTAAAGATAACAGCTATCGATGTAAAAACGCTCCATATAAAGCTGTAAAAGCGTATCTTTTTGCTAGTATTTTTACCAAATACATCCAAGAATCTAATATATTTAGCATACCTTACATAGATCCCTCCTCTATCATCTTCCAAGTCTGGAACATTAATCTAGTAATTGGACCGATTATGGCATTGCCCTTGTTACCAAGCTGAACCGGCTTACCTTTCCTTTATACCAATCACATGAACATAGATACATTCGCCTCCTTAAAGGTATTGATGGAAAACTTGGAGTGCGAAGCCACTAATGAAAAGGAAGCTCTTCATGAACTTCAGACGCAATGCAACGAGATTCTCCACCTGATAAAGACCTTACAGTTCACCAACAACTCGGCGCACGTGCAACTTGCCACCAAACAAGCCTTGGAGTACATTTACAAGGCCTTGTCTGAGATTGACACCAAACGCGTTGCGGTGCAGGCAGGTCAAAACGGGACGGTAGACCTGCATGATATCTGCGGTCCCGCCCATGCCAGCCTGGAGATTATCCTGAACCTGAATTACAACTAGTGCCGTTTTTGGGCTGTTTCCCAGAAAACAGGCAAAATCCACACTCGCCTCTGGCGAGTGTGGGCAACCTCAGGCCTCTGGCCGAATTAACCAAAAGAATGGGTGCGTTTTGGTATAGCGGCGGGACGCCGCACGTACTTCACACTCGCCAGAGTCGAGCGAGGGAAAAGAAGTTAAGTTAGCCCTTCCATCAATTCATTTTTGGCCTGTTTCCAAGAAAACAGCCCAAAAACAAAAAGGCCGCTACATTTCTGTAGTGGCCTTTTTGTTTTTACTTGGAATTCGAGTAACCAATAACGAACAATGATTACTTAAATGCCTGAATACCGGTAATGTCTGCGCCAGTAATCAACAAGTGGATGTCATGGGTGCCTTCATAGGTAATCACGCTTTCCAGGTTCATCATGTGGCGCATGATTGGGTACTCGCCGGTAATGCCCATTCCACCATGAATCTGGCGGGCTTCGCGGGCAATGTGCAAGGCCATGTCCACGCTGTTGCGCTTCGCCATGGAGATTTGCTGAGTAGTGGCTTTGCCTTCGTTCTTAAGCATGCCTAAACGCCAAACCATTAATTGGGCTTTAGTGATCTCGGTGATCATCTCGGCTAGTTTCTTCTGGATTAACTGGAAGCTGGCAATGGGTTTACCGAACTGAATGCGCTCTTTGGCATATTTCAAGGCAGACTCATAACAGTCAATGGCGGCGCCAATCGCTCCCCAGGCAATACCGTATCTAGCCGAATCCAAACATCCCAAAGGTCCTTTCAGGCCATCAATGTTGGGCAAAAGGTTTTCCTTGGGCACTTTCACGTTGTCAAATACCAGCTCGCCAGTAACTGAGGCACGCAAGCTCCATTTGTTGTGGATTTCGGGGGCGGTAAAGCCTTCCATGCCGCGCTCTACAATGACACCCTTAATCCTACCTTCCTCGTTTTTGGCCCACACCACCGCCACCTGGCTTTCGGGTGAGTTAGAAATCCAAAGCTTGGCACCGTTCAACAGGTAATGGTCACCCATGTCTTTGATGTTGGTGGTCATTCCGCCCGGATTAGAACCATGGTCTGGCTCGGTTAAGCCAAAGCAACCCAACCATTCGCCGCTGGCTAGCTTAGGCAGGTACTTGTTGCGCTGTTCCTCAGAGCCGTAGGCGTAGATGGGGTACATCACCAAAGAACCCTGCACCGATGCCGTGGAACGCATCCCTGAGTCGCCGCGCTCAATCTCCTGCATGATGAGGCCGTAGCTGATGTAGTCCAGTCCGCCCCCGCCGTATTCTGTGGGAATGGTAGGACCAAAGGCGCCTACGTCGCCAAACTTCTTGACAATCTCAGAAGGAAAATGTGCGTCCTGCGCCCACTTCTCAATATTTGGGGAGATTTCGCGCTTGACAAAGTCACGCATGGTCTGTCGGATAAGCTTGTGCTCATCTGTCAGGAGGTCATCTATGTTAAAGTAATCTGTGAAACCAGAAGTATCAGAAGCCATGAGAAATAGAGTTATTACTTGGTTAATGAGGACTATTGCCAAACTTAGCAAGAATTGAGGTGCTACCCAAGTTCTAAGTAAAGAGTCTTGAGTCGCGAGTCTAGAGTTGCGAGTATAAGTACGCATTGATTTTCTGAGCATATGGATGCAACACCTCCCGCCGTTGTTGGTGTTATCACCAATAACTTAGACTCCCTCTACCATGACCAGCTTGACCTGATGAGTTAAACATCGTTTTTCGCCTCTTTTCTAGAAAACAGGCCAAAATCGGTTCAGCCATAAAAAAAACGGCATCCCCCGCCTGAGCAGGGGATGCCGTTTTTCGGGTGTTTTCTGGAAATCAGGTTAAAAACGAAGGCTTACCTGAGCCAGGAAGTTACGTGGCGCTTGGGGGAAATAATAGTTGTAATCATAGCGGTTCGGGTCACCATCGTATAGCTCTGTGAAGGTGTAGCCGTTGGCCTCATACTCTTTATTGAAGACGTTGTTCACCAGCAATCCCACTTCTACTTCCTTCATCCAAGAAACCGGTTTGAAGGTGTAGAACACGTGGGCATCCCCTATGCCATACGGTGATAATCTTCGGTTCTGGCTGGCGGTATTGTCCAGGAATTGCTCACTCACGGTCTTGTACTGGAAAGCCACGCGCAAACCGGTCAGGGGTCTCACCTGAATCTGTGAAGACGTCACTACGCTAGGCGAATAGGCAATGGTGGTTTCATCGTACTCATTTACTACCACATCCTCTGGGTTATAGTCAATAGGCAGGACCTCGGTGAACTGCTTGATGCGGTTTCTGGAGAAGGACAGGTTGGTAGTCACATCCACAAACTCGCCAATGAACAGGTTACCCGACAGCTCTACGCCGGTTCTATAGCTTTCTGGGATGTTGGTTCTAAGTGCCGTTCCCACATCATTCAGCTGACCCGTTAAGACCAATTGATCTTTGTAGTCCATGTAAAAATACGTCAAATCTGAGCGGAACAGCAATGACTGGCCTGCCACTTGGCCCAGGCTTTGGTTGAAACGGTAACCGGCTTCCCAGTCCACCAGGCGCTCTGGTTTGGCCACGTCATTGGCCGGACGGTCTGTGAAATCAGAACGCGTAGGTTCACGGTTGCCCACCGCCACGGATGCGTACAGGTTGTGGTTGTTGGTGATGTTGTAGGTGATACCGGCTTTGGGGTTGAAGAAAGCATAATCAGCGCGGGTGGTTACGTCGCGGCGGTCATCGTCAAAGCCGTCAATCTTATAATCCACGGTACGCACCTGCAGGTCAGTGAACAAGCCTAGTTGGTCCGTGACGGCCAGGTTTACCTTGCCATACACGTTGAAGTCGGTTTTCTGGGCATCGTTCTCATAGTAGCGGTGGTTGGGTCTAATGGTAGAAGCGTACTGCGCCCAAATTACCTCGCCGTAATGGTCTCCGGCATACCGGTTCCAGCCCCCTCCCAACGTAGCCGACAATCTGCCCAGGCCTTGGTACTGCAAAGAGAAAGTGGTTCCGTAGAAATGATTGTCCAGCCACTTCTGGCGCACTAAGTCCGTTCTTTTCACGGTACTGCCATCAGCCACCGGAATGTTGTAATTGGCGAATTTCTCATTCACTTTGAATTGCTCATAAAACCCGAAGCCCCGTGTATAGTGCAAAGCTCCGTTCAGCGTCCATTGCGGACTGAAGGAATGGCCATAGTGTAATTGATAATGGTTCTGTTGATAGTCGTCTACCTCGTTGTCATAGGGTATTTCTGTGCTACCATAGTCTGTGCCCGCAGAGTTAAAGGTGCGGTTGGTTTTAAGGGTTTCTTCGTCTACCCCGTTCCATGCCTGGTAGGTGATTTCCTTTCCGCCAAAGACCACCAGTTTCAAGAAATCCTTAGCGCCGTAGTAACTGCCAGACACATAAAAGGACTTAAGGTCTGAGGTGGCGCGGTCAATGTAGCCGTCAGAAGAGACTCTGGATAGACGGCCGTCAACCGCAAACTTTCCACCCAGCAGGCCGGTACCAAACTGTACGTTGTTTTTCCAGGTGTTGTAAGAGCCAAAGGCGTTGTCCGTGCGCGCATACGCTTCCTGGCTGGCGTCTTGGGTCTGCAGGTTCAGGCTTGCCCCGAAGGCTCCGGGTCCGTTGCTGGAGGTACCCACGCCTCGCTGTATCTGCACGTCCTGCAAAGAAGAAGCAAAGTCAGGCATGTTCACAAAGAAGACACCGTGGCTCTCGGCGTCGTTCACTGGTATGCCATTCACGGTCACGTTAATGCGGGTAATGTCTGAGCCCCGTATGCGCAAGCCGGTATAGCCCACACCCGCCCCGGCGTCTGAGTTGGTGACCAATGACGGCGTGTTTTCCAGCAGATAGGGCAGGTCCTGACCGAAATTTCGGCTCTGGATTTCTTCTTTGCTCACGTTGCTGTAGGTGGTGCCGGTTTTCTCATTGGCGCGGGTGGCCGTCACCAATACTTCTTTGGTAGTGAGGTTGTCGCGCGTGAGGGCAAACTCCTGGTTCTGGCTTTCACCCAACTCTATGTACTCTGTCACGGTGCCGTAGCCCACATGGCTGATTCTTACCAAATAGTCGCCAGCTAGAAGGTTGACAAATTGAAAGCGCCCGTCTGCGCCGCTCTGGGTTTGCAGACTTATCTGCTGGATGTAAATGGTACTGCCCACCAACGGCTGGCGGGTGGCGGCGTCTATTACGCGGCCAGATAAGGTGACGTCTACAGAATCATAAGAAGACAGCGTAATTTGTGCCATGGCAAACCAAGGCAACAGACAGCCCACAAGCAGGGCTAATACTCTTTTCATGTGAAAGATGGTAATGGTAAAACATGCAGGCCACACCAGGGGTTGGTGCTCCCAAATTGTTTTGTTTCCCTTGTTTTTCCCTTCGCCGGTACTAACCGTATCAGGTTCAATGGGTATGATCTCAGCCCGTTTTGTTAAGGCACCCCTAAAACTTGGGACAAAGCTAGCAGCTACTTATTTAAAAACAAACCAAGAACCTGTTTCACCCTGGCTATTTTTTTGGTTCTGGGCCTAACATAGAGAGCCCGCTATACGTTGAACAAGAGGACCCACCCCCCTGACTGTGAGTGGTATGTATGACACCTAATGTTGATTCTTATGATCAGTATTGTATACTCCTTGGTGGTGTTGGCCATGCTGGCGTTTTTTGCTTTGGTACCGCGCAAAAAATACCGGGTGCCCCCCCAGGATGACAGCGACGACGACGGCGGCGAACCTCTCAATGACGGCTTGCCCGACCTTGACCTCCCCCCAGGCATTCGCCTGCCCATTGATGACTGGGAGCCTGATTACAACAGACCTCGCATTAAAGAGATTTTCTAGTACCCTTTCTCCTATTTTCCTGAAAACCCGAAAGCCTGGCCACAAGACACCGAGCTTCCGGGTTTTTCGTTTTTACCCGTCTAGGCATAAAAAAAGCCGTTCTTCTTAATGAGAAGAGCGGCTTTTTTTATGCCTAGACGGGTAACCTAGTTTAGCTTTTGGCTACCTTGGCTTTGTCTGTTTTCTCCTTTTTAGCTTTGGTCACCTCTTCTGCTTTCGCTACCACGTTCAGTTTAAGTTCAATGTCATCTTGAATGGCTTTGTCGCCCAGGTTCTCGAAGAAGTTGCCAGACCGGAACTTGATGTCCCATTTGGTACGGTCAAACTTTAAGGTGCCAGTGGCCGTGGCTACGCCCTTTTTCACCCAAACAGCCGCCGGGAATGTGATTTCATTGGTAATGCCTTTAATGGTAAGATTTCCCGTCACAATGTAGTTGGTAGATCCTACTTTGGCGTTGCCCTTGGGCACCAGGTTGGTGATGATGAAGTTGGCCGTAGGGTTTTTCTCCACAGAAAAGAAGTCATCTGAGCGCAAGTGATTCACCAGGTTTTTGTTGGAGTTGCCTTGCAGGTCATTGCAGGTGATGGAGGTCATGTCAATGGCAAAGGAACCGCCGCGCAGGGCGCTTTTGTCAAATAGCATGGAGCCGCTCTGCAGTTTCAGGTTGCCGTTGTGCTCACCAGTCACTTTACGGCCAATCCAGCCCAGCGTGCTCTCTGTGGTCTCTACCTTGAACGTTTGCACTCCGGCAGCCAGTTTTGCCGGCACCGCAGTTTCAGAAGTTACAGGATTGAAGGTGGTAAAGGCAGAGGCTCCCACTGCGGCGGCCAGTAGCGCAGAAAGTACAATTCTTTTCATGGGCTTAAAATTAGGGTTTATTAAGTGGAGTAAATGGTTAGTCTCTGATCTTGTCCAGCAGGTTGCTCAGCAATTCTGCTTCTTGCTGGGTAAGGTTCTGGATGCCGTGTTGGTTCCCTTGCTGGGCCTGGTCCAGTTCCTGCAGAATCTGCAATCCTTTCTCTGTGATGAGAATGTCTACCGTACGGCGGTCTGTGGGGCACTGTGTGCGGGTAACCAATTGCTTAGCCTCTAGCTTGTCTACAATGCGGGACGCGTTAGAAGTCTTGTCCAGCATGCGCTCAATTAAAAGGTTAACGGTGGCAGGCTTGGGGTATTGTCCCCGCAGTATGCGCAGAATGTTGTATTGGGGCAACGTGATGCCGTACCCCTTCAGGATGGTGGACTGGGTCAGCTGCAGGCTGTTGGCCGTATACACAATATTGATGTAGGCCTTTTGGAAAGCATCCTTGAACGTGCTTTGTTTTATTTCGTCTTCAATCTTCATGTCATGGCAAAAATAGCATAAAGGCAAAGTATTCTGTGAGTTAATGGCAACATTTTCTGAGCTGAAGGAAAAATACCAGATGATGGCCCCGCCTAACATGACCGGACCGCTCTGCGTATGAGCCACAGACACCGTTAACCACCCGCACCATGACGCTTTTATTTCTTCTGGTAACTTTTCCTGAGATGTTCTCCAGCCCTGAGAACATGATCAAGTACGGTGGCATGGCACTTATCCTTTCGGTGATGTTTGTAGAGACGGGACTGCTCATTGGCCTGGTCATACCCGGCGGCGACTCTCTGCTGCTGGCCACGGGACTGCTAGCCGGGGCAGACGTGCTCACGGTTCCCTTGGGCGTCTTGTTAATCAGTATGACGGCCGCCGGCATTGCCGGAGACCTGCTGGGCTTCAGCATTGGCCGGAAAATGGGCAAAAAGCTCTACAAGAAAGAAGACACCTGGTATTTTAAGCGCCGGCACCTGGACAAGGCACAGAAATTTTACCAGGAGAAAGGAAAGTCTGCCGTGATTCTGGGCAAGTTTGTGCCGGTGGTGCGCACGTTCAATCCGCTGCTGGCCGGCGCCACCGGCATGGAGCTCTCTCGGTTTCTGGTGGTGAGCGCCCTGGGCACGGCGCTGTGGGTCTGCTCTCTGGTGGTGAGCAGCTATTACCTGGGCCGGCAGTTCCCTCAATTGAAAGAGTATTTGCATTATGCTATACCAATCATCATAGCTTTGTCTATCTTGCCGGGTATTATTCAGTACTTTAAAGAACGGAACGCCACGGCCAAGACAGAACTGTAATTCCTGTTTTTGCCCTTATTCCCAAAAAATAGCCTAAAAACCATTTTCAACCAACGCACATGACACGCATCCTCTTACTACCGGCCTTACTCCTCTTGTTTATCTTTGGTGCTAGCCACCAGAGCCTGGCCCAGAGTGCTTCTATCTCTACTTCTAAAAGCGGAAAAACCGTCACTCCCAGCGTGACTCCTTTCAAACAGGGACTCATGATGCGCAACGGCGTGGTGGTGGAAATCAACAATGATGTCATTACGCCCATCCAAGAAACCAGAAGAATGCCCAACGGCACCACCGTTACCCCAGACGGCGTAGTGGTGACCAGAAGAGGAGACGAAATAAAAATGCTGGAAGGCGACCGCGTGGACGTGAACGGCGTGTTTGCCAAAACGCCCGTGATTATAAATGAGAGCACGGTGGTTACGGGAGACACGGCTGCCCTCAGAAATGAGCTCAACATGGCCCAGCACCTGCAAACCCGCCTGGACCTACTACAACGCAAACGCGAACTGCTGGAGCAGAAAAACGCCCTTCTAGAAAAAGCCGTTCAGTCCAAAACCAAATCAAAAGAACTGCAGAAAGTAGACGCAGACCTGGCCAAAGTCCAGAAGCAACTCACGCAGATGGAAAAAAAATAATGACTTCATAATAACTATTAATCATTATTCACTAATCACAAATCATTCCGTAGCCGTCGTTTTTGGCTTGTTTTCCAGAAAACAAGCCAAAAACGGCGGCTACGGCTGCGTTACGGGCAGTAAGAGACCGTCTTGTTCTTTTACATACTTGAAGGGCTCGTCTTTGACCACCAGCATACCATCCAAGTCCAGGAAGTCTACGCCATGGGACAATTGAATGGCAGACCAGATGCCCATGGAGGTTTCCACCATACAGCCAATCATGGTTTTTAAACCTAGGGACCGTGTCTTCTGCAGGATGGATAGCCCATTTAGGTAACCGCCGGCTTTCATGAGCTTCATGTTCACGCCGTGAAACTGCTGCTTTAACAAATCCCAGTCGGCGTGGTCTGTCACAGACTCATCTGCGAAGAGATCATAGGGTGAATGCTTTTTCAGGTACAGATATTCCTCGTCCAGGCCGGCTGGCATGGGTTGCTCAATCATGAGAATGGGCCACTTTTTGAGGCCTTCCATAAACCGAATAAGGGCGTCTGGGTCCTGCCAGGCCTCGTTGGCGTCTACCATCAGGGGCTGCGAGGTGGCTTTGTACACCTCGCCCATCATATCCAGACCAGACTCCTGGTTTACCTTCACCTTCAGATATTGGAACCGTTGCAGTTGGTGTTCTTTGGCGAAGTCGGCAATTTTGCCCGGGTCCATGATGGGGAACGTGAAGGCTGTGGGGGTAGAAGCCACCGCCGGCACGCCCAAGTACTGGGCCACGGTTTTGTTTTCTTTTCTAGCAAGGTAATGCACCAGGGCAGACTCCAGGGCGAAGCGCAGGGCCGGCAGCGTTTTCTCCTGCTGGGTAAGGTGTTGCAGTTCCTCCACGGTTTCAACGTTGGCCAGGCCGTTTTTTTGCAGACTATTAAACTGTTGTTGCAGAAGTTCAGGCGTTTCGCCGTAGCGTATGTTGGGGGCGGCCTCTCCCCTGCCTTGTGTGCGCTCATCGCCCACGGTCACCAACAGGTTGGTTTTCATGTCTGAGGCGTTTCTGGAGATTTTCCAGGTGAATTTCAAGGCCAGGTCCAGAAGCTCAATTTGCCAGTTCATCTTGTCAGGGGTTTGGGTCAGAATTCAAGTCTAGGGCAAAAAAGGGGGAAAAGCCAGAAAAAAGAGGGAAACTATCGTTTGACTGCCTCTTTAGGAAACCATAGTTTTAAAGTATATTTGGCAGTCACAAAGGTGGGCGAACTTCAAAAAACCGCTCATTCCCATTCTTCTAACCCTTTGCCCAACACCCCTTTCTGGGTGTGACCGCGTACTACTTTATGAAAAACTCTACTCTTGCGTTGGTGGCGTTTCTGGTGCTCACCATCTCTGCCGTTCTTACCGTCATGCACAACTACGGCATTGTTGCCGTGCCAGACCTGGCGCTGGGCGCCGCCCGTTGGATTGGCATCCTGGTGCTCATCCTGTTTGCCTATCGTAAAAAATCACTGACCACCTGGATTCTGGTGAGCATGGTCATTGGCGCCGAGATTGGGTACAGTTTCCCAGACTTCGCCCAGGGCCTGAACGTGATGAGCAAAATCTTCTTGAAGATGGTGAAAACCATCATTGCTCCCTTGATCTTCGCTACCCTGGTGGTGGGTATTGCCGGCCACTCCAACCTGAAACAGGTGGGCAAGATGGGTGGCAAGGCCTTGATTTACTTTGAGGTAGTCACAACCGTGGCGCTTTTCATTGGTCTGGCGGCCATCAACATCAGCAAGGCCGGCGAAGGCATTGTCTTGAAAGGCGTTACCAGCAATGAGATTAAAGCCGCAGAGCCGCAAACCTGGCAAGACATTGTGCTGCACATCTTCCCAGAGAACATTGCCAAGTCCGTGGCCGAGGGTCAGGTGTTGCAGATTGTGGTGTTCAGCGTGCTGTTTGGCATTGCCCTGGCCATGCTCAATGAGCGCAAACGCCGTCCGTTGCTAGAGGTAACAGAGAGCTTGGCTGAGACCATGTTCAAGTTCACCAACATCATCATGTACTTTGCGCCCATTGCGGTGGGTGCGGCCATTGCCTACACCGTGGGGCACATGGGCTTCGGGATTCTGGTGAACCTGTTCAAACTGCTGGCTACGCTCTATGTGGCCTTGATTGCCTTCTTGTTACTGGTGTTGCTTCCGGTGGCGCTCTTCTTCCGGATTCCGGTGAAGATGTTTGCCAAGGCCATTGCAGAGCCCGTATCCATTGCCTTTGCCACCACCAGTTCTGAGGCCGCCCTGCCGCGTGCCATGGAAGCCATGGAATCTATTGGCGTACCCCGCAAGGTGGTGGCCTTTGTCATGCCCATGGGCTATAGCTTCAACCTGGACGGTACCACGTTGTACCTTTCCTTGGCTTCTATCTTCGTGGCGCAGGCTGCGGGCATTAACTTAAGCTGGGAGCAGCAGTTGTTGATGGTGTTTACCCTCATGCTGACCAGTAAAGGCGTGGCCGGGGTACCAAGAGCTTCTCTGGTAATTCTGCTGGGCACGGCCGCTTCTTTCAACCTGCCGGTAGAACCAATCTTTATCATTTTAGGTATTGATGAACTAATGGACATGGCCCGCACCTCTGTGAACGTGATTGGTAACTGCCTGGCCACCGCCGTCATTGCCCGCTGGGAAGGCGAGTTTGTGGACCTGGACGAGCCAAGACCTATTGAAGCCATCTAAGTCATCACCGCGAGCGCGGCTGTTATTAGAATAGAAAATAGTATGAAAAAGCATCTTCTTGTTTTTGCGACGGCCCTGGCCCTGGCTGGCTGCGCCGGATCCAAACAAAGCTCCAGCGAAGCCGTGCACACGGGCATCAACCCCAATGAGAACCGCGAGGAGAAAACCGCTACCGGCGAGACCATTCTAATTGGCCCCATCACACGCGTGGCCTTTGACCAGGCTCCGTACAGCGGCTGGTTCCACCCGGCTTACCAGCGGTACACGCCCAACGCCAAAATAATGGAAGAACTGACGCCGCTGCTGGAGAATGTCACGTTCAAGGCTTTTGTAGGAAGTTGGTGCATAGACACCCAGCGCGACCTGCCGCGCTTGTTCAAGGTTTTGGACGTGGGCCGCGTACCGCTTACCAAACTGCAGATGGTAAGCTTGCGCGAAGACAAAACCACCTGGACCGGCGAAGAAAAGCAATACAACGTGACGGCCGTGCCTACCTTCATCGTGTACAACAAAGAAGGCAAGGAACTGGGCAGGATTGTAGAAGTAGCCTACCCAACCATTGAAATGCAGTTGCTCAACATCATCAAAGGCACCGAGAAAAAGTAACCCCAAAGCTTACCAAAATAAGAGAGGCCGAAGAAAGCATGTATGGTGCTTTTTCTTCGGCCTCTCTTATTTTATCCTGATTTATGCTGCCGTTTTTAGGCTGTTTCCTGGAAAACAAGCCAAAAACGGTTTAATCAACAAACCTGATGCTTAATCCTGCTGAAAGAGATAGGCTACCTTGCTCCATTCTTTGTCTTCTTCTATCTTAAACTGAAATTGCCTGATAGAATTGGGATTACTCGCTAGTTTTTGCAGGACAGCATTCGCTTTTTCTGGGTCATCTACATAATACAGTAATTCTCTGGTCCCTTCAAAGGTGGTTCTTCCCAAGTAATGCCTACCGCAGACCTTCTTCAATTCAGCATCTATTTCATCCTCCAAATTATTTAAGTGTGTAGCTTCATTACTGGTGGGGTGTCCGTTTGCATTTTTTTCTCGGACCTCAATATCTACCCACAAATACCAGGGATACTCTTTTTTAAATTCATAATTCTTATAGGATTGGTTCACCATTAAGAACCCAAGTCCGCCGTTTCGGTCATTGGCTTGAAGAATACTGAAATCTTCTAGAGGGAATCGCTCCTTTCCTGCCTCTCCTGTTCTGTTTTTAGACAGGCCAAAAAATCCTAAGACGACAACCATTCCTATCGTAATTCCCAGCAATATCTTTCTCATTATTCCTAAAATAACATCAAAACAGACTTAATAAGAGTAATGTACCAATTAAATATTAGTGCAACGGTCTGCGTTTAACCATGCCGCCCTCAGTGTCATCAATGCTGTGCTGGAACATGAACGCATTGGGGTCAATCAATTTCACTTCCTTCTTTAAATCTGGCAGCTCAAACCGCGTCACTACCGTGAAGACAATGTCAATGTCTACGTTGGAGGTGCCGCGCTTGCCAAACCCGCGCTTGCCCTGGTAGATGGTCACGCCGCGGCCCAGGTTCTCGGTCACGGCCTGCCGTATCTTCTCACTGTGCTCAGAGACAATGGTCACGCCAGTGTACTGCTCAATACCCTGTATAAAGAAGTCAATCATCTTAGAGGCAGAGAAGTACGTCAGGATAGAGTAAAGCGCCGTCTCGGTGCCCAGCACGAACAACGCCGAAAGGAAGATGAGTATGTTGAGCAGCAGGATGAAGTCACTCACCTTGAGCGGATAGTTTTTGCTTACCACCAGGGCGGCAATCTCCGTTCCGTCCAGGACTGCCCCGCCCCGCATGGCCAATCCAATGCCGGCGCCAATGAATACACCGCCAAATACGGCAGTAAGCAGAATGTCATGGGTTACGTCTGGAAACTCCACAAACACCAAGGCCAGGGAAAGACCGGCAATGGCCGCCGCACTTTTCAAGGTAAACCGCATGCCCATCTGCTTATAACCCAGCACAATGAACGGCAGGTTGATGAGCAGAATAAGAATGGCCAGCGGCAATCCAAACGCCGCCGACAACAGCATGGAAATACCCGTTACACCGCCGTCAATCAGGTGGCTGGAGAGCAAGAAGCCCTTCAGGCCAAAGGCCGCCGACAGGATGCCCATTCCAATGAGAATTGTATTTTTTACGGTATTGCCCAGGTTGTTGACGCTTTGACCTTGATCCATAGGGGAAGTTAAGAGAAGAAAATATCCGCTGAAAGGGCGGTTTTGAAAAGAAGACTTAGTTCGACTGGTTAAAGATGCGAAATTTAGAAGAGAACTTTTTCTTTCATTTTACACTGGAAGAAAAAAGTGCTTGTATAGGTCCAAAAAAAGAGAAGTCTGGCCGGTTTCAAAAAAGATAGCGGTCCGTTTTTGGTCTGTTTCCCAGGAAAGAAGCCAAAAACGAAATCGATTTCCCATGTGTTTAGGCTATTTTTGCACTTTGCCCACGTATCCTCATGACCACTACTCCCTCCTCAACATACTCACGCAGAACGTACCGCCTGGCCGTGGGCTGCTTGTTCTTTCTACTAGGTCTGTGCTTTGCCAGCTGGGGTTCGCGCATTCCCAGCATTCAGGAAAAACTACACCTTTCTGAAGCAGCCTTGGGCGGCGTGTTGTTCTCCCTGCCCGTGGGTTTGATGATGTCACTGCCCTTTGCCGGTTGGCTCATTCCCAAGATTGGCAGCAGAAACGCCATCACGGCGGGCCTGCTATTCTACAGCCTGGTGCTGGTGTCCATTGGTTTAGCCCAAAACACCTGGCAGCTAGTGGTGGCCTTGTTCTTCTTCGGGTTTGGCAGCAACCTCTCCAACATTGCCGTGAACACGCAGGCCGTGGGCGTAGAGAATATGTACAAGAAGTCTATCATGGCTTCTTTTCATGGGCTCTGGAGTCTGGCTGGTTTCACGGGCGCGGCCATTGGCACCTTCATGATCGGCTCCAATGTGATCCCGTTTCATCATTTCCTGCTCATTCTGGCAGTGACCGTAGTGGGCGTGGCCGTTTGTTTCAGATACGTTCTGCCGGCAGACGACAAGCCCCAGGAAAAGCAGCCCTTGTTTGTCATGCCAGACCGTTCTTTGATTGTGCTGGGCATGATTGCCTTCTGCTCGTTAATCTGCGAGGGGGCCATGTTTGATTGGAGCGGTATCTACTTCCAGAAAGTGGTGGGCGCCGAAAAAGCCTGGGTAGCCGCCGGGTACACTGCCTTCATGAGCACCATGGCCGGCACCCGCTTCATTGCCGACTGGCTTACCACCAAACTGGGCCTCCGGAAGGTCTTAATCTTCAGCGGTCTTCTAACGGCCGGTGGCCTGACCATTGCCGTCTTGTTCCCGTACCTGGCGACTGCCATTTTAGGCTTTTTGCTGGTTGGGATGGGCGTGAGTGCGGTAGTGCCCCTAGTGTATGGTGAGGCCGGCCGGTCCAAGACCATGTCTCCCAGTACGGCCCTGGCGGCGGTGACCACTATCGGCTTTGCGGGGTTTCTGGTAGGCCCACCGTTGATTGGCCTGGTGGCCGGCCTCAGCAGCCTGCGCCTCTCCTTCGCCCTCATTGCCGTGATGGGCATCACCGTAGCGGTACTTTCCTCCAGAGCCAGGATGGATTAAAAGCCGTTTCTGGCCTGCTTTCTGGGAATTAGGCGAAAAGCGAGCATAGACTCTAATAGGAGCTGCGTGCACTACGCGTTTAGTCCTGAGTTCTGAGTCTGGCAATTCGTTTTTGTTTTTTTGGGTGATTTAGGTCAAAAACGGTATTTGGCACAGACGCAGGGGATAACCACCCCCAGCCCCTCCTACATCAGGAGGGGAGCTTTATCAGCAACGCGCGGGAGACAAGGCAGTGCCGTTGTCTCTACATTCCCGCGCCAGCGAATGCAGGCATTGCAACCCTTCAAACACGACCCAGCCTGCCCTTGACTGAGGGAAAAGAGACTGTTCAATCTAAGTCTCTTTTCCCGAGGGAGAAAGTAGTGGCTTGTCAACCGGCAGCGGCGTAAGCCAGCCATGAAACAGATCACCTCAGCCAGGTGCAGAACTCTGAACCACCGCCTGTCCGAGCGTTCAGCGAGTTCGGGGGCTCTTGATTCTTTTGGTTACTTTTCTCATCAAGGAGAAAAGTGACAAACCCAGGCAGAAAGTAAGATAAGTAGAGGTTTAGTAAGAAGGAGTTGGGAGGTAGTGGCTTTAACGGCAGTTTTGGTTGTCGGTGATAACACCAACAACGGCAGAAAGGATGACCAGTTGATGTAAACACCCCTCCCCTGAGCTACGCTCGCTGTCTCAAACGCTCGTTTGGGCAATCATCCTCAAGGTAAGAATCTGCGGCGAGTCAAGACATTGCCTTGGATTAGCTACTATAGACTTTGAACTTGCCCCTCATACCCTTGCCCTCAAGGAGGAAGATGAACCTCCTTACAAACCAGTTTTTAGCTTCTTTCTCAGAAAACAGAGCAAAAACGGCAATGCTTTTGTAAATTCAACCCGGTGGCTGCGACTTACCAGCAGTTCACAAATTCCTACCAAAACGCAAGACAAATGAAGACGAAACTACTCAGCCTTCTGGTGGCCTGGGCGGCACTGGTGTCCAGTGGCTTTGCCCAAGACCAGGGCGGCGACAAGATTCTGCCCTACCCCATTCAGCAGAAAAAACTGGCCAACGGCCTGAACGTGGTGACGGTGCCCTACAACAGCCCGGGACTGGCCGCCTTTTACATTGTGGTGCGCGCAGGTTCCAGGGAAGAAATGGAACCCGGCAAGACAGGCTTCGCGCACTTCTTTGAGCACATGATGTTTAGGGGCACAGACAAATACCCTACAGAGAAGTACGAGGAGACCGTGAAAGCCCTGGGGGCCTCTGCCAACGCCAACACCTCCATTGACCGCACCATTTACCACATGACAGGCAACGCCGACATGTTGGACAAGATGTTCGAGATAGAGGCAGACCGTTTCCAGAACCTCAAATACTCGGTGCATGACTTTAAGACAGAGGCCGGCGCCGTGAAAGGCGAATACACCAAAAACTCGGCCAGCCCCTATTCGCAGCTGAATGAGAAGGTGTACGGCACGGCCTTCAAGAAGCATACTTACGCGCACACCACCATGGGTTTCTTTGAAGACGTGGTAGACATGCCCAACCAGTATGAGTACTCCAAGGTATTCTTCAACCGGTTCTACCGCCCAGAGTACGCCACCATTGTGGTAGTAGGCGATGTGAAACAGGAAGAAGTAAACCGCCTGGCAGAGAAATACTTTGGGGCCTGGAAACGCGGAAGCTACCAACCTAAAATTGAGACCGAGCCCGCCCAGAAAGAGACGCGATACGCGCACGTGCAGCAAGCCGGTTTTCCGCCGTACCTGATGCTGGGTTACAAAGGCCCGGCGTTTTCAGACGAAGCCAAGGACCTGCCGGCCCTGGACCTGTTGACCAGCATCCTGTTTTCAGAGACCTCAGACTTGTACAAGAAACTGGTGCTGCAAGAGCAGAAAGTACGCTTTGTGGGCGGCGGTGCGCAGTTTGCCCGCGACCCTAACCTCATTTCCTTGTCTGCCTCCGTAGTGAAAGCCGAAGACATGCAATACGTAAAGGACGAAATTGTGAAGGCCGTGAATGAGATGAAGACCAAACCGGTAGATGCCCAGAAGCTCGCCGACACCAAGTCGAACAACCGTTACTCTTTTGCCATGAGTATGGACAGCCCAGACGCCATCGCCAACTCGCTGTCTAGGTTCATTTGGCTGACCGGTGACGCAGAGAGCCTCAACCGAACCTATGCCTTGTATGACCAGGTAACGCCGCAGGACTTGATGAACGTGGCTAAAAAATATTTCGTGGAAAGCGGCTTAACCATTGCCACCATTTCGCCTAACAAAGAAGGAGGTGTGAAATAATGAAAAGAATCTTCGCCTACATTCTGCCCTTGGCTATGACCATGGCAGCCTGCCAGAAACAACTGCAAACGTCTGCCACCACTACAGACGGCGCCGCACCAACGGTTATAGAAAACTTACAGCCATTACGTCCTATTGACGTGGTAGAACTTTCCCTGCCCGAGTCTGACAAGGTGATTGTAAAGCTCATGTTCCGAAACGGCTCTATGACTGACCCAGACGGAAAAGAAGGCCTCACCTATGCCACGGCGCAAACCATCATGGCCAGCGGCACGCAGGACCTCACCAACACCCAGATTCAGGAAAAAATCTACCCCATGGCGGCCCGCTACGGCGCCAGCGTGGACAAAGAAGTGACGGTGTTCACCTTTGCGGTGCACAAAGACTTCCTGAACCAGTTCTATCCCATCTTGAAAGGCTTGATGCTCACGCCGCGTTTTGCGCCAGAGGATTTCAGCCGCGTGAAGTCCAACCAGCAGAACTACGTAGACCAGGTGTTGAGAACTTCTTCAGATGAAGAATACAGCAAGAAAGCCTTGGAAGATCTGTTGTTCAGGGGCACCAACTACCAGCACACCGCCCAAGGCACCAGCGCCGGCGTGCAGGCCATCACCTTAGAGGACGTGAAGAACCAATACAAGAACTTCTTCACCCATAACAACGTGACCATTGGCATTGCCGGTAACTACTCTCCAGAGTTTCTGAGCCAGCTGAAGCAAGACATGAAAGGCCTTTCATCTGTAGAGCCTAATGTGGGGCGTCCGGGTCAGCCCAATAAGCCGAACGGTATTGTGGTGGAGATCATCAGTAAGCCAAACGCGTTAGGTTCTGCCATCTTCACGGGTGCGCCTTTGTCCATCACGCGGTCTTCAGATAACTTTGCCGCTTTGATGGTGGCTAACTCGTATTTGGGCGAGCACCGCAAAAGCTACGGCCAGCTGTATGAGAAAATACGCAGCACCCGCTCCATGAACTACGGCGACTATTCTTACATTGAATGGTACGAGAACGGCGGCGGTAACATGCTGCCGGTAGCAGGCGTGCCCAGAACGTCTAATTACCACGCCCTCTGGATCAGGCCCGTGCAAACCGCCGAAGGCCTGAAACAGCAGTACAAGGAGTTGGGCAACATCAAGGTGGGGCATGCGCATTTTGCGCTTCGGCTGGCTTTGCGCGAGGTGGATGACATGATTAAGAACGGCATCTCCAAAGAAGACTTTGACCTGACCCGCCAGTTCCTGCGCAGCTACAACAAACTCTACATCCAGACGCCAGAGAAACAACTGGGCTTCTTGCTGGACTCGCATTACTACGGCCGCAAAAACTACATAGAGGAAATGGACGCCCTGCTGGCTAAACTGACGGTAGAAGATGTGAACGCCGCCATCAAGAAATACTGGACCGCAGACAACCTGTTTGTCACCATTGTCACCGATGACAGCGAAGCCCAACCTCTCGCCGATGCCCTACGCAACAACACGCCTTCCCCAATGAGTTATTCTAACATTGTCAAGGAAGGACTGCCGCAGGCAGTGAAGACAGAAGACGCCCAGATTGCCAACTTCAAACTAAATGTAAAAGAAGTGCGCGTGGTAGATACCAAAGACACGTTCAAATAAACCACATTCCCTTATCTCTCAAGAAAAGCCTGCCGCATGTGCAGGCTTTTCTTTTTTAATAGCTACCTGTTTTTGGCTAATTCCGATAAAACACACCAAAAACAACATTAAAACAAACAATACAAAAGTGTATTTAATAAGCGCATAAAATATTTTTTAAAAGCTAAAATCCGGAGGCGGGGCTGGCAACGTAAGTGAGGCATAACAAACCAAAAGCCATCTTACCATTATGAAAAAGTCTATCCTATTCATTGCCTTGGCAGGCGCCTCTTTCTTTGCCGTTGATGCCACTGCCCAAACCACGTCTAAAACTAAAATGGACAAAACCACCGGTGCCGAGAAAAAAGAAGGCGTGCTGGTGGGCGGCGCCATGATGGTACCGTCCAAAAACATTGTCGCCAATGCCTTGGGTTCTAGCGACCATACCACTCTGGTTGCCGCTGTAAAAGCCGCTGGCCTGGTAGAAACCTTGATGGGCCCAGGCCCTTTCACAGTGTTTGCCCCAACCAATGCAGCGTTTGAGAAACTGCCCGCCGGCACCCTTGAAATGCTGTTACTGCCAGAAAACAAGGCAAAACTCACGGCCATCTTAACCTACCACGTAGTACCCGGTCGCCTGCAAGCCAAAGACCTGAAAAACGGCCAGAAACTAAAAACTGTGAATGGAGAAACCCTCACCGTCACCCGCAAGGGCAACATGGTCATGATCAATGGAGCCACGGTTGCCATAGCCGATGTCATCTCCAGCAATGGCGTAACCCACGTGATTGATGCCGTAGTTTTACCCACCATGTAAACTTTAACAGATTTACATGAGCACAAATAAAAGCCCGCCGTTGACGGGCTTTTCTTTTTAATAAAGGTTATTTTTCGCCTTCTCATGTAACCAATTTTCAGTTTAAATAAAACAATTAGGCCAACTATTTGTTAAGTCTTTTTTTTACAATTCCACCAATTTAAAATAAAAACCTTCAGCTAATTTTCTCCAATTTCCTTTGCAATAAGAGCGTTTACAAAACTAGCTTTGCTAGCCTTTCTGAACGAGTTGTCTAACGCAGCAAGGACCTTTTTAGCACTTACCTGAAACGTTGGGAACAGGCCGGCAGAAAATTATTGAAAAACTCCTGCAGGAAACGTGGGTTTTCTTGCCCTACACCACAGATTTTCCGTTTAAAGCCGTGTATGAATTCCCAAGAACACCAGATAAGCATCGCTGCGTTTCCGTTTAAGGCTTATTTCAGCCTTACTCCCATCATTAACTACTGGCAGAATGAGCAAACGGGCTGCCGGAGCAGCTTTAATTTATGCGCCGATGAGATAAAAAAGCAGTTGAAGGCCGCCCCAGAACTGCTTCAGCCCATTGAAGACTTCAGCGCCCTGGAAAAGCATCAGTGCCTGATTGATTTGCTCATGACGGCTATTTTTCCGCCGGCCACGCAGGTGGTGGAGGCCATTGGCACCGTGGGACCATTGTATGATGCCAGCTTTTACTACACTGACCTGTTCAAACAGATCATCCTCACAGACCAAAACCATTTAAAGCGCCCGCTTAACATTGATGAGAACCGCATGCTGTTCAACCGGGTGCGCATGGTGTATTTTCTGGTGCTGGAGAAGTTCTATGGCATACAGGTGCCGCATGAGGAGTTCCTTATCTATACCGTTCCAGATTACCAGCTGGGCTTGTACCGCCATTTCAATGTAGAAATTAATACCCAGTTTCTGGAGATCAACGCCTTGCAGGAGCTGCCAGAACTCGCCGAATCTGATATCCAGTACCTGCTGGACAACATCCGGGACATGGATATCTGGATGCAGGCCTTGCCACCCGATCTGTTTGAGATAAGTGGCTTTTACACCTTGCATCTGGTAGACGTGACGGTGCAGGAGGTATTGTCATCGCTTAAGAATGATTTGCTGGAACGCGACGTGATGCTGGCCCCAGACCGCTTTGAGCAGTTGCAGGAGAAGGTGCGCATTTTCTTTAAACGCCCGCACCTGCAGTTGGGCGTGGCGGCCTTCCATAAGAACCGGAGCACGTTCGTCAACTTCGGGAATAAGATCAACCACAGCTTTTTACTGCAAAGTGAGCCGGGCAGCAGCAGCTACGTGGGGTTCAAGTCCATTTATGACAGTCTGGTGCGCGAGGGCAAGCCGTTGGTCATCAAAGACGTGTCTGTGACGCAGTTGTTGCCAGACGGCGTGCGCGAAGAAATGCTGGGCATGGGCATACGCAACATCATCCTGGCTCTGTTACGGTACGGCGATGAGCCCATTGGCATTCTGGAACTGGGCTCGCCCAACCCCGGCGACCTGGACAATTTCTCGCTGGCCAAAATGGACCAGTTCCTGCCTCTCTTCTCGGTGGCTGTGAACAGGAACTCAGAGGAAGTAGAATCACGGGTGCAGGCGGTAATCAGGGAGAAGTTCACGGCCATTCATCCGGTGCTGGAATGGCGGTTTAGAGAAGCGGCCCTCAACATGCTCAACCGAGCCAATGAGATGAACGGCGCGGCAGAAATGGAGCCTATTGTGTTCAAAGACGTGTACCCGCTCTATGCCGTGGCAGACGTGCGCAGTTCCAGCACAGAACGTAACACCGCCATTCAGGGAGACCTGGCCGAGCACCTGCACCTGGCAGAGCGCATCTTGAAAAAAGCCATTGAAGTACACACCCTGCCCATTCTGGATGAGCTGCGCTTTTCGGTTTCCAAGCATTTGAGGCAATTGAAAAAGGGCGTGCTGCAACAAGACGGTATTCTCATTTTTGAGCTGCTGCGCACGCAGGTAGAACCCATGTTCACGTTTCTGGAGGCCACGCACCCAGACCTACTGCCCTACATCCAGAACTACCGCAACGCCATGGATCCGCAGTTGGGCATCTTGTACAAGCGCCGCAAGGCCTTTGAAGAAAGCCTCACGCTTATCAATGAGACCATCTCTAAATACATTGAGCAGGAAGAGCTGAAAGCCCAGGAGATGTACCCGCATTATTTTGAGAAGTTCAAGACAGACGGGGTAGAATTCAACATCTACGTGGGCGCGTCTCTGGAAGAAACCCAACCCTTTGACGCCATGTTTCTGCGCAACCTCAGGCTCTGGCAGCTCATGGTCATGTGTGAGGTCACCCGTCTCACCGCCGCTCTAAAACCCCAGCTGGAAGTGCCGCTGGAAACCACCCAGCTCATCTTGATGCACAGCCAGCCCCTGGCCATCAGGTTCAGGCAGGATGAGCGCAAGTTTGACGTGGACGGTGCTTACAACATACGCTATGAGATTGTGAAGAAGCGGGTTGACAAAGCCATGGTACGCGGCACTGACGAACGCCTCACCCAGCCGGGTAAGATTGCCATTGTGTACTCCCAGGCCCGCGAAGCCAACGAGTACCTGGAGTACATTGAGTACCTCCAAAACAAGAACATGCTCACCGAAGACGTGGAACATCTGGAGATTGAAGACCTGCAAGGCGTGAGCGGCCTGAAGGCCCTGCGCGTCTACGTCAAATGCTAATTCTTATTGATTGAATGAATGATTGTTTGGAGCATTAGCTGAAGCCAAACCAAAACCATCGTTTTTAGCCTGATTTCTGGAAAATAACCCAAAAACGCCATGCCCCACAGCCACAGAATCCACCTCATGCAGAGTGACATTACCAAGGTGAATACAGACGCCATCGTCAACGCGGCCAACACCAGTTTGCTGGGCGGCGGCGGCGTGGACGGTGCCATCCATAGAGCCGGCGGCCCGGCCATTCTAGCCGAATGCCGGCAGATTGTGGCCCGGCAGGGCGGCTGCAAAACCGGCGAGGCCGTGATTACAACAGGAGGGAATTTACCGGCCAGTTACGTGATTCATACGGTGGGGCCCGTGTGGAACGGCGGCCATAAAAACGAGCCTGCCCTTTTGGCCAATTGCTACCGCCACTCCCTGGAGCTGGCAGAAAAGCATGGGATCAAAACGGTTGCGTTCCCAAACATCAGCACGGGCATCTACGGTTACCCCAAAGACCAGGCGGCTCACATAGCAGTGTCCACAGTGCAAGATTTTCTGCAGCATCATGCCCTTCCAGAGCAAGTCACGTTTGTAGTTTTTGACCAAGACAACCTAAGCCTGTACCAGAGACTTTTGAAGAAGCCTGACTGAATGAGCAACGTGGCAGCTTCCAAAATAAAAGGTTAACAAACCCCGCCACAACTTCTTCTGGATGGAGCCTAATTCATCCTCTAACCAATGGCTCTCTCCTAAACTTTTAAGTGACCGCAAATCCGTTTTTAGCCTCTTTTAAGGGAAACAGGCCAAAAACGCCTTTTCCAACCTTCCACTTGTATTTGTAAAACTTGCGGGTTCCATGACGCAAGCGTCCGCTTATGTCCGCAGGTATTGCTGTTCTGTAAAACGAATAGAGGTTTTCACTGCGTAGGTACAGGCTGCCTGGTTTGCCCACAAGATTCTTTCAGAATGACAGACGGGAAGAAGGCATCTAGTACAGAAACTCATAATTCGTAATTCTTACTCCTCGCTTACTTCCGCCTCAATTTTGCGGCCCATGCGTTGCTGAATTTTCTTGAGCAGGGCAATGGCAAGGATGAGCCAGAAAAAACCTGCCCCCCAGCCGGCCAGCACATCAGAGGCGTAATGCACGTTCAAATACACCCGGCTAAACCCAATAAGCAGAATCCAGAGAACCAGTAAAAGGCTGAGCAGCCAGCGCAGCCACCGGCGCTCAATGTTCGTCCAGACCAGGTACAGCAGCAGGCCCCAGAAAGCGCCGCCAATCATGGCGTGGCCGCTGGGAAAACTGTTGCCCCCCTGCTCCAGAAAGGCCGTCTCTGGGCGGGGTCTTCCAAAAAGCCATTTCATAGTCTGGTTGAAAAGCGTGGTAGTGGCGGCAATGGAAATGACTTTGAGCGAGTAGAACCGCCATTTCTTGAAAATGAAAAAAAACAGCGCCAAACCCAGGGACCCGAAAATCAAAAAATACTTTGACCCGAAAAACGTGATAAAGTACATGGCGTCTGTGAACTCGGGCGTGGTGAAGTCGCCCACAAAGGCGAAGGCTGCCTGATCCAAGTCTTTTTCCTGCTCTACAAATACTTCGGTCACCATCCAGAAGAACAGCAGCGCCGAACCCACAAACACCAGCCAAATCAACAACACCTGAATGGAAAGGGCGGCAACCAGCGCACCAATTCTTCTGGCCCAATGGTCTCTTTTGGATTCTGATGTACGCATGCAGGAAGGTCTTGATAAAAATCCAGGGCTCGCGAAAGCTACTGCCTATATACGGCAACTCTCCTTCCGGCGGTCAGGAATGAGAGACGCACCTGCTCATCAGGCCGTAAGCTGGCACGGTGGTTCTACCAATATTTGAGTGATGGAGAAAAGACGTTTGACGGAGTAAAAGCAAGAACCTGTGACGGCCCAGCAGGGTAAAGGCGCACGCGCTCAGATACTCTAAAAACAAAAAGCGGCATAACCTTTTGAGTTATACCGCTTTCCAAATCCGTCGTGCGCTGGGGGAGACTCGAACTCCCACACCCGAAGGCGCTGCCACCTGAAGACAGTGCGTCTACCAATTTCGCCACCAGCGCAAAAACACCCGCTATGAGCAGCAGGAGGCACAAAGGTAATAGAATCTTGCTACCTACAATAGCCTGTTTGCATCTTTTTTAAGAAATTATTTCAGGCCACGGGCAGCTCCTCGCCCTTCACCACGGGGTTGAGGTTTCGCTTAGAATACTTCTCCATGAGGCGCAACAGACGCACCGCCAGAATCACCCAGCCCAGCCCTGCCGCCAGGCCCGCCAACACATCTGTGGCATAGTGCACGTGCAGGTACACCCGGCTGAATCCTATGAACACAATGAGTACGCTAAGCCCTGCTATCAACGCCCACCGGGCCGCCTCTGGTTTTACGTTTTTGTACACCAGGTAAATCAAGAGCCCATAAAACGAGGCACTGATCATGGCGTGTCCGCTGGGAAAACTGAGGCCGTAGGAGTCTACCAGATGCGGGATGAGTGGCCGGGGACGGTTGAACAGATATTTTAACAGCAAGTTAAGCGAGATGCTGCCCACCGCAATGACCGGCACCTTGAGGGAATACCACTTGTGTTTCTTCACAAACAAAAAATAGGCGATAAGCATGAGGGCTGCCCCCGTGATGAAGTTTCGGGAGGCCAGAAACGTGACCACCTTGATGAACTCGGTGAGGGCGGCGTTGTTGATGCTGTCTGCCCACGCAAAGGCCCGGCTGTCAAACTTGAGTTCGGTGCCGGGCAGCACTTCCTTGGCCAGCCAGAAAAACAAGACCAGGCACCCCAGGAAAACGATCCAGATAATGATCAGCTCTACCGTGAACAAGGCAGAAGAGGCCAGAAACTTTCTTATTCTACGTGTCATAGGCGCGGGTTTGGGTGGTCCGTTTTTGGCTTATTTTCCAGGAAACAGGCCAAAAACGAAGGATGCTTTTAGAGTACGTGCATCTGGGAGCGGCGTTGACGCTGCCTTCTCAGTCAGACAACCTGCAAGGGCAAAAAAGAGTATGATTCGGCAAGCGTATTTTGCCAGTTTCTATGAAAATGCCTGACCTTACCCCGCTGGTGCTCAAACTTAAAGATAAAGGCCTGACCCTGGCGTTCGCGGAAAGCTGCACCGCGGGCAGCCTGGCCGCCGAACTCTCCAAAGCCACTGGCACCACCGGTGTCTTTCTGGGCAGCATGGTCACTTATGACACGTCTGTGAAGCAGAAGGTGCTCAAGGTGAAAAAGAAGACCCTGGACCTTTACACCGCCGAAAGCCACCAAGTCACCAATGAGATGGTCCTGGGCCTGCACTCCCTGCTCAAAGCCGATGTCTGCATTGCCGTGACCGGCCTGTTTGGCGGCGGCGCCTCTGAAACCGTGGAGAAGCCTGTGGGCACCGTGTTTGTGTCCATTCTCTTTCAGAAGAAAGTGGAGGAGTACCGTGAGGTGTTCAAAGGCGATTTTGAAAAAATGCGGCACCAGACAGTCGCGTTTATTTTTCAGAAGCTGAAAGACACGGTGGAGCGGCATTTTTTGCATGATTGATGGAGGGGAGGTGGTTGGGTAGCCCACTAGCTTTTCTTCCTTCTTAGCTGCTGTAGCTGGTGGTTTCACCAACGATATTTAACTGTCTTACTAACTGCTTTGATTTTGCTACTATGGCGCGGATGTTACATCCTTGACTTGCTGGTAGGCATTTGTCATGGACTTCCGTTGGCTGTTCCCTTGGCAGTACCGTCTTCTCCGGTGCGCACCACTTTTCTTGTTTCATAGTTTCCGGTAAGCGCTCATGGCCGCGGGGCCCCGTCCTGGCCCTTCGCACTGTTGTTGTTTGTGGGACTTTGTCCCTGCCGCCGCTGCCAGCGGCGCACAAACACCAGAGGCGCTCAGGACCAGGACTGGCTTGGGTCCCAATTCTGCTTAGGCTTGATGGGTGGTTTGCTTGTTGCTGGTGATGGCCTTGGCTGTTGTTGCAGAGTCCCGCGTGCTAAAGCACGGTTTGGTTTCTTTTTTTTGTTTCGTGTATTTTCTGGTTCTGCGTCCAGTTACTTGATACAGTGCTGGATATCACTCCATCAGGCTTGGCCCAACGCAAATTCTCCCCTTTCGCAATTCTTCCCTTGCGGATTTACAGAACGTGAGTTTGAGGCAGGGGGCGAAGCTCAGTAGAGGGGTGTTTATACTTGCAGAAGAAACAAGCTGTTGAGGTGATGTGTCAGAGGCAAGGGGTTTCCTTTCTACTATTTCTAAAACTGTGTACAAGTAGTTCCCGGAAAAACAACTTCAGCATAAACGTAATCAGTCCATACAAGTCCCTGTACACTGTAGAAAACCTCAAATACCAATTGCCAGGCAAGACAAGAAGCAATCCGGCCGTTAAAGGTCTAGCAACCTACATACTAAATACCTCTTTCTTAAACTCCTGTTTTTGGCGTATTTTCGGGGAAATAGGCCAAAAACGGAAGCCCAGGATATGTCTCTAGTGCCCTCTTTTCCAAATTTCAATGGTATCGCGCCGCTGTATGACCAACTGGCGAAGGGGGTGTATGGCAGTGCGCAACTTAGAGCCCAGCAACAGTATTTGGCTAGTATTCCTGAACATGCCCAAGTGCTGATCTTGGGCGGGGGAACCGGTTGGATTTTGACGGAGGTACTGAGGCTGGCTCGACCCGGGCATGTCCTGTTTCTGGAGGCTTCTGAGAAAATGGTCCATCTGGCGAAGGAAAGGCTTCAGAAAAAGAGCCAATCCGGGCTGGAAACGCAGGTAGAGTTCAGAGTCGGTACAGAAAAAGACTTGGGCACAGAGGAGAAGTTCCACGTGGTTCTGACGCCCTTCGTGTTGGATTTGTTTGCAGTGGAGCAGGCCCGGCAGATGGTGCAGACCCTGGACCAGCATTTACTAACCGGCGGGCTCTGGCTGCACACAGACTTCCAGGAGAGCGACAGTTGGTTTAAGAAAATCTGGCAGCAACCTTTGCTGTGGGCCATGTACCGCTTCTTTGGTTGGGTGAGCCAGGTGCCGGCCAGGAGGTTACCGCTCTTCCGGCAGTTGTTTCAGGAACGGGGGTATACCCTAGAAGAAGAAACGGACTTCTACGGTGGGTTCATCTGCGCGCAGCAATACAGAAAGCCTGGTCCTTAAAAAAGAGGGTGGCGCCCTATGGCAATCCTGTGTATCTTGAGGCGTAAATCTACGCTTCTATGAAAAAGAGCATTTGTGCGGCCGTTGCCGTCATGATATGGGGGTTCACCTCTCCTGCCCAAGCCCAGGAACAACAAATACACTACACGGTTTCGTTTGAGAACGCGGCCCACCATGAGGCCCAGGTAAAAGCGGTCTTTCAGGGGGTGAAAACTCCGGTGCTGGAAGTGCGCATGAGCCGCTCCTCGCCAGGCCGGTATGCGTTGCATGAGTTCGCCAAGAACGTGTACAGCGTGCAGGCCTTTGACAGCCAGGGCAAACCATTACCCATCACCAGACCCAACCTGCACCAATGGAACGTCTCTGGCCATGACGGCACGGTACACATCACCTACACCCTCTTCGCTGACCGACCCGATGGCACCTATGCCGGCGTGAATGAAACGCATGCCAAGTTAAACGCTCCTGCCACGTTTATGTACGCCAACGGCTTTGAGCAGGCCCCAGCGCGGGTGGAATTCAAGGCCACTAATTTTCCGCAATGGACAGCAGCCACGCAGTTAAAGCCCGAGACTGGCAACAACCTCACGTTCAGCGCGCCAAATTTCCAATACCTCATGGACAGCCCCACTGAGCTGGCCAACCTGCAATGGCGCCAGTGGCCCGTGGCAGAAAACGGCCGCACCCAGCAGGTTAGAATTGCCATGCACCACCAGGGCACTGAGAAAGAACTGGACGAGTACACGCAGAAGGCCCAGCGCATTGTCACGCAGGCGCAGGCCGTGTTTGGGGAGCTTCCCGCCTTTGACTTCGGCACGTACACCTTTTTGGCCTGTTACATGCCGGGCACGCCTGGAGACGGAATGGAGCACCGCAACTCTACCAGCATCACCAGTTCGCGTCCTTTGCGCACCGGCATGATTGGCAATCTGGGAACTCTGGCGCATGAGTTTTTCCATTCCTGGAACGTAGAGCGCATCAGGCCCAAGAGCCTGGAGCCGTTCAACTTTGCAGACGCCAACATGAGCGGTGAACTGTGGCTGGCCGAAGGCTTCACTAATTACTACACAGACTTGCTCATGCACCGCGCGGGCGTCATCAACGCAGAAGAATACTTGCAGGCCGCCGCCGATGAGGTGGGTTATGTAATCTTCGCACCGGGCAAAAACTACTTCTCGCCAGTTGAGATGAGCATGCAGGCGCCGTTTGTAGACGCCTCCAGATCAGTGGACCCGGTGAACAGGCACAATACGTTCATCTCGTACTACACCTTCGGGAGTGCGGTGGGCTTTGGTTTGGACCTGACCTTACGCACCAGATTTCAGGGCTTGACCTTAGACGACTACATGCGCCTGCTCTGGCAGCGCCACGGCAAACCAGAAAAGCCATATACGCTGGCAGACCTGGAAGTAGCCTTGGCAGATTTGACCAAAGATCCTGCCTTCGCCAAAGATTTCTTCTTAAGACACGTACATGGCAAGGAGCTGATGCCGTATGAAACCCTGGCCAAGCAGATGGGTGTGGTTTTGCGGACTGCGCGGCCGGGAAAAGCCGTTTTGAACACAGAACAATTACAGTTCACTAATGACCAGGCCACGTTAATGAGCGGCACGCACATTGGCAGCCCGCTCTACAAGGCAGGCCTGGACCGCGAAGACGTCCTTTTGACGGTGAATGGCAAAAAGCTGAAAGACCAGAAGACCCTGGATGAGATTTTGAACAAGTTCAAGCCCGGCCAGACCGTTCAGGTGGAAGTAGAGCAGCGCGGCACCAAGAAACAAGTGGCCGTCACGCTGGCGCAGGACCCAAAAATTGAAATGGTGCCTCTGGAGAAAACCGGTCAGACGCTCACGCCAGACATGAAAGCCCGCCGCGAGGCCTGGTTAGGAAGTAAAACAGTGCAGTAGCCCCGGCGTTTTTGGCTTAGTTTCTGGAAATCAGACTAAAAACGACGAGGCTGCCTTACAATATTACCTGATGTTTTCGTTAGATTTGTAGTGCCCGGTTGGGTATTCAGACTATGACCAAAAAATTATCCTTCTATACGGCCTTGTGCGCAGCCTTGCTTTTGGGCGGAACGTTGCAGGCGCAGGACATGACCTTGCTGCCAGAGACTAGCGCCCAACCTACGGTAACGGCTACCAAACCTGATTCTGTTCAGGCAGCGTCCACTCTTTTAAAAACGTCCAGGCTAAGCTACAGCCTGTCAGCAGGGGCGGCGTTCAGCAGTTTTGGCTCTGCAAGCTACCTTGAGCCACGGGTACAGTACCACGTGACGCCTCGTTTTCAGGTGTTCAGCAGCCTTATGATGATTCAGAGTTGGGGCGGGTCTACGGTATCCTCTGCCGCACGCGGCGAGGGAGCAGGAGCCGGTCCGTTGACTCTGGGCAATCCGGCCTCGCGGCAGTACTTGTTGCATGTGGGCGGCTCCTATGCCATGACCGAGAAACTCATGCTGAGCGGCAGCGTCTGGAAGAGCATTGGCCCCGCCTCTCCTTCCATGTACATGGCTAATCCATTTACCTATGGCGGCTATCCGCAGCAGGGATTTGATTTCCAGGCTAAGTACCAACTGGCGCCCAACGTGACTATTTCGGGTGGCGTGCGGTACGGCAGCGGTACCACCGGGTACTGGGGTGCACCAGGTGCTTACTATCAGCCTGGCTCTTCCTTCGGGAATCCTTTTTAATGGGCAGTCCTGCATTTCTGGCGCAACTTTATTCCATAAACAAAACTCTTCTGGGAGAAACCCCCGGAAGAGTTTTTTGCTTTCCGACGGACCGTAACATCTTATCACCGCAGAAACAGGGTATGGTTTTTTAATTATATTTGTCCTTATGCCTTGGTGTTAACCGGGGTGATTTCGCTCCAATCCTGACTAAGCTATGTCTTCAACGCTAATTCTGGGCATCATCACCGCCTATTTTTGTGTACTCATCTTAATCTCCTTTCTCACCAGCAAGAAAGGCGAGTCTACAGACAGCTTCTTCCTGGCCAACCGACAGTCGCCGTGGTATGTGGTGGCTTTTGGCATGATTGGCACTTCCCTTTCTGGGGTGACGTTCATTTCCATTCCGGGCATGGTGGAGAAGGCCCAGTTCTCATACCTGCAGCTCATTTTTGGCAACATGCTGGGCTATTTTGTAGTGGCCTTGATCTTGATGCCCTTATATTACCGTCTCAATCTGGTGTCCATTTATACCTACCTGGAAGAGCGTTTCGGGTTCTGGTCTTACAAAACCGGCGCGGCGTTCTTTTTGCTGTCCCGCACGCTGGGCGCTTCTATTAGGATGTACCTGGTGGCAGGCGTATTGCAGTTGGCGGTGTTTGATGACCTGGGCGTTCCGTTTGAAGTGTCTGTGGCCATTACCATTGCGCTCATCTGGGTTTACACGTTTAGAGGCGGCATGAAAACCATCATCTGGACGGACACTTTCCAGACGCTGGCCATGCTCATCTGCGTGGGCGTGAGTATTTCCATGATTTCGTCTGAGTTGAACCTGTCCTTTTCTGGCATGGTAGACACCATCTCCAACAGCAAATACTCACAAGTGTTCTTCTGGGATGTGAAAGACCCGCGCTACTTCTTTAAGCAGTTCCTGTCTGGGGCTTTCATCTCCATTGTGATGGTAGGTCTGGATCAGGACATGATGCAGAAGAACCTGAGCTGTAAAAACCTGAAGGAAGCCCAGAAGAACATGTTCACCTTCACGGTCATCATCATGATTGTGAACATTCTGTTCCTGAGCCTGGGCGCGTTGTTGTACCTGTACGCCGGTGCCAAAGGCATTGGCCTGCCTGAGAAAGGTGATAACGTGTTCCCGTTCCTGGCGCTTAACTACTTCTCCTCCTTTGCAGCCATTGCGTTCATTCTGGGCATCACGGCCATCACGTACGCTTCGGCAGACTCTGCCTTGACGGCACTCACCACCTCTTTCTGCGTAGATTTTCTGGATTTCAAAAACCGTCCAGAGACAGAGCGCATCAGGTTGAAGAACTGGGTGCACCTTACCTTTTCGCTTTTGATGGGCCTTATCATCATCGCCTTCAAGTACCTGAACAATGAGAGCGTGGTGCAGGCGGTGTTCAAAGTGGCCGGGTACACGTATGGCCCTCTGCTGGGTCTTTATGCCTTTGGCGTGTTCACGCGTTTGGCCGTGCGCGACCGTTTAACGCCGGTGGTTTGCGTGCTGGCTCCCATCCTTACATTTATCATCAGTTCTAATTCTGTGGAGTGGCTCTGGGGATATGAGTTCGGGTTTGAGGTATTGATCCTGAACGGGGCACTTACGTTCCTGGGCTTGCTTTCCATCTCGTATAAAAAGACTGAATTCATAGACACGCAGGCCTTGTCTTAGGGCTGTGGTTAGATGTAACTGCCTTCGTTTTTGGCCTGTTTCCCAGGAAATAAGCCAAAAACGAAGGCAGTTTTTTATGCAAGTCCCTTCTACGCGTACCTTTGCTGCCTAAGACGCCTGCTTACCTGCCTGGGCTGTTGATTTTCTTGACCGCATGTCTCCACTTTTGATACTGGGCATCATTGCCGCCTACTTCTGCCTGTTGCTGGGCATTTCTTTTTTAACGAGCAGAAAAGGAGAATCTACCCAGGGCTTCTTTCTGGCCAACCGACAGTCGCCGTGGTACGTGGTGGCTTTTGGCATGATTGGCACTACCCTCTCGGGGATCACGTTCGTCTCCATTCCGGGCATGGTGGAGAAGGCGCAGTTCACGTATCTGCAGATGGTGTTCGGGTATGTGCTGGGCTATCTGGTTATTGCCACCGTGCTGCTGCCCTTGTACTACCGCCTGCAATCGGTTTCTATCTACACGTATCTGGAGCAACGGCTTGGAAAGTGGTCTTACCGGTCGGGTTCTGGTTTTTTCCTGCTTTCCCGGACTTTGAGCGCTTCTTTAAGGCTGTACCTGGTGGCGGGCGTGCTGCAGTTGGCGGTCTTTGATGGGCTGGGGATTCCGTTCGGGCTTTCTGCCACGCTGCTTATTGCTTTGATCTGGCTGTATACGTATAGAGGGGGCATGAAAACCATCATCTGGACAGATACGCTCCAGACCGCCGCCATGCTCTTTTGCCTGGGCGTGAGCATGTATTTGATAGCCGGCGAATTGAATCTCTCCTTTTCTGGCTTGTTCACCACTATTTCTGAAAGTTCTTATGCCACTGTGTTTGAATGGGACGTACATGCGCCTAATTATTTCTGGAAGCAGGTGGTTTCTGGCGCCTTCATTACCATTGTGATGACCGGCCTGGACCAGGACATGATGCAAAAAAACCTAAGCTGCAGAACCCTACCCGAGTCGCAGAAGAACATGGGGTGGTTTACGGTCATTCTGGTAATTGTGAATCTTCTGTTTCTGGGTTTGGGGGCGTTGTTGTTCCTGTATGCCAACGCCAAGGGGATTACGCTGCCGGAGAAAGGCGATGACGTGTTTCCGTTTCTGGCCTTGCACCATTTCTCTGCATTGGCAGGCCTGGCTTTCATTCTGGGCATCACGGCTATCACGTACGCCTCGGCAGACTCTGCCTTGACCGCGCTCACCACTGCCTTCTGCGTGGACTTCCTCAATTTCAAAGAGCGGCCGGAGCAGCAGCGAATCAAAATCAAGAACTGGGTGCATGTGGGTTTCTCGCTTCTGCTGTTGGCGTTCATGCTGGTGTTCAGGGCATTGCAGAGTGAGAGCCTGATTGTGCTGCTCTTCAAGTTGACCGGTTACACGTACGGGCCGCTGCTGGGGCTCTTTCTTTTTGGGTTGTTTACTCAGCGTTCTGTGCGGGACCGCTGGGTGCCGGTGGTCTGCGTGTTGGCGCCCGTGCTCACGTATGTGTTGGCAGCTAACTCTCAGGAGTGGTTCTGGGGCTATACGTTTGGGTTTGAGGTCTTGCTTTTGAACGGCCTGCTGGCGTTTACGGGGCTTTGGCTGGTCTCAAAACCTTCCGGAGAAAAAAGCAGTTTCAGCTAAGCGTGCCGGGAGTGTGGCAAATCAGTAGGAATCTCTACCTTTGCAAATTGCCTCCCCACCACCGGGGCCGTTTTTGGCCTGTTTTCCTAGAAACAAGCCAAAAACGGTGAGGCAGCCTTCTTAATTTTACAAAGCGAGTATTACATGGCAAAACGCGGATTTGGGCCAGGTGCGGTTTCCGGACCTGAGGCAGAGGGAAAAACAAAACTGAACAAGGAAAGCCTTAGAAGGGGTCTAAGCATTTTTCGGTTTGTGCTTCCTTACCGGCGCAAATTCATCATTGGGTTGTTGTTCCTGCTTTTCTCCAGCCTAACGTTCATGGCGTTTCCGGCGGTGACGGGCATTTTGCTGGACGCTGCCGTGGGCAAAGCCAATTTCTTCACCCAAGACCTTGACCTGATTGCCTTGATTTTGTTTGGCGTCATCTTTTTGCAAGGCATCTTCTCTTTCTTCAGGGTCTACTTTTTTGCGCAGGTCACGGAGAACGCCATTGCAGACATACGCCGCAGCCTGTACTCTAAATTTATGGGTCTGCCCTTGCCGTTTTATGAGCAGCGTCGCGTAGGCGAAATCACCAGCCGCATCACCTCAGACGTAAGCTACATCCAGGACGGTTTCTCCATCACCCTCGCCGAGCTGTTCCGGCAGATCACCACGCTCTTGATTGGGGTTGGATTCATCATGTACATCTCCGTGAAGCTGTCTTTGTTCATGCTGGCCACGTTTCCTCTGCTTATTATCCTGGCCATGGTCTTCGGTAAAAGGCTGAAGAAGCTTTCCAGAAAAACCCAGGATGAGCTGGCCACCACCAATGTGATTGTGGAAGAAACACTGCAAGCCATCCAGGTGGTGAAGGCCTTTACCAATGAGCTGTTTGAAATACGCCGGTATGGCAACGCTCTCAGCAAGTCTGTGAAAACCGCCATCACCACATCTTTTTACCGCGGCGTTTTTATCTCCTTTATTATAGTAGGCCTGTTTGGCGGGATTATTCTGGTGATTTGGTACGGAGCCACCTTAGTACAGCGCGGAGAGTTGACCATTGGGCAGTTGACCTCCTTTATCTTATACACAACGTTTATTGGCGCCTCTGTGGCCGGCTTGGGAGATCTGTACGCCAAGGTGCAGGTGTCCATTGGCGCCTCTGAACGCATTTTGGAAATACTGGAGCAGGAAACCGAGCAGCCTGAGAGTGAAATGACCACGCCGGTGCAGTTGCGCCTGAACGGGCATGTGCAGTACCAGCACGTGGGCTTCTCTTACCCTACTCGTCCAGATATCAAAGTGCTGCAGAACATTGATTTTGAGATACAGGCCGGTGAGAAGATCGCGCTTGTGGGCCCTAGCGGTGCGGGCAAGTCTACCATTGTGCAGTTGCTCATGAAGTTCTACGCCGTTGACCAGGGCACTATTCTGGTGGATGGGAAAAACGTTTCGTCCTTGCCGCTGCACGAACTTCGTGGCAACCTGGGCATTGTGCCACAGGAAATTCTTCTGTTTGGCGGCACCATCCGCGAGAACATAGCCTATGGAAAGCCCGAAGCTACGGAAGAAGAGATTTGGGAAGCCGCTCAGAAAGCCAACGCCCTACAATTCATTCAGTCGTTCCCGGAGGCATTTGACACTGTGGTGGGAGAGCGCGGCATAAAGCTTTCTGGTGGGCAGCGGCAGCGCATAGCCATTGCCCGGGCCATCTTAAAAAATCCGGCTATCCTGATTCTGGACGAGGCAACCAGCTCGCTTGACTCTGAATCTGAGAAACTGGTACAAGAAGCCATGGACGAATTAATGAAAGACCGCACTACTATTATCATAGCCCATCGCTTAGCTACCATTAGAAAGGTAGACAAGATATTAGTGATAGACAAAGGCCAGATTGTGGAACAGGGTCCGCACGCGCAACTATCCGCAGATCCTAACGGCGTGTACGCCAACCTTCTACGCTTGCAGTTTGAGTACAGATAAGGTAGAAAGCTTTTATAAATAAAGGCCTAATTAAACATAATATTAATTGTTTAATTAGGCCTTTATAATTTAGTGTAATTTCCAACAATTAAGGATTTAATTCGTTTAAGTAATAAACAAAAAGTCAATTTCAAGCCTTATGTATTTATTGGTTTTTAGTAAACTAACAATAAATACATTATGTAAAATAAGACCAGGTTATGTTTTAAAATCTGGCATTGCGTCCCATGGCAGCAGGCTCCTCCCCCTCTTTGCTGTCAATCGGTTTTAGATATAACCAAGATTGCATTACACGCAACCCACACAAGTCTGGTAAAAGTCTAAAAAAGGTTTCCAAGTTTCCTACCACATCCAATTCCATCACCAAGTCCTACTACCTAGTGCTCTGCTTACACTTTTAATTTTTATTTGCAATTAATTAAATGTTTAATTAAGACCCGCCCTACTTTTCAGGCCGATTTGAAAAAAATCATTCTAAACAGTCCTGTTATGGAGAAGGATTTGGGTTAAAATTTTTGTTTTAGCTGAATTCTTCTTATCATTAACCATTCATTTATTTACACAAACCATTAAACCAAACCAACATGAAAAAAATCTTACTCTTAAGTCTTTTCTTGTTGTCTGTGCTTCTGAACGAAGCCATGGCACAAAATAGGACTATCACAGGAAGGGTGACAGATGCTGGCAACAACGAAGGGTTGCCTGGTGTTACCGTTTTGGTGAAAGGCACATCTAATGGCGCCTCCACTGATGCGAATGGTAACTATCAGTTATCTATTCCAGCAGGCAACGCCACTTTGGTATTCAATTACATTGGATATGTTGCCCAAGAGCGCTCCGTAGGAAACTCCACTACCATCAACGTTGCTTTATCTTCAGACACGAAAGTGTTGCAAGAAGTAGTAGTAACCGCTTTGGGCGAGTCTCGTGAGAAAGAAACTCTTCCTTACTCTGTAGGGGTGGTGAGTGGCAACAACTTAACATTGGCTAAGTCTAATGACGTAAGTGCTTCTCTTGCCGGTAAAGTTTCTGGTGTACAGTTGCAAGGTTCTCCTTCTTCTACTTTTGACAACGCGTCTATCGTGATTCGTGGTAACAACAGTATTTTCCCCGCTAATCCACTTTATGTGGTTGACGGTGTTATCACTGAGCAGCAGAACGTGATCATGGACAACGTAGCCAACATCTCTGTATTGAAAGGTGCTGCCGCTACTGCTCTTTATGGAAACCGTGCCGCAAATGGTGTGGTAATCATCACCAGCAAAAAAGGTGAGAAAGGCAAAACCACAGTTGAACTTAACTTAGGTGCTACTGCTGAGAGATTGTACTTATTGCCTCCATACCAAAACTCTTACGCGGGTGGTTATACTTCTTCTGTATCTAGCCCTGGTGCTTATGGTGCAGGTCCATCTGGTGCTTACCTTGATGAGGATGGTTACTATATCTTCCGTTACGATCCAGAAGTAGGACACCCTGCAGAATGGGCTGCTTTTGATGGTCAGCGTATTTTGGAGTATGGTGCAGATGAAAGCTGGGGCCCAAAAATCAACGGTGAGCAATACCGCCCTTGGTACTCTTGGTACCCAGGTGAAGACTTTGGAAAAACCATTCCAATGACTGCTCAGCCAGACAATGTTAGAGATTTCTTTGAAACTGGTATGTTCTTGAACAACTCAGTTGCTTTCTCTGGTGCTACAGACCAAATCACCTACCGTTTAACTTATGCTAACCAGCATAGAACGCTTACTATCCCAGAAGCGAAACGTAACCAGCACCAATTAGGATTGAACAGCTCATTCTCTGTTTCTCCTAAGTTAACCATCACTACAGACGCTACCTTCACTGCCACTGATACAAAAGGTGCACCAGCAGAAGAATATCGTAACGATGGTTTGAACGTTACTCAAAACTTCAACCAATGGTTCCAGCGTCAATTAAACCTGGATGATCTTAGAAACTACAGAACGCCAGACGGCCGTTACAAGTCTTGGAACATTGGTGACCCTAATGCTTCTGGTGACATTGATGGTATCTTGACGCCTCAATACTGGGAGTCTCCTTACTTTGTAGCTGAAAACAACTTCACTACTCAAGAGAACACTCGTTTATCTGGTAACTTAGGTTTGAACTACAAACTTACTGATCATTTAAGTTTGCAAGGTAACGCCAAAATGTTCTACAGAAGCGGCACAAACGATGGCCGCATCGCTAATGGTTCTATCGCTACTCCTCAGTACTCTTTGACGCAGTTCACCATCCGTGAATTCAACTATGAAGGTTATGTAAACTACAAGAGAGAGTTTGGTGACTTCTCATTAGACGGTTTCGTGGGTACTGCCCTTCGTCTGAATGACCAGGATATCATGGCTCAAACTACCCAAGGTGGTTTAAGCGCACCAAACTTCTTTGACATCTCTGCTTCTGTGGCTCGTCCGCAATCAACCAGAGACTTTGAAAAAAGAGAAGTACGTTCATTATTAGGTCGTGCGACTGTGGGTTACAAAGGCTTCTTGTTCTTAGACGGTACTTTGCGTAATGACTGGTTCTCTACTCTTCCTGTAGAAAACAACAGCTTTATGTACGGTTCATTGGGTGGTTCATTGGTATTCACCAACTTGTTGAACAATGAGAGCTTGAAGCGTGTAATGACTTCAGGTAAATTGAGAGGTTCTGTGGCCCAGGCTGGTCAGGACGTTGGATTTAACCAGGTGTTCATCGCTAACAACAATGAACTTGCCTACGGTGACAACTCTTCTGCTTCTGTGGGTAACCAATACAGAACTGGTAAAATCAAGCCTGCTTTGACTACCTCATGGGAAGTTGGTGCTGACTTCAGATTCTTTAACCGTGTTGGCCTTGACTTCACCTACTACAATGACGTAAGCGAAGACCAAATCCTTGGTTTGGAGATTGACCCAACTACAGGTTACAGCACTGCTCAGGTGAACGCTGGTAAATTTGTAAGAAAAGGTATTGAATTGTCATTGAATGGTACTGCCGTACAAACTGACAACTTTACTTGGGATGTGATCGTGAACTGGTCCAAAAACCGTTCAAGAGTTGAAGAGTTGGTAGAAGGTTCTTCTACTTACTTAGTAGGGACCACTTGGAACAACACCCGTTTAGAGCACCGTGTAGGTAAAGACTGGGGTATGTTGGTAGGTAGAAGATGGAATAGAAACGAGCAAGGCCAAGTATTGGTAGGTGCTAATGGCGTT
Organism: Nibribacter ruber; assembly: GCF_009913235.1. NCBI lineage: Bacteria > Pseudomonadati > Bacteroidota > Cytophagia > Cytophagales > Hymenobacteraceae > Nibribacter > Nibribacter ruber. Next base: position 3,896,375 of record NZ_CP047897.1, on the reverse strand, counting down.
CCTCAATACACTATTGGTCAAGAAAGAGGTTCTGTACAGCCAGATTTCACTGGGGGTATTTTTAACTCATTTTCTTACAAAGGCTTTAACTTAGGCTTCTCCCTTGACTTCCAGAAAGGTGGCTTGTTCTACTCTTCTACAAAACAGTTCAACTTAGGAACTGGTCTGTCTGAGATGACGGTTGGTGTAAATGACAAAGGAAATGACTGGAGAGACTACCCATCTAACGGTGGTGGTATCTTGATTCCTAATGCTGTTTACGGTCCTGGTGTAACTCGTACTATCAACGGAGTTAAAACAGATATCTCTGGGCAGCCAAATACTACTTACATGCCAGCCCGTACGTACTTCTACACTTCTCTACAAAATGGAGCAATTGACGAGTTAGTATTAGACGGTTCATATTTGAAACTAAGAGAAGTTCGTTTGGGTTATGAAGTTCCTAAAGCAATCTTAGGTACTTTGCCAATCTCTGGCGCCAACATCAGCTTTATTGTGAACAACGCTTGGTTGATCAGTGCTCCTGCTAAGGATTATGGTATTGATCCTTCAGAACTTGAAACCTACTGGAATGAAGGTGGTCAGTTGAGCTCAACTCGCTCTATGGGTCTGAACTTGAGACTTACTTTCTAATCAGTAAAAAATTACTAAGATGAAAAAGAGAATTTTATCAATTGCTACAGGTCTTCTAGTGTTTCTAGGAGCCTGTGATTTCAGCGACTTTGGAGACACGAACGTGTCCCCAACGGCCCTACCAGCAGTTTCTAACAAAGCTTTGTTAACCTTTTCTGAGCAAGCGATCTCCTGGACTACCTGGAACGCTCCTGCCAGACAGGGTGCGGTAGGAACAGCTTCTTCTACGGGCGGTTATGCCAATGACTACATGGCATTGTATGCCCAGTATCTGTCTGAAGGTCCATACCCAGAGTCTCAGAACTACAGCGACCGTAACTTGTCCTGGACTGAGTGGTACAGAGGTCCTTTGGCTAACTTGCAGGCAATTATTGACAACAATAATGCTGGTAACGCTGCCGCTGACCCTGCCAACGGTTCTAAGAACAACCAGATTGCTGTTGCTCGTATCTTGAAGGCTTATTACTTCTGGTATTTAACTGACACCTACGGAGACATCCCTTACTTTGAGGCTCTGAAAGGTGTAGAAGTTGCTAAACCTAAGTATGATGCTCAGCAAGCCATTTACAATGACTTGTTCAAAGAGATGACTGAAGCCCAAGCCCAGATTGAAATGGCTGGTTTCCCGGTACAAGGTGATATCTTGTTAAACGGCGACATGGCTGCATGGAAGCGTTTTGCAAACACAGCTCGTATGTTCATGGCTTTGCGTCTGATTGACAGAGACCAAGCTAAGGCAAAGTCTGAGTTTGAGGCTGCCATGACAGCTGGTGCTATTACTAGCAACGCTGAGAACATTGAGTACCAGTTCTTGGGTGGAGATCCAAACAACTGGAACCCATGGTATGAGAACTACACCAATGACAACCGTAATGACTATGCACTAAGCAACACTATTGTTGACAACATGCAAGGTGATCCACGTTTGGCAGTGTATGGTGAGTCTATCAACGGTAAAATCATTGGTCTTCCTTATGGTACCAACGTTGCTAGAAACATTCCTGCTGCATACAGCCGTTTAAGTGAAAGATTCCAGGGTGCTGATGCAGTTGCTCCTATCTTCACTTACTCACAAGTTCTGTTTGCTAGAGCTGAAATGGCAAACCGTGGTGTTACCTCTGAGAATGCTGGCGATTTGTATGAGCAAGGAATTGCCGCTTCTGCTGCGTTCTATGGCGTGCCTAACACCATTCCTCACGGAACTTACGCTGGTAATAACGCCGCTGGTCTTGAGCAAATCATCACTCAGAAATGGAAGCACCAATTCTTGAATGGTTTTGAAGCTTGGACAGACTGGAGAAGAACTGGTTTCCCTTCATTCTTGCTTCCAGGTCCTGGAACCTTAGATGCCAAAGGTATTCCGTTGCGTATGAGCTACCCAGCTAACGCCAGAACTGTAAACGAAGCTGGCTTCGACGCTGCGATTGCCCGTCAAGGACCAGATACCAACTACACCAGAGTATGGTGGGATGTTAAGTAGTCTTTGACTACCTTTAAAACAACAAAGAGCCAGGCACCTTGCCTGGCTCTTTGCTTTTATACCTAATCCAACTGTTACCCTGGCAACTATCGCCCAATATAATGCACCCTAACATACACTAATTGCACTCCGTTTATATTTAATAAAACCCAAGTCACATAATGGGCGTTTATGGAGGAAAAATGAACCAAGCCTTTGCAATTCTCATTTTTTATCTGAAAACTTTGCAGACAAGCGGCTGCCGCTTATTTAGCTTTACATACCCTAATGAATAAAAAGTCTCTTTTATCAGTTGTGCCCACAACGGTAAAACGCTCCTCTACCAGGAGTGCGCTTTTTTCTGTTCTCTCCAGAACAGTTTTTTCATCTGCCTTCACCCCTACCCGATCCAGGCGCTAGGCCACCGGATGGCCTAGGTTACTAAGCGTAACCATACCGGACGCCCTTCCATGCCCGCATACACTGCGGATAGAAGGATTATTTTCTCTTTTCATTCATCATTTTATACCCTTGCGTATGAGCGCTTCGGCTTTACAGTCGTTGCCTATTACCTCTGTCTTCATGGAAATACAACCTGATTTCACAGTGGTGGTAGCTACAGAAGAGCATACCCCCTTTGCCCAACAGATCTGCGATGAGATGGAAGCCTCTGCCAAAGCACGTGGCACTGGCATTGCCAAACGCTCTCCCTTGTATGTGGCGCAAAAGATGCAGGAAGGCAAAGCAGTTATTGCCTTTGACCCAGCAGGAGCGTGGGCCGGATTCTGCTACATAGAAACCTGGGGCCACGGCGAGTACGTAGCCAACTCGGGGTTGATTGTAGCTCCTCACCTGCGCAAGAGCGGCCTGGCCAAACGCATCAAAGAAAAAGTGTTTGAGCTGTCACGCACCAAATATCCAGAGGCAAAAATTTTCGGTTTGACTACTGCCCTAGCGGTCATGAAAATTAACTCAGACCTGGGCTACCGTCCGGTGACGTACTCTGAGCTCACCAACGACGAGGAGTTCTGGAAAGGCTGCCGCAGCTGCGTCAACTTTGACATTCTCACGGCAAAAGACCGTAGCAACTGCCTCTGCACCGCCATGCTTTTTGTTCCACCTAAAGACAATGAGTGATTGAGAGATTGAGTGAAGGAGTGAATAATTAAAAAATCACTCATTCACTCCTTCACTCAATCATTCATTAAAAACATTCACTCATTCTTACATTCACTCAATCACTCATTACCAATATGAAAAAAGTAGTTCTCGCGTTCAGTGGCGGCTTAGACACATCCTTTTGTGTGAAGTACCTGCTGGAACAAGGTTATGACATCTATTCGGCTATTGTAAATACTGGCGGCTTCTCTGAAGAGGAACTGGCAGAGATTTCCCGAAGGGCTGAGAATCTGGGCGTGACCCAGCACGTAACCTTAGACGAAACCGACAACTACTACCAGTCTTGCCTCAAGTACCTCATCTTCGGGAATGTGCTCAAGAATGACACCTATCCCCTATCTGTGAGCGCAGAGCGGATCTCGCAGGCCATGGCCATTGCCAAATATGCACTTGAAGTGGGCGCAGAGGCCGTAGCTCATGGCAGTACCGGTGCGGGCAACGACCAGGTGCGGTTTGACATGGTGTTCAACATCCTCATCCCTAACGTGGAAATCATAACCCCTATCCGTGACCTAAAATTGTCCCGGGAGGAAGAGATCACCTACCTGAAAGAACGCGGCGTGGAGATGGATTTCCAGAAGGCGCAGTACTCCATCAACAAAGGTATCTGGGGAACATCAGTAGGTGGTAAGGAAACATTGACGTCTGATCAGGCACTGCCGGAATCTGCCTACCCAACGCAACTGACCAAAGAAACGCCGGAGCGCATTACCCTGCACTTCAAGAACGGCGAGCCGGTGGGCTTAAACGAGGAACTTTTCGATAACCCGGTGCACGTGGTCCAGAAGTTACAGGAAATTGCCGGTGCTTTTGCGATTGGCCGTGACATTCACGTAGGCGATACCATCATTGGGATTAAAGGCAGAGTGGGGTTTGAAGCGGCGGCCCCCATGGTCATTATCAAGGCGCACCACGCTCTGGAAAAACACACCCTTACCAAATGGCAGCTGTACTGGAAAGACAGCCTGGCTACTTGGTATGGCAACTGGATGCACGAAGGTCAGTTTCTAGACCCGACCATGCGCAACATTGAGACGTTCCTGACAGACACGCAGAAAACCGTGACCGGAAAAGTACACGTGCTGTTGGCGCCATACCGATTCCAGATAGAAGGCATTGAGTCTGAGCATGATTTGATGTCCTCTAAATTTGGGTCTTACGGTGAGATGAACAATGCCTGGACCGGCGAAGACGTGAAAGGCTTCTCCAAAATATTCGGGAACCAGACCATGATGTACCGCTTAATCAACGGAGAAGAAAATGCAAAATAATAAGATACGAGTGGGCATTGTAGGTGGAGCAGGATACACCGGCGGAGAACTGCTTCGGCTGCTAATCCATCATCCAAACGCAGAGATAACCTTGGTGCATAGCAACAGCCAGGCCGGAAAACCCGTCATAGACACCCACACTGATTTGATAGGTGATACGGATTTAGTGTTCACCAAAGAGCTTACCACCCAGGTGGACGTGCTTTTCCTGTGCGTAGGCCATGGCGACGGCAAGAAGTTCCTGGACGCCAACCCAATCCCACATGAGGTGAAGATTATTGATCTGAGCCAGGACTTTAGATTAAAGGAGAATTCTGCGTTAGGCAATCGCCAGTTCATGTACGGCCTGCCTGAACTAAACCGCGAGCGAATTAAAACCGCTGCTAACGTAGCCAATCCTGGTTGCTTTGCCACCGCCATTCAGTTAGCCTTGCTACCGCTGGCGCAGAATGGCTCTCTACCTTCAGAGGTACACGTGAGCGGCATTACCGGCTCAACGGGCGCGGGTCAGAAATTATCCAACACTTCGCACTTTAGCTGGCGCAATAACAACATCTCCAGCTATAAAGTGTTTGGGCACCAACACCTGCATGAGATTAATGAGAGCCTGCAGTCTCTGCAGGCAAACGCCCAACCAGCCATCCGGTTTGTGCCCTACCGCGGTAATTTCAGCAGGGGCATTTTGTGCACCACCTACTTGAGGTCAGACTTCCATTTAGAGGAAGCACAACAATTGTATAGGGAGTTTTATGAAGGTCATCCTTTCACCGTTGTCACGGATAAGAACCCAGACCTGAAACAGGTGGTAAACACGAACAAATGCCTCCTTTACCTGGAGAAGCACGAAGACCAACTGGTCATCACCAGCCTGATTGACAACCTGTTAAAAGGTGCCTCGGGTCAGGCCGTACAGAACATGAACCTGCTGTTCGGGCTAGAGGAAAGGGCTGGTTTGCAGTTGAAGGCAATCGGGTTTTAATAATCCGTTTTCGGCCTGATTTGCGGAAAAGAGGCCAAAAACGAGAAACCTGTGAGGTTACCCGCTGACGCGAGACTTAAGTCTCGTGACTTGGGATGAAGCGAGTCTCCAGACTCGCAGGGAACTACAAGTTGAAATGCCTACCGTTTAGCAATGCGAAATATCGCTGCTGGGCAGCGAGGGTAGTCAGAGACTACCCAGCATCCGTAGGCACGAGTCTGGAGACGCGCGCCAGCAATAAAATTACAGCACCATAGAAACTTCGTTTTTAGCCTATTTCCTAGAAAATAAGCCAAAAACGGCAATTAGTCTTACGCCTTGAATCTTACGTCTATACTATGAATCTATTTGACGTTTACCCCCTCTTTGACATAACGCCGGTAAAAGCCTTGGGCTCTACCCTTTGGGATGCCAACGGCATTGAGTACTTGGACTTGTACGGTGGCCACGCCGTGATTTCCATTGGGCACAGCCATCCCCATTACGTGCAGAGGCTGTCTGAACAGTTGAACAACATGGGCTTCTATTCTAACTCCGTGAAGATTCCGCTACAGCAGGAACTGGCAGACAAGTTGGGCCAGCTAAGCGGATACCAGGACTACCAGTTCTTTCTGGTCAATTCCGGTGCCGAAGCCAACGAGAACGCCATCAAATTGGCCTCTTTCCACACGGGCCGAAAGAAAATCATCTCCTTTAAGAAGTCGTTCCATGGGAGGACGTCTGCCGCCGTGTCCGCTACGGATGACCCCAGCATTGTAGCTCCAGTCAATGAAACCGACAATGTGGTATTTCTGCCTATGAATGACAAGGCCGCGGTTGAAAAAGTACTCGCCGGAAAAGACGTGGCGGCCATCATCATTGAAGGCATACAGGGCGTGGGCGGTGTAGTGATTCCAGAGCCGCAGTTTTTGCAGGATTTGGAAAAGCTAGCCAAAAAATACGGTTCCCTGTTGATTCTGGATGAGGTTCAGTCGGGCTATGGGCGTTCGGGTAAGTTCTTCGCGCACCAGCATGCGGGCATTCGGCCAGACTTGATTACCATTGCCAAGGGCATGGGCAACGGATTTCCAGTGGCGGGCGTGTTGATATCCCCTGAAATTCACGCGAAGCATGGCATGCTGGGCACCACCTTCGGGGGGAATTACCTGGCGTGTGCCGCTGCCTTGGCCGTGCTGGAAGTGATAGAGCAGGAAAACCTGATAGAGAACGCCGCAAAAATGGGCAGTTATCTTATGGAAAAGGCCAAGACCTTACCAAGCGTGCGCGAGGTACGTGGCCAAGGCCTGATGGTGGGCATTGAGCTGGAAGTACCCTGTGCCCCGCTTCGCAAAGCCCTGCTGGACGAGTACCGCATCTTCACCGGCTCGGCGTCCAATAAAAACACCATCCGTATTCTGCCCGCCCTCAATGTGACGCAGGTAGAACTGTACAGATTCCTGGAAGCATTCGCAGAATTAGCATCGCGTAGCAAGTAGCAAGAAGACACTAGATGCTAGATTTTAGATGTTAGACTTTCCCCCATTTTTAGTCTAACATCTAAAATCTAGCGTCTAACATTCAAAAAAAGAATGAAGCAATTCACCTCCGTACACGACGTAGAAGACATAAACGCGCTGGTGCAGGAAGCACTGGAGCTTAAGAAGAACCCATATGCCCATGAAGATCTGGGCAAGCGCAAGACCCTGGGCCTTATCTTTTTGAACCCCAGCCTGCGCACCCGCCTCAGCACCCAGAAAGCCGCGCAGAGTCTGGGCATGAATGTGATGGTGATGAACATGGGGCAGGAAGGCTGGGCCCTGGAAACCCAGGACGGGGCCATCATGAACGGCACCACCGTGGAACACATCAAAGACGCCGCCGCCGTAATGGGCGAGTACTGTGACGTGCTGGGCCTCCGGTCGTTCCCTAAACTGCAGAATGTAGAGGAAGACTACTCTGAGGAGATTCTCAAGAAGTTCATCCAGTACGCCAACGTGCCCTTTGTGAGTTTGGAGTCGGCCACTCGTCACCCTTTGCAGAGCTTGGCAGATTTGGTCACCATCACCGAACATGCCCCAAAAGGCCGAAAGCCGAAGGTGGTTTTGACCTGGGGACCGCATGTGAAAGCCTTGCCGCAGGCCGTACCCAACTCCTTTGCCGAGTGGATGTGCGCCGCCGACGTGGACTTTGTCATCACCCACCCCGAAGGCTACGAACTAGACCCGCAATTCACCAATGGTGCTACCATCACCTACAACCAGCAAGAAGCCCTAGAAGGCGCAGACTTCATCTACGTGAAGAACTGGTCCACCTACCAACCCAACTACGGAGAGGTATTAACCCAGGATGCCAGCTGGATGCTCACCAACCAGCACCTGGCCAACACCAACAACGCCAAAGTCATGCACTGCCTTCCTGTCAGAAGAAACGTAGAACTCAGCGATGAGATTTTGGACGGACCCAACTCCCTGGTGGTGCAGGAAGCCGCCAACCGTGAATTCGCCGCGCAGGCGGTGTTGAAGCGCTTGCTGAAAGGCATACAGTAAAGGTCCATCTTTTGTCATCCTGAAAGGACCTTGTGGGCAAACTAGGTAGGCGGCTACTAAAAGTAAAAAACTTTCCCTCGGTCTGTCCCCTGACAGACCGAAACTCTGCCTGAACACCACTCTTTTATTGGCCTGTCGGGGGACAGGCCAAGGAGAAGTATAGAGCCACTGCTTTTCTAACTCGCCCACAAGGTCCCTTCAGGATGACAATAAGAGAAGAGGAAACCTCCTCGATCTGTCCCCCCTGATAGACCGAAACGTTCTAATGGACCCACGCAATGTATTGGCCTGTCAGGGGACAGACCAAGGAAAAGAAAGTCTTGAATCTAACGTCTAAAACCTAGTGTCTACCAAACTCAACGTCATCAAAATAGGCGGCAACGTCCTGGACAACGTCGACAACCTGGAGCGATTCCTGACGGACTTCGCCCTACTGCCCGGCCTCAAAGTACTGGTGCATGGGGGCGGCACCATTGCGTCTGAGATAGGCAAGAAGATGGGCATGGAACCAATCATGATAAACGGCCGCCGCGTTACTGATGCCAACACCCTTCATTTGGTGACCATGGTCTATGGCGGATTGCTGAACAAGAACCTGGTGGCGCAACTGCAGGCCCGGCGTTGCAATGCCCTGGGCCTTACCGGGGCAGATGCCAATGTTATTCCCGCCCACAAGCGCCCCGTCAAAGACATTGACTACGGCTTCGTGGGCGACGTGGAAAGCCCTGACCAAGTGAACGTACCGTTTCTGGCGTCGCTAGCCCAGCAAGGGATTGTCCCGGTGTTCGCAGCCCTTACCCATGACGGCGAAGGCAACCTTCTCAACACCAACGCTGACACCATCGCCTCTACCTTGGCCGTAGCCTTGAGCCGCCAGTTTGAAGTGAACCTGATGTACTGTTTCGAGAAGAAAGGCGTGTTGTTGGATGTACATGATGCCACCAGCGTCATTCATCACCTACAACCAGGCTATTACCAGGAACTCAAGGACAAGGGAGTCATTTTTGCGGGCATGCTACCCAAACTGGACAATTCGTTTGCCGCCTTGGAGCAAGGAGTTAAAGCGGTGGTTATAGGTGATGCGGCAGACATCCTTGACATTGTGGAAGGCAGGAAAGCAGGCACCAGGATTACGCTGTAAGATGCTCGCAGGAGCTTCGCACACTACCAAGTTGTATATTCCAGTGCATGGCGTTTTAGTTAAATTCCCAGAAAACAGCCCAAAAACGGCCAACAACTGGCGCGAGACTACTGTCTCGTGACATAGGATGAAGCGAGTCTCCAGACTCGCAGGGAACCAACCAGAAGAAACGAGCAGTTCTAACAACCTGATTTCATTGCGTTGCAACGAGGGTAGTCTGAAGACTACTCTTCATCCGTAGGCACGTGTCTGGAGACTCGCGCCATTGAAGAAAAGTAGTAAAAACATACATGACCAACACCTTATACCAAGACGCGCTTACCCTGCTTCAGCAGCTCATCGCCATCCAATCCTTCAGCCGCGAGGAGGCGGGAACGGCCGAGGCGATTGCTCAATTCTTACAGGCTAGAGGCGTGGAAATTCACCGCAAGGAGAACAATGTCTGGGCGTTTAACAAACTTTACAACCCAGCCTTGCCCACGGTGCTGCTGAACTCGCACCATGACACGGTGAAGCCGCACCCCAGTTGGACGTTTGACCCGTTCACGCCCAACGTGCAAGACGGTAAACTTTATGGCTTGGGCAGCAATGACGCAGGCGGTTGTTTGGTCTCTTTGATAGCCGCGTTTTTGCACTTCTATGACCACTCAGATTTAACCTACAACCTGGTGCTGGCGGCTACCGCCGAAGAAGAAGTCTCTGGCAAAAACGGCATTGAACTGGTGTTCCCGGAATTGGGCGCAGTGGAGTTTGCGCTAGTGGGAGAACCTACCAATATGCACCTGGCCGTCGCCGAGAAAGGTTTGATGGTATTGGATTGCGTAGCGCAAGGCAAAGGCGGGCACGCCGCGCGGGAGGAAGGCATCAATGCCATTTACCAGGCGCTGCCTGATATTGAGTGGTTCCGCACGTTCCGTTTCCCGAAGGAGTCTAGCTTCTTAGGGCCTATCAAAATGAGTGTAACCCTAATTCAAGCCGGTACGCAACACAACGTGGTACCCGACCAATGCACCTTCACCGTAGACGTGCGCCTAACGGATGCTTATCAGCCCGAGGAAGTGTTGAGCATTATAAGAGAACACGTGAAAAGCGAGGTGACGCCAAGGTCTACGCGGTTACGGCCTTCCAGCATTGACCAGAACCACCCTATTGTGCAGTCGGGTGTGGAGTTGGGCAGAAAGCTTTACGGCTCCCCTACCACCTCAGACCAAGCGCTATTGAATATTCCGTCCGTGAAAGTGGGCCCCGGTGATTCGGCACGGTCGCATACCGCCGATGAGTTTATTTACCTTTCAGAACTGGAAGAGGGCATAGCCCTATACATACAACTTTTGACACCCGTAATTACCGCGTAGCATGAAACTCTGGCAAAAAGAAACCTCCGTGGCGCAGAACGTTGAGAAATTCACCGTGGGCAAAGACGCCGAAATAGACCTGCAACTGGCCCCTTTTGACGTGCTGGGCTCCCTGGCGCACACCCGCATGCTGGAGAGCATCGGGCTTATGGATCCCGATGACCTGGCCGCCGTGCAGCGCGAACTCAAGGCAATTTACCAGAGCATTGAACTCGGCGAGTTTGAAATAGAACCGGGCGTGGAAGACGTACATTCTCAGGTGGAACTCCTCTTAACGCGCCGTTTAGGCGAAGCTGGCAAGAAAATCCACAGTGGCCGCTCCCGCAATGATCAGGTATTGGTGGACCTCAAACTGTTCATCCGCCATGAAATTCGGCAGACCGTAGAGGCCGTGCATACGCTGTTTACCACGTTGCAGGACCTCAGCGAGAAGAACAAAGAATTCCTGCTCCCCGGTTACACGCACCTGCAGGTGGCTATGCCGTCGTCGTTTGGGTTGTGGTTTGGCGCGTACGCAGAGAGTTTGGTAGACGATCTTCAACTCTTGCAGGCCGCCTACAAAATCAGCAATAAAAACCCCTTGGGCTCGGCGGCCGGCTATGGTAGTTCTTTCCCTTTGAACCGCCAGATGACCACCGACCTGCTTGGTTTTGAGGCCTTGAACTACAACGTGGTGTACGCGCAGATGGGCCGCGGCAAAACCGAGCGTAGCGTGAGCATGGGCCTGGCCTCTGTTGCCAGCACCGTGGGCCGCATGGCCATGGATGTGTGCCTGTACATGAGCCAGAACTTCGCGTTTGTGACCCTGCCCGACGAGTTGACCACCGGTTCCAGCATCATGCCACACAAAAAGAACCCAGACGTTTTTGAAATCATGCGCGGCAAGTGCAACCGCCTGCAGGCCCTTCCCACCGAGATTCAGATGCTTCTTGGCAACCTGCCCTCTGGCTATCACCGCGAACTGCAACTGCTCAAAGAAAGCTTCTTCCCCGCCTTCACAGAAATCAGGAATTGCCTGGAGATGATGACCTTCATGCTCCCTCACCTGAAACTGAACCCGGACATTCTGAAAGATGAGAAATACCAATACCTCTTCAGTGTGGAAGTGGTGAACAACCAGGTACTCAATGGCGTGCCGTTTAGAGATGCCTACAAAAACGTTGGCCTAGCCATTGAGAAAGGCGAGTTTGCACGCCCTCAAGAAATAAAGCACACCCATGAAGGCAGCATCGGGAATCTGTGCACCTCCGAGATTAATGGTTTAATGGATGAGGTCTTGAGTGGCTTTCAGTTTGAGAAAGTAGACAACGCGATAAAGGAGTTGCTTGCATAGAGGACCTCCCTACTTCGCCTCTGCCGCAAATTAGCAGAAACCTGGCTAAGCGTTTTTAGCCTTTTTTCGGGGAAAAAGGCCAAAAACGGGGAAGCCCCTTGAGCATAGGAGTTCAAGAGGCTTCCCCGTTTTTATGCTAACAAAAATTTTACACCTTCACCAGCATCTTGCCTTGGTTCTGGCCGGTGAACAATCCTAGAAAGGCTTCGGGCAGTTGCTCAAATCCATCTACAATGGTCTCTTGGTAGTGGAGTTTGCCTTCTTTGACCCAAGCGCCCAGTTCTTGCATAGCCTCAGGGAAGCGGGCGTGGTAGTTACTCATAATAAAGCCTTTGATGAGGGCGCTACGGGTTAGGATAAGAGGCAGGAATCGTGGGCCCAGTTGCGGCTTTTCGTCGTTGTAATGGGAGATCTGGCCACAAATAGCCAAGCGGGCATGAAAGTTAATGAGCGAAATGACGGCATCTGTGATTTCGCCGCCTACGTTGTCAAAGTAGACGTCCACGCCGTTCGGGCAGGCAGTTTTGAGGTCATTGCGCAGGTTCTGGGTGGTTTTGTAGTTGATCACGTCATCATACCCGAACTCCTTTTTCAGCAAGTCTGCTTTCTCATCTGAGCCCGCCAAACCTACCACGCGGCATCCTTTGAGCTTGGCAATCTGGCCTACCACCATGCCCACGGCTCCGGCCGCTCCAGAAACCACCACCGTCTCCCCTTCCTTCGGCTGCCCAATGTCCAGCAGCCCGAAATATGCCGTCAAGCCCGGCATGCCCAGAATGCCCAGGTAATAGCTAGCCGGCGCTAGCTGGGTATTTATCTTCTGAAGTTTCTTTGCGTCTGCAATGGCCTGCGTAGCCCAAGGCAAGGCGCCCAGCACCACATCGCCGGGTTGCAAGGCCTCACTTTTAGACGCCACCACTTTGGCCACAACGCCTCCTTCTAGTGGCGCGTCTACTTGAAAGGGCGGAGTGTAGGATTTGGCGTCGTTCATGCGGCCGCGCATATAAGGGTCCACTGAGATATACAGCGGTTCCAGCAACACCTGTCCTTCCTGCAAGGCTGGCACTTGAGCTTTTTCAAACCTGAAGTTTTCTTTGGTGGGGTTTCCTTTCGGCCGACTGGCCAAGACTATTTGGGTGATTTCCATGAGGTGTTCTTTTGAGGTAAAAGACAACGCATAAGGCGCAATGTCCTCTATAAGAAACGAACCTGAAATGGAAAGGGTCAAGAAGATCTGGTACCGTTAAGTAAACCAGAAGGAATGAATGGAGATCTCTGATCAAAGAACTGAGCCATTGCCTTCCGTTTTTCGGCTGTTTCCCGGAAAATAAGCCAAAAACGGAAGCTGAAGAAAACAAAAGGGGAGCAGGACATAATGACCTGTTCCCTCTTTTTGATATAGATTAGAACGCTGCTTAGTTGAAATCTGCGGCGGTAACGCCTTCGTTCAGTTTCACAGACTGGGCTTTCATATCCAGTACTTGCTGTTGACCGGCGGCAGATACTGTTAACGTGATAGAATGCGGGTACAGGATGTTGCCTACTTTCTTGTAGTCTCCATACTCGGTGCTGTTGTTCACCGTCATGTTGTTGGCGGTGGTAGCTTCTTCGCTCTTGACTAACAATTTGCTGGCCACGTCATAGAATTCGGTTTTGGTTTTGCCGGTTGGGTACGTTACCTGCACTTTGTAGGCATCAGAGCCGTTTACCTTTTCCATGCCCTTTACTTCGGCTTTGAAGGCGGGGTTCTTGACGTAGTCTAGTTGCTCAAACAAACCAGTGATGGCGGCTTTCTCCTTGATCTCCTCTGCGGTCATTTCCTTTTTCTGGCCCATCTGCTCCTGGTAACCGGTAGTACCGTTGAACCTGGTTTTCACCACGGGCTGGCCGCCCATGGTCATGGTCATGGCTTCCAGGTTAGGAGCCATGTATTTGGCTTCTACGGCCAGGCTGGCCCCCTGCATGTTCATGGTCATGTTGGCTAGAATGGTTTTCACCTTTCTCAGTTCGGCTTCGCCGCCAGAGGCTTTGATGTAGTTGTTGAACACATCTACCGCTTTTACATTGGCCGTGGCCGCCGCAGAGGCACCCGCAGCAATAGCATTGGCGAAGGTGTCATACTGTTTAACCGGGTAGCTCAGTTTCTTGAGGTTGTCCAGCATCTGAGACGCGTTGCCCACCACTACCACGCGGGTGTTGGTGCTGTTGAAATACTTCTGAGCCACGCGCTGGATGTCCTCCTTAGTAACCGCATTCACGCGCTGCAGGTAGGTTCTGTAGAAGTCCTTGGGTAGGTCATTGATTAAGATGTTGCGGGCAAAAGAAGCCGTCAGGCCTTTGTTCTCTAAGCCCAAGGCAAAAGAACCATTGTACAAGGCTTTGGCGCTGGCCAGTTCCTCATCAGATACTTTCTCATTGCGCAGTTTGTTGATCTCATTGATGAATTCCACCACGGCGCTGTCCGTTTTAGCGGTACGCACAGAGGCAGAAGCAGAGAAATCCGTCTGGAACCTTCCTGACCCTATGCTAGAGTAGGCACCGTATGTAAAACCGTGCTTCTCGCGCAGGTTGTTGAACAGGCGGCTTTCAGAACCACCACCTAGAATCTGATTAGCCAACAGCACCGGGAAGTAGTCTGGGTTGTTCATCTTCAGGTCTACCAGGTTGGTCACCGTGATTTCAGACTGCACCGCGTTAGACATGTCCACTACATTGATCTCGGTCTTGGCTGGGTTGGGCACCGCAGCCAGTTTAGGCAAAGTCAGGGCCGGGCCTTTCAAATCACCTAACACAGATTCGGCTAGTTTCTTGGCGGCATCTGGTTTGATGTCTCCAATGATGGTCAAGTAACCTCTAGACGGGGTGATGTATTTGGCGTACGCCGCTTTTACATCGGCTAGGGTCAGGTTTTTGATGCTTTCCTCGGTGGCAAACTCACCGCTTGGGTGCGTTTTACCATAGGTTAAGGCATTTACCACGCGGCCCGAGATGGCTTTCACGTTCTTCTCGTCGCTCTTCATGCCGGTCAAGGTCTGCGACTTCAACTTGTCAAACGACTCCTGCGTGAACGCCGGGTTCTTCAAGCCCTTGCCCATCAAGGCAAACGCCTCGTTAAAATAACGGGTCAAGGCAGAGGCGCTTCCGCCCGAGGCCGAAAGTCCTACATCGGCGCCCATCTTGTCCACGGCCTCATCAAACTGCGCCTTGGTCATGTCCTTGGTGCCTTCATTGAGCATCTGGCCCATCAAGCCTACCACACCGGCTTTGGCGCCTTCGGTGATGGGACCTGCGTCAATGAAATAAGAAGCAGACACTTTGGGCAGCTTGTGGTCTTCTACCACCAACACCGTAATGCCGTTCTTCAATTTAAAGGTAACCGGGTCTTTTAAGGTGATGACCGGCGCCGGACCCGCGGCTGGCTTTTTGGATCTGTCTACTTTCACCTGCGCCTCTGCACTGAACAGCAACAAAGCACTGGCGGCAATCAAAATATATTTCTTCATGGTATGTTCTTGTTTAAGCCGCCTCACCCAGCCCTAAGAGCTTGGAGGCGGCAAAATACTTTTGAAATTAGTTAGCGCTTTTGGCTGGTGTTGGCAGGTAATACAACACCACGCGTGAATTTGGCTGCAGGTATTTCTTAGCCGCATTCTGAATGTCCTGGCGCGTAATGCTTCTGATGGTCTCCAACTCCTGGTTTATGTTGTTGGTGTCCTTGTTATAGAAAGTATAGCCGCTGGCCAGGTTTTCTGCCACACCCAGCATGCTGGAATTGGCCGTCACGTACTGGTTCTCAAACTGGTTCTGAATCTTCTTGTAATCCTCCTCAGAGATGAGGTTGTTCTGCAGATTAGTTACCTCAGCGTCAATATCAGCTAAAAGTGTGTTCAAGGGCGTGTTGTTATTAGGCAAGGCCAGCGTGATATAAGCACCGTAGTCTTCTAACGCGAAGTTGAAGGCCGCAACCTGCAAGGCGTTCTTCTTCTCATCTACCATCTTCTTGTACAGCTTAGAGCTGGCACCGCCTGACAGGATAGAAGAAATCATCTGCATGGTTTTAGAGTCTTTGGTGTTCATGCCCGGCACGCGGTACGCTGACATGATAGCCGGAATCTGAATGTTAGAGTCATACGCCGTATCTACTTTCATTTGCGTGATAGGCGCTTCCTCTACTTTTTGGTACACCACCGGCTCTCCTTTAGGTACTGACCCAAAATAAGCGGCTACCAGGTCTTTGGTCTGGGCTATGTCAATGTCTCCGGCAATGGAAAGGACGGCGTTGTTAGGCACGTAGAATTTCTTGAAGAACGCCTGAAACTCAGAAAGCTTGGCGGCGTCCAGGTCTTCCATGGACCCGATGGGCTGCCAGCGGTACGGGTGCTTAGAGAACAGATTTTTGAAGATGGCATTCGCGAACTGGCCATACGGGCTATTGTCAATGCGCATGCGCTTCTCTTCTTTCACCACTTCGTTTTGGGTTTTCACGCCCACTTCATTGATGACCGGGTGCAGCATTCTTTCGCTTTCCAGCCACAAGCCTAGTTTTAACTGGTTGCTTGGGAACACTTCATAATAGAAGGTGCGGTCATGCGAGGTGTTGGCGTTGTTCTGGCCGCCGTTGCTGGACACCAGTTTCATGAATTCGCCGCGCTTGATGTTCTCAGAACCCTCAAACAATAAGTGCTCAAAGAAGTGCGCGAAGCCAGAACGGCCTACCTGTTCGTTTTTAGAGCCCACGTGGTACATCACGGACACCGCCACCACGGGGGCAGACTTGTCCTGGTGCAGAATCACGTGTAAGCCATTGGGTAAATCATACTCTGTGAACTCTACCTTCTGCGCCTGCGCTGCGGTAGAAGAGAGCATGGCCGCTGCTGCCGCAACGAAAAAATGCTTCTTTGAAAACATAGGGTTGTATTTGGGTTTGTATTGGAAATAAAAGGTGCTTTTGTAGCCGTGACTGAAGAGGCGCTAAAATATTCTAGGAATAAATATAAGAAAATCCATCTGGCTGCCCTAATTCTGGAGAATGTTGAGCGTTGCCAGAGCCTTTCCCTTCTATGATTTTCCTGGCCTAAAATGCCGCTTTCTACAGGTTCACTGGTGTACCAGTGTTAGTAGCCTGGGCCCCTGCTTTATTACAGGCGATTAGGAATTAAATTGTTTTCCTTTTTTTTCAGGCTTAACAAGTAAGATGCCGTTTTTGGGGTATTTTCTGGAAAAGAGGCTAAAAACGATTGGCCTGAACGCAACAAGCGTCCCCTCAGGATTCAGGAGAGACGCCATACACAAACACCAAAAGAACCAGAACCTAAGACGCGTCTTTCTCTCTGATTAATTTGAAGAACCCGTCCCGGAAGGTCTCGCCAATGGGTATTGCCTTTTCCTGGATGTAGAGCGTGTGGCCGTCAATCATGTTCACCTTGTCAATGGAGATGATGTAGGACTTGTGCACGCGGTAGAAAGGCGGCTGGGGTAGTTGCTCCTCCAGGTCGCGCAGGGTTTGGTAGGTGACAATGCGCTGCTGCGGCAGGTACAAAGACACGTAGTTCTTGAGGCCTTCAATGTACAAGATGTCTGCGTATTTAATGCGCAGGAATTTGTTCTTGCTTTCGCCTTTCACAAACATGTAGTCTGCCGGAGGATTTGTGGCAGCCGGAGAAGCATTTGCCGGAAGAACCGCCGCCGGCGCAGGGACGGTACCCGCTGGTTGCAAAACGGCCTGCGCTTTCTGCACCGCTTTCAAGAACCGGTCAAACGCGATGGGCTTGAGCAGGTAGTCCACCACATCATGCTCATATCCTTCCAAGGCATATTCTGGGTAGGCCGTGGTGAGGATGACTTTGCACTTGGCACCGGCCAGCTTCAGGAATTGCAGGCCGGTGAGCTCTGGCATCTGAATGTCCAGAAACACCAGGTCACAACGGCCGTCGCTTACCCAGCCTAGCGCCTCAATGGGACTGGTGGTGCTGCCCACAAACTCCAGAAACGGAATCTTGTCTATGTACGCCTTCAACAGGTTAGACGCATAGGCCTCATCATCTACACAAATGCACCTGATCATTTTCAATTACGAATTAGGAATTAGGAATAGAAGATACAAAATGCGCGGAATGAACTAGCTACAGTAAGTCGTTTTTGGCCTAATTTCTGGAAAACAAGCCAAAAACGATTCTTAAAGGTTGCTCAACTCAAGATACGCCTCATGCACCTGCCCGTCATTTTTTATGAGCAGTTCATGTTGATGGGGGTACAGCAGTTCCAGCCTCCTCCTGATGTTGTTCAAGCCAATGCCGGTGGTCTGGTCCTTTTGGCTGCCAGAGATGCGGTTAGTGACGGTAAACTTCAGGCCATGGGGCATGACTATCAAGGAGATGTGGATGGGTACCTGCGGGTCATCCGCCACGCCGTGCTTAAAGGCATTTTCTACAAACGGAATCAACACCAAGGCTCCTATTTGCTGCCCGTCCACGTGACCATCTACGGTGAAGTCTACAAAGAACCGGTCCTCAAACCGCAGTCTGAAGATGTCAATAAAGCTGCGCAGGTAGTTAACTTCTTTCTCCAGGGCCACTTTGCCGTCTGGACTCTCATGGAGCATATACCGCATCATGTCAGAGAGTTTAAGAATGGCATCGGCTAGTTTTTCAGAGACCGGGTAGGCCTGGGCGTACAGGTAGTTAAGCGTGTTGTACAGGAAATGCGGGTTTACTTGTGATTTCAGAAAAGCCAGCTCGGCCTGGGTCTTCTCCTGGCGCAAAAGCTTGTTTTCCTTTTCCTTCCGGAAGGCCTCCTGCACGCTCCAAACCACCAGGCTCAGCACCACCATGGGCGTAGCGTAATACAAGTTATCAAAGAAAATGTACTCAAAGGTAGTGTCATCGCCGTAATTGCTGAAGCCCAGGAGCACCGGGTACAGTGTCTCTTCCAGCAGGTACCTGAACAGGATGAAAAGCAACGGTGCACCCGCCCAGGCCACCACCAGAAACAGCAGGCGCTCGCGGTTCAGGAACAGCGGGTACACCAACAGGTAACAGTAGTAGAACTCTATGACCATGCAAAGGATAAAGGAAAGCTGCAGCCAGTAAATGGTTTCCTGGTTCTGGGGCTTTTCTATGTAAATGCCCACAAAGCAGTACACTGTATACAAAAGCCAGGCAACCACATGGCACAGGACAATCTTATTCTTGCTCATAGGCCAAAGCTAGAAAAGCTGCACGGTAAGTTCCGCATTTTTTACACCAAACCCCTCTTTCCTGATGCCAACCCTTGTTTTTGGCCTCTTTTCTGGAAAACAGCCCAAAAACGGGTTTGGGATAATTATTGGCGGGGTTGGGATCATTTATTTTAAGCCGAGGACCGTTTGCCGCACCTTTGGTCATCTGTTAACCCAAACACTGCCGCTATGAACCCAACCGCTACCCTTCGCACTACTTCCCTCCTGTTTTTGTCAAGCTTGTTATTCACGTTTAACACCTTGGCCCAGAACAGCGCTACCGTCAAAGGCTATGTGCAGGACGCCCGGCAACAACCTCTGGCCTACGCCACCGTCTCTTTGCTGAGCTTACCAGATTCTGCCCTGGTCAACGCTCAAATGTCCGATGAGGCCGGCGCGTACCTGTTTGAGAAAGTAGCTTCGGGTAGGTATGTAGTCAAGGCCTCGCGCATAGATTTCCATCCGGTGCTGAGTGCGGCGTTGGAAGTGGGTTCCCAGCCGGTGCAGGTGCCCTTGCTGAAGGCCACGGAGAAAACCACTGCGCTCAAAGAAGTAGTGGTGCAGGGCCAGCGCCCGGTTCTGGAACAACAGGCAGACAGGTTGATCTTAAACGTGGACAAGCTGAATACCGCCGGCGAGAACTCTCTGGAAATCCTAAAGAACGCACCCGGCGTGCGCCTGGACAAAGACGACAACATTGTGTACCGGGGCAGCAGCAGCGTGAACGTGATGATCAATGGCAAGATGACCTACATGAGCGGCACTGAACTGAGCGCGTACCTGAAGTCTTTGCCGGCTTCTAATATCACCAAGGTAGAATTCATGGCCAACCCACCTGCTTCTTATGATGCGGCAGGCACAGCGGGCATCATCAACATTGTACTTAAAAGAGACCTCACCAAAGGCATGAACGGCACCGCTACTTTGTCTACGGGCTATGGCACGTATGAAAAAGTGTCGGGTGGGGTGAATCTCAACTACAACCTGGGCAAATTCAGTTTCTACACCCGCCTGAACACCGGCCACTACAATTCCTACAATCGGCTTACCATGGAGCGCACCATCCGGGACAGCCTCTACCGGTCTGTGAATTACTGGCACCCCATCACCAAAAGCGCCAACCTGGTGGCCGGCGGAGACTTTTTCCTCAACAAGCAGCACACGGTGGGCCTCATGCTCAAAGGCTACACCTCACCCGAAGAGGCCATGACCACCAGCAACTCTATCAACTATGACATTCCCGGCAACGCCATTGGTTCTGTGCAGATGCTCAACCCGCGCACCATTTCCTCTCGCAACTACAGCCTCAACCTCAACTACAAGTTTGACATAGACAGTACCGGCCGCGCCCTCACCTTTGACACAGATTACGTGCGCTACCGCCATGCCACCCAGGAGAACTTTACCAACCAGTACTTCGGGCAGGCCGTGGTAAAGGACCGGCAACTAGAGGGATTGCGCAACCAAGCCACGGCCGCCGTGCAGATTTACGCCCTCAAACTGGATTACGTGCACCCGCTTGGCAACCAATGGAAGGCCGAGGCCGGTTGGAAAAGCAGCTGGGTACGCACCGAGGCCAACGTGCACTTTGAGCGCCAGCAGGAAGATGGTTGGCAGAACGATGCCCGCCGCACCAACCACTTTTTGTACCGTGAGAACATCAACGCCGCCTATGTAAGCCTGAGCAAGCAGGTAAGCAAAGCGTTGAGCCTGAAAGCCGGCCTGCGCGCCGAGCAGACCATTTCTGAGGGAGACTCCCGCACTACTAAAAGCAACGTGAACCGCAATTACTGGGAGCTGTTCCCCAGCGTGTTTGCCAGCTTTGCGCCCCATGAAGACCATCAGTTCTCCACCTCGTACAGCCGCCGCATCAGCAGGCCCAACTACAAGAGCCTGAACCCGTTCACGTTCTACTCAGACCCGTACATGGGCATCCAGGGAAATCCGTTTTTGCAGCCTTCGCTCTCCAACTCCTTGATGTTCAGTTACACGTTCAAGAATTTTCAGGTGTTGAGCGTGAGCTACCTGCAGCAAAATGATTTTGTGATGGAAGTGGTGAGCCAGAACGATGTGACCAAGGAAAGCATCAGTACCTCGCAGAACCTGAGCCGCGCCCATTCCCTGAGCTTTAGCAGCGGCGGCACCCTGCCCGTTCGCCAATGGTGGAGCGCCAACCTGCAGGCGCAAGGCAGCCTGAACAAAGTGACCACACCGGTGCAAGGCGAACAATACAACCAGGAGCAGTTCAGCTGGGACCTGAGCACCGACCACAACTTCACCCTGCCCAAAGACTACAGCCTGCAATATTCTCTGTATTACAATTCGCCGTCGGTGTCTGGGCTGTTCAAGGCGCAGGCTAACACGCAGATGAACATTGGCGCGAAGAAGGTTTTTCTGGATGGCCGCGCCACCCTCAGCCTGAAGTTGAATGACATCTTTGACAAATCCCGCTTCAGGGCCCGCCTGAATTACAACAACGTCAACATGTACTGGAAGAACGAGTGGGAAAGCCGCCGCCTGAACCTGAGTTTCAGCTACAAGTTTGGCAACAACAAGATCAAGACCGCCCGCAACCGCAGAACCAGCACTTCTGAAGAAGAGAACCGGGTGAGCAATTAACCGCTTTTGCTTTGAGGAGTAAGCACCCCCGCCTTCGTTTTTGGGCAGTTTCCTGGGAAACTGCCCAAAAACGAAGGCGGGCTTTTGTGGGGCAACCGTGTCCACTACCGCAACTACCGTCTTTTGTCCTATCCTGGGTCATGAATTGGCCGTACCTTTGTAGTAGACAAACACCTCAAGACCATGTTAGGAAAAGGTTCTAAACTTTACAGCATTGCCAAGCTCAAATGTCCCCGTTGCCACGAAGGAGATTTATTTGCGAACAACAGCCTGCTGGGCTGGCGCAAGATGTCTGAGATGCTGCCCCAGTGCCCGGTCTGCCAGCAGGTGTATGAACCCGAACCCGGTTATTACTACGGCGCCATGTTTGTGAGCTACGCGCTTACGTCTGGCCCCACGTTGGCCGTGGTGGGGCTGATGATGCTGTTCTCTGACGAGATTACCTTGTGGATGTTCATTGGGGCCTTGCTTCTGTCACTGCTCTTGTTCTTGCCGGCCATCTTTAAACTTTCCCGCGCCATCTGGATCAACATCTTCATTGGCTATGACCCCGCCGCTGCTTCTCGGCCGCAGGCCAGAGGGCATTAATAATGCTTCGTTTTTAGGCTATTTTTCTGAAATTAGGCCAAAATCAGCGCCGCGCGTGCTGTTGTGCCTATGCCCCAGAAACTGCCCGTTTACCGTATCCCAGACTTCACGGCGGCCCGCGCCCTGGCCAACGGCTTCCATGTAGTGGATTTACAGGCGCATAGAGCCAAACACGCCTTCGTGCAGGCCCCGCACAAACACGATTTTTACCTGCTGCTGTATGTAAAAACCGGCGCTGGTACACACACCATTGATTTCACGGCCCATCCCATTCAAGCCAACAGCTTCTATTTCCTGACGCCCGGCCAGGTTCACGCCTGGGATCTGGCCCCAGACACACAAGGCACGCTGTTGTTCTTCACGGCAGAGTTCTACCGAGGCACTCAGGAAGCCGACACTTTGCGGCAGTTTCCGTTCTTCCAGTCCTGGCAGCACCCGCCAGTGTTGTTTTCCAGTGAGGAGCACATGCTGCCTATACAGCAGCTTTTGCAGCAGATGCAGCAGGAATACAGCCAGGCGCGCACTTTTCAGCAGGACGCGCTACGAGCTTACCTGGAACTGCTCCTGATTCAACTGGCCCGTCTGTACCCCAAGGCAGAAAGACAGCCCGAGGCACCGAATTGGCCCTTTCAACTGTACCAATTAGAGAACCTGGTGGAGCAGCATTACCTGGAGCACCAGCCCATCTCCTTCTACGCCCGTGCCCTGCACCTTACGCCCAAATACCTCAACGAACTCTGCAAACAGAACCTGGGCAAAACCACCTCAGACCTCTTGCAGGAACGATTGATACTAGAAGCCAAGCGTCTGCTCACTCATTCGCCACACTTGACAATTGCCCAGATTGGAGCCGTGCTAGGGTTTGAAGACAACTCCTACTTCAGCCGGTTTTTCAAGAAACACACCGGCACCACGCCAGAGAAATTCAGGCAGCGGGCATAGAAAAAGCCGGTGATTGGGTCACCGGCTTTTTCTATGTTTCACAAGATTCTTATGTCTTGTCTCTAACGTCTTGCGTCTAGCTTACAATCCGTACTTGTCCATCAGGTAAATCAAAGCGGCCATAGAGGCACCGCCTAGTTCCAGTTCGCGCTGGTTTACTTTGTCAAACGTGTCGGCGGCGGTGTGGTGAATCTCAAAGTAGCGCTGAGAGTCTGGCACAAATTCCATGACCGCAGCGCCGTTGGCTTTAAGCGGCGTTACATCGGCCCCGCCTCCGTCTTGCGTGATTTCATGCAGACCGTAGGGCGCCAGCAAGGGCTTCCAGCTTACAATTTTCTGGTACACGGCTGGCGTGGCATCCATGCTGAAGCCGCGCGGCGTAAAGCCACCCCCATCTGATTCCAAGGCGGCAATGTGCTTTTCGTTTTTGGCTTTGGCTTCTTGAGCATAGGTGGTGCCCCCACGCAGACCATTTTCTTCATTCATGTACATGACTGCTCTGATGGTGCGCTTGGGTTTGTAGTTCATGGCCCGCATCATGCGCAAGACTTCCATGGATTGCACGCAGCCGGTTCCGTCGTCATGGGCACCCTGGCCATTGTCCCAGCTGTCCAGGTGACCGCCTACCACAATGATTTCCTCTGGTTTTTCTGAGCCTTTGATCTCGCCTATCACGTTGTAGCTGAGCACGTCTGGCAACCATTTTGAATTAACCTTCAAGTGTAGTTTCAGGTCCTGGTCGTCCTTCAACAGTTTGCCCAGCAGTTCTGCGCCAATGGTAGAAATAGCCACTGCTGGGATTTTTGGGGCATCCTCAGCGTAGCGCAAACCGCCCGTGTGCGGCTCATCATCCAGGGCCGAAGACATGGAACGTACCACTACGCCCACGGCACCTAATCTGGCTGCCGCCGATGGTCCCTGCGACCGCTGGTCTACCGCCCCCCGGTACGCCAAGCCCGTGTGAATGTGCGTCTGGTCAAACGGCCTACTGAAGAACACAATCTTGCCCTGCACCTTGCGTTTGCCCAGTTTCTGCAGTTCTTCAATGCTTTTCACTTCCAGCACCTCGGCGGTGAGGCCCTGCGCCGGCGTAGGCACCGAACCGCCCAAGGCAATAACCTTCACCTGTTGCGTAGGCGAAATTTTGGAGTTGACAATGTAGGCTTCCTCCTTCTCGCCGCGCTGCCAATGCGGCACCATCACTTCTTGCAGATACACGCGGTCCAGCCCCAACTTCTCCATTTCCTGCCGGGCCCACTCCACCGCCGCTGCCGCCTGCGGAGAGCCGCTCAACCTACCGCCAATGCGGGAAGTGAGGTAGCGCAACTGCTCATAGCTTTTGCCGTTAGTCAGCGCCTCGTCGTAAATCTTTTTAATGTGCAAAGAGTCCTGGTTCTGCGCCGAAGCGCCCAACGGCAGCGCCAGCACCGCTGCCAGCGCCAAATGTTGTAAAGAGGGAAATTTCATGAGATGTCTTGAGTCTAATTTTCTGAGTAGCGAGTTAGCAGGAAGAATTCTGAATGCGAAATAAAAGGTAAAAAATCTGAAACGAGATTTCAGTTGCCGCCCTAAGAGGCGTTCCTTGCAGGTAGCAGTCCCTTCATAATTCTGTCGAAAAAGGTAGGCTGCCCTGTTGCGTCGTGGCAGCGACACGACGTGTACCCATGCAACAGGAAAGTCTCCCTTTAGTAAGATTCGGTTTCTAGAAAGGAACGTGAGTGATGTTGCAATGAACCGTGCCTTCTGACCTGGACAAAAGGTCGCTGCGTAGGACCACCTCGTGTAGGTGCCACGACACTACAATCGCTTGACGGCCATTAGGCCAGGCCGGTCACGGGAAAGAAGATGATTACAGCCGTGCGATAGCACGCATGACTCTGCATCGACAGTAACCACAATTACCTGAAATCAGGTAATCAACCATCAAACGAAAGCAGAATTGGGACCTAAACCAGTCCTGGTCCTGAGCGCCTCTGGTGTTTGTGCGCCGCGGCCAGCGGCGGAAGGGACAAAGTCCCACAAACAACAGCAGTGCGAAGGGACAGGACGGGGCCTCGCGGCCGTGAGCGCTTACCGGAAACTATGAAACAGGACAGTGAGTACGCACCGGAACAGGCGGAAACTACGAAGGAAAGGCCAACGGAAGTGCACAGAACTAATGTCAGCAAGTCACGGAAGCAAATCCGCGCCATAGAAAAAGAAGTTATAAAAGGTGATCCTTAACCCTATGTCACACCATCAAAGTCATGACGGCAAGCCTCCTACGCCCTACCTTCTACCTGGCATTCAAAATCCGCTTATAATCCCCCGCCGACACCGTCAACAACCCTACCTCCGGCAACCGCTCCGTCAAGATTAACCAGTTCTTGTCTGCCTTAAAAACGGGGGCCAGAATCTTCACGGCTTCCTCCACCTTACCAGTGTTGGCCAAGGTGATGCCGTGCCAATACTGCATTTCCAGGTTGTCAGGTTGCAGGGCTTCAGCGGCGCTGTACTCTTTCATGGCCAGCGCCATGTCATTCTTCTCTACGGCCAAATCACCATTGTTCATATGCTGATAGGCGCGTTGCACGGTCAATAATCTACGCAGCTCTTTTAAAGGAACGGGGTTATCATCTACGCGCAGGTCAATCAGCCGCTCCTGCCACGGCTGGTCAGATTTCTTGGCAGACACCACCAGTAAGGCCGCGCTCTGCCGGCCGCGTATGTCCCCACCCTGGGCTTCGGCGGCATCCATGGCAGCCAAGACGCGTTCCGCTAAAGGTAAGTGAGCGTTCTGCTCAAAGGCGCGGGCCATGGCCGGCCACACTTGGTCAGAGAGCATCATGTTGGCCTGTACTGAGAATTGCTTGCCTGTAATGTGACCCGCGTACTTAATGCATTTGTTGCCCGTGTGCGTGGCCACGTTTCCCTTGGCGTCCAGAATGGCTACCTGCCGCACCTCGCGTCCTTCATCCGTTGACAGTAAAATCTTCAAGGTCTCTTGCGCGGTCTTACCTTGTTTCAGCAAAGCCAGTCCGCGCGGCCCAAAGGACTTGTTGGTAAACGACTGGGTAGCGACCACGCCCACGCCGGCCTCGCCCCAACTCACCGAAGTGCCCACCGAGAACCAGTGGCTTTGCACGGCCACGGCCATCTCGCCGGTGGCAGGGTCTCTGGCCACAATGGAATAAGTATGCGCCAACGGCTCCTGCGGTTTAAAAACTGAAGGTGTTTGGGCCATGGCTGGGGCAGTAGCTAAGAGAGAACCCAACCCTAGTAAGTAGAATATCTTTTTCATAAAATAGCAGCTGTTTGAGAAGGGAAAGATACAGAAATAGACAATGCGGTGGACGTTACGTTTTTGGGCTATTTCCTGGAAAACACGGCAAAAACTGAACATCTCAGAGCTTCTCAGGAGTACGTAATACCAATCACGAAACTTTCCCTGGCGCACCCACCCCTTCAACGTTTGCCAGCCTGGCTCAGATAAAAAAATACGATTCCATTTCTTGAAAAGGAACGGGCATTTGCGGTTTCGGGCAGAATTTACGGATCGCTAAGCCGCTATGGCAGAGAAGTAAAGATTCTGTTTCTTATCTTTCAGGGCTAAATCACAACGAACTATGCTTTCTCATTCTCCCGTAAAGGCTGTGTTGACCAGCCTGGCACTTGTGCTATGCCTATCCCTGGCCGCCAACGCGCAAACCGCCGCCGCCCTTCCTACCTCAGCCCCAATGGCCGAAGACACTTCCAGGGTATACAACTCTGTAGAGAAGATGCCAGAGTTTCCGGGGGGCACAGACGCTTTGTACCAATACCTGAACAGCAACTTTCAATACCCCGCATCCTTACCCCATGACAACACTGCCACTACCATGCTGTTCTCCTTTACCGTGGGTGCCACGGGCAAGGTGCATGACGTTGTCAAGGTAAAAGGCGTGCACCCAACGGTAGACGCCGCGTTTACCCGGGTGCTGCAGACCATGCCCGCCTGGATTCCGGGAGAGCAGAACGGCAAAGTGCGCAGAGTCAAATTCACTCTTCCCTACCAGGTAGCCGGCACGCCCCTGCCCCAGGAAACTGCCATAGAAGAGAAAATCTACGTGGCCACCGAGGTGGCTCCTGCGTTCCCGGGCGGCAAAAAAGCGTTGACTAATTTTCTCAAGAAGAACTTCAAACCCACCGTGCAGTTCGCCGACAAAGAGATGGAGGGTTCTATTGTGCTGAGTCTCGTCTTGAACAAGGACGGCTCCATCAGAAAAGAAGAAACCAAAGTGCTTAAGGGTTTGGGCTATGGCATTGACGAGCGCATGATAGAAGTGGTGAATTCCCTTCCCAGCTTTTCGCCGGCCAAGCAGAACGGAGAGAACGTGGTCTTCAAGACGGTGCTACCCATTAGACTAGACGTACACGGGTATGTAAAGGAAGTGCTGGAAGGCGCCCAGAAGTAAGCTTACATAAAATCTGAAGGAACCGTTTTTGGCTTGTTTTCTAGGAAACAGGCCAAAAACGGTTTTCTTTTTGTCTGCGCTTCACAACTTTACCTATATTGAATCACCAATCTAACCTAACCAACAAACCTATTCCTTCTCATATATGAAGAAGCATGCTTCGCTGTTTCTGCTCTTGTCCTTGCTGGGCGTGTGGCAGGCGCAGGCCCAGAAATTGAACACCGCCGTTTTCCAGCAGATGAAGGCCCGCAACCTGGGGCCGGGCGCCATGAGCGGACGCATCACCACCGTAGACGCCGTGGTCAGCAATCCAGAAATCATCTATGTGGGCGCGGCCTCTGGGGGCGTCTGGAAGAGCGAGAACGGAGGCGTCTCCTTCACCCCGGTTTTTGACGAGCAGCCCAATATCAACATCGGGTCTTTGGCCATTCAGCAGAGCAACCCCAGCGTGGTATGGGCGGGCACCGGCGAAGGAAATCCCAGAAACTCGGTGAACATGGGCAACGGCATCTACAAAACCATTGACGGCGGCCGTACCTGGAAACACATGGGCCTGGACAAGACCTTCAACATCCACCGCATTCTCATTGACCCCACCAACCCAGACGTGGTGTACGCCGGCGTGATTGGTTTGCCCTTTGGCGACCACCCGGAGCGCGGCGTGTACAAAACCACCAACGGCGGCCAAAGCTGGGAGCGCATTTTATTCACCAATGAGAAGTCGGGCGTGGCCGAAATGGTCATGGACCCCAGCAACCCCAACAAACTGGTGGTGAACATGTGGGAACACCGCCGCACGCCCTGGGATTTCAAATCTGGGGGCCCCGGTTCTGGCTTGTACATGACGTATGACGGCGGAAAGACCTGGAAGAAGAAAGGCGTGACTGATGGTCTGCCGGCTGGCAATTTCGGGCGCCTGGGACTGGCCATCAGCCGCAGCATGCCCAACCGCATTTATGCCTTGGTAGAAGCGACTAAAAACGGCTTGTACCGCTCAGAAGACGGCGGTGAGAAGTGGACCAAGGTCACAGATGATCCTTCCATTGTGACCAACCGCGCCTTCTACTTCAATGAGATTTTCGTGGACCCGCAGAATGAGAACCGCGTCTACATGATCTACCAGCCTATTGCCGTGAGTGAGGACGCTGGTAAGTCGTTCAAAGTCATTGCCACGCTGGAGCAGATCCACGCCGACCATCATGCCTTCTGGATCAACCCTAACAACCCCAACCACCTCATTGACGGTAATGACGGGGGCGTGGCCATCAGCAGGGACCGTGGCAAGACCTGGTATTATCCAGAGGGGCTTCCCATCGGGCAGTTCTACCACGTGAACGTAGACAATGAAGTACCTTACAACATCTACGGCGGCTTGCAGGACAACGGCTCCTGGACGGGCCCGGCCTACACGTTCACCAACGGCGGCATTAGAAACCTGCATTGGATGAACGTACAGGGCGGCGATGGTTTTGACGTAGTCCCAGACCCAGAAAATGCCCGCTACGGCTATGCCATGTCACAAGGCGGAAGTCTGACGCGCTATGACAAACTCACCAACGACTCCTATAGCATCAAACCTACGCACACAGACGCCAAGACACGCCTGCGCTTTAACTGGAACGCCGCCATTGCGCTGGATCCCTTCCAAAACGGCACGCTCTACTACGGAAGCCAGTTCGTGCACAAGTCTACAGACAAAGGTATGACCTGGCAGTTGATTTCGCCTGATTTGACCTTGAACAACCCAGAGCACCATCAACAGAATTTGAGCGGCGGCTTGAGTCTGGACGTGACCTCTGCTGAGAACCACAATACCATTTTGACCATTGCGCCCAGCACCAAACAGCAAGGCGTAATTTGGGTAGGCACCGATGACGGCAACGTGCAACTAACCCAAGACGGCGGCAAAACCTGGACCAACGTGCGCGACCGCATCAAAGGTTTGCCCAAAGAAGCCTGGATTCCGCAGATTACGGCTTCAAAGCACCGCGCCGGCGAGGCCTTTGTAGTGGCCAACCACTACCGCATGGGCAAAGACTTCAACCCGTACATTTTTAGAACCACGGACTTCGGGAAGACCTGGACCCGTTTGGTAGATGAGAAGCAGGTGCGTGGCTATGCGCTGTCGTTTTTGCAAGACCCGGTAGAGCCCAAGTTGATGTTTGCCGGCACGGAGCATGGCCTGTGGGTGAGTCTGGACGAAGGTAAAACCTGGACCCAATGGACCAGCGGCTACCCATCTGTGCCCACCATGGACCTGGCCCTGCAAGAAAGAGAAGCAGACTTAGTGATTGGTTCTTTTGGCCGTGGCATTTACGTGTTGGACAACATCCGGCCGCTGCGCCAGCTGGCTGGTACCCAAGGCAAGACGTTGGATAAACCTTTGGCGGTGTTCGCGCCCTCAGAGGCTTATCTGGCTAGTTACGGCCAAGCGCCGGGCAGCATGAATGAGTCTGAGAATCTGTACCAAGCACCAAACCGACCGTCTGGCGCACAGATTACCTATTACATCCAACCAAAGCGCAACACACCGGTGGCCAAACCCGCAGACACCAGAAAACTAAAGGAA
Organism: Nibribacter ruber; assembly: GCF_009913235.1. Classification (NCBI taxonomy): domain Bacteria; kingdom Pseudomonadati; phylum Bacteroidota; class Cytophagia; order Cytophagales; family Hymenobacteraceae; genus Nibribacter; species Nibribacter ruber. Next base: position 3,866,133 of record NZ_CP047897.1, on the reverse strand, counting down.
AAGCCCAAAGCCGCTACTACCAAGAATCCGGAAACGGGCGCTGTGCTGCCTACTGTTTTACCCGCCAAAGACACCTTGGCCCTGGCTTCTAAAAAAGCGAACAGAAGAGACAGTTTGGTGGTGCGGGTGTACAATGACAAAAACCAGTTGATCAGGACGCTCAGACAAGTGCCATATTCCACCTTGGGTGTACAGAAGTTCAGCTGGAACTTGACTGAGCGTGGCATTAAGCAACCAGTGAATCGCACCCAACCCCAGCGCGGCGGAGCAGGCGGCGGAAGCGGTGAGCCAAGCGGCGGCCAGGTGATGCCGGGCCAATACAAACTGGTGTTCCAGTACGCGGGTGCCAAAGATTCTACCCTGCTCACCGTAAAGCCAGACCCGCGCGTGCCCTACCACCAGCAGAACGTAATGGCTCGTCGTGCTTTACAGGACCGCCTCAACAACAGCATCCAGCAAGTCACGACTGCCGCCGATCGGCTGCAGGAAGCCTCTGATGCCGCCGATGCCCTTCTAGCACAAATGAAAGGCAAGCCGGGCAAAGAAACCGCCGCGTTGCAGAAGGCCACCCAGGTCTTGCAGGATTCCATTAAGATGCACCGTGAATCCTTGTTCGGGAAAGGGCTGGAAAGACAAGGCTACGGCCGGCCGTTCTACCTGACGGCCATTACCAAATTGAATGAAGCCCGCTCGTATATCAATGGCCGTACAGAACCGCTCACGTCTACAGAAACCCAGTTAGTGGAGCAAGCTGAGGCCATGACCCACGAGACCCTGTCCAAAATCAATGCCTTCTTCACTACGCAGTGGGCAGCCTACAGACAACAAGTGCAGGCTACGCCACTGACTACGCTCAAAGAATACCCGGCTATTCAGTAGCCAACTCATAAGGTAGCAACAAAAGACCCGGCACATTCTGTGCCGGGTCTTTTGCATATATAACCTTTTATGCCTGCCAAAATTCAATTGAAAAGGCCATGAAGACCTGTAACCGCTCAAAATTGTTAATTCCTATATCTCAAACACTTACCATAAACCCATTATTCATTAAATCATATTTCATTTCATCTTTACAAGAATGTAAACCTAGAGGCAAAGCGCCTGAACTAAAATAAAGATTTATAGTTTACCTTTACCAACAGCACAATTACCGCACACAAGAATATAAGTATAAAATGAAAAGAATCTTACGCCAAGCCATCAAACCCTTTCTTCCTAAGTATCAGGTCATCTTTACTTCTTACCAAATCATTCCGGGCCAGCCTATCACTAAGAAGCTGTCTAAACACGCGTTTGAGAAAGGTGCCTCTAAAGAAGCCAAAGAATTCTACAACAAAGTAATTGGCTCAGAATTCACCAAGGCGCTTGCCCCGGTAGAAGTGCACTTGAAGAGAAGCTTCTTCACGGTAAGCAAAACCAACTTCGGGCCGGTAGAGAAATTCAAGAAGGTAAAAGATATTTCTGCCCACTAAGCGCAGGCCTTTTTCATATGCAAGAGAGCCTCGCCCCAAGACCGGGCGGGGCTCTCTTTTCTTCCAGCCCATAGCTCGTTTTTGACCTGTTTTCCAGGAAATAGACCAAAAACGATACAATCTTCTAAAGCCGCCCAGACGGTCCGTTACCGGGTTTATCCAGTTCACCGCATCGGTGCTACTGAAAATTTAAAATAAAGTTTCAAAAAGCAGGACGCCAGATTAAACCTTTGTTTTAGGTAGTTGTCTATCTGTTGCAACGCCGTTGCAGAGTACCTATCACACCAAACAAATCCTTTACTAACAAAACACCCCATACCACAAGTATGAAGAAATTCTTATTAACCCTTGGCTTGATTGGTTCCGTTGCCGGAGCCTCCATGGCCCAAGGCCGCACCCAGCCCGCCGATTCTACGCGCCGGGTAGCAGGAGCTGCCGGTATGCAAGGCACCGCTGGCCAAAAGGCCAAGCCGAAGCCCTACGCCGATGTGATCACGGACAAAGCCGTCACCAAAGCCGGTTTTTTCAAGACCCACAAAGTAGACGACAAGTACTTCTTTGAGCTGGCAGACTCTGTGTTGGGCCGTGAGCTTTTAGTGGTAAACCGTATCTCTAAAGCGGGTGCCGAAGTGCGTTCTGCCTCTGGCTACGCCGGTGACCAGATTGGTTCTGCCGTGATCATGTTTGAAAAAGGTCCGGATGACCGCATTTTCATGCGCAAGATCTCCTATGCCACCTACAGCCCAGACAGTACCAAGAGCATGTACCAGTCCGTACAGCGTTCTAACGTGCAGGCTATTGTAGCAGCCTTCAACATTGCCGCGTTTGCCCCAGGCAACAAAGGCACCGTGATTGATGTCACGGATTATATCAAAGGCGAAAACGAAATCTTCTCCTTCAGCAACGCTGCTGGCAAGACGCGTTTCAGACTGGGTAACTTCATCTCTGACCGCAGCTACATCCAGAACGTGCGCAGCTTCCCGCAGAACGTGGAAGTGACCACCGTGAAGACCTATGTTTTGACGCCTCCTACCACTGGTTTCGGGGCAGCCCCAGCCGGCGGCGCGGGCGGTTCTACCTTGAACGGTTCTTCTACCATTGAAATCAACACCTCTATGGTAGTGTTGCCTAAGAAGCCTATGCAGCCTCGCTATTTTGATCCACGCGTGGGTTACTTTGCCGTTGGTTACACAGACTTTGACGCCAACCCACAAGGCGTGAAGGAGATTGAGATGGTGAAACGCTGGAGACTGGAGCCTAAGCCTGAAGACATGGCTAAGTACAAGCGCGGCGAATTGGTAGAGCCCATCAAACCCATCATCTTCTACATTGACCCCGCTACGCCTAAACAATGGGTGCCTTACCTGATTGCTGGTGTAAATGACTGGCAGAAAGCCTTCGAGAAGGCCGGTTTCAAGAACGCCATCATTGGTAAAATGGCCCCTACGGCCAAGGAAAACCCTAACTGGAGCTTAGATGATGCCCGTCACAGTGCCATTGTCTACAAACCATCTGAGATTTCCAATGCCAGCGGTCCGTCTATCTCTGACCCACGCAGCGGCGAGATCATGGAAAGCCACATCAACTGGTACCATAACGTCATGAAACTGGTGCGCGACTGGTATTTCATCCAGGCCGCCGCCATTGACCCACGTGCCCGTAAAATGGAATTCTCTGAAGAACTGATGGGTGATTTGATCCGTTTCGTGTCTTCGCATGAGGTAGGTCACACGCTTGGTCTTCGTCACAACTACGGCTCTAGCTCAACGGTGCCTACAGAGAACCTGCGCGACAAGAAATGGGTAGAAGCCAACGGCCACACGCCTTCTATCATGGACTACGCCCGCTTTAACTATGTGGCGCAGCCCGAAGACAACATTTCTTCTAAAGGCATCTACCCACGCATTGGCGACTATGACAACTGGGCTATTGAGTGGGGCTACCGCGTGTTGCCTAACGCCAAAAACGCACAGGATGAGATTGCCATCCTGAACAAGATGACCGTGGAGAAACTGAAGAACCGCCGCAACTGGTTTGGTACAGAGTTGAACCCAGACGATCCGCATTCTCAGAACGAAGACTTGAGCGACAACGCCATGAAAGCCTCTGAGTACGGCATCAAGAACCTGCAGCGCACCTTGGCCAAATTGCCAGAGTGGACCAAAGAAGAGAACGAAGGCTACGAGAACCTGGACAACATCTACGGTCAGTTAACAGGTCAATTCAACCGCTACATGGGCCACGTGGCCAAGAACATTGGTGGTATCTATGAAAACCCGAAGACGGTAGAACAAGAAGGTTTTGTCTATGAGCGCACGCCAGCGGCTACTCAAAAAGAAGCCATGACGTTCTTAGACAAACAACTGTTCACCACGCCTACCTGGTTGTTGAGTCCAGCGGTATTGAACAACACCGGCGCCAACCCCATGGTGATCATCTCCAGAAGCCAGCAGGCGGTCTTGAACAGATTGGTAAGCAACAGCACGTTGACCAAACTGATTGCCGCTGAAGCCATGGACGGCACCAAAGCCTACAAGGTAACCGACTTCTTCACCGATATGAACGGCTCTATCTTCAAAGAACTGAAGAACAAGCAAGCCATTGACGTGTACCGCCGTAACCTGCAGAAGATGTACGTGCAAGAACTGATTGACCTGGTGAAGCCGGCTCCAGCCCCCACCACCGCCCAAGCCGGTGGCAGAGGCAACGCCGCGCCTACCATGTCGCTTGGTCAAAGTGACGTCATCTCTGTGGCCAAAGCTGAGTTGCGCAACATCAACAGCATGATCAAGTCTGCCTCTACCCAGACAGACTCTTTGAGCAACTACCACTTACAAGACCTTTCTGACAGAATCACAGAAGCATTGAACCCAAGAGGATAATTGCCATTAAGCTTACAGAAAAGGCTGCTCCAGAAATGGGGCAGCCTTTTTTGTAAGCTTATTGTAACTTGGGGAAAGGAGCATCTAATAATGTCCTAACCTGCAGTGTTTATTATTCTCACCAACAACTAACCTCTTTCCATTAAATCCTATAAAGCAACAGAATCTATCCGCAATTACATGAAGAAGCTATTTCATATATTCTGCCTACTCCTGTCACTTTGCCTCCTTTCCTGTAAAGGAGAGGAAGAAGAGCTACCCAAGAATTTGCGTCTTTCCAAAGTAATAGAGACGCATCCTAACACAGTTAAAGGTATTACTCATTTTTATACTTATACTACAAACGGAGAACTTTACGAGTATAAATACCAAGGAGGGTTTTATAATTTTGAAGGTGTAATCATACACACTTACAATACTCTAAACCAGTTAACTGAGACCATTTACCTTAACAAGAATAATGATGGGACAACACAAACAAAAACCATCTTCAATTATGATAAAGCAGGGCTGTTAACTAATTTCAATAATGAAGGAAACAAGATTGAATATAGTTTTAAATATGATGACCAGGGGCGCCTTGTTGAAATAAACAACGTCATATTCATGCTAGAATTTAAATATGACACTAGAGGCAATATCATCAATCAGAAACAATTCATAAAAACATGGGACAACCCAAGAAAATTAAATTCAGACATCACAATCGAATATGACACCAACCCTAACCCATTCTACAAACTAGGCTCTCCCTTTGTCCATAATTATGGACAAACAAATTTGAATACTCATCCATATATCATTTCCTTTAGCCCAAACAACCCAGTTAAGTTAACAGAAAACCATTATTATGACTCAGGGCAAGGTGAAACTACCGAATTCAGAGTTAAAAAATTCCAGTATACATATGGCAAAAACAATCTACCCATTGAGATTATTGATCTAGATACGTATGACAATAATGTGAGTAAACTAGAATATACTGTACAATAGTCGACCAGCCCTTTAAATGCGAAAGTCGTTTTTGGCCTGTTTCCCAGAAAACAAGCCAAAAACGACTTTCGCATTTAAAGGGTAACTAGCAACGAACTCCTACCCTTCCTCGTGGCCGCTTTCCAGGGTCTTAGAGCCTTCTGTAGGTTTTACACCTGGGTCTAAGTTCCATTCGTTGTTGAGCTGAACGATGGCGTGCGAGGCAGTCATGTCAAACTGGCAAGGGACAACAGAGACGTAGTTTTGGGCCAGAGCAGCTTCATCGGTATCCGCGCCTTTGTCAAAATTCACGAATTTACCGGTGAGCCAGAAGTAGCTTCGGCCCATGGGGTCCTGGCGTTCATCAAACTCTTCTTCCCATTTGGCGCGCGCCTGTCTACACACCCGTACGCCAGCAATGGCTTTGTCAGATTTCTTAGGGAAGTTCACGTTCAAGGCCACGCCATGCGGAATACCAAACTCCAGGGCCTGACGCGTGATCATCTCCACGTACTTTTCTGTATGCGAGAAGTCAATGTCATGGCCGTAGTCGCAGAGAGAGAAACCAATGGCCGGCAAGCCTTCAATGGCCGCCTCAATCGCCGCTGACATGGTACCCGAGTACAACACACTGATGCTGGAGTTGGAGCCGTGGTTGATGCCGCTCACCACCAAGTCGGGCTTTCTGTCCCGCAAGACATGGTGCTTGGCAATCTTCACGCAGTCGGCGGGGGTACCGGAGCATTCGTAGGCTTCCAGTTCTGGAAAGATGAGGGAACGGTCTAAGCGCAGAGTATCGCCAATGGTAATGGCGTGGCCCATGCCAGATTGCGGTCCGTCTGGGGCTACCACTACCACATCGCCTATTTTGCGCATTACTTTTACCAGCGTATGAATGCCCGGTGCGGTAATGCCATCATCATTGGATACTAAAATCAGAGGCTTCTTTGCCATGTCATCAAGAATTAAATGCGACGCCAAATTACCTTGAATACGCACCATCGCCAAAAAAGAGCAAAGTAACTTGCCTATTGCCCTTGCGTTATCTTCCTAGAACTCGTACTTATGTTACCTGCTACCTTGACCACTATGAAAAAGACATTCCTAGCCCTTAGCACCTGTCTGCTCCTGGCCTCATGCGGCACCGACAGCGCCACCACTACCACCAAAGAAGATTCACTGGCGCAAGCTGCCGAGGAAGCCAAAGAGGAAGAATTAACTCCTGAGCCAGATGCTACTGAGACCGAGACCATGGATGACAACGCCATTGAGGAAGTGATCGCCGATGAGGTTTCTGCCGGCACCTCCACCTCCGCCAGCAGAGCGCCCGGTACTGAGAATCCCTTGTTTAACCTCAGCATCCAGAAAGGCCAGGCGGGCGCCGTCAAGATTGGAATGACCATTGAGGAACTGCAGAAACAGTACGGCTACAACAAGCTCAAAGAGGTAGAACTGCAACAAGAGGGCACCACCGTGAAAGCCTATGAGGTGCTAGGTGAGCGCAACCGCACCGACCTACGCGTGGAACAGCAATGCAAAGGAACCGCCTGCAAAGTATGGCGCATCACGGTACTGAATCCTGCTTTTAAAACCCAGAACGGCATTGGCGTTGGCTCTACCTACAAAGATTTAAAGGCCGCAATGAACATCAAAAACGTAGCCCAGGGCGAAGGCAATTTTGTAGCAATCTCAGAAGACAACAAGATGAGCTTTGTCTTGGATGTAAGCGGCATGCCAGCCGCTGAAGTGTCAAAGCTGAAAGTGGGCACCGTGCCGGCAGACACCAAGGTGACTAGTGTTATGCTTTTCTAAATTCTTTCTGCTGCTTAAACAGAACGGGCGGCCACTTTACAGTAGCCGCCCGTTCTGTTTAAAAATTAACCTCTTACTTGGCAACTTCAATCAGAGAGGAGCCAGGTTTAGAGTTGTTGACAGTGGCATACTTCACGTCCAGGTCGCCGGTGCGGGTGGCACCGGCAAATGTCACATCACCTTTCAGTTGGGAATATTTGAAATCTGCCAGTCCGGTGAACCGAGCCTTCTGGAAATCTGCGCCGTCTTTGAACTCAGCGTATTTAAAATCGGCGGTTTCTTCAAACAAGGCACCGCTGAACCTGGCCGCCTCTGGGAACTTCACATACTTGAACGTGGCATCTCCTAAGAACTTGGCTTTGCTGAAATCAACGGTTTCTTGCACTTTCATGTACTTGAACAGCGCTTCTTTTTTGAAGGTGCTGCCGGCAAAAGAAACGGCGTCTTTAAAGGTAGAATATTTAAACGCCGTCTTTCCCTCAAACACGCAGTTCGCGAAGGTCACGGCGGCTTCAAAATCGGTGTTGAAGATTTCGTTCTTCTGATCGCGCTTCATTGGTTGAGGCTTCTCGTCTTCTAGGTTGTCTGGGTTGTAGTAGGCCAGCACATCGCCTTGAAAGGTGCAGTTCTCAAAGGTGAGCGGGGCGGTTACTTTGCTCAGGTACTCACGTTGCGGAGAAACGGCGTCTTTGCCTTTATTATTGGTAGACACCAGGGTCTTGTTCTGCAACTGCGTTAAATCCAGCGCGCCGGTTATGGTCACGTTCTTGTAGGTCACGCGCTCGCCGCGATTAATGCGGGCAATGACCTCAGAAGCCGGAACGGTGGTTTGCGCCAAAAGAGAAAACGGCATGGCGATGAATGCCAACAAGAGGAGAAACAGGTTTTTCATATGCGTTTGGTTTTGGTTTCAGGTGGTTTTGGTCTTAGAAAAGCAGATTTCTATATCTGTCATTTTTAAGCTAATAAAGGAAAGACATGCTTTCCTGACGAGGGATGCATCATGGTAAAGATTTTTTTCAGATTTTAGCCTGATATTCCAAACCTAACTAACTTTTTACTCCCCCAAACCAACATGCAATTCTTGAAAAACAACTACCGTTACCAAGACCTCGGGTTATTGATTCTTAGGGTGGGCATTGGCATTATGTTCATTGTGCACGGCTGGCCAAAGATTACCGGCGGACCAGAAACGTGGGCGAAGGTTGGCGGGGCCATGGGTACGCTGAGCATTACGCAGGGCGCAACAATCTGGGGATTTTTAGCCGCCTTTGCCGAGGCAGGCGGTGGCTTGCTGATGATTCTAGGCTTATTTTTCCGGCCGGCCATGGTGTTGATGTTCTGCACCATGTTGGTAGCAGCGTATATGCATTTCGTGTCAGGTGACGGTTTTGGCGGCTACTCCCATGCCTTAGAGGCGGCCATTCTGTTCTTCAGTTTGTTCTTTATCGGGCCTGGCCGGTACAGCTTAGACCAAAGCGTCTTCGGGACTACTCCTGCCCGCCGGTACTAACTCAATACATTTTTACCTTTTTCGTTTTTAGCCTGATTTCCGGAAAACAGGCTAAAAACGACCTTCCTATTCTCTCTTAAACAGCACAGCAATGCTTCTCACGGTTCTTTCCCTTCTCACCAGTTTCCTGTTGCAAACCTCGCCTACTCAAGATTGGCAGACGCCTTATGAGAAAAGCAAAAAAACGCAGACGGCTACCTATGAAGAATGCATTGCCTATTATCAACGCCTGGACCAGGCCTACCCAGAGATAAAGATGGCATCTATTGGCATGACCGATGCCGGCAAGCCTCTGCACACGGTGATTATCTCCACGGATCAGGATTTTGACCCGGTATCCGTGCACCAGAAAGGGAAGACGGTGATTCTGATTCAGAATGGCATTCACCCGGGAGAGCCCGAAGGCATTGACGCCACCATGATGCTGGCGCGCGACCTGATGCAGAACAAAAAGCTGAAGGCGCAGCTGGACAACGTGGTGCTGGTCATTATTCCTATTTACAACATAGGCGGCGCTCTGAACAGAAACAGTCACACACGTACCAACCAGAACGGTCCGGTGAGCTACGGCTTTAGAGGCAACGCCCGCAACCTAGACCTGAACCGCGATTTCATCAAAGAAGACTCCAAGAACGCCAAAACCTTCGCCACCATCTTCAGGACCTGGGACCCAGAGATTTTCGTGGACAACCACACCAGCAACGGCGCCGACTACCAGTACACCATGACGCTCATTCCCACGCAGCACAACAAACTGGGCGGCGCTTTGGGCAAGCACCTGAAACAGCAGATGATTCCGGCTTTGTACAAGGGCATGGAGAAGCGCAAGTGGCCGCTGGTGCCCTACGTGAACTCTCGCGGCGAAACGCCAGAAACCGGCATCTTCGGCTTCAGTGATTTGCCGCGCTATGCCTCGGGCTATACCACTTTGTTCCAAACCTTAGGCTTCATCCCGGAGACCCACATGCTCAAGGCCTTTGACAAGCGCGTGGCTTCTACCTATGACCTCATGCTGGAGTTCCTGGACTACGCCGGCAAGAACGGAAAGACCATTCAAGCCGCTCGTCAGCAGGACCGCGCCGCCTTGCTCAGCCAGCAACAATATGTCTTGAACTGGACCCCAGACACCACGCAGGAAGAAACCATCCAGTTCAAAGGCTACGAAGCCAAATACAAAGTCAGCGAGGTAAGCGATTTGGAGCGTCTGTATTATGACCGCAAAGCACCCTTCACGCGTCCGGTCAAGTTCTTCGACACCTTTACGCCTACCCTGACAGTCACCAAACCTGTGGCCTACCTCATTCCGCAGGCCTGGACCGAGGTCATTGAGCGCCTTCAGCAAAACCAAGTCACGTTAAAGCGCCTGAGCAAAGACACCCTCCTAACCCCAGAAACCTATTACATCACCGATTACAAGACTGGTCAACGTCCGTATGAAGGCCATTACCTGCACACCGACGTACAACTGCGCAAAGTGCAACAGCCCATCCAATACTACGCCGGTGATTACATAGTGTACCTCAACCAAGTAAGCAACCGCTTTTTGGTAGAAGTGCTGGAACCACAGGCGCCGGACTCTTACTTCGCGTGGAATTTCTTTGACTCTATTCTAGGCCAGAAGGAACACTTTTCTGCCTATGTGTTTGAAGACCTTGCCGCACAGTATTTAAAGGATGACGGAAAATTGAAAGCCGCATTAGAAGAGGCTAAAACCAAAGACCCTAACCTAGCTAAAAGCGCGCAGGCCCAGCTAAACTTTGTGTACCGCAACACGCCGCATTTTGAGAACACCCTCAACCGCTACCCGGTGGCCCGCTGGTTAGGTGGCGCTTTGCCGGTGCAGTAGTCTTTAATCGTTTTTGGCTTGTTTTAGTGAAAACAGGCTAAAAACGATTCCTTGCAAAAACCCTCTTCTACAAAGCAGAAGAGGGTTTTTGCATTTTTTAAAAAAATAATTTCTCACCAAGCATACAACTTATTACGAATTTTTCGTAGAATTACTAAACAATCGTAAAACTACGAATCTTTCGCACAAAAATAGAACTCATGGAAAAGCTGACGCAACAAGAAGAGGAAGCCATGCAGGTCATCTGGGAAACCCAGGGCGGCTTCATCAAGGATTTCCTGGACAGGCTCCCCGAACCCAAGCCGCCTTACACCACGCTGGCTTCTACCGTCAAGAACTTGGAGAAGAAGGCCTTTGTGCAGGGTGAGAAACTTGGCAACACCTACCGGTATTTGCCGCTCATCAAAGCAGAGGAATACAAGAAGAAGTTCATGAAGGGCTTTGTGGGCAACTACTTCCAGAACTCCTACAAAGAGCTGGTGGCGTTCTTCGTGAAGGAGAAACAGCTGAGCCCCCAGGAACTGAAAGAGATTATGGACATGATTGAAAACCAAAAACCCAACTGATATGCCAGCGCTCCTCCTTTATCTGCTTCAGGTGAATATTGGGATTACCCTGCTCTATCTCACCTACCAGTTGGTGCTGCGGCCCACAACCTTCTACCAGTTCAATCGCTGGTTTCTGGCGCTTGGTTTGGTGGTGGCCAGCCTTTTGCCACTTTTTGATTTAACAGAGCTGTTCAGCAAAAATGAGAAAGTATACCAGACCATTACCACGTTTTCGGGTACGTGGACCTTTCCAGCTACTATTGCAAGTGAAGAATCTGCTTTTAATTATTGGCAGATCCCAGTTTACCTCTTTTGGCTGGGCGTAGGCGTAATGGCTATAAGGTTGTTAGTGCAGATGGTTTCTCTGTACAAACTGCACAGACAGTCACAGAAAGCGGCTTTTCAGGGAATCCCCTTTAGAGAGTTGCCAGTTGCTTTCCCGCCTTTTTCATTTGCCAACACCATTTACTTTAATCCGAGCCAGCACCCCGAGCAGGATTGGTTACCCATTCTCAAGCATGAGCACACGCACGTAACCCAGTGGCATACGCTGGATATTCTGCTGGTAGAAGTGACCTGCCTGTTCCATTGGTTTAACCCGGCCGTCTGGCTTTTGCGCGTTGCATTAAAACAGAATCTTGAGTTCTTAACCGACCAGCAAACCTTGCAGGCTGGCATAGATAAAAAGCAGTATCAATTCTCGCTTCTGCAAACGGCTGGGGCGTCGCCAGTCACTTTCGCATCTTCCTTTAACTACCATTCACTTAAACACCGAATCATGATGATGAACAAAGCTCCCTCTACCCGGGTACAGCAAGCGCGTTTTCTGGTAGCTATTCCGGCCCTGGCCCTCTCGCTTTTCTCTTTGCAGGGATTGGCGCAGACTTCTCCTGTCTCCATCTTGGAACAGACCTCTCAAGAAGGTAAGAATATCATCTCGCCACAGGATGACTATGATGTTTTCTTGCGGAGAAACCCTACGATTGCCAAGTTAGGCTGGAATGAAGAGAACCTGTACGTGCACCTAAAATCTGGCAAGACCGAAGTGTATCCAAGAACACCAAAAGGAATGGCCGCGGCTGAGAAGAAATACGGGACAGTGCCCTCACCTCCACCGCCACCACCTGCCCCAGCTGCACCCAACGCGCCAGATGCTTCGTTAGCCCCACCTCCGCCCCCACCACCCATGAATGTGGAATTGCCGGCAGATTTTAAAAAACGCAATCCCAATGTAAGAGGCATTAGCGCCGAAGAGGATGCATTCCATGTCATTCTAAATAATGGCGAGGTGGAATCATTTGAGGCTACGGCAGAAGGCAGAGCCGCCTTTGAGAAAAAGTTTGGAACCTTGCCACCGCCTCCGCCGCCAGTTCGGGTAGAGGTAAACGAGATGGCTCCGCCGGCGCCGCCAAAAGTTAAAAAGAAGAACCAGCCACCTTCACCACCCAATGTAATCGTGGATGAAATGGCACCGCCGCCGCCGCCGAGGAAAAAGAAAAACTAAAACCTCCGTTTTTTGCCCATTTTAGCCAAAACACGCTAAAAACAGAAAGCCCGCTCAGCGGGCTTTCTGTTTTTAGAGATAAATATTCAAGATTCGTAATTCTCTTAAATCCTTCTAGCTTTGTAGAAAGGCCAAAGCAGGCCATTCTCTAAGCAAAGACAGATTTGGCAAACGTATTAGACATACAGGGACTGAGCAAGCGGTACAAGTCCGTGCAGGCCCTGGACCAATTATCCATCAGCGTACCTGAGGGAAGCATTTATGGACTGCTGGGACCCAACGGAAGCGGAAAAACCACCACGCTGGGCATTGTCCTGGATGTAATCAACCCAACAGCCGGTACGTTCCGGTGGTTCGGCGAGGCACCCTCCAAGTCTACCAAGCGCCGCATTGGCGCCTTGCTGGAGACGCCCAACTTCTATCCCTACCTCAACGGTTTCCAGAACCTGAGAATAACTGCTGATATTAAGCAGGTGCCGCACGCGCAGATCCAACACGTGCTGGAAACAGTGGGCCTGGCCCATCGGCAGCACAATGACTTTAAAGGCTATTCCCTGGGCATGAAACAACGCCTGGCCATTGGCGCGGCTCTGCTGGGTGATCCAGAAGTATTGGTTTTGGATGAACCCACCAACGGCCTGGACCCCGAAGGCATAGCGGAAGTGCGGGAGCTGATTCTCAACGTAGCCCAACAAGGAAAGACTATTCTGCTGGCCAGTCATTTGTTGGACGAGGTAGAAAAAGTCTGCACTCATATGGCCGTACTTCGCGCCGGTAAATTAAAGGTAGAAGGGCCCGTGCAGTCCATCATGGCCACCAACGACCTGGTGTTTATAAACGGCGGTGCTTCTTTGGAGCAACTGGTGCAGATAGCGCAGGGATTACCGCTGGTGGCAGAGGCCCGTGTGTTGCAGCAGCAGGTGCAGCTAACCCTCCAGCAGGGAGCCAGCAGCTCAGACCTCAACCGTGCTTTCTTTGAGGCCGGCATTGCCCTGGGGCAACTGAACGTGCGCAAAAAGAGCCTGGAAAGTCAATTCATGGAAATTATTAAAGCAGACACCGCCGTATGATCTCATTGCTGCGCATAGAACTAAAGAAGATTCTCCCCTACCGCACCTTCTGGGTGATCCTGGGCTTGCAACTGCTGCTCATGTACGTGTTCTTTTACGCCCGCGGCCACGTGCAGATAAACGGACAGATGGCCGGTGCAGAGCTGTACCAGTTCCCCAAAATCTGGACGCACATTGTCTACGTGTCCAGCTACCTCAACTTAATTCCCTGCATTCTGCTTTTGATTTTGGTCACAGACGAGTACACGTTCAGGACGCTGCGGCAGCAAATCATTGACGGTTTTTCCAGAGCAGATGTGGTGAAGGGCAAGTTCTCTTCGGGGGTGCTGTTGAGCTTGGTCTGCGTCTTGTTTGCGCTGCTGCTGGGGCTTGGCTTCGGGATAATTTATGGCAAAGCGGTGGATGCCGGCACTATGTTCTCAGGCATTCAGGCACTGGGCTATTACCTTTTGCAGTTGCTGGGGTACCTGGCGCTAGCCATGTTTTTTGGCTTTCTTATTAAAAAGAGCGGCCTGGCCATTTTGGCCTTCATGGCCTACACGCTCATTGCAGAACCGCTCATCCATTGGAAGCTGCCAGACGCCGTGGACAAGTTCATGCCCATTAAAGCCATGGCCAGTCTCACGCCAAACCCCAACAGTGCACTGGTGCAGATGGTCCTAGGCGAGACAGAGTCCCTCACCCCGGCCCAAGCTTTGATACCGGTTATATTGTACATTGCCTTGTTCTGCTTTCTTAGCTATCAGTTGCTGCGCCAGCGAGATTTGTAGACGAGTTTTACCATATTCAAACAGAAAGGCCTCTCCCATGGGAGAGGCCTTTCTGTTTGAAACTTATTATTTAGCCAGCATATTCCATTGCTCCACAATCTTGATTAAATGATTGGGGTTTCCGTAGTCCAGCTGGTGTAGTCTGACAAACTTCCGCATGGCATTGGCATGGACGCCATAGAGAGGAGGTAGCTCTTTCCTGGGGTTTTCCAAGGCCACCGGATCTTGCCCTCGCATCTGTAAAAAGAATTTGTATCCGATCTGGTCTGCGGCAGATGGCGCAAGAGTACTTGAAGGAGGATCAAATTGAACATTCAAGGTAGGTACTCGTGTGGGGTTGGCATAAATGGTTTTTGCCGTTCTGCGCAAGAGCAAGGTATATGCGCCCGGCACTACTTCCTCAAAATAAGTAGGCACGTTTCTGTACCCCTTCCCTAGCCCGTTATAAGGCAATACTTTAAAATGCCGGGTATACCCATCCTGTAAATCTACCGCCTCAATGTACCGGACGGCAATAGGAGAAAGCGCAGCCTCTGTAATGTCTGGTAATTTTACGCGCACTAGTTCAAGCTGGTGATAAAAAGTGATGACTCCTGTTAGGGATTGTCCATTGGCCAGAAACACTTTTCCTTTCAACTTCTGATTGATACTTGCATGCTGTGAAACACTGTCCTTTGCCGCATTGCCTGAAACAACTTGTGCAAAAAGAGAAGGCCCCCAGAAAAACAGAAGCACAGAAAAAACCAGCTTTACAGGTAGTAAGTTGAATTGCATAAGAAGTAGATAAAATTTTGAATTTGGCTTTAGAACTCAATATAAGATTCTACCTCTAGCCTTCCACACTTCCCTTTCATCAACTTATGAGATTGTCCCGAAGTAGTTGACGATCTTCACCAAGTCTGGCAGGCTGGTATACTTGAGCTTGTTTTGCTTGATGTACGATTTCATCTGGCCGTTCTTCTTCCCGAAGATGGCTTCCAGGTCCTTCTTCACGTTTCTGAGCTCCTTCACCTTTCCATTGGGCAACAACAGAAAAAAAATGTCTTGCCGCGCATCTACGTAATAGGGAACGCCCCCTGGAGGATAACCGCCCGCCGGATAATATCCACCCATGTTCCGATAATAAGGGTCACGGCTAATGTCTTTCCTAACGGTGGTCTCCCGGCGCAGCAACCCGTATTTGCCAATGGCAATCTGCTCAAAGAACGCCGGGGCCAGAAAATCACTGTAGTCATTCCCGAAGTTCCATTTATGCGTCACGAACACTCTCCTAAAGCGCCCGTCTTTGTCTACGGCCTCAAACCCGCGCACGGCCACGGGAGCATACGCCACTACAGAGCCGTCTTCCTTCACTACCTTAATGAGGTCCTCGGTTCTGTGATAGGTGATTTTCCCATTCAGAGAGTCGCCGTTGGCCAGATAGATTTTACCCATTGACCATTCATCTACCAGCCCAGACGCCTGCGCCCTGGCCTGGACTGAGAACAAAACCGCCAGCACCAAAAGACCCAGCGCTTTCCTAACCATCTTCATCCAATTCATATTTCCCCCTGTTATATTCTGATATTGCTATATACTAAATTAACAACAATAAAGTTATTCCAACCCAGCCTATTAGAACGAAGAAAGGTGCACGTACCGTATCTTCCAACGCATGGCCAGATGCCAGAAACCTATCCCTTTATTTACGAATCAAATGCAAGAATCAGGCCTGAATTAGAGGCAAAAAGAAAAGGCGAAAAACGGATTCCCGGGTGGGTTTCCGTTTTTCGCCTCTTTTGGTGAAAACAGGGCAAAAACGCCTATTTGCTGCTTTTCATGATGGTGTGTCCCAGCTTGTCGCGCTTGGTGGTGAGGTAGCGCTGGTTGTGCTCATTGGGGGCAATCTCAATGGGCAGCTGCTCCACAATCTCCAGACCGTAGCCAATGAGGCCGGTACGCTTGCGCGGATTGTTAGAAAGCAGGCGCATTTTGGTTACGCCCAGGTCTCTTAAAATCTGCGCCCCTACGCCATAGTCACGCTCATCTGTCCCGAAGCCCAATTGCAAATTAGCTTCTACGGTGTCCAGACCTTGCTCCTGCAACTTGTAGGCCTTCAGTTTATTCAACAAGCCAATGCCGCGGCCTTCCTGGTTCATGTATACGATTACGCCTTTGCCTTCCTGCTCAATGATTTCCATGGCGCGGTGCAACTGCGGTCCGCAATCGCAACGGCAAGACCCGAAGATATCACCGGTTACGCAAGAGGAGTGCACGCGTACCAGTACAGGTTCGTTTTCTTCCCAAGTGCCTTTCACCAGAGCCAGATGCTTGGCGTTGTTGCTGCGCTGGGTGTAGGCGTACAGGTCAAAGTTTCCCCAGTCAGTGGGTAGTTCTACGGCAATCTCGCGGTCAATGAGGCTTTCCTTCTGAAGTCTGTATTGAATGAGGTCCTTGATGGAAATGAGCTTGAGGTTGAAGCGCTCGGCTACTTTTTCCAGGTCCGGCATGCGGGCCATGGTGCCGTCTTCGTTCATGATTTCTACCAATACCCCAGCCGGAGCCAGACCCGCCAGCAAGGCAATGTCTACGGCGGCCTCGGTGTGGCCGGCTCTCCTAATCACACCTTCTTTGCGCGCGCGCAGCGGGAAGATGTGACCCGGCTTGCCCAAAGACGCGGGGTCTGTGTTAGGGTCTGCTAGCGCCAGAATGGTTTTAGCGCGGTCAGAGGCAGATATGCCGGTGGTACAGCCATGGCCCAGTAAGTCTACTGACACGGTGAACGGCGTGGCGTGCAGCGCGGTGTTTCGGCCTACCATCAGTTCCAGGCCTAGTTCATCGCAGCGCTCCTCGGTGAGGGGGGCGCAGATGAGGCCTCGGCCATGGGTGGCCATGAAGTTGACGATCTCCGGGGTTATTTTCTCAGCGGCGCAAATGAAGTCACCTTCGTTCTCACGGTCATCATCATCTACCACAATGATCACCTTGCCCGCTTTAATGTCTTCTATGGCGTCTTCTATCTTATCTAACATGTCTGTAGAATAAAGTGAAGGCAGCGGATTTCCCACAACAGAAGCACCTCTGCCTTTGGATGCGCAAAGATAGCGGTTTTTTATGCCTAACCATCGTTAGGGAGTAGTATCCTTGAAGTGTGTGGGAATAGAAGCGTTTTTGGGGTGTTTTTTGGAAAGAAGGGTGAAAACGCTTTTTGTTTAGTGATACTACAGCTGCTTTTCAACGCAGATTCTCCCCTTGAGGGGAGCGAAGAGGGGTGTTTACACTCCCGTCTCTGCCTCCCAATATCGCCTTCCCAACCATCCTCTTTCCTTACTTTCTGCTCGCGTTTGTCACTTTTCTCCTTGATGAGAAAAGTAACCAAAAGAATCAAGAGCCCCCGAACTCGCTGAACGCTCGGACAGGGCGGGGGCTCGGAGAGGTGCACTGTGAGAAGTGATTCGTTTCATAGTAAACATAAGCCACTGAAAGTTGACAGGCTGTTGCCTTCTCCCTCGTGAAAAGAGACTTAAATTGACCAGTCTCTTTTCCCTCGGTCAAGGGTTGGCAGATTGGTATTGGAGATGTTGCAATGCCTTCATCGCCCTGCTGGCGGGTGGTTCATGAAATTACTGTAGAGACAACGGCGTTGCCTTGTATCTGGCGCGTTACCTACGCCACTTACTATCCTCACCGTCTGCCTCTACTCAAAAGACCTCGTAGCGTCCGGCAGGACCTGCGAGCGTCTGTACCAAATGGCGTTTTTGACCTCTTTTCCAGAAACCAAGCTAAAAACGAAGCTCCCAAAACTGTTTACTAATTACTGCTTACTGATAACTGCACTACCGGTTCACCACTATCCCCAGCATGTCGCCAATCTGTTTCTCAAAGTCTTTGAGGGCTTTGATGGTGCGGAGGACTTTGTCTAGTTCTTGGGGGTCTTGGAGGGTTTGCAGGCTGTTCATGTGCTCGCGGATCATGGCTTGTACGTTGCGCCATTTTAGACGTAAAACTTCGCGCTCAGAGCCGTACTGAATCAGGTCCACCTCACGGGGCACAAAGATTTCATGGGTGGCCCAGCCTTCGCTGAGTTCATATTTCTCACTGACCAGGTCAATTACCTCGTTCCGGATTTCTTTCTCCTCATGCTGCATAAACTCCGCGGCAGTGGGCATGAAGCCTTGCTCTAGTTTGATGCGGCACATGTCAAAAAGGCGTTTGTAAATGGGCGTCTGGAATTCAATATCCTCCAGCTCACCTAGCATAAACTGGCTGGTAGTGAGGCCTTCTTCTACTTCTTTATCAGCGTAGTTGAGGATGAGTCGGATGACTTCGCGCTCCCGGGTTTTGATGAGCGTGGAGGTATCCTCAGTCTGGTTTTCCTGTTCGTAGGCTTCGGCCTCAGCGGCTGCGGCGGCTTCCGCTTCGGCGGCCATTTCTTCAAAAGAGCCCGGCGAGTATGAGCCTGGCGAGAAGGCAGAAGGCGCAGAACCGGGCGTGGGCTTAGAGGACTTCTGCTCTGCCAGGTGAATCTTGTTGTACTCAGAAATGAGCACCTGCTCGTCAATCCCAAACTGGATGCTGCACTGCTTCAAGAATACCGACCGCTTGATGGCATCCGGGATCTTAGCAATGGAGACCACCATTTCACGGATGGCCTCGGCTTTCTTGACAGGGTTATTTCTGGCCTCTTGTGCGTAGAGTTCAGACTTAAACGAGATGAAATCCTGGCTGTGCGCTTTGAGGTATTCCTTGAATTTGGTATCGCCTACCTTGCGGATGTAGCTGTCGGGGTCGTCACCGTCCGAGAACAAGACCACGTCTACATTCAGGCCACCTTCCAAAATCAGGTCGATGCCACGCAAAGAGGCTTTGATACCCGCCGGGTCACCGTCATACAAAACCGTAATGTTCTTGGTGTAGCGCCCAATAAGTTTGATTTGGTTCTCGGTGAGGGACGTCCCTGACGAAGCCACCACGTTCTCAATGCCGCCCTGGTGCAGAGATAATACGTCCAGATAGCCTTCTACCAGGTAACAGACATCTTCCTGCCGAATGGCCTGCTTGGCCTGAAACATGCCATACAGCACATCAGACTTATGGTAAATAGGCGACTCTGGAGAGTTGACGTATTTAGGCGATTTCTTGTCATTGCTCTTGAGCGTCCGCGCGCCAAAGCCAATAGTACGTCCGCTAACGTTATGGATAGGGAACATGACCCGCCCCCTGAAGCGGTCATACTGTTTGCCTTCCTCCTGCTTGACAATGGTGAGGCCGGTTTCTTCCAAGTACTTTAATTGGAAGCCTTTTTCCAACGCCGCCTTGGTAAAATCATCCCAGCTATCTAAGCTGTAACCCAACTCAAACTTCTGAATAGTAGCCGCAGACAAGCCGCGTTGCTTAAAGTAGGGCGCGCCTATGCTCTGTCCTTCGTCGTTTTTATGAAGTGCCTTGACATAGTATTCTTTCGCGAAATCTGAGATGATGAAGAGGCTGTCCTTCTCATTTTGAGCTTGTACGGCGGCTGGGCTAGTATCTTCCTCAATGTCAATGCTGTACTTCTTAGCCAGGTACTTGAGCGCCTCTACGTAGCTGGTGCCCTCAATGTCCATGATGAACTGCACGGCGTTGCCCGCCTTGCCGCACCCGAAGCACTTGTAAATCCCCTTGTTGGGCGCTACTGAAAAAGACGGTGATTTTTCATAGTGGAAGGGACATGGCGCCCACAGGTTCTGGCCCTTCTTTTTCAAACTCACAAAATCACCCACCACCTCCACTATGTCGGCTTGCTGGATGATCTGGTCAACAACTTCTTTCTTAATCAGGGCCATGGGTACTAAAGGGAGATGCTAGTAGCTAGAGGCTAGACTTTTCTACTAGTATGCTTATGAAAAGAAGACAAAGATACGGCTAGGATTCTGCTATTCATTGCCAATTCTAATATGCGAAGTTAATTTCAAAAAGCCATTATAGCTTCTAGGGTCCCATCGTTGATTAATCCGTTTTTGGCTTTTTTTCTGAAAAACAGGCCAAAAACGAATCATTGCGGGAAATAGAGTATCCTGCGCGCTACTACAACTACTTCTTGCCTTTTAGCTTGTTAGAGAGATAGTGTGTATCTTTGCAGGAGCGAAATTTAGCGCCTATATTCCTATGGCCATTACCAAAGAAGACGTATTAAAAGCCCTTAGTTATGTAGAGGAGCCAGATCTTGGAAAAGACTTGGTGACTTTGAACATGATTGAGGATGTAGCAATAGACGGCCTTAAGGTGAGTTTCACCGTGATTCTCACCACGCCGGCCTGTCCCCTCAAAGACCTCATCCGGAGCGCCTGCATCAGGGCCATCACCACCATGGTGGACCCTGCCGCCGAGGTGACCGTGAACATGACCTCCCGCGTGACCACTGCCCGCGTAGATACCACGGTATTGAAAGGTGTGAAGAATATTATTGCTGTGGCTTCTGGCAAAGGAGGCGTGGGCAAGTCTACCGTAACCGCTAACCTGGCCGTGGCCTTGGCTCAGTCTGGTGCGAAGGTAGGTTTGGTAGACGCTGATATCTCGGGTCCATCTGTGCCGACTATGTTTGGCGTAGAAGATGCTCGTCCTGTGGTGTACCGCACACCCGAAGGTCAGAACCTCATTCAGCCGATTGAGAAATTTGGTATCAAGCTTATCTCCATCGGGTTCCTGACGCCGGCAGAACACGCGGTGGTTTGGCGCGGTCCTATGGCCAGTTCTGCTTTGAAGCAGTTTATCACCGAGGTAGAATGGGGCGATTTGGATTATTTACTCATTGACCTTCCGCCGGGAACCAGTGACATTCACCTGACGTTGGTACAGACAGTACCGGTAACGGGCGCCATCATAGTGACCACTCCGCAGAAAGTAGCCATAGCCGATGCCGTGAAAGGTTTGCAGATGTTCAGACAACCGCAAATCAACGTGCCGGTCTTGGGATTGGTAGAAAACATGGCCTACTTCACCCCAGCCGAACTGCCTGATAACAGATACTATATCTTCGGGCAAGGCGGAGGACGTGATTTGGCAGAGCGCTACGGGGTTCCATTTATTGGCGAGATTCCGTTGGTACAAAGCATTAGAGAGAACGGTGACGCGGGCACCCCGCAGATTCTGGAAGAAGGCTCACCGGCTACCGCGGTATTCAAGCAGGTAGCCGAAGAAGTGGCCCGCCAGGTGTCTGTTAGGAACGCCAGCATGGCCAGAACTCAGGTAGTAGAAATTAAAGCGTAAGCATATGGTAGACAGCGCATTGAATGAAATATTGCTTCTTCAGGTAGAGCAGGCCTTAGACACCATTCGTCCGTACTTGAAAACAGACGGAGGTGATGTAAAGGTGCTGGAGATATCAGAAGAAAAAATAGTGCAGATTGAGTTGGTGGGTGCCTGCGGTTCTTGCCCAATGTCTGCCATGACTTTTAAAGGCGGTGTAGAGCAAGCCATCATGAAAGCCGTCCCAGAGATTAAAGGAGTAGTGGCCGTCAACCTGACGCCTATCTCTGAGTCTTTCGTGTAAGAATGCTTTAGATTTAAAGATTAGAAATACGCCCGCGGGGTTTTGAGGATTCTTATGTTCTCAATACCCCGCGGGCTTTCTGTTTTTAGGCTCTTTTCTGGAAAACAGGCTAAAAACGGCTGGCCGCCGGAAAACTCCTACTGCTTCTGATTAAACTTCAGAATTGTCGGGAAGGTCGCTATCTTTGTTTACCAACCTATGTCATGTTTTTATGATTAGAGCCAACGACCCATCCCTTCATTCCTGGATTCAGATTGCGCCAGAGAGTGACTTTCAGATACAGAATCTTCCCTTCGGCATTTTCCAGGCCCAGGACCGTGACCCGCGCGTAGGCGTGGCCATTGGCGATTATGTCCTAGACGTGTACGTGCTTACCCAGCACGGCCTGTTTGACATGCTGGACGTGGAAGATCCTACCGTTTTTCATAGACTTTACCTCAATGATTTCATTGCCTTGGGCCGTCCTATCTGGCGCCAGGTGCGGGACCGCATTTCTGAACTCCTGCGCAATGACAATCCAGAGATTAGAGACAACCGCGAATTGATGGCCGAGTGCCTGGTGAAGCAGAAGGATTCCCAGATGCTGATGCCAGTACGAGTACCTAACTATACCGATTTTTATTCCAGCATGGAGCACGCCACCAACGTGGGCACCATGTTCCGGGACCCAGCCAATGCCTTATTACCCAACTGGAAGCACTTACCGGTGGGTTATCATGGACGCGCTTCGTCCATCATACCATCTGGCGTACCGGTGCGCCGACCTAAAGGACAGACCAAACCTGTTGATGTTGATTCTCCCATCTTCGGGCCTACCAAACAGTTGGACTTTGAGTTGGAGGTAGCCTTCATCACTGGCAAATCCACGGAGTTGGGAACTACCATCACCACCCTAGAGGCTGAAGAGCATATCTTTGGCATGGTGCTATTCAATGACTGGTCTGCCAGAGACATTCAAAGCTGGGAATATGTGCCGTTGGGACCGTTCTTGGCTAAGAACTTCGCGTCATCTATTTCGCCGTGGGTAGTGACCCTAGACGCATTGGAGCCGTTTAGAGTACCGGGACCAGTTCAAGACCCTGCCGTGTTGCCTTATTTGGAATACAGCGGAGAGAAGAACCTAGATATTAACCTGGAAGTAACCTTGCAGGCACCCAACATGAGTCAAGAAGCGGTGATTTGCCGTTCTAACTACCAATACATGTATTGGAACATGAACCAGCAGTTGGCGCACCATACTATTAATGGCTGTAACCTAGAAGTGGGTGATATGTATGCCTCGGGCACCATCTCTGGCCCTACCCCAGATTCATATGGCTCTATGCTGGAACTGACCTGGCGTGGCACCAAGCCGTTAACCTTACCAGACGGTTCTGAGCGTAAATTCATCCACGACGGCGACACCATCACTATGCGGGGCTACGCCGAAAGAAATGGCGTGCGCGTGGGTTTCGGGGAAGTGAAAGCCCAGATTTTACCCGCTATTTAGATGATTTGAAAATGTGAAGATGTGCAGATTTGGAAATGGTTTAACCTAACCATGGCACAATCGACCTAGAAATCATTTTAACGTGATTTCTTCTTCTCCACATTTTCAAATCTTCAAATCTCCACATCTTCAAATTAAAAAAAGTGAAAGTTTTTGACCCGAAAGAGATTTCAACTGGTGAGTTTCATGCTTTGATGTTGGGCGCCATTGCGCCCCGGCCCATTGCTTTTGCCAGCACCGTAGACAAAGAAGGAAATGTGAACCTGAGCCCTTTCAGCTTCTTCAACTGCTTCGGGTCAAATCCGCCGGTGCTCATCTTCTCCCCTGCCCGCCGGGTGCGCGACAACTCTGGCAAACACACGCTGGACAATGTGCTGGAAACGGGCGAAGTGGTCATCAACATCTGCAACTACGCTATTGTGGAGCAAATGTCTTTGGCCTCTACGGAGTATGACAGAGGCGTCAATGAATTCACGAAGTCTGGTCTAACGCCAGTGGCTTCTACCTTGATTGCCCCTCCCCGCGTAGCCGAGGCGCCAGCCGCTTTTGAGTGCAAAGTATTGGAAGTGAAACCCATCGGCGACAAAGGCGGCGCGGCTAACTTGGTCATTTGCGAAGCGGTACTCCTGCACGTGAATGAGAACATCTTGGGCCCGGACGGTAAAAAAATTGACCCCTTCAAACTAGACGCCGTCGCCAGACTAGGCGGAGACTGGTACCTCCGCGCAAACGGGGACTGCCTATTTGAACTACCCAAACCTTTGCAATCCAAAGGCATGGGCATTGACCAATTGCCTGCTCACATACGTACCAGCAAGGTTTTGACCGGCAACAACCTGGCCCGCCTAGGAAATACCGAAGCCATGCCCACGCCAGAAGAACTGCGGGCCTACGAGCATGAGCCGATGTTGCGCTACATGCTGCAAACCCACGCCCAAGACACTCAGGAACAGGAACGCCAACTGCATTTATTCGCGCAGAAGATGCTGGAAGAAGGCCGGGTGCAAGATGCCTGGAAGGTGTTATTATTGGCTCAGCCGAAAGGATAATCAATGGCCGTTTTTGGCTTATTTTCTGGAAAAGAGGCGAAAAACGGGTATTGATTTCTAGTTGTGAGTTGCTGATTGTTCCCTGCTCCATAGCTCTATAGGAAACCAATATAACGCGAGCCTCCAGACTCTTGGCAAGAGAATAGTGAGTCTCCAAACTCACGCCTGTCAATTAAAGGTTTTATTAATGCAGGGACTTTTTTTGCCTTTTCATAAATCAAAAAGGAATACGTGGGAAACAAGCAGTGCTTGGTTTCTACAGAGCAATCCAACAATATCAATATCCCCTCATTCTAACCTTCTCCCTCAGAGAGAAAGAAATTTAAATCAAGAGGTCCGTTTTTGGCCTGTTTTCATGAAAACAGGCCAAAAACGGACCTCTTAAAATATGATAATCCAATCCTGAAAAATCGAAAGCAATCCTGAAAATCCTGCTTCTAGTTACGCACGGCAATCATCAAACTCAACTCCTTGTATCGCATGTTGAATTTCTTGGCGATGGCGGCGTTAGTGAGGCTTCCTTTGTAGATATAGACGCCGCTACGGTAGTGTTCATGGGTGAACAGCACCTCGTTGATGCCGCCATGCTTAGAGATTTCCAGGAACATGGGTGTGAAGATATTGCTCAGGGCTTTGGTAGCGGTGCGGGGTACGCGGGATGGGATGTTGGGAACGCAGTAATGAATCACGTCATACTTGCGGTACACCGGGCGGTTATGGGTAGTCATCTCTGAGGTTTCAAAACAGCCGCCTTCATCAATACTCACGTCAATGATCACAGATCCGGGGGTCATCTTGGCTACCACTTCTTCAGCAATCATACAAGGAACTTGGCCTTCTTCAGCAGTGACGGCGCCAATCACCACGTCTGCGTCTTGTATCTCTTTGTGCAGGATGGTATTGTCTAGCGTGGAGGTGAAAATCTGCGCGTTGACGTTATGCTTCAGCCTTCTTAGTTTGTACAGATGGTTGTCAAAAACCTTTACTTCGGCACCTAGACCTAAAGCCGCACGTGTAGCATACTCTGCAACGGTACCGGCGCCAATGATGACTACTTTGGACGGTGGCACACCAGTGATTCCGCCCAAAATAACGCCTTTGCCTTCTTTTCCACTGCTTAAGTATTCAGCGGCAATCAGCATGACGGTACTTCCGGCAATCTCACTCATGGCTCTTACGACGGGTCTGGACTCAGACTTGTCTTTGAGGAGCTCAAAGGAGATGGCGCTTATTTTCTTGCGACTAAGGGCCCCAATGTACTCAGAAGTGAGGCTTCCTATCTGCAAGGCAGAGATAAGCGTCTGCCCCGGCCTGAAGTATTCCATCTCCTCCAGCGTAGGTGGGGCAATCTTCAAAACGATGTCGGCCTCGTAGATTTCTTTGGTGGAATATACAATCTGCGCACCGGCCTCTGAAAATTCATGGTCAGAGTATTTAGAAGGGCCCCCAGCCCCGGATTCTATCCAGATCTCGTGGCCTTGGTCTACCAGTTGCTTCACAGATTCTGGGGTAAGGCCAATGCGGTTCTCTTGCAGAGAAGACTCCTTCGGGATGCCGATGAAGAGGTTGCGCTTGCGCGTTTCCACGGCCAGCATAGACTCTTTGGGCATTAGACTACGGGCAGTGGCCTTGGTAAGGGCCTCAAATCCAGTGCTAGGCTTTTCCGTCATTTCCTCCATAAACTCTCATCTGTATGGTACGCGCTTCGTCCTGCGGGCCGGTGGCAATGGATACTATAACACCTTCTTCTGGCAACAGGTTCTCAATTTTGGATGGCCACTCAATCAGACACAGATTGCCGGAATGGAAATATTCTAGCACTCCAATGTCCAGAGCTTCGGCGGGGTCGTCAATCCGATAGAAATCGAAATGGTAAATGACCTCGCCACGGGCGGCCTCATACTCATTCACCAAGGCAAATGTGGGACTGCTTACGTGCTCTTGCACGCCTTTGGCTGCACATATCGCCTTGATAAACGTGGTTTTACCCGCCGCCATCTCGCCTTCAAACAAAATTATTCTTTTTTGACCGATAAATGCCAAAAAATCAGCGGCAGCTTTTGGAAGCTCTGCTTTAGAGGAAATCTGTAGGGTGCGTTCCTGCACCAATGGGTCAGGCATTTTTAGAGCTAAGGGTGACAAATGGAATAATGGTTTCTTCTAAAGAGACGCCCCCGTGCTGGAAGGTGTCTTTGTAGTAGTTGACGTAATAGTTATAATTATTAGGGTAAGCAAAGAAGTCGTCGTTCATGGCAAACACATAAGCGGTAGATACATTGGCCTTGGGCAGATGGAAGCGCTCTGGCTTGCGGCATACCAATACATCCTTCTCTGTAAAGCCCAGATTCTTGCCGTGCTTGTAGCGCAGGTTGGTGTTGGTGTTGCGGTCGCCAATAATTTTAAAAGGCTTCTTGACGCGCACCGTGCCGTGATCTGTGGTGATGATTAAGCGGCCCTTTTTCTCTGCGATGGCTTTTAAGGTATCAAACAACGGCGAGTGCATGAACCAGGAACGCGTCAAAGAACGGTAAGCAGCCTCATCGGCGGCTAGTTCTCTAATCATTTGCATGTCTGTGCGCGCATGGGAGAGCATGTCCACGAAGTTGTAAACAATCACGTTGAGTTTGTTAGACTCCAGGTTGTTCATCTTGGCTACCAGTTCTTTACCTGCTGTGATGTTGGTGATTTTATTGTAGCTGAACTTCTCTTTGATGTTGTTCTGCTGCAACTGTATCTCCAGAAAATCCTCTTCGTGCATGTTTTTGCCTTCTTCCTCGTCATCAGACACCCATAGGTTAGGGTATTTCTTGGCGATTTCTGCGGGAAGCATGCCTGAGAATATGGCGTTGCGGGCGTAGGCAGTGGTGGTAGGCAGAATGGAGTAGTACATCTCTTCACTTTCTACATTGAAGTAGTCGGTGATGATGGGCTCCAAGACCTTCCACTGGTCATAGCGCAGGTTATCTATCAAGACAAAGTAAATAGGCGTGTCGCTTTCCTTCATCATCGGGAAGACGCGGTCTTTGAAGAGCTTGTGGCTCATCAACGGAATTTCATCCGTCTCATCGTTCACCCACTCCTCATAGTTATCCATGATGAACTTAGCAAAATTGGTGTTGGCTTCGTCCTTCTGCATGTTAATCACGTCGGCCATGCTTTTACCCTCGGTCTCAGCAATCTCCAGTTCCCAGTACACCAGTTTCTTGTAGACATCGGCCCACTCTTGGTAATTCAGGCGCTCGCCGAAGGCCATGCCCAGCATCCTGAAGTCGCGCTGATAGGAGCTATTGGTTTTCTCTTCTACCAGACGGCGGTTGTCCAGAATCCTTTTAACTGAGAGCAGGATTTGGTTGGGGTTGATGGGCTTGATGAGGTAGTCGGCAATCTTGGAGCCGATGGCCTCTTCCATGATGTGCTCTTCCTCGCTTTTGGTAATCATGACCACCGGCAACAGCGGTCTAAGGGCTTTAATCTCAGAGAGCGCCTCCAGGCCAGAGATGCCGGGCATGTTCTCGTCTAAGAAAACAATGTCGAAGTTTTGTTCCTGAACCTTCTCTATGGCATCGGCGCCGCTGTTCACGGGCGTCACGTCATAGTCGCGTTCTTGTAAAAAGAGAATATGAGGCTTGAGCAGGTCAATCTCATCATCCGCCCACAAAATAGTATATCTTTGCATGGCTATATTTTTTTCATTTTATGTGTTGGCTGGGGGATTGTGCGGCACGCAAAACGCCTCCTTACAGGGGGTTCTTCCGTATAAATCGCACAACTATACAATTACCGACAACGGACACAGAAGAACTTAGTTATCTTGAATAAGAAAAAAATCTTCAACGACCCAGTCTACGGCTTCATCACGGTCCCCTCTGAGCTGCTGTTTGACATCATCCAACACCCGTACTTTCAGCGTCTTAGACGCATTAAGCAATTAGGCCTTACAGAGTTTGTCTACCCTGGGGCGCTGCATACGCGGTTTCACCATGCCTTGGGCGCTATGCACTTGATGAGCATTGCCATCCAGAGCCTGAGCGGTAAAGATAACCGTATTTCTGACAAGGAATGTGAGGCCTCTATGGCGGCCATTCTCTTGCATGACGTGGGGCACGGACCTTTTTCTCATGCCCTGGAGCACGCTATTTTTGACCAGGTGCCGCATGAGCAGATTTCTTTGCACATCATGCAATTGCTCAACGAGGAGTTTGACGGCAAGCTGCAACTGGCCATTGACATCTTCACAGACAGCTACGAGCGTCATTTCTTTCACCAACTGGTGTCCAGCCAACTGGACGTAGACCGCCTAGATTACCTGAACCGCGACTCTTTTTATACGGGTGTCTCTGAAGGTTTGATTGGCGCAGACCGTTTATTGAAGATGCTGAACGTAGCCGAAGACCAGCTAGTAGTAGAAGAGAAAGGCATTTACTCTATTGAAAGCTTCTTGGTAAGCCGCCGCCTCATGTACTGGCAGGTGTACATGCACAAAACCGTGACCTCTGCCGAGCAGATGGTCATGAAAGTGATGCAACGCGCCCGCGAGTTGACCCAGCAAGGCATTCCGGTGCCCGCCAGCCCTGCGTTGACTTTCTTCTTGGGTGAGTCTTTCTCCATTCTGGATTTTGAGCGCGACCCAAGTATCTTGAAAAAGTTTATTGCCTTGGATGACTATGACATTTGGGGCGGCATCAAACAATGGGCTGAGCACCCAGACCAGATTCTGAGCTACCTTTCTGTCTGTTTGTTGGAGCGCAAGTTGTTCAAAATCATCTTATCCCCAACTCCGTTTGAGATAGAGTTCTTAGAAGGCGTGCGCGAACTGGCCATGGAGCAGTTCCATGTTCCCGCCGAAGAGGCGCATTACCTGGTAGTGACAGGCAAAATCAGCAACAACGCCTATGATTCTGTGGGAGAGACCATCAATGTGCTCACCAAGCAGAGTCTGATAGTGGATGTGGCCCAAGCCTCTGATCTGCCCAACATCCAGGCACTGAGCAAGAAAGTGGAGAAGTACTACGTCTGCTACCCTAAAGAGATTGCCTCTTAATATTAAGGCTTCCTTACCAAAATGATTATTTTCCAGAACGGCTTGCTCACCTTAGACTATGAACCCTCTACAGACATTTTGTTTGTAGAGTGGCCCGATATACAGGCGTTTGTGATGCCGGAGATAAAACAGGCTCTACAAATACTGGTAGATCATATCAAGAACTATGACATTAAGCGTCTCTTGATTGATGCCTCCAAAACAAACCTGGAAGTACAAACCGAAGAATACACTGTCCTGCTAAAAGAATTCGGCACCAATCTCATGACCACGCGGCTGGAAAAACTGGCCCGTATACAAACGGGCAGCGGCAGCCGGGAAAACAGCGTACAGCAGGCCAGGAAAGAAACCCAGTTTACTGTGCGGCTAGAAAACTTCACCAACAAAGAAGAAGCCCTGGATTGGCTAAAGCAGAAAAAAGAGCCTTTATTCACCTAATTTGCCATTACTTATCAATAGGTAATTCTTTACGCCAGGGCTCGCCAGACGGCTTCTACTCCTATTCCCTTCCCAACCGGACACCAGTTGCCCGGCCAGAGCAAAGCATAAAATAAATTGTTTCTGTAACTTTACCCCATGGAATTTACAGTACAACAAATAGCTGATTTACTCCAAGGGCAGGTGCAGGGAGACGGTCAGGCCACGGTAAACAGACTTGCCAAGATTGAAGAAGGCACCCCTGGGTCGCTTTCTTTCTTGTCTAATCCCAAGTATGAGCCCTTTTTGTACACCACTGGCGCTTCTGCCGTGATTGTGTCCAAAACCCTTGAGGTAAAACAGGCTGTTGCCACCAACCTTATCTTGGTAGAGGACCCGTACAGCGCTTTTTCTACCTTATTAGAAGTCTACCAACAAGCCTTGGCCTCTATGCGCGCGGGCGTGGAAGAGCCTTGCTATTTGGGTGAGAATTCCAGCATTGGTCCCAATCATTACCGCGGGGCATTCTCTTACATTGGCAAGAACTGTAAGATTGGCAAGAACGTCCACATCTACCCTCAAGCTTACATAGGCGATAACGTCACCATCGGCGACAATACGGTCATTTATGCCGGCGTAAAAATCTACCCAGACACCGTCATTGGCAGTTCCTGCTCTGTGCACGCTGGCGCCGTCTTAGGTAGTGACGGGTTTGGCTTCGCGCCGCAAAAGGACGGTAGCTACAAAACAATTCCGCAGATTGGCAATGTGGTGATAGAAGACCATGTGAGCATTGGCGCCAACACTACGGTAGACTGTGCTACCATGGGCTCTACCATCATCAGGACCGGTACCAAGATTGACAATCTGGTGCAGGTGGCCCATAACGTAGAGATTGGCAGACACACAGTGGTAGCCGCTCAGACTGCTTTTGCGGGTTCTTCTAAAGTAGGCAACTACTGCACCATTGCCGGGCAGGTAGGCGTGGTAGGCCATGTGAGCATTGCAGACAGAACCATTGTAGGCGCTAAATCAGGCATCTCTAAAAATATAAAAGAGGAGGGCACTTTCGTACAGGGAGCGCCTGCTTTTGACTATAAACAAAACCTGCGGGCTATGGCTGTCTTCCGTAAACTGCCCGAGCTACAGAAACAGGTAGATGAACTCAGAGAAAAGCGTTAACTTTGACCCCTCTTTACCTATTTAGTGCCGCATGAACGATAAACAGCATACCATTAAAGCACCGGTGACGGTTTCTGGTATTGGATTGCATACAGGGGTCATCTCCAACATGACCTTTTTGCCTGCCCCCATTAACCACGGGTACAAGTTCCAGCGCGTTGATTTACCTGAGCAGCCCATTGTAGACGCTGACGTAGACAACGTGGTAGACCTTTCCAGAGGGACTACCATTGAGCAGAACGGTGCCCGCGTCAATACCGTGGAGCACGTTTTGGCGGCATTGGTAGGCTTAGAGATTGACAACGTCCTTATTCAGTTAGACGGCCCCGAGCCTCCTATCATGGACGGTAGCTCTATTCTGTTTGTGCAGCCTTTGATGGAAGTGGGCCTGGAAGAACAGAATGCCCTGCGTAACTTCTTTGAGGTGCCAGAGGAAATCAGGTTCAGAGACGGTGCCCGCGAGACAGAAATCGCCATTCTTCCGTTGGATGATTACCGCGTGACCGTGATGGTAGACTACCATTCTCCGGTTCTGGGTTCTCAGCACGCTTCTTTAACTGACATTTCTCAGTTTAAAGACGAGATTGCCTCTTGCCGCACCTTCTGCTTCTTACATGAGCTGGAAATGCTGTACAAGCAGAACCTCATCAAAGGCGGTGACCTAAGCAACGCCATTGTGGTGGTAGACCGCGTGGTAGAAGACAATGAACTGGATTACCTGTCTGACCTGCTTAAAAAGCCTAAAGTAGAGGTAAAGAAAGAAGGTATCCTCAACAATGTTGACCTGCGCTACAGAAACGAGCCCGCTCGTCATAAACTCCTTGACTTAATTGGTGACCTGGCCCTGGTAGGCCGGCCGTTGAAAGGACAGATTCTGGCTGCGCGCCCGGGTCATGCCTCCAATGTGGCCTTCGCCAAAAAAATAAAGAAATACATCAAAGAGACGTCGGTTAAGAACACACCTGTGTATGATCCTAAGAAGACACCGGTGATGGACATCAACCGCATCTCACAGACTTTACCTCACCGCTATCCCTTCCTGCTGATTGATAAAATCATTCATCTGGATGAAACCACGGTGACGGGTATCAAGAACGTGACCATGAACGAGCAATTCTTTCAGGGCCACTTTCCGGGTAACCCCGTGTTGCCAGGCGTGATTCAGATTGAGGCCATGGCGCAGACGGGCGGTATTTTGGTGTTGAACACCGTGCCGGACCCAGAGAATTACTGGACTTATTTCCTAGGCATTGACAAATGCAGGTTCCGGAGAAAGGTTATTCCCGGAGATACCATTATCTTTAAATGCGAGCTGTTGGCTCCAATTAAGCGCGGTATCGCAAAAATGCAAGGTCAGGCGTTTGTGGCCGGCCAATTGGTAATGGAAGCAGAAATGTCTGCTAGCATCGTAAGAAAAGACGTATGAATCAGCCCCTCGCATACATCCACCCCGAGGCTAAAATAGCCCAGAACGTTGTCATTGAACCGTTCACTAGCATTTACAAGAATGTGGAGATTGGGGAAGGCACCTGGATTGGCCCTAACGTGACCATCATGGAGGGCGCCCGCATAGGCAAGAACTGCAAGATTTTTCCGGGGGCGGTAATCTCTTCCATTCCGCAGGACTTGAAATTTGCCGGCGAAGACACCCTTACCTTCATTGGGGACGGCACCGTGATACGTGAATGCGTGACCGTTAGCCGAGGCACCGTGGACCGCATGAAAACCGTGGTGGGCAGCAACTGCCTGATCATGGCCTATGCCCACGTAGCGCATGACTGCATCATTGGCAACAACTGCATCATGGGCAACGCCGTGCAGATGGCCGGCCACGTGGTCATGGGAGATTATGCCATCATCAGCGGAGCCAGCGCCGTGCACCAGTTTGCCAAGATTGGCGCACATGCCATGGTCTCTGGCGGATCTTTGATTAGAAAAGACGTTCCGCCGTTTGTGAAAGCGGCGCGTGAGCCTTTGTCCTATGCCGGGGTAAACTCTATTGGCCTGCGCCGCAGAGGCTACACCAACGAACAGATCAACGAAATACAGCAGATTTACCGCATTCTGTATATGAGCGGCTTGAACAACGCCGCCGCCGTAGACAAGATTGAACTGGAAATCTCTCCTAGCCCAGAGCGTGACGAAATCCTGAATTTTGTCCGTGACTCGGGCCGTGGCATCATCAAAGGCTATCAACGGGATGCAGATTAAGCTAACGTCTGTTGGCAAACGCTATAATTACGAGTGGATTTTTCGGAATCTGTCCTATGAGTTTGTGTCTGGAAAGGCATACGCCATCTTAGGGCACAACGGCTCCGGGAAATCCACTTTATTGTCTCTGCTCAGCGGCTTTCAACTGCTTTCTGAAGGGGAAATCGCTTATTCTATCGGTGGCAAGCCACTTCTGGTAGAACAAGTATACCACCACCTCTCCCTGGCCGCTCCTTACCAAGACTTACTGGAGGAGTTGACCCTGGAAGAGATGATTCAGTTTCACACCCGCTTCAAGGGCCTTCGGAGCATCACCGCCCAACAGCTACCCGACGTTTTGCAACTTCAAAAAGCAAAGCACAAGCTGGTCCGTGATTTCTCCTCAGGCATGCGCCAACGCCTCAAGCTAGGCCTTGCCATCTACTCAGACACTCCCTTTCTCCTCTTAGACGAACCTACCACCAACCTGGACCAGGCTGGCGTGGCGTGGTATCTGGAACACCTGGCGCAGAACCGCAAAGACAGACTGGTCATCATTGGGTCCAACGTACCCCATGAATACAACTTCTGCGACGAACAACTGCCCATCAACCAATTCCATTACACTTCACCCAATCGTAAGAGTAGCTTGTTGAAGTAGTAATCGTTTTTGGCCTGTTTTCTTGAAAGGAGGCTAAAAACGCGGTTAGACACTCGCAGGAGCTGCGCGCACTACGAGGTCATGAAGAGTCTTGAGTCGCGAGTCTTGCAATGCGTTTTTGGGCTGTTTTCCAGAAAACAGCCCAAAAACGCATTTCTTGTTTACCCGCGCCAGCGGATGCAGGCATTGCAACGACTCACCTAGCAACCCGCCTACCCTTGACCGAGGGAAAAGAGACTGGTCAGTTTAAGTCTCTTTGCCCGAGGGAGAAAGCAACAGCCTGTCATGTGGCAGTAGCGTAAGTCAGCCATGAAACAGATTACTATAGCCAGGTGCACACTCCGAAGAAAAGCTGTCTGAGCGGCAGCGAGTTTCTTTTCTTCTTGATTCTTTTGGTTACTTTTCTCATCAAGGAGAAAAGTGACAAACCTGAGCAGAAAGTAATTGAGGAAGAGACTTGGGAAAAGTTGTTGGGAATCAGAAGAGGAAATTATTATCTGCTTGTGTAAACACCCCTCTACTGAGCTGCCGATCGCTGCCTTAAACTCGCGTTTGGGTAATCCTCAAGGGGAGAATCCGCGGTGAGAAATGGTCTTTGACTCAGAACCCTAGACTCAGGACTTGTATGTTATCACCTACTCCCTTTATGTGGCGACAGTACAATTGAGAGGAAGTCCTAGTCGTTGGTGAGAACACCAACAACGGCGGATAGGGCGAACGGGACGATGAAAACATAAAAGTTGATTGGAATCAGAATTCGTTTTTGGCCTGATTTCCAGAAAATAAGCCAAAAACGAAATTCACAAAACGAAGAAGCCCATGCAAGTGCACAGGCTTCTCTTTTTAAGGTATCGTGAGTAGCTATTCATTAGCCGGATATAACTCTGGTGGCTCTTTTTCCTTGGTCTTCACAATAAACGGACGCAAGGCTTCGCTTTCATCTATGTACAGGAAAGCATCATAGCGTTCTGGGATGATGGTAGGCACGTAATTCCCGAGGGCTTCATGATTGGGGTTATACACTACGCCGATGGCTCGGTGGCCTATCTGCTGCCGGGCCTCCGGGATCTCCCTTAGTTCATGGGAGAACAACAGTTTATTGGCGGGGCTGAGGGTGTGAAGCCAGTGCTCCCACGTGTCTTGCGGGGCGGGCGGTACTTCCATCTTCTGCATGGGCGCCCCCCAGGCACTGCCGGCAATCACAGAGCCTTCATAAGAGCCAAATCCAACCAAGTACACATTCTCATTGCCATGTTGCTCACGGGCCAACTGACCAATGTTCACCATGCCAGCGCGGGCCATGTCAGTGAAGCGGGCATCGCCTATGTGGGTATTATGCTCCCAAATAATGACTTTAGAATCTGGGCCATGGAATTCCAGCAGGCGGTTGAGGGTTTCCATCATGTGCTCATCGCGCACGTTCCAAGAGCTTCCGCCGCCTCTAATCATAGCCTTGTAATACCGCTCAGCATTGACGGCCACCAAAGCGTTCTGCTCGGCGTCAAAAATTGCCTCGGGGTTGCTAGGGTCATCTGCTTCGTGCTTGCCCAGCTCTTGGAGCATGGAGAGTACTTCCTCTTCACAGTCTTCTGAAACGTAGGCCACGGCACGGGCATATTCCTGCGGGTCTGAGCTATAGGGCTCAAAGCACTTGAAGGCTTCTTTGGCGGCTTTCACGGCCTGGCCGTCCTTATGCTTCTCCAGGTACTTCATGATACGCTGAAGAGAATCCCAGAGGCTGTACACATCCAGGCCATAAAAACCTACAGGAAGCGAGTTAGGCCGGTCATTGTGCTCTTTGAGCCATTCTACTAAGGCTGCTACTTCCCAGTTGCCCCACATCCAGGTAGGCCAGCGGTTGAAGTGCTTGAGAATATCAGACACTTTGGTGCCCGGCTTACAAAGACCTTTGATAAATTTATTGATTTGGAAGCAGTCGGGCCAGTCGCCTTCTACGGCTATGAACGTGAAGCCTTTCTCTTCTATTAAGCGTTTGGAGATGGCGGTGCGCCAGGAATAATAATCAGAGGTGCCATGCGATGCTTCGCCCAACATCACTATGCGGGAATCACCGATGTCTTCAATAAGGGAGTCTAAATCTGCTTTGTTTTCCAGCCGATGATATGGCAGTTTGGTATATGTCATGAGTTGTAAGCAAGTGAAGTCTTGCCTTTTACCCATACACACCCAAAAAAGGTTACCCGTTTTTAATCTATTTTCGAAAAAATAGGCTAAAAACGGGTAAAGTATTTCTTATCCCTTGCTTCCGAACACTCTGCGCAACAGCTCAGTAGTTCTGGCAATTGGGTTTTCTCTGATGTTAGCCTCCTCTTGTGCTACCAGAATAAACAGTCCGTCAATGGCCTTTTGCGTGGCATAAGACTCTAAATCTGGGTTGGCTTTCTGCACCATAGGAATCTTGTTATACCTGTTCACCAGGTCTGTGTAATACCGCGTGGCATTCACTTTGTCCAAAGAGTTCTTGATGACCGGTCTGAACGCCTGCGTCAACTGCGACGTAGTGGTTCTCTTCAAGAATTGAGTGGCTGCGTCTTGCTCCCCACGCAAAATATTCCAGACATCTGAGAAGGTCAGTTGCTTGATGGCACTGATAAAAATAGGAACTGCACTTTTGGCGGCGTCTTCGGCACCCCGGTTCAAGGTCATGACAAATTTGTCCACTTCAGAGCCCAGGCCAATGCTGCGCAAAGTTTTCTCTACGCGCTGTACGTCTGCCGGAAAAGGAATTCTGATAAGGCTGTTTTTATAAAACCCATCGGTCTGCGATGCTTGGTTGGCACCTTTGGTAATACCTTGAGACAAGGCTTCGCGCAAGCCCATGGCTACTTCATTCTGCGTCAAAGGACCGCCGCGGCCGGTTTGCGTGGCAATGGCACCGTCTACTGCCTGCTGTATCTGACTGGCCGTGCAAGAGGTTAACCCTAAAAATAGTAAGGCTCCAAAAACAAAAGGGGACGTAGTTAATTTCTTCATCTGAGCGTACATGATTACATTTGATATAACGTAGGTAAAACTCGTTACGCACAAATCAAGCCAAAGAAATGAAACAGGAGGTATCGGCAGAAATTATCACCATAGGCGATGAACTGCTGTACGGGCAAGTGGTGGACACCAACTCTGCCTGGATGGGAGAAGAACTAGGGAAAATTGGAATCAAGGTAAAGCAAATCACCTCCATTTCTGACAGCCCGGACGCGATAGAAGAAGCTTTGGACATCGCCAAAACACGGGCTCAGGTTATTCTGATGACCGGTGGTTTGGGCCCTACCAAAGACGACTTGACCAAGCATACGCTCACCAAGTATTTCAAGACGCACCTGCAACTACACCAACCGTCACTGGACAACGTGGTGGCTATTTTCAAGAAATACAACCGCCCACTCACGGTCACCAACCAACAACAGGCCTATTTACCAGCCACCTGTACCCCTATTTTAAACACATTGGGTACTGCCCCAGGCATGCTGTTTGAAGAAAATGAGCACATTATTGTCTCCATGCCCGGCGTACCGTTTGAGATGAAAGGCATGATGACCAATGACATTTTGCCATATCTGCAAGCCCATTTCCAGCTCCCCGAAATCAACCACAAGGTCATCCAGACTATTGGCTTGGGCGAGTCTTTTTTGGCAGACACCATCTCAGATTGGGAAGACAACCTGCCCACCAATCTAAAGCTGGCCTATTTACCCAATCTGTCTGGCGTGAGGTTACGCTTGACGGGCGTGTATAATGGCATTGATGATTTAGAAGACCAGATGATGCGCGAAGTAGGTAAACTAAGCGACCTCATCCCTGAATATATCTTTGGGTACGGCGAGATTTCTTTAGAAGAAACCGTAGGCATGCTCTTGAACGGCCGCAACTACACCATTTCTACCGCAGAGAGCTGTACCGGCGGTCTCATTGGCCATAAACTGACCAGCGTGCCTGGTAGCTCCATGTATTACAAGGGCGGCATCATTGCCTATGACAACTATGTGAAAATAAATGAGCTGGGCGTAGAACAGGACATTCTGGACAAATACGGCGCAGTAAGCGGCGAGGTAGTGCGCCAGATGGCCGAGGGCGTGCGCCGTAAGATGGGCACCGACGTGGGCATTGCCACCAGCGGAATAGCCGGTCCAGGCGGCGGAACGCCAGACAAACCGGTGGGCACTATCTGGATTGCATACTCAGATGCCACACAAACCATCGCCAAAAAGCTCAATTATAACAAGTCTCGCCTGCTCAACATTGAGTACACGGCCTTGCAGGCCTTGAACCTCATTCGGCAAAGTTTGCCCGGCCCGGTTGAGGAATAGGTAAAAAACTCTAAATTTGCCTAACAAGCGTTAGAGAGAATACAGTAAAAAGGTAGCAGTTATCAGTAATCAGTTATCATTCAACTCTTTACAGACAGAACACTACAGACAATGCCTTGCTGTGTTTTGCCCCTAGCGTATCCCATTACTGCTTACTGTTTATTATTTACTAATAACTGTTAACTGAATTAAACTGATAATATGGCCCTTGTAGAAATGGTGATGCCCAAAATGGGCGAGAGTATCATGGAAGGCACTGTCTTGAAATGGTTGAAGCAA
Organism: Nibribacter ruber; assembly: GCF_009913235.1. Classification (NCBI taxonomy): domain Bacteria; kingdom Pseudomonadati; phylum Bacteroidota; class Cytophagia; order Cytophagales; family Hymenobacteraceae; genus Nibribacter; species Nibribacter ruber. The sequence goes on along the minus strand of NZ_CP047897.1, from coordinate 3,827,601 downwards.
GTAGGCGACACCATTGAGCAGGATGAGTCTGTACTGGAAGTAGCCACTGACAAAGTGGACACTGAGGTACCAGCCATCCAAGGCGGTGTGTTGAAAGAAATTCTGGTGCAGGAAGGCCAGGTAGTAGCCGTAGGCGCTCCTATTGCCATCATTAGCACCGGCGGAGATGATACTCCTTATGCTTCTACCCCAGCGGCCCAAGCGGCTCCGGCCACCCAACCTACCACGCAACCGGCGGCTCACCCAGCCGAGGCTCCTCAGGCTTCTGCCCAGGTGTCTCAGCGTTTAGAGCAACCAGCCTCGGGGCGTTTCTACTCTCCGTTGGTGATGAACATTGCCCGCGAGGAAGGCATCTCTATGCAGGAACTGGAGTACATCCCAGGTACTGGCAAAGAAGGCCGTGTGTCTAAGAAAGATATTTTGGAGTATGTGGCCAACCGTCAGAGCGGCGCTCCGGCGGCTTCTGCCCCAGCTCCGCAACCAGTTGCCCAACCAGCCTCCGCTCCTGCTCCACAGCCAGCGGCACCAGCTCCAGCGGCGGTTTCTGCTCCTTCTGCCCCGGCGCAGAGCTATAGCGGCAACGTAGAGATTATTGAGATGGACCGCATGCGCAAGATGATTTCTCAGCGCATGGTGGACAGCAAACGCATCTCTCCGCACGTGACTTCTTTTGTAGAGGCAGACGTGACCAACATTGTGAACTGGAGAAACAAGATGAAGGACGCGTACAAAAAGCGCGAAGGCGAGAACCTGACCTTCACCCCTATCTTCATTGAAGCTATCGTGAAAGCCATCAAAGACTTCCCGATGATCAATGTAAGCGTAGACGGCGACAGAATCATTAAAAAGCGCGACATCAACATTGGCGTAGCTGTGGCCTTGCCTTCTGGCAACTTGATTGTACCGGTTATCCATAACGCAGATCAGCTGAACCTGAACGGCATCTCTAAAAAGCTGAATGACCTGGCCAACCGCGCCCGCATCAATAAGCTGACCGCCGCCGACCTAGCAGACCCAACCTACACCGTTTCCAACGTAGGCTCATTTGGGAATGTGATGGGTACGCCTATTATCATGCAACCGCAGGTGGCCATCATGGCCGTGGGCGCCATTAAGAAGAAGCCTGCCGTCATTGAGACGCCAGAAGGTGACTTGATAGGCATTCGTCAGTTCATGTTCCTATCGCACTCCTATGACCACCGTGTAGTGGACGGTTCTTTGGGCGGTATGTTTGTGCGCCGTGTGGCAGACTACCTAGAAGCATTTGACCCGAACACTGCTATTTAATTAGAAGATATACTTTTGCAAAAAGCCTTTCCCACCTGGGAGAGGCTTTTTTATGCCCTCGTTTTCAGGCTATTTTATAAGAAATAGCCTGAAAACGAAAAGATAGAACCCGCAAGCCCAGAATATAGTAAAAGCTGTATCTTGCTGATGCAGGTCTACATCTACTACTATGAAAAACACCTTATTTTTAATCTTCCTGGCCTTCGTACTGTTTCTGGCCATCTACTTTTATTGGGGCCAAAGCCAGGCCGAAAGCCAATTAGCCAGCGCCAACAACAAAATCACCAGCCTGGAACAGCAACTGCAACGCTATACCCGTTCTTCGCCACCCGTGCAAAATCCTGCGCCTAAAGACACCAGTACAGCAATTAATCCAAGTACACAGGAAGAAGACATCGTGACGCCTCCGCCTTCCACCAGTTTTGAGGACGAGTTAGGCACTTTGAGCGCCGGAGACATTCAACGCCTGCAACGCAAAGGCCTTAAAAACCCAGAGGCTGATTTGATGAACGACTTGATGCGCCGCCAGAAAACCATCCTCAACGCCACCGGCTCCATGGGCGGGACCATGGCCATCCGGGACATCCGCATTTTGAACGACCGCTACGCCATGGCCTATTTTGAAGACGGCCACAACGGCGGCCATATGCTGTTAAAATACGCCGTGGCTGATGATACCATCACCTGGACCAGGTTGGATTCTTATAAACTGTAATACATTGTGATGATTCGTTTTTGGCTTGTTTTCTAGAAAACAGGCCAAAATGCTAAGGTCGCTCAATGCCAACAACTTCTGCCAAGCGCAGATTCTCCCCTTGAGGGGAGCGCAGAGGGGTGTCTGCATCTGCTGGTAATAGCTTTGGCAATTGGAGAATTCAATTTTTACGATTAGAGCTACTTATATAATACTCAGGATGACCACTAGCAAAAGCAATATGTGCTCTCCTGTGTAAACACCCCTCTGCGCTCCCCTCAAGGGGAGAATCTGCACTTGGCAAGGGCATTTACAAGAATGACATTTTAAAGCGATTGACCCTCAAAAACAAAAGCGGTTACCCTTTACAGAGTAACCGCTTTTTTATAGCACTTTTCTAGAAATTACTCTAAAGGCAAGGCCGACAGGCTTTGCTCTAAAGCCGCGATCTTCGCTTCGGCGTCAGCTTGCTTTTTACGTTCTGCATTGATAACCGCGTCTGGGGCACCGGCCACAAAGCGCTCATTGCTCAGCTTTTTATCCACTGACGCTAAGAAGCCTTTGGTATAGTCCAGTTCCTTCAAGATGCGCTCGCGTTCAGCGGCGGCGTCAATGGTGCCTTCCATCGGAATGAAGAACTCAGAGCTGTCCACCACAAAAGACAAGGCGCTGTCTAGAGGCTGTTCGGTCTCCTGGATTTCGCTTAAGTTGGCTAGTTTGCTTACCAAGACTTCATAGCCAGCAATCGCGTTTTTGCCTTCGTTCAACCGCACGTGCAAGGCCAGTTTCTTGGCCGGCGACAGGTTCTTGCTGTTGCGCAGGTTCCTGATTTGGCCAACCACATTTAGGACGTATTCCATGTTGCGCAGGATGTCGGCGTCTACGCGGCCTTGTGCTGGCCAAGGCGCTACTACTAGACAGTCCTTAGGCGCGCGCTCTGCCATGGAGTTCCAGATTTCCTCGGTGATGAACGGCATAAACGGATGCAACACCTTCATGAGTTTTTCCAGGAACTCATTGGTGGCCTGCAAGGTACCGGCGTCAATAGGTGACCCGAAGGCTGGTTTAATCATCTCCAGGTAAGACGAGCAGAAATCATCCCACACCAGTTTGTACACCGTGAGCAAGGCATCAGAGATTCTGAACTTCTCAAAATGGTCTTCCAGAATGTTGAGAGACTCATTGAACTTAGAGTCAAACCACTTGATGGCCTTCTCATTCGGGTTAGGCAAAGAAGCATCTACATCCCAGCCGTTAATAAGACGGAACGCGTTCCAGATTTTGTTGCTGAAGTTACGCCCCTGCTCGCACAATTTCTCGTCAAACAACAGGTCATTCCCGGCTGGGGAGCTGAACAACATACCCGCACGCACGCCATCGGCGCCGTACTGCTCAATCAATACCAACGGGTCTGGCGAGTTGCCCAGTGACTTAGACATTTTACGGCCCTGTGCATCACGCACAATACCGGTCAGGTATACGTTCTTGAACGGCAATTCCTTTCTGAACTCATAACCGGCCATAATCATACGCGCTACCCAGAAGAACAGAATCTCAGGGGCAGTTACCAGGTCATTGGTTGGGTAATAATACAGGATATCCTCGTTGTCTGGGTCTTTGAAACCGTCAAACACAGAGATAGGCCATAACCACGAAGAGAACCAGGTATCCAACACATCCTCGTCCTGACGAAGGTCAGATAGCTGAAGGCTGGCATCACCGCTTTGCTCCTGTGCCAGGCGTAAGGCTTCTTCTGGCGTAGTGGCTACTACAAAGGTTCCGTTAGGCAGGTAATACGCCGGAATCTGCTGACCCCACCATAACTGACGCGAAATACACCAGTCGCGCACGTTTTCCATCCAGGAACGGTACATGTTCTTGAACTTGGGCGGGTGCAACTTGATGTTGTCGTTCATCACGTTCTCCAGCGCAGGCTTGGCCATCTCCTCCATTTTGCACCACCACTGCATAGACAGCTTGGGTTCAATGACGGCGTCTGTGCGCTCAGAAAACCCGACGTTGGTTACAGAATCCTCTACCTTCTCTAGCAAGCCTTTGGCCTCTAGTTCTTTCGTGATTTTCTTACGCACCACAAAACGGTCTTCGCCTACGTACAGGCCAGCGCGCTCATGGATGGTACCGTTGTCATTCAAGACGTCAATGCTAGGCAGGTTGTGCTTCACGCCCAGTTCATAGTCATTGATGTCATGGGCAGGCGTCACTTTCAATACCCCCGTCCCGAACTCAATGTCCACGTACTCATCAAAAATGATGGGAATGGCGCGGTTTACCAACGGAATGATGGCTTTCTTGCCTTCCAGATGCTGATAGCGCGGGTCTTGCGGGTGCACGCAGATGGCCACATCGCCCATGATTGTCTCAGGGCGTTTGGTCGCCACGGTTAATACCTCGTCAGAGCCTTCAATGGCATAGTGCAAATAGTACAGCTTACCATTTACCTGCTTGAAGTTTACCTCCTCGTCAGACAGCGCGGTTAAGCCTTGTGGGTCCCAGTTGACCATGCGCACACCGCGGTAGATGAGGCCTTTGCGGTACAGGTCCACAAACACTTCAATCACGGCCGCGGTCAGGTCGGGCTCCATGGTGAAACGGGTACGGTCCCAGTCACAAGAGGCGCCCAGTTTCTTCAACTGCTCCAGAATGATACCGCCGTACTTCTCTTTCCACTCAAAAGCGTACTTCAAGAATTCCTCACGGCTGATGTCTTTCTTCTCGATGCCTTTTTCCTTGAGCATGTTCACCACCCGGGCCTCAGTAGCGATGGACGCATGGTCGGTGCCCGGCACCCAGCATGCCTCTTTGCCTTGCATACGCGCTCTACGCACCAAAATATCCTGGATGGTATTGTTGAGCATGTGGCCCATGTGCAAGACACCCGTCACGTTGGGCGGCGGAATCACCACGGTGTAAGGCTCCTTTTTAGGATTGGGCTTAGATTTGAAGAAACCGCGCTCCAGCCAGGTGGCGTACCACTTGTCCTCTACTTCTTTGGGGTTATATGTTTTTGGGATAGACGTCATTGGTAATGTGCTAATGTTTTAATGTGCTGATGTGCTAATTCAATAGACACCACCTCATTTACGTGAATCTGCAAAAATAACAAATTAGAAGACTTTAGCCGTCTGTCTGGAGCAGTTAGATGGCTTTGTTCTGTTCACCTATAAAATATCGCTTCGTTTTTGGCCTCTTTTCTTGAAAAGAGGCCAAAAACGAGCAGGCAACAAAAAACCCGCGCGGGGCGGGTTCTCTGATATTTCTATAGACAAAAGCTTAGCTGGCGGCGTGTAGCCATTCTTTTTTGGCTAGTAGGTCTTCTTCGCTCTCGCGGTAGTCTGGGTCATCTACACAGCAGTCTACCGGGCAAACCGCGGCGCACTGGGGCTCCTCATGGAAACCACAGCACTCGGTGCATTTGTCAGAGACAATGTAGTAGAATTCGTCTGAGATGGGCGGTTGCGGGGCTTTGCCGTCAATGGTTTCTCCGCCGTCTATCTCCACTTGGGTTAGAGAGGTACCGTCTCCCCAGGTCCACTGCGCGCCACCTTCATAGATAGCAGTGTTAGGGCACTCCGGCTCACATGCGCCGCAGTTGATACACTCATCCGTAATCATTATAGCCATAATCGTATCTCCTGTTTCTTTTTAGTAATTTTGCACCGGCTTCTACGGCACGCCATACTATGCGCAAAAGTAATACTTAGCGCCCATTGTATCAAACGTTTCTCACGCACCCGCTGTTCCCCTTTATATGATGACTTTAGAAAATAGACTTTCTGCCTTTGTAGCCTTAGGAGATTACCTTCGCGCACTCACAGAAGAGGAACTAGAATACCTGGCCCGAAGAACCGGGCAGTTCAATAACTTCTTTGACTTGCCAAATGTTTCATCGGCCTTGGACGGAATTGCGCACATGCTACAGCGTGAACCACTGGAGAAATGGGTTGCCAACTATGACTTCAGCCACATAATGCCTAAGAAAGTGGGCGTAGTGATGGCCGGCAACATTCCGGCGGTGGGTTTCCATGACGCGCTTTGCATTCTCTTGTCTGGCCATATTCTGCAAGCCAAACTGAGCTCAGATGACCCTTTTTTGGTGAAGCACTTGTTAGACAAGCTGACGGAACTAGAAGACCGCTTCGGGGCGCAGATTCAGTATGTGGACATGCTCAAGGAGTCTGACGCCATCATTGCTACCGGCTCTGACAACACGGCCCGCTACTTTGAATACTACTTCGCCAAGCGACCGCACATCATTAGAAAGAACCGCACCAGCGTGGCCGTTTTAACCGGCGAGGAAACCCAGGAGGAACTGGCTTCTTTAGGTGATGACATCTTGCGCTATTATGGCTTAGGTTGCCGAAATGTAGCCAAGGCTTACGTACCCGAAGGATATGATTTCACCCCCTTCTTTGAGGCGATGGAGTACAAGAAAGACGTGGTAGATCACCACAAGTACCGCAACAACTATGACTACAACAAGTCCATTCTTTTGGTGAACCGCGTGGAGCATCTGGACAATGGCTTTTTAATGGTCACGGAGAGCAAGAACCTGGTCTCTCCTATCTCGGTACTCTTTTATGAAACTTATAAAGACTCTGAGGATTTAAAAGCGAAGCTGACCGAGGTGCAGGACAAGTTGCAGTGCGTGGTGTCTAAGGAAGGCGCCTGGAAGAACAGTTTCTCCTTCGGGCAGGCGCAGTGCCCCAGCGTGACTGACTATGCAGACGGCGTAGACACCATGGCGTTTCTAGCGAAGCTATAGGTCGTTTTTGGCTTATTTTCCAGAAAACAGGTCAAAAACGCCAAACGGTTCCCTTCTCAGAAACAGCAGAATTCCACCTGACCTCGTATACAATTATTGTTTACGCAATCGTTTGCTTTTATACTGAATAATGCATTCATTGCCTACAGACAAACAGTAATTCTGAGTGATTATGGAAAAGACAGCTCCACATTTCCCGCTCATTGAGAAGGAAACAATTCCTGAACTCCAGTTTGGCCAAGAAGACGTATGGCCTAATAAAGAAGCACAAAAACGCCGCTTGCATGATCTGGAACGCGCCAGCAGATTGGGCAACGGGTACCAGGGCAAGGTAGAGGTTACCTTCCAGATAGCGGGCGGCGACATAAAACGCGTGCAAACCACCATCTGGCAGGTAGACCAAGAATTTGTGACCCTTAAATCTGGAGTGACGCTCCCGCTGCGGTCTGTACTGGGCGTTGAGTTCTTCTAATTGAATTAAGAAATAAGGAATTCTTGGTTGAGAGGTACGGGAGTGCTTGCAGCTCCCTGCTTGGTCCTTAGAGTAAATTAGTATCAAGACATATTAAAACGATGAGGCCCGCTTTATAAGTAAAGCGGGCCTCATCGTTTTTAGCCTTTTTTGACCGAAACAAGCCAAAAACGCAAACCAGTCTTATGGCTGGAGTCTCACATCTGGTGGCTTACAATTTAAATTCTGTCCAGTACTTTAATGATCAGGTCATCAATCACCTGTTCTGCGTTATCTGCGAACGTATTGCTGATGCGATTGGCTACAATGGCGTTCAGAGACAGCACTTCATGGCCCAGCAATCTGCCCAAGGAATAAATACCCGCGGTCTCCATCTCAAAGTTGGTAAACTGCACGTTCTCGTACTGGAACGCGCTCAGCTTTTGAATAAGGTCCTGCACCTTGGGTTGTAGCCTTAACTGACGGCCCTGCGGCCCGTAGAAGCCCGGACAGGTGAACGTGTGGCCGTGCACCATGTCAAACGCTATCTGCTCCCGCAACAAGTCTGAGCCTTTGACGCAGTACGGCAAAAACCCGATGCCCAGCGCCAACTGTAACTGCACCGCAATCTCAGTTTCATACCCGGTTTCTACCAGTGGGTAAAACTGCATGAGCGTGTCCAGGCCCACCGCGTATTCTGTGGCTAAATGGCTGCCCAGGGGCACGTCTTGCTGCAAGGCGCCCGAGGTGCCAATGCGTACAATCTTCAGGGAGATGTGGTCTTCTGGGGCAACGGACTCCCGGCTCACAAAGTCAATGTTCACCAGCGCGTCCAGCTCATTGAACACAATGTCAATGTTGTCTGTGCCTATGCCCGTAGAAACCACTGAGATGCGCTTGCCTTTGTAGTAGCCGGTGTGGGTGACAAATTCGCGCTTGGCCACCTGCACTTCAAGGGAGTCAAAATGCTGGCTTACCTTGGCCACGCGGTCCTGGTCGCCCACGGTGATGATGGTATCAGAGATTTGCTCGGGTAGCAGGTTGAGGTGGTAGATGCTGCCGTCGGCGTTAAAGATCAGTTCAGACTCCGGAATGCGGGCCATAGGTTCATAGTTTTAGGTAGTACATGTAGAAGCAAGGACTTCTTGCCCCAAGGTAAAGAAAAAAGCGCCTACAAGATTGCCCAGGGGCAACATGCGGCGCTTTCTCTCTATAAAAAATTTATCGCTTACACGGCCTTGGCTTGCTCCGTCTTGCGGCGGTTTAAGCCTTTGTACGGGTTGTACCCGTTGGTGTTTTTCTGATAGTAACCGGTGCCGTCATACGGGCGTTTTTCTGGATGTTCCTGGCAGGTGGTAGAGCAGGCACCGTCCATTTTAGTGCCGCAGGCCTCACAGATGGGCACGTGCAGATTGCAATGCGGGTTGGCGCAGTTCACCATTCTGGCCGAAGGCGTCGCGCACACATGGCATTTAGAAATCACCACTGGATTGACGGTGTTCACATCTACGGCCACGCGATTGTCAAAGACGTAGCATTTGCCTTCAAAGTCTTCACCACCGGCTTCCATGCCGTATTTGATGATGCCCCCGTGCAGCTGGTACACGTTCTCAAAACCTTTCTCCAGCAAGAAGGCGCTGGCTTTCTCGCATTTGATGCCGCCGGTGCAGTACGTCAGGATTTTCTTGCCTTCGTACTTTTCCTTCAGCTCATCCAGCTTCTCTGGAAACTCCCGAAAATTCTCAATGTCCAGCGTCACGGCGTTCTTGAACTTGCCCATGCTGTGCTCATAGTCTGAGCGCACATCCAGCACCACCACGTCTTCCTGGTCTTTCATGTCCCTGAACTCCTGCGGCGACAAATGCACGCCGGTACGCTCAGTTGGGTCAATGTTTCTGAGGCCCGCGTGCACGATTTCCGGTTTGTGGCGCACGTGCAGTTTGGTGAAGGCGTGTTCGTCGGCGAAGTCTACTTTAAAGTCCACACCTTCAAAGCGAGGATCTGCTTTTACGGCGGCCATGTAGGCTTCGCAGTCTTCCACCAGGCCAGAGACGGTGCCGTTCAAGCCCTCAGAAGCCACAATAATGCGGCCCAGCAGATTCAGTTTCAAACACAGCAGATGGTGCTCCTCCCGGAACAACTCTGGATCTTCAATCTTGGTGTAGTGGTAATAAAGAAGGATACTGTACTTTTTCATACGAGCTTAGTTTCAGACTAAGTGTAGTTAATGTGCTAATGAATTAATGTGCTGATGTGCTATTTTCTGGCAACACCTGCTTTTCTGTTTTTGTGCAAATTTACAGAAAACAGCCCAAAATCGGAAAATGACATAAATCAGTCTTGAGTCCAGAGTCGCGAGTCCTGAGTTAATTTAAAATGTCAGAAGTCTAAAATCTAATGTCTAGCGTCTAACTACTATTTAAACTGCTTTCGCGGGATTCCCGAAGACGGTTTGCTTGGCTGGCACGTCTGCCACTACTACGGCTCCGGCGCCCACGCGGGCGTTCTTGCCAATCTTCACGCCAGACACAATCACGGCGCCGGTTCCAATAAAGGCCCCTTCGGCCACGGTGACGCCGGCGTTGATGATGGCCCCAGCGCCCAGTTGCACATGATCCTCCAGCACGGCATTTGAATCTACCAAGGCTCTGGCACCAATCACGCAGCTGTCACCCACTTTGGCGTTGGGGTTGATGATGGCTCCGGCTTGCACCAGGTTGCCATGACCCAACCACGCGTGCTCAGAGACATAGCTAAATTTGTGAATGCCATTCACCGGAACCACTTTGTAGTCTTCCTTGAGCATGTTCACCAGGCTTTTGCGGGCGGCCATGTCCTCAGCGGCCACAAACACGTCGCACTTTTTGCCAATGAGTTTGAGGAAATTCTCGTCTTCAGTGTTGCCCATGACGGTGATTTCATTCACTTCTTGCTGTTGCAAGGCTACTTTGTCATCTAAAAAGCAATACACCACCACGTCATTACTCTGAAAAGTATCTAGTGCGGCAATGCCCAGTTCTTGGGCACCTAATATGATTACAGGATTCTGCATAGTCTCAAATTGAAATATTCACGCAAAAATACGCAAAGAAAAATTAAGCGCTTTTATCACGTTTGAACCCTGCCGGCCACCACCGCTGCCAGGGCACCCAGTAGATGACTACCGTCAGGAAAATAGCCAGCAGAGGAGCACGGTAACGGTTCAAAGAGCCCAGGTTGGGCGTGGGCAAAGCCACCAGCGCCGCACCCACCATAAAAAAGCAGAGCAATACCCACCAAAACGCAGGCATGGTCAGGAGTTTTTTGTTTCTGATTATCTCCATTGCGGCCAGCAAAAGCAAGACAAGTAGAATCAGGTTTTCTACCGCAATGAGTTTGTAAAAGAAGGGAGCCGGCTCCCAGATAAACGGTCTTACCAGCATCTGCCCTACGGCTTGGGGCGCATGCCAGAGAATGGACCCAAAAGAGGCATTCAAATCAGGGAAATATAGGTGAGGAACATTGGCCGAGGTCTTCGCGAGCAGATGATTGTAGTTGAGCATGACGTGAAACCCCAGGTCATCTGGCGTGAAAACGGATTGCATAAAATAAGCCGCCAATCCTCCTACCGCCATCAAACAAAACCACAGTCCCATCTTTTTACCCGCCGTGTTGAAAGCAGGAACTTGCTTGCTGGCTTTTTCCACTGCTAAGTAAGCGCCTATGAAGACAATAGCGGGTACGGCTAAATAGAACTTCGCTTTATAGAAGAGCCAACCTGCTGCGGCAAACAAGAACAGGTATTTGAGCATGGGTCTTAGCCTTGATGCAAAAAGAAGCTGGACGCTGGCTCCCAGAAGCAGCCCCATGGCGCCCATGACCAGACTGTCTTTGCTCACGCCGCTGCTCCAGAACACAATGGAAGGAAACAGCAGAAACGCCACCAAGGCTGGCATAGAAAATTCTGGAAAGCGCTTTTCTAGGCTCTGGAAAAAATACCAGCACCCCCAGAAACTGAACAGAGACAGATAGAGGCTGCTCATCCAGTAAGAATCATTGGTGAGCAGATACAGCGCACTCAGAATCTTGACCAGAAAGAAGGAGTTGGAGTCGGTTCTAAAGGTCAAGGTCCCAGCACCTGCCTGATCAAAAAACAAGAATTGGAGATAATCTTGAGCACTTTGAGTGGTTTGACCCAACACCCGCAGTGTGGTTTTATGGTATGCCCAGGTATCGCCGCCGCCTAGAAACTCCTGGTACACGTAGCCCAGAGCCAACCCAGCCAATAGCTTCAAGCCCAGCATACTCCAGAACACTTTGCCAAACCCGCGTCCGCCTTTAAAACGCCAAAGCAAAAACACCAGGAAGAGGAATAAGGGCAGATGGAGCCAGGATGCGTACATTAGCGGCGGTTCATATTTTGCTTAAGAAGGCGATGCCCTACCACGCAATGTAAGCATTTCTTGGGTTGGCAGTACCTTTGATAAAGGCTGATCAGGGCTTGGGAATCGGCGGCGGTGCCGTGCTGAAACTCCAGTTCTTTGTACAGCCTGGTGATTTTGTTGTTTTCTTTGGGCAGTTGTTCCAGCAAAGCAATGGCCTTGTCCTGGTAAATATAGTCACCGGTCCGCCGGCTAAAGGCAACCAGCAAGGGAGCCACTACATTGATTAAAAGGTTCTGCACGCTTTCTTCCCCTATTCTGGCAAACGTCTGCTTGCTCTTTTTGCCCGGCGCATAATGCTGTTGCCAATACTTAGGCGGCGTTTGCCGGAAGAAAACTTCATAAGCAGGCACCGTCTCACAAGTAATAAGATCAGACCAAAGATGTTCATGCGCCAGCAACACCGCCAACCACTGTCCCAACCTGATTCCCGGAAAATTGGCCGGCCGCAGCCGCAGCATGTTCCAGGCTTTGGCCGTCAGGGGCTCTTCTAAGGTATGCTTATGCCGAAGGTACTGGTATTCTTTGGCGAGGGCCGTGGCATAGGCATCCTGTGGGTTTACGTTTGCCAACAGACCTGCCTGCCCAAACACCATGGCCTCCAGTTGCCCGGGGCTTTTCTGGTACCGTTGCACCAGGGGCCACGGCAACACCTGCGTCAGCAGCAGAAACCCGTCTTGGTTTACTTTAAACCCGAAGCCCGCCGCCATGGTATGGTATACCGTACTCTCCCAGTTCTGCCTACTTTGCTCCATGCGCTCCAGCACCAATTCTGCCTTGAGTTGCAACCGTTCCAGCAAAGTCTTATCCAGCATGGAAGCTTTGTAGATGCTGTCTACTGCAAACGCCCGGGGTGCGCAGGGAATGACGGCCTGGCTCCAAAGCAGTTCCTGGTATTGGGCCTGCAGAGGTAGTTGCACACGGCCTTTCAATTCCAGCGTGGGCATGGGACTTCCCTCCTCCCGCAGCACTACTTCATCTTCTTCCCAGACCACATGCAATATCACCTGGTTGTATTTGGCGTCTTGCTGGTGATGGTGCCGGCGCCAGTCTGAAGAAGACAGGTGAATCTCTACGCTGCCTACCCACTCTGTATTGCCTATCTTGATTCTGGCATTGGAAAAATCCGGACCGGCATCTGAGCGGTTGTGAAAGCCAGGGTGCAAGACGGCCACTTCTTCCCCAGAGGTGGTGAGCAGCCGCTCCTTGTTGAAGTATTGGTGTTGCCAGAGGTAATGAAGAAAGTCTTCTTTCATGAAAACAGAAACAGCCTTACACAATTCATTTGCACATACGGCAGCAGAAGGTGAAAGGCTGTTCCCGTTTTTGGCTTGTTTTACAGAAAACAGCCCAAAAACGATTTATTGAGGCAGGTACTCGTTCAGGTATTTGTCCATTTCCTGTTGCACGGCTAGGGCAGCGGCGCGGGCTTTCTCGGCGAAGTCCTCTCCCTGCGAGGCATATATAATCTGCCTTGAAGAATTCACCAGCAGGCCGCAATGATTATTCATGCCGTATCTGGAGATTTCTTCCAGGCTTCCGCCTTGCGCACCTACGCCCGGCACCAGCAAGAAATGGTCTGGGGCAATCTCGCGCACGCGTTCAATATAATCGCAGCGGGTGGCGCCCACCACGTACATCAGGTTCTCAGGCGTCCCCCATTTCTGACTTTTGATCAACACTTTCTCGAACAGGAAATGCGCCTCTCCCTGCGTCACCACGTTGGAGAACTGAAAATCCTTGCTGCCTTCATTAGAGGTCAAGGCCAGCAGAATCACCCATTTGTCTTTGAACTGAAGAAAAGGCGTCACAGAATCTGCGCCCATGTACGGAGCCACCGTGATAGAGTCAAAGTTCATCCGCTCAAAGAAAGCGCGGGCATACAGTTCTGAGGTGTTTCCAATGTCGCCGCGCTTGGCATCTGCAATAGAGAATACGTCCTGTGGGATTGCCTCTAATGTCCTCTGCAGACTCACCCAGCCTTTGGGGCCGTGCGCCTCATAGAAGGCCACGTTGGGCTTGTACGCTACGCACAAATCTGCCGTGGCGTCAATGATCTGCCGGTTAAACTCAAAAATGGGGTCCTCGTGCTGCAGCAAGTGCTGGGGAATCTTTTTCAGGTCTGTGTCCAGGCCTATGCAGAGGTAGGAACGCTTGCGTTGAATCTGCTCAAAAAGCTGTTGTCTGGTCATGGTGCTGACGGTCAGTTGCGGTGCACAAATCTAAACCGTTTTTGGCGTGTTTTGTTGAAATTATGCGAAAAACGAAAAGGCTCCTGCATTTCTGCAGGAGCCTTTCAAGGATTCGTCTTGAATCTTGTGTCTAAAAAATTAACGCAGGTCTACCACTTTTACGCCTTTGTATTTGGCCTTGTCAAAGGTGAAGAAGTTGGCGGCCAATGGAGGGTTAGGCGTGAACTTCTTGATGGTGTACACATAGCGGTTTCCGTTTTTGCGGAACATATGCCAGGATTTGATGGAGTTGTCCTTCTTGCTGATGAACATGCGTACCTTGAACACCTGGTTAGACTTATCTTCTGGCGTTAAGTCAATCACATTCACGGTCTCACCGCCTAGTTTCTGCTCACCGCTGTAGTTGTATTTGTAGCCTTTCTTGTACAGCGTGTAAATCTGGTTAGGCGTCAACTCCTGCTCATCTGGATCATTGTCAGAGATGTTCACTTCGTTTTCCTTCTTCATGAAGGTCCAGATGGTGGTGCCGTTGTTGATGATTTCCTGACCGGCCACCGACAACCGGAATTTATTGCCCGCCACGGTAATGTCCCCGTTGATGGTTTCCTTCACCTTGGCGCTCTGGCTTTCTAATGTTTGGGAGAAAGAGGCTTTGAACGCTTTCATGGCCTGGTACTTTTTGCTCATGGCATCCAAAATCTGCTCGGCTTTCGGGTCTTTCTGCGCACTGGCTATCTGGGCAACAAATAACAGGGCAAGCAGGAAAGAAAAGAATCGTTTCATAAGTGTGTATTTAGTAAAAAGTGGATCTAGGTGTTAGTTACGATCCAGTGTATTCAATAACTGTTCCAAACTGTATTCGTCCGGAATTAAAACTTCGCGGGCCTTGCTTCCCTCAAACGGACCCACCACGCCGGCGGCCTCTAATTGGTCAATTAAACGGCCTGCGCGGTTATAGCCCAACTTCAATCTACGCTGTAACAAAGAGGTGCTTCCCTGCTGGTGCGTCACCACAATGCGGGCGGCCTCCTCAAACATGGCGTCCTTGTTGCTCGGGTCAAAGTCTGCCTTGTCATTGCCGCTCTCGTCGCCTACAAACTCTGGCAACAGGTACGCGTCTGAATAACCTTGCTGCTCGCCAATGAAATCACAGATTCTATCCACCTCGGGCGTATCTACAAACGCGCACTGCACCCGGATTAAATCTGAGCCCAAAGAGAAGAGCATATCGCCTTGGCCAATCAGCTGATCGGCGCCGCCGGTGTCCAGAATGGTCCGCGAGTCAATCTTTGACGTTACCTTAAAGGAAATTCGGGCAGGAAAGTTCGCTTTGATGATACCCGTGATCACATTTACTGATGGACGCTGCGTAGCCACCACCAAGTGAATGCCAATGGCCCGCGCCAATTGCGCCAGACGGGCAATAGGCGTTTCCACCTCTTTACCGGCCGTCATCATCAAGTCTGCCAACTCATCTATCACCAGCACAATGTACGGCATGAATTTGTGCCCTTTCTTCGGGTTCAATCTACGCTCTACAAATTTGACATTGTATTCTTTGAGGTTTCGGCAACCGGCATCTTTTAATAAGTCATAGCGCTGGTCCATCTCCATACACAGGGAGTTGAGCGTATTCACCACTTTTTTGGTGTCGGTGATGATGGCTTCCTCCGTATCCGGTAGTTTGGCCAGAAAGTGGCGCTCAATCTTGTTGAACAGCGATAGCTCCACTTTTTTAGGGTCTACCAACACAAACTTGAGTTGCGAAGGATGGCGCTTATAAAGTAGAGAGGTCAAGATGGCGTTCAAACCAACCGACTTACCCTGACCCGTGGCACCTGCCATGAGCAAGTGGGGCATTTTGGCCAAATCAGTGATGAACACTTCATTGGTGATGGTCTTCCCGAAGGCAATGGGCAGGTCCATTTCGCTCTTCATGAACTTCTCAGTGCTCAAGATAGATTTGATGGATACCATCTCCTTCTTCTTGTTGGGCACTTCAATACCAATGGTTCCTTTGCCCGGAATAGGCGCAATGATACGAATTCCCAAAGCCGCCAAACTCAACGCGATGTCATCTTCCAGGCTCTTAATCTTGGAGATACGCACACCCGCGTCTGGCACAATCTCATACAGCGTAACCGTAGGCCCGATGGTGGCTTTGATGCTGGCAATGCCAATGTTGTAGTTGCCCAGGGTCTCTACAATGCGGTCTTTATTGGCTTCTAGTTCTTCTTTGCTCACCTGCACTTTGTTGCCCTGGCCGTAGTCAGTCAGCAAATCAATGTGCGGGTATTGATAGCGAGGCAGGTCTAGCGTGGGATCATAGTTCTCACTGGTCACGGCCTCTACCTCCAGATGGGCAGGAATGGGCGCAATGTCCAAATCCAGTTCCGGTTCTTCTTCGTCCAGGTCATCCAACAGCACCTCGTCGTCAAAGTCTTCGTCCATTTCCAGGGCAAGCGGCACAGAGGTGGCCGGCATAACAGAACGGGGAGAAACCGGCAGGTCATTCACGGCAAACAAATCTTCCTCCTGGTCGTCCTCGGCATAGTCCGCCTCGTCTTCCTCGTGATACTCTTCTTCGTCTTCTTGCTGCTGAATGGCAAACGGAGCAGGATAGACCATTTCTTCCTCTTCTTCCTCAGGCTCAATACTCCCCGAAGGATTGGTGAGGTGGTTCATGGCCACCGACGGAGAGGCGTACACACCCTCCTGGTAGTCCTGACGGTACGCGTTACCTTCTGGCGCTGCTACGGCTGGCTTAGGTCTATTGAGGGTGGTAATGTTGAAGAAGAACATGACAAAGGCAATCAGCGCGAAGGCCAACAGCAAGCCGGTTCCCCAGCGCAACAGGCTTTCCAGCCACAGGGCCGTCTCATAACCAATGGCACCGCTCAAAAAACTGTAATCGCCGGTAAGGTCACTGGTGAGGACCACGTAGCCCGCCGAGATGCTGCCCCACAGCAAACCGAACAAACACAGCGTCACCACAGAGGAAAGTGTGATGGTGGTGCGCCGGAAGACAATTTTATAGCCTACGTAAAAAATGATGGGCACAAAAAAGAAGGAGGCAATGCCAAACCAGCGGTTGATGAAATAGTCAGACACCCAGGCGCCAAACAGGCCCAGCCAGTTCTCTGACTCCAGGCCGGCTTCTTTCACGGCATCTACAGTCACCGACTCTACCACGCTCTGGTCTGCCGTACCCGTAAAAAGGTAAGAGACGAAGGCAATGGTGAGGTACAAACTAGAAAGCAGGAAGAAAAAGCCCACAAACAGTTGCAGACGTCTGTCTTTTAAGAAGTTGAAAGAAAAGCTGGGGGTAGAGAAAGAGCGTTTGGCCTTGGGTTCTTTAGGAGCCCGCGCCTCTGCTTTTCCCTTGGGTTCATTCTGGCCCCTCGGCATGTTTTTAGGCCGCGGTCCAGTCCCTACTTCGCGTTTATATGTGTTCGTAGCCATGATGTCTCCAAACCTCAAATCTACATTTTTCTAGGCAAACCGCCGTTACGAATCCTGCAGTATCTACTTTTCTAAATATAGACCGCAACGCGTATTACCAATCAATCCTTTTACACCCCGGGCTAGCGCGTTTTTGGCTTATTTCCTGGAAATCAGGCGAAAAACGAGGGATTTAGTTAAGAGTTAAAAGTTTGAGTTGAGAGTAGCAGTTCCAGTAAAGATTGAAAGCAGCTTTGCTCCTGTCTCAATAAGGCGCATCTCACAGGCTGTTAATTCTAAAGCTGAAATCTAATTGCTACTTCTAGTGGCTCTACCAGTTGTGCCCAGTATTAGCGCAACAGGCGTTGGTTGATTTGTTTGATCAAGGCCGGACCCTCATAGATGAAACCAGAATAGAGTTGCACTAGGTCGGCGCCGGCGGCTAATTTTTCCAGTGCGTCTTCTGCGGTCATAATGCCGCCCACACCCACCAGACGAATTTCTTCGGGCAGTTGCTGGCGCAGGTAGCGCAGCACCTCGGTAGAAGCTTGTTTTAAGGGTCTACCGCTCAATCCGCCCATGCCTATGCTGTCAATTACTTGCGCCGGGGTGCTCAGACCAGCTCTGCTGATGGTGGTATTGGTGGCAATGATTCCGGCCAGGTGGGTCTGCACCGCAATCTCCACAATGTCATCCAGCTGGGCGTGGTTGAGGTCTGGGGCTATTTTAAGGAGAAGCGGCTTGGGTTTGGCTTTTCCTTGGTTGCGGTTTTGCAGGTTGGATAGCAGGTCCAGGAGCGGTTCTTTCTCTTGCAGCGCCCGCAAGTCTGGCGTGTTGGGCGAACTTACGTTCACCACAAAGTAATCCACCACGTCATACAGGGCATCAAAACAATAAAGGTAGTCTTGCAGGGCCTGCTCATTGGGCGTGACTTTGTTCTTGCCTATGTTGCCGCCAATGATCACCTGGCTTTTTCTGGCTCTGAGCCGTTCCACCGCCGCGTCTACGCCCTGGTTGTTGAAGCCCATGCGGTTGATGATGGCGCCGTCTTGCGGCAACCTGAACAAACGCGGCTTGGGATTGCCTTCCTGCGGTTTGGGCGTAAGCGTACCAATCTCAATAAACCCGAAGCCCAGTTCAGAAAACTCGTCAATCATCTTGGCGTCTTTGTCAAACCCAGCGGCCAGGCCAACGGGGTTGGGAAACGTAAGCCCGAAGACTTTGCGTTCCAGACGAGGGTCTGCCACTTGAAAGAGACTCTTGGAGAGGGTTTTGGCCAGCGGCAGGCTGAAAGCGGTTTTGACGGCAGAGTTGGTGAAGGAGTGTACTTCTTCTGGGTCAAACTTGAACAGGAGCGGACGAATGAGTTGTTTATACACGGCAGGGCAGGTTTTGGCAAAGATAGCAAAAGACGCTAGTTCCATAGACCTGCTTCGCATCAAATACCCGCGCGGCTTGTTGCGTTCTATTTTAAATTTGCCTTCATGCCAAGCGTTTGGTGTGTAACTTGCCACCCACTAATGGCTTCCATCTTCCGTACGTATTCTATCTAGCTTCCCCATGAACGCCACCAAAAGATGTCCGCATTGCCAGCAATGGTCTACCTGGCACCATCAGGCCACCGACCGCTGCCAGCATTGCCAGGGCTTGTTAGACCCTGCGGCGCACCAACGGCTTTTGCACCAGCAAGTACGCGAGGAAGAGGAAAGCAAGAAAATCAACATTACCCTCATTGAGATCTTTCCCACAGACTCGGCCTTCACCAGATTCTGGAAACGCATAGTCCAGGGATTCCAGCTCACCTTCATCGCCATCCTCTCCTTTGTCTTATGGCTCATCGCGCTTTTGGCCGGGTAAACTGGCAAACGCTCTCGCCGCTGTTCTGGCTTCTGGCGGCTGTGTACGCTGGGCACCGGCTCTGGACGTGGCTAGAGTTGCCTCGGGCCGCCTGGATTCGGTTTTACCTGGATGACCTGCTGTGCCTTCCGCTTATTTTGAACGTTTCGCTTCTGGTCATGCGCCTCTTGCATGGGCCTCACTTCAGGCTCACTCCGCATCAGGTGGGCATAGCCGTGGTGTATTATGCCATGGCGTTTGAAGTGGTGTTACCGCTTTTTATGCCCAGGTACACGGCAGATTTGACAGATGCGTTTCTGTACGCCATAGGTGGTTGGTTCTTTCACAAGTATCTGAACAAGTAGTCCGTTTTTGGCCTGTTTTCCAGGAAATAGCCCAAAAACGACATCACAACCTCTCCCCTTGCCGCACGGTATAGAAGCCTATGACGCAACTGGGCGAATTCTACATAGGGACATCGGGCTGGCATTACAATCACTGGAAGGGGAATTTCTACCCCGCTGGCGTGGCCTCTGCCCAGTTCACCAACTACTATCTGCGCTTTTTTGACACCGTAGAAATCAACAATTCCTTTTACCGGCTCCCCAGCCCAGAGACCTTTGCCAACTGGCGCACCAGCGTGCCTCCAGACTTTCTATTTGCGGTGAAGGCCAGCCGCTACATCACGCACATGAAAAAGCTGAAGGACCCGCAGCAGAGCCTGGCGCAGTTCATGGGGAATGTGCAAGCTCTGGAAGAGAAGCTGGGCCCCATCTTGTTTCAGCTGCCGCCGGCCTGGCGCCTGAACCTGGAACGGCTGGAGCAGTTTCTAGCCGCCCTCCCTCCTTTTTACAGGTACACCATTGAGTTCAGAGACCAGAGTTGGTATGATGCCAGAGTGTATGCGTTGCTGCAACAAAAGAACATTGCCTTCTGCATCTATGACCTAGACGGCCATCAGTCTCCGCTGGAAGTGACCGCAGACTTTGTCTATATACGCCTGCATGGCCCTGAAGGCAAGTACAACGGCAGTTACTCAGAAACCACTTTGCAAACTTGGGCAGAGAAATTAAAGGTCTGGTCTGCCGAGGGAAAAGACGTGTTCGTTTACTTCGACAATGACATAGGCGGCCACGCCCCCGTCAATGCCGCCCGGTTGAAGAAAATGATTAATGAATAAAAGTGAATGGAAA
The DNA here is from genome assembly GCF_009913235.1 of Nibribacter ruber. Classification (NCBI taxonomy): domain Bacteria; kingdom Pseudomonadati; phylum Bacteroidota; class Cytophagia; order Cytophagales; family Hymenobacteraceae; genus Nibribacter; species Nibribacter ruber. The sequence goes on along the minus strand of NZ_CP047897.1, from coordinate 3,807,303 downwards.
AGGCCCAGAGAGTTGTCTTGCAGGAATTGATGAACAAGGGGTACAAAGCAGAAAATCAAAACTTCCAATGCAATTCTCTCATCTTCCAACGTTCATCATTCATTACTTCCTCGGCATTACTCCATTTATTTTATTCATTAGTCACTAATCATTAGTCATTAAATTCTATCCCCCGCCGTAGTTTCTACGTTCTTACCGCATGCCCTTTTTCAATACCTATTTCGGGAGCTTCTCAGACTTTATAAATACCCGCTGGAAACGCTGGAGGCACCGGCATGCCCCTAAACTCACCAAGCAGTACTGGCAGTCGTTGACACTCCAAGGCTGGCTGCGGCTGCTGGGCAAGGGACTGCTGTATGTTGTCTTGCTGTTGTTTCTGTTCTATTTGTCTGTGTATTTTGGGGTGTTTGGGTGGCTGCCCACTAAGCGCCAACTCAAGGACGTGCAGAACAACATGCCCTCAGAAGTCTACTCGGCAGACGGGGTCCTGCTGGGCCGCTATTTCATTCAGGACCGTACCAACGTACGCTATGACCAAATTGCCGAGCCCGTCATCCAAGCCCTCATTGCCACCGAAGACGCCCGTTTCTATGAGCACGACGGAGTGGACAACCGCAGCCTGGCCCGGGTCTTCCTGAAGACGCTCCTGTTGCAGGAAGAAAGCTCCGGCGGTGGCAGTACCATTAGCCAGCAGTTGGCCAAGAACCTGTATCCCAGAAAGGACGTGGGCTTTTTGTCCATGCCCGTGAACAAGCTGCGCGAGATGATTCTGGCCAAGCGGCTGGAGTCTGTCTACAACAAGCAGGAAATTCTGGAACTGTACCTCAACACCGTGCCCATGGGCGGCAACGTGTATGGCATAGAATCGGCGGCGCGGCGTTTTTTCAATACCTCGGCAGATTCTTTGAAAACCGAAGAGGCGGCCACGCTCATTGGCATGCTCAAGGCCACTACCACTTACAACCCCCGCATCCACCCAGACCGGTCTAAACAGCGCCGCAACGTGGTACTGGCCCAAATGACTAAGTACGGCTATCTTCCAGAGGATCAAAAAATAGTGCTTCAGGGCAAACCGCTCAAACTAGAGTATAACCTGTATTCGCATAACAGCGGCCTGGCCACCTATTTCAGGGAGCACCTGCGCGAAGAACTCACCAAGTGGGCTGCCCTGCAGGAGAAGCCCGACGGCGGCCACTATAACCTTTACACAGACGGCCTCAAGATTTACACCACTCTAGACACCCGTGCCCAGCGCGCGGCAGAAACCGCCCTCAAGCGCCGCATGTACGCCCTGCAGGTAGACTTTGACAAGCACTGGGGCAAGAAAGCGCCTTGGTCGGGTCAGCCCGAAATCCTGACGGCCGCCAAACAACGGTCTCTCCACTACAAACGGCTGGTGGCCCAGGGCAAGTCTGCCGAAGAGATAGACGAGATTTTCAGCACGCCGGTCCCCATGAAGCTGTTCAGGTGGCGCGGCGAGGAAACCCGCACCATCTCGCCCATGGATTCTATCAGGCACTACATGCGGTATCTGAACGCGGGCTTTTTGGCCATGGAACCCAAGAGCGGCTACGTACGGGCCTGGGTGGGCGGCATTAACCACTCCTTCTTTAAATATGACCACGTGCGGGCGCAGCGTCAGGTGGGTTCCACGTTCAAGCCGTTCGTGTACGCCGCCGCCATGGAACGCGGCATCTCGCCGTGCTCCTACTTCCCCAACGACCGGCGCGTGTTCCCTGAGTATGAGAACTGGTCGCCGCGCAATTCAGACGATGTGTACGGTGGAGCTTACTCCATGCAGGGCGCTCTGGCCAAGTCTGTGAATACCGTAGCCGTGAACGCCGCCTTGCAGGTGGGGCTTCCCCAGGTGATAACCGTGGCTAAAAACCTTGGCTTGCAGGGCGAGTTACCCAATACGCCAGCGCTCGCCCTAGGCTCCGCCGATGCCAGCTTGTATGAAATGGTGGCCGCGTACGCCTCCTTCGCGAATGGAGGTTATCAGGTAAAACCACGCTACCTGCTGCGCATTGTAGACAGGACAGGCCGGGTGCTGCTAGACCAGACCAACCAGGACGGAATGGGCCAGAAAGTACTCTCCAGCCAAACCACTTCGCTGCTGCGTCCCATGCTGGAAAGCGTCATCAATGAGGGCACCGGCCGCCGTCTGCGCAGTGAATATGGTCTGGACATGGACATAGCCGGCAAAACTGGTACTACCCAATCCCAAGCCGATGGCTGGTTTGTGGCCTTTACCCCGGACTTAGTGGCAGGTGCCTGGGTGGGCGGCGAGGACCGGCGCATAAGGTTCCGGGATTTGGAACTGGGCGGAGGCTCAAATACGGCGCTTCCCATCTGGGCGGGCTTCTTCCAGCGGCTTACCAAGGAACGTGACTTTCGCAAAATGGCGCATAGTCAGTTCCCAGCCCTGCCCGCCCAGTACAGCATGTACCTCAACTGCCCGCCGTACCAACCGCCCGTTCCGGTAGAACCCGTGTACCAGGAAGAAGACCACGGCATAGACGATCTCTTCAAACGCGGCGGCAGAAAACTAAAAGACCTGTTCAAACGCAAAGGCAAAAAGAAAGACAAAAACCGCGACTGGCAAGCCGACCTGGAAGAAGAACTAGAACGAAGAGGCAACGGCCGGGGCCGGGGAAGAGGCCATTAAGAAGAGGAGCCAGCGTTTTTGGCCTGTTTTCCGGAAAACAGGCCAAAAACGAAATAGTGTAGCCTCTTCTCCCTCAGGGAGAAGATTAGGATGGGGGGGTGCCGTTGCAGAGAAGGTTGAGACCAGGCACTACCTTGTCTCCCGCGCCTTGGTTTCTCCTGCTGATGTTAACACCCCTCTTCTGGGCTACGCTCGCTGCCTCAAACTCTCGTTTGGGCAATCCTCAAGCGGAGAATCTGCATTTGGCAAAGGTCCACATCTAATCGAACTTTCCAGAAGACTGCTCCCTACCTCGATTTATTGTTCGGGCAATCTTCATGTGTAGAATCTGCATTAACAAGCAGCTATTTCCGTTCAACTTTACAACATATAAAAGAGAAGCCCCGCCTAGATGCATTTAGGCGGGGCTTCTCTTTTATATTCGTTTTTGGGCTATTTCCTGGAAAACAGGCTAAAAACGGTGGTTTTCTTTATCGCTTTCGTTCCAGGGTGACTTTAGACTTGTGGCAGATGCCTCCCAGTGGTGGATTGAATTTGGAGACGCTCACCCGGGCCAGCTGCACAAACGGAAATGCCTGAAAGACCCGCTCCATGATTCTATGCCCCACGTGTTCTAACAACCGCGCGGGAACCGCCATCTCCTGTTGCACCAGTTGGTACAGCGTTACATAGTTCACGGTGTCTTGCAGGTCATCAGAAACGGCGGCGGCTTGTAAGTCTGTCTCAATGGAGATGTCTACACCGTAGCGGTTTCCTATTTTCTGCTCCTCGTCAGAGAATCCATGAAAGGCAAAAAACTCCATGCCTTCCAGTGCCACTTGCCCCATAGGTTTACTTACGCGATGTCATCAAAGAAAGAACCGCCATCAGCCGTTGCGGCTACGGCTGGCTCAGCCTTGTGCGTTCCCGGAGGCTGTACTTCTGGCTGGGTAGGCAACGGCTGCTCGCGCTCTGGCTCAGGATTTTCTACCGGAGAGGGCTTGGGTGCAGGCACCGTGTCTGGTCTAGGCTCCTCAATCTCTGGCTTAGGCGAAGGCGTAGAAGGCACATGCGGGGTTGGTGGCACAATCTCCGGCGTTCTTGGGTGCACGTCTGGCGTTGGGTCAGGCATGTGCGGGGTTGGGAACGTACCCGGCGTGGCCGGAATGGACTCACGGCTTCCGCCGCCGCCAATCTGCTGGGCCAATGGCTGGTCAATAAAAGCTGAGGCAGGCAGGGCGATTGGCGCGGCTGTCTCTATCGTTGGGGTTGCTAAGGCGTTCATAAACGTATCATTATCTTGGTTAGGGCGCTGGGCTTTTGCCTGCGCGGCTCTAGATAAGATACTTCCTATGGCGGCTTTTGGTTTGGATTTGGTCTTCTCTACTTTCTCCAAGGCGTCGGCGGCCATGTTCTGCAAGTCGCGCACCATGCCTTCCAGGTAGTCTTCCAGGCGCAGGTAATCCTGCTCCAGATGCTTCACCTCGGCCTGCATGTCGGCAATGGTCTTGTCTGCCTGCTGGTAGGCGGCATCTACCACCGCGCGGGCTTTCTGGCGGGCGGCGTCCAGCAATTGGTCTGCTTTTAGCTGAGCCTCACGCACTTGCAGGTCAGCGGCCTTAGAAGCTTGCTCCACCATGCTGTTGCTGGTGTCTTCGGCGGTTTTCAAGGTTTTGTACAGCGATGACTCCACCTCGCGCATTTTCTGCACTTCGCGGCCGGTTACTTCCAGCTTCATCTTCAGGTCTTTGTTCTCGTCCTGAAGCTTTTCCCACTGTTGTGAAAGAGTTAATAAAAACGCCTGAACCTCATCTTTGTCCAACCCTCTAAACGCCTTTTCAAACGTCTTCTGTCTTATTTCTAACGGTGTAATCTTCATAATTCCTTCAAAGTTAAGGCCCAAACCGATATGCTGCGGTCATCGCTACACGAAACTAACTGATTCCAATGACCCGACCAAAACAATTTGTTGACCGAGGTGCCATGACCAGCGTGGCGGGCTTTGTCAATCACTTTCAATAGTTTAAACGTTTCAGCGTCCCAGATTTTAATGGACTTGTCCATGCTGCAAGTGGCAAAAAGTCGCCCGTTGGGGTGGAACGTGATGTGGTTGATGGTGAACAGGTGCGCAATGATGCTGGCATGTTCCTGGTAGTTCTGGCGTACTTGCCAAACTTTTAGATGAGCGTCCCGGCTGCCACTAATCAGGTACTCCCCGTTGGGAGAATAGACGACCGTGAAGACAGAATTGGTATGGCTTTCCAGTGTCTGCTTTACGGCCAGCGTCTGCGCGTCCAGGATTAAAATTCTATGATCGCTTAAGCCAAGGGCCAGCTCCTTGCCTTCTGGGTGCACGGCAATGCTCCGTACGCTCTTTTCTGAAAGCAGCAAAGACGCGGTTACCTCTAATTTTTCCAGGTCAATGACTACCAGAGACCCGTTGCTTAAGCCCACGTACGCCAGGGATAGCTCCACATTCACCTGAATGTCAAAAATGGAAGCAGCTGCCGGCAGCGGAATAGTTTTATGGATGGCTTTCTGCTCCAGATCTAACACCTCCAGGCTGTTCTGGTTGTGCCCTATGAGCAACCAGTTCTGACTGGTCAGGTACTTGAGCGCATAGACGGAACTGCTTACCTTGGCCACCAGCTGGGCCGTGTCTGGCTGGGTCAGGTCCCACAGGGCTACCATGCCGTCTGCCCCTGAAGAAAAGAACTGATGCGCCTGCGCCGCGCCTTCTACCGTGTACACGCAGTCACGGTGCCCGGTGAGGGTGGCAATCTTCTGAACCTGAAACGGACTGGCCATGTAGAACCTGAAAAAGGATGAATGCTATTTTTGGCTAAATTTACCAAAAACAGGCCAAAAACCACCTTCTTTCTCTCGCCCTGCTCCTATGCCGCTGCACCACATCCATACCATAGATGAAAACACCGTGCTGGGCATCTGGCAGATACAGGAAGACGTAGAGGACTTGACATTTCAATTATTGAGTCTACGCCCGGCTACAGAACTGCCCTTTTTCAAGGCCGAAGCCCGCCGTAGGGAATGGCTGGCCTCCAGGTTGCTGGTGGCGCTGTTGCTGGAGAAACTGGGCCACCCCGCCGTTCTGCTGCAAAAGCAGGAAACCGGACAGCCGTACCTGCAGGGTGCCGATGTGCAGGTTTCCATCACCCACTCCGGGTCCTGGGCGGCCGTACTTCTTTCTGCTACTCATGAAGTTGGCATAGATATTGAAATCATTGGTAAGAAAGTGCAGCGGGCGGCACACAGGTTCCTGAACGAGCAGGAACTGAGCTTCCTGCAGGCCGACGAAGAGAAGATGCACGTATATTGGAGCGCAAAAGAAACGTTGTACAAAGTATATGCGCGGCGCCAATTGGATTTCAGGAGGCAGTTGCTGGTAGAGGATTTTGAAAAAGCACCGGCTGGCCGTTTTGGAGGCACCGTGGCAGTTCCAGAAAAAACACTTACCTATACCGTCCATTACCAGATTAGCCGGGAGTTTGTGCTCACTTATGTACTAGCCCCGCTTTCACAGTAAGAGCTAATTAACCTATAAGAATATGAAACGCATTTTTACCCTTTCCCTTGGTCTGCTCATCAGCGGTCTTGCATTGGCACAGACGGGCTATAAGATAGGCGCCAAGGTGGCGGACTTCACGCTAAAAAACACCAAAGACCAGGCCATGTCTCTGTCACAGTTCAAAGACGCCCAGGTGGTAGTGGTAGTGTTCACAAGCAAGAACTGTCCCTATGCCAAACTCTATGACGGCCGGTTGCAGACCCTGGCCAATACGTATGCGGGCAAGGGCGTAAAGTTTATCTATGTGAACCCAGCCATTGGTTTAGAAGAAGGCGGTGACACCATCAAGGAGCTTTCTGAACAGGTAGATACCAGCGTTTCTGCTATGCCGTACCTCTTGGACAATCAACAGAAGGTGAGCAAGCAGTTTGGCGCGGTCAAAACGCCGGAGGTGTTTGTGTTGCAGAACTCCCCTGACGGGTTTTACCTGAAGTACAAAGGCGCCATTGATGACAACCCCCAGGTAGAGGCCTACGCCAAGGAATTTTACTTGAAGAATGCCTTAGAAAATGCTCTGGCCGGAAGACCTGTCACCACCGCAGAAATAAGGCCCACCGGCTGTATGATTAAGAAGTTTTAATTCCTCACATTTTTCTTTTAAACAAAAAAAGGCCATCCGTAACAGGATGGCCTTTTTTTGTTAACCGCCATCATGCCTCCATTGTAGAGCCTAGCCCCGTTTTACCCCACTTTCATCAACCTTCAACAACTACTTTCTTAGTAAAACAAGGAAATTATCACTTAAAAAGTAACATAAAAACTTTCAATTAATAACCTATTGCGCACAATTAAGACCCACATTTATCCTGATTTATTTATCATTTAATTGCCAACTATATGTAAGTACACGAAACTTTAATAGCCGATTTGCCTAACAATCATTCTTGCATCAATTCCACTCATCAATCATTTTTTAATCCAGGGGCATATTTTATAATTAATTTAAAAAAAAGTTTGACAATACATTTTTTTCTCTTTAACATAGGCTCATCTTTCAACAAACCCCTAACAATTATGAAATTACATTACGCATTCAAAATTGCCGCTGTGGCCCTTGTTCTGGGTAACACAGGATGTTCACAAGAAGAAGAGGCTGTAGTAGAAAAAGCCTCAGTTTCTAAAGAAACCCTAGCCAAGATCTATGAAATGGGCTTTGGCACTACAGATGTAAAAGCCGTTGACGGTGGTTACCTGGTAGAGGGCGATATTATGTTGACCGACGAGCAATTGAACACCAAACAAGACGCTAAGTTCTTGCGCGTGGGTGACACAGAGCAGTACCGTACCTCCAATCTGGTGAGCGTGGGCAGTGGCCGTACCATTAACGTAGCCATCACCACGTCTCTGCCTAGTTCTTATGTGACGGCCTTAGATGAGGCTATCCGGAGATACAACGCAGAAAACCTGTTGGTTAGATTCCGCAGAGTGTCTTCCGGTTATAACATCTTGTTATCCAAGGCTCCAACCGGTTCTTCTTACTTGGCATCTGCCGGTTTCCCGTCTGGTGGCAACCCATACAACAAGGTATTGGTCAACTCTGACTACCTGGGCAGCAGCCCTGGCACCAACTATCTGGCTACCATTTTGGCCCACGAATTAGGCCACACCATTGGTTTCCGTCACACTGATTACATGGACCGCTCTTACTCTTGCGGCGGTGCTTATACCAATGAAGGTGCCTCTACCGTAGGTGCCATCCACATCCCAGGCACGCCTACCACGGCAGACGCCACTTCATGGATGTTGGCTTGTGTGGCTACCGGCCAGAACCGTCCGTTCAACACCAATGACCGCACGGCTCTTAATTATCTGTATTAATTCTTAGAGTTTATTGACCTCAATTAGCCTAATTTAAAAGCTAATTTCCTAAACAGGCAATAAGGTTCCAGGTGAGACAAAAAACTCACCTTGGCACTTTATTGCCTGCATTTGGCAGCTCCAAAATATTTTTTTATTTTTTTTCGCCAGCACCGTATCTTTTGCTTAGTCACTACGTACAAGCTGCTGCAGCCAACTTTTAGGACGCTTTTTTAAATCCTAAGGTCCTCTCCCATTACACGTTTATTAATGCCTGATTTCTTCTAATTCTATTTGGAAGATGATACAGTGTTTTCAGATAAATTTCTTGAAACATAAATTAAGATCATTCACCATTAAAAGGCTCATATTATTTTAGACAAAGCGCAGTACCGTTCCAAAATCCTTTCAAACAATTCAAACAAACAATTCACTTTCTAACAACTCTCTAACAAAACTCAGTATGAAATTAAATTACTCACTTAAACTGGCCGCTGTTGCCCTAGTTCTTGGTTTCTCTTCTTGTTCCACTGATGAAGAAGCCGTAGTAGATAAAGCATCTGTGTCCAAAGAAACATTGGCGAAAATCTATGAAATGGGCTTCGGGACTACAGACGTAAAGGCTGTAGAAGGTGGTTACCTGGTAGAAGGAGACATCTTGTTAACAGATGCTCAACTGAACGCCCAACATGATCAGAAATTTCTGCGCGTAGGTGAGACAGAGCAGTACCGCACCACCAACCTGGTGAACGCTGGCACTGGCCGTACCATCACCTTGTCAATTGACCCGTCTTTGCCTTCTACTTATGTGACTGCTTTGGACGCGGCCATTGCCCGTTACAATGCCCAGAACTTGTTGATCAAAATGACGCGCATCTCTTCTGGTGGCGAAATCTACCTGAAAGCAGCTCCTAAGTCTGCCCAGTATTTGGCTTCTGCCGGTTTCCCAACCTCAACGGGTAATCCTCATAACCAAATTCTGATTGCCACACGTTACATTGGCACCAACCCTAACCAGAGCTGGTTCACCACCATCCTGGCCCACGAGATTGGTCACTGCATTGGCTTCCGTCACACAGATTACATGGACCGGTCTTATTCTTGCGGTGGTTCTTACACCAATGAAGGAGCTTCTACCGTTGGCGCTATCAATATCCCAGGCACTCCAACTACCGCTGATGCTACTTCTTGGATGCTGGCGTGCATTGGCTCTGGCCAGAACCGTCCGTTTAACTCAAATGACGTAACAGCTCTTAACTACCTGTACTAGTAGTCACGTAACTTACCCCCGAAAAAATCGGCCTCCAGATATCTGGAGGCCGATTTTTTTTTTGTATTCACCAAAAAGCTGCTATACAGGAACTGAACGCAAAGTGAAGCCCGGCACCGCCATACTCGAATACTGACTTTCAATTCAATGCAGCACCATAGCTCCCTTCGCTGGTAACTTCAATAACCCGAGGTCATCTAAAGGACCTTCCTACTATGACCACTTCCCTATCAACTAACCCTTTCACAACCGGTAGCACCCATTCTTTAGGGGACCCTTCCTGCTTCAAAGCTATAGTCTGAAAGTAAACCACCCATGCGTCAAGGTAAACGAGGCTTCGTTTTTGGCCTCTTTTCCAAGAAACAGGCCAAAAACGAGGGCATCTCAATACAAAGGAAGTTAAAGGAGAATCACTTTGGCTTGGGTGAGGTTGCCCGACGGAGAAAGCACCTTAATGAAATAAGCGCCGGGCCTGAGTCCTTTGGTCTCTATTACTTTTATGGCCCCGTCTTGTGCGTACTCTCGCACCAACCGACCCACCTGGTCATAGATAAAAATGGTATTGATGTCGCTGCTATTGGTAATGATTTGCAAGTCTTGGCCGGCCAACACCGGATTGGGGTATACTTGAATAAAAGAATCTGGCGTGTAGAAAAGCCCTTCAGCCTGGCTGTAAAAGGTAGCTCCACTTTGGGTGACGAGTTTGACACGATACTCATTCCACCCTGCCGCTGGAGCCAAATCCTGCAGGGCAAAGTCTGTCTTGGATCCCAGCGCTATAGGCTGCATAACCTTGAACTCACCGTCTATTCTCTTTTCAAGATACATGGCGGCCAGGCCGTAGCTGGTGCTAATCTGGAGGTCTAGCAGCACGGTATCTGACACGAAGTACTTGGGCAGGAAACTGGTCACGTAACAACCTACCGGCTGCAGGGTATAGTCTTTGGTAAAGCTTCTGGCGCCCAACTTAACCTGCACCATGGGTGCCACCGCATACTGCACCGCCTGGTATTGGCTCTTTCTGAAGGCGAAAACAGTGTCCCTGGTCTGGGCAAGTGGTTCCATGAACTGGTTGCCCAGCACATACACCTGATACGCCTCCGCCCCTGGCGCCGACGGCCAGAAAAACATCACTTCGTCTCCGCATTGGTAGCCTACCTGTAACGCAAGCATAGGACTGAGCATAAAAGTGCCAGTCTCATACGTGGCAGCGCCTATTACCATTCTCAGCTCTGCCAAGGCAGTGGTATCTGGCAAAGCCACATCTACGGCCTCTTGGTCCAACATCACACCTTCCTTAAGCGTCTGCCAAGGCTCTGCACTACCAGCGTATCTAAACTCAAGGGTAGCGGTGGCGCCGCTCTTTACAGGCGTGAACCAGCGCAGCCGAGACGTCTGCCCTGCTTCCAGGTGGCTGTCTTTAAACGGGTAGGCCCAGGTAAACGCCTTTTCATACTCATACACTACGCTAAAGGATTGCTGGCCACCCTCCAATTGGTACCCGGTCACTTGTATCTCATATTCCCCGGCGGCCGGTTGGGCAATGGTCACTTGCTCTACGTTGTTGAGGTGATCTGCTTTTCTGCGCGCGGGTGCTTGTAAAGAATCTTTATGGGCATACACGCTTAAGCCCCAGGGTAGCCACTGGCGGTTAGCCGCGGTTTCTTTTATCACCAGGTCCAAGTCGTTTACCAGTGCTTTGTCAGTGCCGGGCGTTCCTTCTTTATCTGACCATACCAAGGTAACCTTTACCTGCCCCATCCCCTTCGGAACGGTCAACCTGATGCTTTGGGTGGCACCCTGGCTTACCTGTGTGCTGGCATAGCGGCGTTCTACGATAGCCTGCACGGCGCCTAGCGCGTCTGCGTTGCCAAAGCCCGCGGCATAGTCTACCTGCGGGGCACCCTTGTCATCGGCTGCATTGATGATGGCTGCTTTCACTAATTCTGAAGGCGGCAGGGCACCATTGTTTTGCTTTCTATAGGCATCTTGTACCACCAGCGCGATCCCTGACACCACCGAGGCCGCCTCTGAGGTACCCGCTTCGCCAAAGGCTACCACCTCTGGCTTGATGCGACCGTCATAGGTGGGTCCTCTGGAACTCAAGATGCTGACCTGCCCAGACGTATCAATGGCCCCTACGCTCAATGTATTCTTGGAAACCTTGAACTGACCCGTTAAGTTGGCAAAGCCACTGGTGCTGGCGTACGGCCCTTCGGTAGCAGCCTTGTTCCCGGAGTTCCCTGATGAAAACACATGCAGCAAGGTGGGCATCTGAAGGCTCTGCCGGTCATAGGCCTGGCTTTCCAGGCCATAATAATTCTCCACTCCCACGCCGTAAGAATGGTTTTGAACGCTCACTTGCTGGCGCTTTAACTCTTCTGTATCATCTGGTGCAAGGTTGGTGAAGTCTGAAGAGGTGAGAGAGCTTTGCCAGGCCACTCCACGTGACGCTTCGGCTGTATTGCCGGCGCCCGCCACCAACGTAGCCATGGCCGTGGCGTGGGGCGTTACCGTCTTCTGGAAGGCAGCAGAGGACTTTACCCGGGCCTTGAAATCTATGTCTGTGGTGTCAAAGGGCTGTTCTTTCACAGAAACCGTTAAGCCCTTGCCGTGGATGTCTGGAAACAGAGAATGCAAGGCCGTCACCCGGTTCACCCTGAAATCAGCGTTTTGCAGATAGCTTTCTTCTTGGGCACGCCGGTTGGGCACGTCTACGTACGTTACCCAGGGGCACAGTGCCAGCTTCTGAACATCACCTGCGGTTACTCCTTTTACCAGATACACTGCCGGAAGCGTAGTAGACACGGGGTCAGAGGCAGCTGGCAGGTACTGGGTAGCCCACTTTTTGAAAGCGGCAGCATCTTTTACCTGCACCCGCAGCGCGGTGTGTACATGTGAGCGGTTGCCTGTTCTAAGCGCTGGGGCCAGTTTGGAATTCACTACTGTTCTGGCAGAAGGAATTTGCGCCCACGCTGGCTGCCCTGCCAGGCAGAAGCTGCAGGCAAAAGCAAGCACAGAATACAGAAACGTAAAACGCGTATAACTCTTTCTCATAGAACAGACTACCGGCCTTCTCAGCAAGGTAAGATACGCATTTTGAGGTTCAGAACAAGGAGGAAGCACCGGGAATCAGAGGATTCATCACCACTCTACCGGCCATGCGTATGACACCAAAAACGGAGAAGCTACCCTGTGCAAGGGTGGCTTCTCCGTTTTTGGGCTATTTTCTGGAAAACAGGCAAAAAACGCTAGTCTTCCCAATCTTCGCTCCCCTCAGAATCATCAGAGTCTTCGTCCTCTGCCTCATCAACAGGATCATCAGCAAGCACGTCTAACAACTTCTCAATCTCGGTGGCCTTCTCAGGGTCGTTCAGTTTTTCATAGGACATGGACAGATTCCGGAGGGCCCTCCGCACAATGTCTATGGGCGCGCAGGGTTCATAGAAAATGTCTACCGGGTTCAGGTTGAGTTGCAGGATGTAGTTGTCAATGTCATTCTTAGTGAGGATGAGCCCCCGGTTATAAACATTGATGTAAAACTGCGGCACCACCTCACTTTTGTACGTCAGGATGAAGAGGTTGGGCAGGTTCACGCCGTACACCGGCAACCCCATCCGTTGGGCCATGGTCATGTAAATCACGCACAGGGTCAATGGATTGCCGCGCTTGCTCTCCAACACCTGGTACAGCATGGAATTGGTGGGCGCATGAAAGTTCTTGGTGTTGGCAGAAAAATGCTGCAGCTTGAACAGAACGTGGTTCAAAGCCTTAACCTGGTCGTAGGGATGCATCTCGGGCTTTACTTGAACCCAGACCTCATAGTGCAGCTCCCCAATGATCTTCATGACGTCCTCCATGCGCACATCTGGGTACTGGTAGGTGTTCACCAGCCACATGCCTTTGAGCAGGTCCTCGGCGCCCTCCTCTTTCCACTCCTTCAGGCGCCGGTGCAGGGCCTCAAACTGAAGATCATGGATGAGGTCTTCCAGCTTTTTCTGATGTTCGGGGTCCAGGCTTTCTTCCCAGGCTTCCTCCAGAAAAGGCGTAATGGTCTCCCCCAGCTCCACAATGCGGCCATGCACATGCGCCACCACATCTGGGTCTTCATCATCCAACAGCGAAATCAGCGCCTTTAATTCTTTGTTTGTCAAAACTGCGTATTCAATTAAAAATTAGAAATGAAAAATTAGAAATTATAGTTGACAATATGAAAGAGAATACGGCTAGGAAAGGAAGCGCGCCAATTCTAATTCATAATTTTTAATTTCTAATTCTCACAATCAAGTTTGAATAACGCCTACGTTGAAGGGTTTGGTGATGGGCGCGTTGTTGGCGGCTTCAATGCCCATGGAGATCACCTTGCGGGTTTCCAGAGGATCAATGATGCCGTCTACCCACAGTCTTGAGGCTGCGTAGTACGGGCTCAGCTGCTCATTGTAGCGGGCAGTGATTTTATCCAACAACTCTTTCTCGGCTTCTGGGGTGATGACTTCGCCTTTGGATTTGAGGGAGGCTACCTGAATCTGCAACAAGGTCTTCGCCGCTGAAGCTCCACTCATCACCGCCAGTTGCGCGGTTGGCCAGGCGTAAATCAGGCGTGGGTCATAGGCTTTGCCGCACATGGCATAATTACCAGCGCCGTAGCTGTTGCCAATTAAGATGGTGAATTTTGGCACCACAGAATTGCTCATGGCATTTACCAACTTCGCGCCGTCTTTAATGATACCGCCGTGCTCTGCCTTGCTACCTACCATAAAGCCCGACACGTCTTGCAAGAACACCAACGGAATTTTCTTCTGGTTACAGTTCATGATAAAGCGCGCGGCCTTGTCTGCAGAGTCTGAGTAGATCACGCCGCCCATCTGCATCTCGCCTTTCTTGCTTTTAACAATCTTGCGTTGGTTGGCTACAATGCCCACGGCCCAACCGTCAATACGGGCCAAGCCGCAGATCAAGCTCTGGCCATATAAGTCCTTGTAAGGCTCAAACTCAGAGTTGTCCACCATGCGCAGGATGATGTCCATCATGTCATAGGGCTTCACGCGGTCCATGGGCAGAAGGCCGTAGATTTCCTGGGGGTCTAGCTTTGGTGCGGCAGGCTCTGTTCTACTGAAACCTGCCTTTGGGTTGTCGCCCATTTTGTCAAAGATGTTCCGGATGTGGTCCAGACACTCCTGATCGGTTTCAAATTTATAATCCGTTACGCCAGATATTTCTGAATGGGTAGACGCGCCGCCCAAGGTTTCATTGTCAATGGTCTCCCCGATGGCAGCTTTTACCAGGTAAGAACCGGCCAAGAAGATAGAACCCGTTCCTTCTACAATCATGGCCTCATCGCTCATGATGGGCAGATAGGCTCCACCCGCCACGCAAGAACCCATGATGGCAGAAATCTGCACAATGCCTTCAGAGCTCATGATGGCGTTGTTGCGGAACATACGCCCGAAGTGCTCTTTGTCCGGGAAAATCTCGTCCTGCATGGGCAGAAACACGCCGGCACTGTCTACCAGGTAAATGACTGGCAGGCGGTTTTCCATGGCAATTTCCTGGGCGCGCAGGTTTTTCTTGGCGGTAATGGGAAACCAGGCACCCGCTTTCACGGTGGCGTCATTGGCCACAATCATGCACTGACGGCCTTTCACATACCCAATGCCAGCCACTACACCGCCGCCGGGGCAACCGCCGTACTCCTGGTACATGCCTTCGCCGGCAAAAGCGGCTATTTCTAAGAACTCAGAGTCCTCATCAATCAGGTACTGGATGCGTTCACGGGCGGTAAGCTTACCTTTTTCATGCTGCTTGGCAATGGCTTTCTCGCCACCGCCCAAGGCCACTTTCTGGTGTTTGCTCCGGAGCTGAAAACAAAGCTGCTTTAAGGCGTCTTCGTTCTTATTGAATTCTAAATCCATGCGGGAAGAGTACGGTAGTTGGTGAATTTACCCGTTGCGGGCTATGGACAAATATAAGGATTATGCAGAAAGCCTAACAATTGTTAGCCTATTGTTTCCTGTATAAAAACAAAAAGCGTTTTTGGCCTGTTTTCATGAAAACAAGCCAAAAACGCTTCTATGGGGTAATAGGTTACCTATTTCTTTTCTACTTCTTCAATGGTGCCGGCCTTCTCCACCGTGTTGGCGTTCTTCACCTTGGTGGCCTCTTTCACGTTCTCTGCCTTGTCTACTTTAGTGCCGCCGCCAATGAGGGAGAAGTGCACGTAGCGCTTAGGATTGGCTTTCAAATCCATGAGCAGGGCGTTCAGGCTGGCGCTGGAGGCGTTGAGGTTGCGGTACAGAGAGTCATCGTTCATGAACTTGTTCAGAGATCCGTTGCTTTCATTGAACCGCTTCATGGCCAGTTGCGCCTCGGTCACGGTGGCGTTCATGTTCCGGATGGTTTGGTTCATGGTCTGCACATCAATGGTGTCTGTGATCTCATTAAGGTTAGACGCCAGTTGGCTGAATTTCTTCTCTGTGTTCTGCAGTTGCGCGGTAAGCTGGGCCAGGTTGCCGGCAATCTGGTTGATGTTGCCCTGGTTGGCCATGGTCATGGCCCTAATGGCTTCTGAGGTGGCCTCAGCGTTCATTAAGATGGATTGAATGCTGCGCTTGGCGTCTTTGTCCAGGAAGGAATTTAACCGGATGAGGGTAGAGTCTACGGTGTCCAGCACTGGCATGGCCCTTGACGCAAACAAGTCTGTGATGCTTTCCTTCACAAACGGAATAAGGTTCTCGCCTCCATCATACTGCCGCTTGTTCTGGCCCATGTACAGTTCTATGGCCTTGCCGCCCAGCAAATCTGAGCTCACCAGCATGGCCACCGTTGAGTCACCAATCTGGATGTCTTCATTGATTTCTACGGTCACCACCACCTGGTTGCCTTTGGCGGGCTGCAGGGTCATTTCCTTCACAATGCCCACGTTGAGGCCGTTCAAGATGACGGGGTTGGACACCGTAAGGCCCGACACGCTTTTATAAGTGACGTAGAACGTACGCGAAGAGGAAAAGACGCTGGAGCCTTTTAAGAAGAGGAAGCCCACGTAGAGTGCTGCTACGGCTACAAGGCCCAGCAACGCTACTTTGAGTTCTTTGGATAAATTCACAGTTTGGGGTTGGTTAGTTCATGGCCTCGAGTTCTTGCTTGTACTCTTTGAAGGCCCGGTATATGCCTGAAGCCATATACGATTGGTTGGATTTATCGTTGAGGAACTTCTCCTCCGTAGGATTGGTCAGGAATCCTATTTCAATGAGGGCGCTGGGCATGGCAGATTTCCACAACACCAGAAAGCCCGCCTGCTTCACGCCTCTGCTGGAACGACCCAACTTGCTTTTAAATTGTTTTTCTACCTTCTGGGCAAACCGAAGGCTGTTGTCAATGTACGCGCTTTGGTACAGGCTGAACAGAATATGACTCTGCGGCGAGTTGGGATTGAAGCCGCCGTAGTTCTCTTTGTAGTTGTCTTCCTGCAAGATTACGGAGTTCTCCCGCTTGGCCACGGCCAGGTTGCCGTTTGACGTGTGCAGCCCCATGGTGTAGGTTTCTGTGCCGTAGGCAGCACTTGGCCCCGAGTTGCAGTGGATGGAAATAAATAAGTCCGCGTGATTTTTATTGGCAATGCCGGCGCGGTCTATCAACTCCACAAAGGTGTCATCTTTGCGCGTATAGATTACCTTTACGTCGGGGTTGTTCTGTTCTATCTGCTTGCCTAGTTGCAAGGCTACGGCCAGGGCCACGTGTTTTTCGTAGGCAGACTTACCATTGCACCCCACATCTTTGCCGCCATGGCCGGCGTCTATCACCACAGTGCGCACGGCTACCTCTTTCCGTTTAGCTGGCGTAAAGGATGGGAGAAGCAAAAAAACAAGCAGGCAACCGGAGACAATATTTTTCACGAGTATCGTTAGTTAAAAGCTATAGTTAATAACTTTGTACTAATAAGTACAAAACAACAAAAATTCTACTTGAATCAGAAGCGATCCCTCCAGTTTTTAGCAGTTGCCCTCCTGGTTCTAGCTGCCGTATTCACCAGTTTGGAGGGTATGGCCCAGGTTCGTCCGGCCCGTCCAGACTCCCTTTCTGTGTCTGTCAAAGACACGGCCAAGGCCCGTACAGGTGCCATTGAGACCACTATCAATTATAAGGCCAAAGACTCCATCAGGTATGACGCCATCAGCCAGATCATGCATTTGTATGGCCAGGCCCACATTGATTATGGAGAGATTGCCCTGGACGCCGCCTACATCCAGATCAGCTGGAAAACCAATACCCTCACTGCAGAAGGCCTTTTAGATTCTGCCGGCGTACTCCAGGAGAAGCCCCTGTTCAAGAACGGGGCCGAGACCTACCAGGCCCAGCGCATTGTCTACAACTACAAAACCAAAAAGGGGAAAGTCTCTGGCGCCGTGACCACGCAGGGCGAAGGTTTCATTCATGCGGAGACCATCAAGAAAAACGAGCTCAATGAGATTTACGGCCGCCACGCGCGGTACACCACCTGTAATCTGGAGCACCCGCACTTTTACATAAAGGCCTCCAAGATGAAGGTGATTCCCAATGACCGTGTGGTGGCCGGGCCTTTTCATTTGGTGTTTGCAGACGTGCCCACGCCCATCGGGTTTCCGTTTGGGTTCTTTCCCTCTCCTCAGAAACGCGGTTCGGGCATAATTATTCCCTCCTTCGGCGAATCAGTGCAACAGGGCTTCTACCTGCGCGAAGGTGGCTTTTACTGGGCCGTGAATGATTACATGGACATGCGCTTTACCGGTGACATCTATTCGCTGGGCGGGTATGGCGTGCAGGTGCAGTCACAATACATTAGCCGCTACAAGTTCAATGGTAACTTCAGCCTACGCCACTCCTACACCAAAGGCGCCGAGAACCTGAACGTGGCCCGCCTGGATGAAGAATACAGACTCTCCGGAGACTCCAGGGACATTTGGATCAACTGGAGCCACCAGCCCATTACCAGACCGGGTAAAGGACAGTTTTCTGCCAGTGTGAACGCGGGTAGCCAGTTCTTTAACCAGCGCAACCCTACCAGCGCGCAGCAGGCCTTGAGTCCGGCGTTTAACTCCAACGTTTCTTACCGTAAGAGCAGCCCCAACTCCCCTATCAATTATGGCATTAACCTATCTCAGAGCCAGAGCCAGGGAGTAAACACCTACACGTACAAAACCAAGGAGGGAAAGGACACCACCATTACAGAAGCCGCACAGGTGATGAGTTTTGTGTTGCCAGACATCAGCTTGGGCGTAGCCAGCCAAAGCCCCATTGAGTGGTTTGGCGGCACCTTGACGGGTCGCTGGATTGAAGGCATACGCATTGGGTATAACCTTACCGCCCGCCAGAACGTGACCAACACTATTTCTAAGGGTGGTAACGCCGGCTATCCTTTCTTTGATTCAGAGAGAAGAGACACCACGCTGGCCATCAATGGCACCAACCTGTCTGAGATCTTCAGGAACGCCCGCCTAACCGTTAACCATGACATTCCCATCACCCTGGGGACCATTAATCTGTTCAAGTATTTTAAGCTGACGCCCAGCGTATCTTACAACGAGAGCTGGTTTACCAAGAAATTCACGTACAGCTCCATTCCAAATTCAAATCTGCTCAAGATAGACACGGTGAGCGGCTTCCATAGGGCGTACCAATATTCAGGTGGGTTGTCTTTTACCACCAACGTGTACGGCATCGCCAACTTCAAAGGCAAAAAGGTACAGGCCATCCGGCACACCCTTACGCCAAACCTTGGCTATAGCTTCAGACCGGACTTCGGGCGGCCTGAATTTGGGTTTTACCAGCGCGTGCAGAGTGATGACCGGGGCAACACCCAATTACTTTCCCGTTTCCAGGGATTGGAAGGAAACGTGCCCGCCCCCGGCCTGACCAGCGCCTTGACCTTTGGCATTGACAACAACGTGGAGATGAAAGTAAAGACCGAAGGTGACAGCGCCGGCGGCTTCAAGAAAGTGAGTTTGATTGACCGCTTTGCCATACGCTCTGCCTACAACTTTGCCGCCGACTCGTTCAAGCTCTCCAACATCAACATTGACCTGAGCACGCGTCTGTTCAACAGCTTCCCGCTGACGGCCGGCGCCATCCTGGACCCGTACCAGTATGACCAGAACAACCGCAGAATTGACCGCCTGCTGGTAGAAGAGGGAGGATTTAACTTTGCCAGAATCACCAGCCTGTACTTTAACACCAGCTTTGAACTGAACCCCTCGGCCCGCAAGCAACAACAAGACTCCAAAGTTCCACCGCCCACCAACCTGCCCAGCCTGCAGCGCGATTTGACCGCCGCCGACTACGTAGATTTTAATATCCCGTGGACGCTGGCCATTGATTTGACCTCCAACTTTGGCAGAAGCCTGGAAGACAACCGTCTGGAAAACGTGGCCACCTCTGCGGGGATCAACGGTTCTGTGACGCTCACAGAAAAGTGGAATTTCACGTACACCACCAACTATGACTTCAAGAACAAGATGTTGAGCTATACCAACATCTCTATCATGCGAGACCTACACTGCTGGCAAATGTCCATCAACTGGGTACCGTTTGGACCGTACCAGATGTACAACATCAGCATTAACGCCAAGTCCTCTATTCTGCAAGACCTGAGAATACGCAGGACCGGAAGCGCCAACCCTTATAGGTACCAATAGAAACGAAAAAGCCACCACACCGGTGGCTTTTTCGTTTTTGGGCTGTTTTCTGAAAAACAGGGCAAAAACGCTTTCTAGTGCCAAGGTTCTTTTTATACCTTTGCTTGTAGCCTACATTAACAGGCGGGAGCGTATGTCAGTACAGAAAGAGGTAAAGATTGTCACCACCCACCAGCTGCACACCATGAAGGAGCGCGGCGAAAAGATCTCCATGCTCACGGCCTATGATTTCTCCATGGCCACCCTGCTGGATGCCGCCGGCACAGACGTGTTACTGGTGGGCGACTCTGCCTCTAACGTGATGGCCGGCCATGAAACCACGCTCCCCATCACGCTGGACCAGATGATCTACCACGCCTCTTCTGTGGTGCGCGGCGTGAAAAGAGCCTTTGTAGTAGTAGACTTGCCGTTTGGCTCCTATCAAGGAAACTCTTCTGAGGCCCTGCGCTCTGCCATTAGAATCATGAAAGAGTCTGGTGCGCACGGCGTCAAGCTGGAAGGCGGCTTTGAGATCAAAGATTCCATCACTCGCATCTTGAGCGCCGGAGTACCGGTCATGGGCCACCTGGGCTTGACCCCGCAGTCCATTTATAAATTTGGGACTTACTCCGTACGCGCCAAAGAAGAGGCCGAGGCCGAGAAACTCATGGAAGACGCCCGCTTGTTACAAGAGCTGGGTTGCTTTGCCATTGTGCTGGAGAAGATCCCATCCAGCCTGGCCAAGCGCGTTGCCGCTGAGTTGCACATCCCCATCATTGGCATTGGTGCCGGTCCGCACGTAGACGGCCAAGTCTTGGTGATTCATGACTTATTGGGCATTACCAAGGAATTCAAACCGCGTTTCCTGCGCCGCTACGCCGAACTCCACGAGACCATCACCAACGCCGTGGGCAATTATATCAAAGACGTAAAATCCCTCAACTTTCCCACTGAAGAAGAAGCCTATTAATTGTTGATTGCTAATTGTTGATTGCTTTTTAAAATAACAACCAGCAATTAGCAATACAATCCGATTTTCGCCTCTTTTCCAGAAAATAACCCAAAAACGCCAATGCCTGCTCCTGCCCTAGACGTTCTGTTTGAAGACAACCATGTGTTGGTGGTCAACAAGCCGAGCGGCATGTTGGTACAAGGCGATGAGACCGGCGACAAGCCTTTGTCTGAACTGGCCAAGGAGTACGTCAAAGAGAAGTACCAGAAGCCGGGCAACGTGTTCATGGGCGTGGTGCACCGCCTGGACCGGCCCGTGAGCGGAGTGGTCTTACTGGCGAAAACCTCCAAAGCGCTGGCCCGCCTAAACGAGCAGTTCAGTTCCCGCAAGACGCAGAAGGTATACTGGGCAGTAACCCTGCGCGCGCCGCAGCCCGAAAGTGGCACCTTGGTGCATTGGCTGGTGAAAGACGCGGCCAGAAACATCACCAAAGCCCATCCCTCAGAACGGCCCGGTAGCCAACGCGCCGAACTCAGCTACTCTTTATTAAAAAGCGCCGCCCACAAGTTTCTGGTAGAAGTTCGTCCTGTGACGGGAAGGCCACACCAGATACGCGTTCAGTTGGCTTCGCTCAAATGCCCCATCCTAGGCGACCTCAAATACGGGGCTCCAGAGCCGCTTCCCAACAAAAGCATTTGCCTGCACGCCCGTGAGCTGGGTTTTGAACATCCGGTGTCTAAGGAATGGATCGCCGTGCAAGCCCCTCCTCCCCGCATTGCGGCCTGGCAACCGTTTCAGCCTTAGAGAACAAATTCACCTTTTAGAAGCATTACCCTTCCAAAGATGACTTTCATCATTATCTTGTAATTTCTGGATGTGATTTTACGGCCTTTCCTTTCAGGTTCGTAGCTTTGTGAACTTTAATACCTGCCGGCTGTTAAGCAATTGCCGTCCGCTGGCAACATTACACCATCACAACCTCTATGATTATCCTCATTTTCTTTGTAGTCCACTGGTACTTGTCTCTGTTTGTACAGACGTTTTACCTGCATCGGTACGCCGCCCACAAGATGTTCACCATGAATATGTTCTGGGAAAAATTCTTCTTCCTGTTAACGTATGTGAGCCAAGGTTCTTCTTACCTGTCGCCAAGGGCGTATGCCATCATGCACCGCATGCACCATGCGTTCTCAGACACTGAGCGCGACCCGCATTCCCCGCACTTCTCCAGCAACGCCTTTACCATGATGTGGAAGACCAAGAACATCTACAATGATTTCTTGAACAACCGCACTGAGCCCGAAGAGAGATTTGACGGCAACTACCCTACCTGGCGCGCCCTAGAAAACATTGGCGACCACTGGGGCTCACGTCTGGCCTGGGGTGTGATTTACGTGTTAATTTATATCAACTACGCCGAGTTCTGGTGGATGTACCTGCTCCTGCCCTTGCATTTCTTGATGGGTCCGTTGCACGGCGCCATCGTGAACTGGAGCGGCCACAAATACGGCTACCAGAACTTTGACAACAATGACAAGTCCAGAAACTCCCTTTTCTTTGACTTCTTGACCGGCGGCGAGCTGTTCCAGAACAACCACCACAAACTGCCTAACCGCGTTAACTTCGGGGTGAAGTGGTGGGAAGTGGACCCAACCTACCCGGTGATCTGGACGCTTGACAAGATTGGCATCATTAAATTGAAGAAAGCCACCGTCCGTTCTTAAGCAGAAAAACGTTATAGAAACGCCTCAGCATCAAATGGTGCTGAGGCGTTTTGCTTTAACACTGGTTGTTAAAACTAGCTGGTCTGGATTTGCAATCCCGAGCTATTGGAAAGCGGATTTGTAATCCGCCTACGGACAAGTGCCTTCATTAAGCCCGCACGGGGATTACAAATCCGCTTTTCAGTGCTTCCGGATTGCATATCCGGAAGAGCATCTGGCTGGAGGCTGGATTACTCATCCAATTATTCCTTCATCCTAACCTTCTCCCTGAGGGAGAAAAAACCGCGCTAACGCCGGTTTTAGCCTGATTTCCAGAAAAGAGCCCAAAAAAGGAAATTAGAAGCCGTCATCTTCACATTTCCATATCTGCACATCTCCAAATCAACTAGCACATCAGCACATTGTTAATTAGCACATTACAAATCATTAGCAGTTTGTTAGAAATTGCCGTATCTTTGCACCCCAATGCCGGACGGGTTCCGGCGCTTTAACAAAACTAGTTATGCCTGTTAAAATCAGACTGGCCCGCAGAGGCCGCAAAAAAGCAGCTATGTACGACATCGTAGTAGCTGATTCTCGTTCACCACGTGATGGTCGTTTCATCGAGAAATTGGGTACGTACAACCCACAAACCAACCCTGCCACTATCAACTTCAACGAAGACAAAGCGTTGGATTGGGTATTGAAAGGCGCTCAACCAACTGACACTGTGAAGGCTATGCTTTCTTACACCGGTGTTATGTTCAGAAAGCACTTGCAAATTGGTGTAGCGAAAGGTGCTGTTACTCAGGAGCAGGCAGATGCCCGTTACCAAGAGTGGAAAGACGCCAAAGACGCTAAAATCACTGGCAAGAAAGAGCAATTAGGTTCTGACAAGGCTGCTAAGAAGAAAGCTGCGCTTGAGGCTGAAGCTAAGGTGAACGAAGCCCGTGCTGAAGCTATCCGTTTGAAAAACGCTCCTGCTCCTGAGCCAGAAGCTGTTGTAGAAGAAGAAGCTCCAGTTGCTGAGGCTGAGACTGCTACAGAAGAAGGTGCTACTGAAGCCCCTGCTGCTGACGCTACAGAAGAGCAAGCTTAATTTTACGGCCATGACGTTAGACGCATGCTTCCAGTTGGGGTATATCGTCCGGACGCATGGCACCAAGGGCCAGGTAGTCGCGTTCTTTGACGTTGACTTCCCGGAAGAGTACGATGAATTGGAATCAGTTTTCCTGTTGATTAACGGGAAGCTGGTTCCTTTTTTCATTGATGACCTCAATCCGCAGGACAAAGGCAAAAGCATCCTCAAGTTTGAAGATGTGGACACCGTGGTGCAAGCCGAGAAGTTGAAAGGCACCAGCCTCTACCTTCCGCTAAAGATGCTACCGGAGTTGAAAGAAGACCAGTTCTACTTCCATGAAGTGATTGGCTACACCGTGGTGGACAGTGTGCTGGGAGACCTGGGAACGGTGGAAACCTTCTTTGACCTACCTGCGCAAGACCTGTTGGCCATGCAGTACCAGGGTCATGAAATCCTCATCCCGGTAAACGACGAGGTCATTCAAAGAACAGACAAGGCAGAGAAGAAGCTGTACGTGACCCTGCCCGAAGGCCTGTTGGACGTGTACACCAAGCCTTCCAACAGAATGGAAGAAGAGCCACCTATTGCGGGTGAAGAGGACGACGACGATGACGCGGTTTGACATCATCACCTGCCAGCCTAGTTTACTGGACGGACCCTTCAGCCACTCCATCTTAAAGCGTGCCCAGGACAAAGGCCTGGTGGAAGTTCATCTGCATGACCTACGCGCCTACGCCATCAACAAACACGGTCAGATTGATGACTATGCGTTTGGCGGCGGGGCGGGCATGGTCTTGATGGTAGAGCCTATTGCCAAGTGCATTAGAGAACTGCAGGCCCAGCGCAGCTATGACGCGGTCATTTACATGACCCCAGACGGCCAGACGCTAAACCAGGCAACCTCCAACCGCTTGTCTCTGCTGGAGAACATCATCATTCTCTGCGGTCATTACAAAGGCGTGGACCAGCGCGTGAGGGACATGTTTGTGACCCATGAGATAAGCATAGGCGACTATGTTCTGTCTGGTGGCGAACTGGCCGCGGCCGTGTTGGCAGATTCTATCATCAGAATCATACCCGGCGTGTTGAATGATGAGAGCAGTGCCTTGTCAGACTCCTTTCAGGACAACCTGTTGGCGCCGCCGGTGTATTCCCGGCCCGCTGACTTTGAGGGACATGGCGTCCCGGAGATTCTTCTTTCTGGCAATACCCCTAAAGTAGAGGAGTGGCGCTTTGAGCAGGCAGTACAGAGAACCCGCGAACGCAGGCCTGATTTATTGCCCGAAGAATAAATTTATTACTACTTGATTTACAATTACAAAAATTACGTCTATATTTGCACTCCGAATTTTGAGATAAAATAGACACTATATTATAGTCATGAGCGATTTAATCAAATTAGTAGAGCAGGAATTCACGGATAAGCGTGCGTCTATTCCTTCTTTTGCTGCTGGCGATACCGTGAACATTCACGTGAAAATCCGTGAGGGTAACAAAGAGCGTATCCAGCAATTCCAAGGCGTGGTTTTGCAACGCAGAAACTCTGGTGTAAGCGAGACTTTCACTGTAAGAAAAGTGTCTAACCAAATCGGTACAGAGCGTATTTTCCCGCTTCTTTCTCCAAACATCGAGAAGATTGAGGTTATCCGCAGAGGTAAAGTAAGAAGAGCTCGTCTGTTCTACTTGAGAGGCCTTTCTGGTAAAGCTGCTCGTATCAAAGAAAGAAGAGG
Organism: Nibribacter ruber; assembly: GCF_009913235.1. Classification (NCBI taxonomy): domain Bacteria; kingdom Pseudomonadati; phylum Bacteroidota; class Cytophagia; order Cytophagales; family Hymenobacteraceae; genus Nibribacter; species Nibribacter ruber. The sequence continues at coordinate 3,781,891 of NZ_CP047897.1, read as the reverse complement.
ATAGGACCATATCCAATTGGTTTTCCCATAGTTTTAGTTCTGAAAAAAGCCGGTTTAACCACCGGCTTTTTTTATGCCCATACTTTTTGGCTGCTGCTTGTTGATTGCTGGTTGTTAATTGCTGATTGTTTTTACCAATGTTGGCAATGATGATTCCCCCTTCGAGGAGGGCGAGGGGGTGTTTACACTGCCAAATAAATCAGGAGAAGAAAGCAATGTGCAAGAGACAAGGCAGTGCCTGGTCTCTACGACAATCTCCAACGCCAACCCTCCTCCTAACCTTCTCTTTCAGAGAGAATGAACCAGACCATCGTTTTTGGCCTGATTTCCAGAAAACAGCCCAAAAACGGCGGCAAAGGCATCAGGTTACAGAGTTTCTGCGTAGACTTGGGTTCCATTACCAAATTGAACCACAGAACATGCAACAGAACCGTTGGAGTTTAGAAGGCCGCAGAGCCCTGGTCACGGGCGCCACCAAAGGCATAGGAGCCGCCATTGCCGAGGAACTATTGATGTTGGGCGCCGAAGTCCTCCTAGTAGCTCGTAAGGAGTTGGAAGTTAATCAGGCCGTGGTAGATTACCGGGCCCGAGGCCTCAAAGCCTCGGGCATGGTAGCGGACGTGAGCATAGCCGCCGACCGTCACAACCTCCTTCAATTGATTCAGAATACCTGGGGCGGCTTGGATATCTTGGTCAACAACGTAGGTACCAATATCCGAAAGAAGATCCAGGAATACAGCCCAGAAGAATACAGCTTTCTGTTGCAGACCAACCTCACCAGTGCGTTTGAGTTGTGCCAGCATGCCTTGCCGTTGTTGCAGAAGTCGCCGCAGGGCAATGTGGTGAACGTGTCTTCGGTGGCTGGTTTAGGCCATGTGCGCACGGGCGCTATCTACGGCATGACCAAAGCAGCCTTAATCCAGCTGTCTAAGAACCTGGCCGGCGAATGGGCACCCTACGGCATACGCGTGAACTGCGTGGCGCCTTGGTACATCAGAACGCCTTTGGCTGAAACCGTATTACAAGACCAGGACTACCTGAAAAGCGTGTTAAGCCGTACGCCTCTCAATGTGATTGGCAACCCAGAGGACGTGGCCGGAGCCGTGGCTTTCTTATGTATGCCCGCGGCGGCCTATATCACGGGGCAGTGCATCGCCGTAGACGGTGGCATGAGCGTGAACTACTTCTCTTAAGAACCCGCAAATATTTAAAAACGGAAAGCCCTTGCAATAAGAGTATTGCAAGGGCTTTCCGTTTTTGGCTTCTTTTCTGGAAATCAGGCTAAAAACGCCTATCCTGGAAGCATGCTTTTCAAGGCTTGATAGTAGTTTTTCAGCGCGTGCTCATTCGTGTGCAGAAACAAAAAGGGTTCAATCAGCTCTAGTTCCATGAGTTGCAACTCCTCTCCCACCACTATGCCGTCTACGCGTGCGTACAGACAGCCTTGGGCAAATTTGTCCACCAGTTTCTGGGCTTGGCTCAATAGGTGCGCAGGGGCCATCTGAGGATGGATGGTACCGCCAAAGAAGTGCTGCACTCTAAAATCTCCGCTCTTGGCAGATTTGAGTAAGGTATGGCTATATTTCCCCCCGAAGAACAGAAACGACCATTCCCCTTCTTCCTGAATCTGGGGCATGAACGGCTGGGCCAGGAAATCTTCTGTAGCGGTCAGCTCCTGAATCTTAGGCAGCTCAGCGGCTGCCTGTTCTTTGGTAACAATGAACGTGTTCTTGGCGCCGCCACTTACGGTTGGTTTCACAATGAGTTTATCCGTACTAAACCGAGTGTAGAGGTCCTCGAGATTAATCTCTGTTCCTCTTTTGAGCAAGGCAGAAGGGACTACGGGCAGGCCAGCCTTCTCAATTTCTAAAAGGTAGTGCTTGTCTGTATTCCAGCGCACAATGTCTATGGGGTTGAGCAGGCGCACGCCCAGTCCTTCTATTTTGTCCAGCCACGCCATAAACTCTTCAATGCGGTTAAAGTAGTCCCACGGCGATTTAAGGATGGCCACCTCATATTGCTGCCAGTTGACGGCTGGGTCATTCCAAACCTCCACGGTCAGGTCCAGGCCTTTAGAAGTAAGGTAGTCTACCAACACGCTGTCTTCACTGCTGCTCAAAGAGCCGTAGCTGTGCAAATCTGAATAGGTTACTAGTGCGAGTTTCAAAAGAGGAATGTCTTAGAAGTAAAATGGATGAACGCCCCTCTTTTCCTAATCAAATCAAAAAACAGGAAGGAGGCATAAAAAGCGCTTTGTTTTTGGCCTCTTTCCACAGAAACAGGCCAAAAACGAAGCGCCGAAATTACAGAAAATTACTTGGAAGCGCTCTTCTGCAACGGGTTATTCAGGTAATCAACGGCCATGTAGGCTAAGGTGCGCATGCCTAGTTTCATACCGCTCTCATCAATCATGAAATCTGGAGTATGGTGCGCCGGAATCTTGTTAGGGTCCATCCCTTTCGGCATGCCGCCCACAAACAGATATACCCCTGGTACTTGCTGTTGGAAGAACGCGAAGTCTTCTGCTCCCGTCACCGCCTTGGTCAGTTTCACGTTTTCCTTTCCGGCGGCTAGCTCAAGACTTGGCAACATGTGGGCAGTAAGCAATTCATGGTTGTAAGTGACCGGGCATTGCTCTGTAATTTCAACCGTAGCCGTAGCGCCGGCGCTGGCGGCAATGAGTTCAGCGGTGCGCTTTAAACGCGTGTGCAGTTCCTTCTGCATGTCAGTGTTGAGCGCTCGGATGGTGCCAATCATTTCCACTTCCTCCGGGATGATGTTAGAGCGCACGCCACCATGGATGGCGCCCACGGTAATGACCGCGGCATCTTGCGTGATTTCCATCTGACGGCTCACGATGGTTTGAATGCCGTTGATGATCTGCGCCGACACCACAATCGGATCAATACTGGCCCAAGGATACGCTCCGTGCGCCTGACGGCCCTTTATCTTGATTTTGAAGTTATCTGAACTGGCCATGGTGCCCTGTGGCTTGTACTTCAAGGTACCCACTTCTGTGGCTGAATTGATGTGCACGCCAAAAATAGCGTCTACCTTCGGGTTGGTGAGCACTCCTTCCTTCACCATGAGTTTGGCGCCGCCCTCCTCGCCTAGGGGCACGCCTTCCTCAGCGGGTTGAAAAATGAATTTGATGGTACCGGCAATGTCTTTCTTGTTCTGGGTCAGGATTTCGGCGGCACCCATGAGCATGGCTATGTGCGTGTCATGGCCGCAGGCGTGCATCACCCCTACTTGTTGGTTGTTGTAGGTAGTCTTCACTTTAGACGCGAAGGGCAGGCTGTTGCGTTCGGTCACGGGCAGGGCGTCCATATCGGCGCGAAGGGCTACCACGGGGCCGGGCTGGCCACCTTTCAAAATGCCTACCACTCCAGTTTTCGCTACGCCAGTCTGCACTTCCAGGCCTAAGGATTTTAGGTGTTTGGCAATCTTTTCGGCGGTCTTAAACTCCAGGTTTCCCAGCTCTGGGTTCTGGTGAAAGTCTCTTCGCCATTGAATGACTTTGGGCTCAATCTTATCGGCTAGTCGGTCTATCTGGGCATGCAGGTCGTTGGTTTGCGCGAAGGTTAGCGATGGAACAATTAAAAGTCCGGTAGCCAGCGTGCAAAGGCTTAGTTTCTGTAAAAGCGTCATGGAGAGGTTGTTCGGTTTGGTGGTGTTTCCAGAAAAATAAGTCAAAAACGATTAACATGGAAGTAAAAGAAAGAAAGTATGGCGAGCGCTGGAATCCTTGGCGGGAAAGGTGTAAGTTTATAGGAGGCGCAATGGTTTCAAAAATTCCCCCGTTCTGTACTTGAGCCTGGCCGGCACCCTTACCTCGCTTGCTTTACTTTGAAAGGACTCGCTTTCCTTATGAAATACTTTTTCTCTTTCTGCTTGGTGCTATTCATGGCGTTGAGCAGCTGTACCACCAATTACCAGGATGTGCCCGCCTTCACCGAGACCAAACAATGGCAGGCGGTGATTGTGACGCCCGCCGGTTCTACCGAACCGCAGCGCTATGATGCCAGCCAAAAGAAATTCCTACCCCAAACCGAGGCCGGCCAACCTAAAAAACTGGATTTTCTGCCATCTCTGGGCAATGAAGGCTTTATTCCCAGCACTCTGGTGGACTCGGTGAAAGGCCGCCCTGCTGCCCCGCTTCCGGTGTTGGTGCTGTCCAATCAATTGAAACAGGGCACGGTACTGGAGATTCTGCCCATGGGCGTGCTGGTCTTGGAACGCAACGGCGAGTTGTATCATCTGATCGTAGCCATACCGGCAAGACCTAGCGAACAAACTATTTCAGCGCACAACTACCTGGACTTTTCGGGGCGCTACCCCGCGGTGAAGACCATTCTGCAAAACTGGTACCTGAACGTGGACCGCCAACAACCTACCCGCCTGATGGGCTGGAAAGACGAGGCCTTCGCTGAAAAGCTGATTCAGCAGTGGATTCAATAACTAAATAGCAGATTTGTACGAATAGCAAAGGGATGCCAGAGGTGATACGGCCTTTGGCATTTCTATGTAATCTCTTCTTAAATTCGCGCCAGATACAAATGATGAAACTATGTTACCCACTATAAATCCCACCACCACCCAAGCCTGGAAGAAATTAGAAGCTCATTATGAGCAGATGCAGGCTCAGCACCTAAAGGATCTGTTTCAGCAGGACCCGAAGCGTTTTGAGAAACTGAGCCTGACGTTTGAGGATATCCTCATTGATTTCTCCAAGAACCGCGTGACCCAGGAAACCATGCAACTGCTGTTGCAGCTGGCCCAGGAGACCGGTTTGCAAGAAGCCATTGACGGCATGTTCTCAGGCGAAAAAATCAACTTCACGGAGGACCGCGCGGTCTTGCATGTGGCCTTGCGCAACAGTTCCAACTCGCCAATAATGGTAGACGGCAAAGATGTGATGCTAGACGTGAACCGCGTACTGGACCAGATGAAAGCCTTCTCTGAGCAGGTCATCTCCGGAGGCTGGAAAGGCTATACCGGCAAACCCATCACTACTATTGTGAACATTGGTATTGGCGGTTCAGACTTAGGGCCCGTGATGGTGACCGAGGCGCTGAAGCCTTACCAACAGCCCAACATCACCACCTACTTTGTGTCTAATGTGGACGGCACGCACATAGCCGAAACGCTGAAGAAAGTAGACGCTGAGACCACGCTGTTCATGATTGCCTCCAAGACGTTCACCACGCAGGAGACCATGACCAATGCCCACAGCGCGCGCACCTGGTTCTTAGAGAATGCTAAAGACGAGGAGCACATCAAGAAGCACTTCGTGGCCATTTCAACCAACACCAAGGCTGTGTCTGCGTTTGGCATTGACCCGCAGAACATGTTTGAATTCTGGGACTGGGTAGGCGGACGGTATTCTTTATGGTCTGCCATTGGTTTGTCCATTTGCTGCACCATTGGGTTTGAGAACTTCAGAGCGTTACTGGACGGGGCGCACGCCATGGACCAGCACTTCCAGAAGACGCCATTTGAGAAGAACGCACCCGTGATTCTGGCTTTGCTGGGTATCTGGTATAACAACTTCTTCTCTGCAGAGGCGCACGCGCTATTGCCGTATGACCAGTACATGCACCGCTTCGCGGCTTACTTCCAACAGGGGGACATGGAAAGCAACGGAAAGTCGGTGGACCGGAACAGCCAGCCTGTCAACTACCAGACCGGTCCCATCATCTGGGGCGAGCCGGGCACCAACGGTCAGCATGCGTTCTACCAACTCATTCACCAAGGTACCAAACTCATTCCCTGCGACTTCCTGGCCCCAGCTGTGACCCATAATCCTTTGAGCGACCACCATCCAAAATTAATGGCCAACTTCTTCGCGCAGACAGAAGCGTTGATGAATGGGAAGACTGAGGAGGAGGTATTGAAAGAAATGCAAGCCGCGAACCTGTCTGAAGAGGAAATCAAGTCATTGAAAGATTTCAAAGTGTTTGAAGGCAATCGCCCGACCAACTCCATTCTATTCAAGCAGCTGACCCCGAGAACGCTGGGTGCGTTGCTGGCCATGTACGAGCATAAGATTTTTGTGCAGGGCATCATCTGGAACATCTACAGCTTCGACCAATGGGGCGTGGAACTAGGCAAGCAGCTGGCATCTAAAATTCTGCCGGAGCTATTGAATGAAGAGCCTGTTACGTCTCATGACAGCTCTACTAACGGTTTGATAAACCAATTCAAGGCTTTCAGAAGCTAGAAATACTTCTGCTTAACTCTAAACTCCCTCCAGCTTTGTCTCATATAAAGTTGGAGGGAGTTTTTGCTTTGGGTCGTTACAGCTATTGGTTCTGGATTTGAGGGCATATCCGTTTTTGGCTTCTTTTCTGGAAAACAGGCCAAAAACGGATTCCTAAACTTTAGAGAAGTCAAAAAGGAAGCAGCATTATTTTTATGTACGTACATAAACATGAAAACCTTTTGACTCTTACCTTCGCTACTGTTGTATGCCAATTCCAACTAAGTCACAATGAGAACCATCAAGAAAATCCATAAAGCAGAATACTCCCCCATTGCAGACTTAATCACCTACTCGCCGCTTCCATCCCGAAGCCTGCAGATGATTGACCCGTTCCTGTTTCTGAACCACCACGGTCACCAAGTATACAAGTCCAACAACAACGGCTTACCGTTTGGGCCGCACCCGCACCGGGGCATGGAGACCATGACCTTCATCCTGGAAGGCGACATCATGCACAAGGACAGCGGCGGCCATGAGAGCGTGATTACCGCCGGCGGGGCGCAGTACATGACGGCGGGCAGAGGCTTGATTCATGCCGAGGTGTCTTCTTCTGAGTTTAAGGCCAAAGGCGGACCGTTGGAGATTCTGCAGTTGTGGATGAACCTACCAGCCAAGCACAAAATGATGGAACCGGCTTACAAAGGCCTTCAGAAGGAAGACATTCCGAGTTTCTCTTTGGAAGACGAGAACGTCACTTTCAACCTAATCTCTGGTACTTGGGGTGAGCACAAAGGCGCCTTTGACACGGTGACAGACATTCTGTTGAGCACCATTTACTTCCAGGCCGGTGGTGAGATGAAGGTGTCTGTTCCCGCAGATCGCAACATTTTCTTCTACATCATCAAAGGCTCTCTGACGGTGAACGGTCAGGAAGTACCTTTCAGGAATCTGGTGGAATTTAACAATGACGGCGAAGAATTGCAGGTGAAAGCCTCTGAGGAAAGTATCCTGCTCTTTGGGCACGCGGTGCCGTTCAATGAGCCAGTAGTGGCGCAGGGGCCGTTTGTGATGAACTCAGAAGCCGAGATAAGACAAGCGTACCAGGATTATCAGCAAGGTAAATTTGGCCAATGGAAGCACTAAGCGCGTTTTTGGCCTGTTTTCCAGAAAATAGCCTAAAAACGGAATCGCCCGATGTTTCTGCAACATCGGGCGATTCCGTTTTAGTAAGTAAGCAGTGCTTAGATGATTTTGTCCATTTTGGCTTTTACAATCTCCACGGCACGGCGCATGTTTTCTACTTCTTTCTTGGCGGCTTCCTGCTGCTTCAAGTTAGTTTCTACGTCTTTGTTGAGTTGCTCAAGCTCATTACCGTTAGCGGCTAGTTCAGCTTCCAACTCTTGTTTGCGGGCCTGGTTCTTGGTGATTTTGTATTTGATCTCGTCGGCCTGACGGATGACGCGGTCGGCCTCGTTTTGGGAGTTGACCAATACTTTCTCCGCATCGGCTATCTGGTTTTGCACATCTTGCTTGTACAATTGGCGGGCAAACTGTTGGAGCATAGCCTCAGAGCGGGCCCACTCTTTGGTGGTTTCCTTTTTGCTTAAGTAGGCGTTGCCTAAGTCCAGTGACCACCACACCATGGTGCCTTGGTCAGAGCCTTCCACTTTAGACATGATACGCATAGGATTGCTGGTAATGGTGTCTATCTGGGCTTTCTCTACGGTGTACACGCCTTTGCTAGCCTGAGCTTTAGCAGTTGGCAGAATAGAAGGACCTTTCACGGTGCCGCCAGACTTTTCCTTTAAATAAGAAGCCCAGGCCTTCTCCACCACTTTGCTGTCCAGCTGGATCATAATGCGCTGCCCCTTCCGAACAATGCCATTGATATCCACCTCCTTTTCGTCTACCGTTGAGCGTTGCTGTGCCCAACCCATTGTTGCCATGCCTAAAAGCATGAACAACAGCGCTACTGCCTTCATGTGCGTACGTTTGCCTTTCATTTGATTGTGTTGAGGTATTCAATCCTGAAATTAGGCAAAAAATCAGAATAGGCACAGAGCCGTATAAAATTTTACCTTTGACCCAGGGGCCTCTAAAAACCTATTGGCCCTTTTGCCTGTTTGATGCACTATGAACGTAACCGTCTGTAGAAAAGAGAATTTCAACGCCGCCCACCGCCTGCACAATCCTGCCTGGACAGATGAGCAGAACACCCGGGTGTTTGGCCTCTGCAACAACCCCAATTACCATGGGCATAATTATGAATTGGTGGTACGTTTGACGGGGCCGGTAGACCCAGACACGGGCTATGTCTATGACATGAAAAAACTGAGTCTGCTGATTAAAGCAGAAATTTTAGATAAATTTGACCACCGAAACTTAAACCTGGACACGGACGAGTTCAAACATCTGAATCCCACCGCTGAAAACATTGCCATCATCATCTGGCAGCGCCTGCGCCCCCACCTCTCAGAAAACCTGGCTTTGTCCGTCACCTTATTTGAAACCGAAAGAAACTTTGTTGAATACCATGGATAGACGGGAGGACAATAATCAGGATCCTGAAGAAGACCACATGCCGGGTTCTTTGGATACGCCGCTCCGCCCAGATGCCTTCGTCCTGACGGATGAGCAGAAGATAGAGGGCATAGAATACCATTTTAAAGAAATCATGCAGCTGCTGGGTCTTGACCTGGAAGACGATAGCCTCAAAGGCACGCCGCGCCGCGTGGCCAAGATGTACGTGCAGGAGATTTTTGACGGCCTCAAGCCCGAGAACAGACCCGCCGCCCGCCTGTTTGAAAACCGCTACGGCTACCGCCAGATGCTGGTAGAGCGCGACATCACCTTATACTCCAGCTGTGAGCACCACTTTGTACCCATCATTGGCAAAGCCCATGTGGCTTATATCCCCAATGAGCACGTGATAGGCCTTTCTAAACTAAACCGCATTGTGCAATACTACGGCCGTCGGCCGCAGGTGCAGGAACGCCTGACGCGCCAGATTGCCCAAGAGCTACGGGATGTGCTGAAGACGGACAACGTGGCCGTTTTGATCGAGGCAGACCACCTGTGTGTGATGAGCCGCGGCGTGAATGACGTGAGCAGCAGCACCATTACTTCTGAGTACTCGGGGCTGTTTGAGCAGGACGCGTACCGTCTTGAATTCATGCAGGCCATACGCCATAACAAAAGCTGATGCAAATCTTCCAGAAGATGAATTTTTCAGATGCATCCTGCGTTTTCCAGTGCAATTCCCTCATGAACAGGAAGGCTCTGTCTTTTCTCAACTAAACCAGCTTAGAGAAGGTAGATGACGGTGAACGAAGGTCGTATAGAAAGCAACATGTCAGGAAAGAAAATACTGATTGCCGGGGGCACAGGTTTGTTAGGAACGCGTTTGTCTGAGATGCTGATTGACAGCGGCTATGAAGTGGCCCACCTCAGCCGAAACCCAGACAAGTACGCGCACTACAAAACCTTTAAATGGGATTTGAAGAAAGGGTGTCTGGACGAAGCAGCCATCAAGTACGCAGACTATATCATCAACCTGGCCGGTGCCAGCGTCTCTGAGGAGAAATGGTCGGGTTCCCGCAAGAAGGAAATCCTGCACAGCCGTACCCAAAGCACGCACATCTTGTGCGAGTACCTGAACAAAGTACCGCATCACGTAAAGGGGTTCTTCTCTTCTTCGGCAGTGGGGATTTACGGCAACTCAGGTGACAAGCTCATGCTGGAAGAAAGCACCTATGGCTCTGACTTCTTAGCCGAGGTCTGCAAGCAATGGGAGCATTCTGCCTGGCAGGTGCATAACCTGGGCATTAGAACCGTGATCTTCAGGATTGGCATTGTGCTGAGCAACAAAGGCGGCGCTCTTCCCCAGATTGCTAAGCCCATAAGAATGCTGGCCGGCGCGCCACTGGGTTCTGGCAAGCAATACATGTCCTGGATTCATATTGATGACATGTGCCGGCTCTTCATCAAAGCCATGGAAGATGCGCAGATGCAAGGCGTGTACAATGCCGTGGCTCCGCACCCTAGCACCAATGAGGAAGTCACAAAAGCATTAGCCGAGGTGATGCACAAGCCGTTGGTTTTTCCAAACGTGCCGGCCTTCGGGCTGAAACTGATGCTGGGCGAGATGAGTGAGATTGTCTTGGGCGGCTCGCGCGTGAGCGCCAACAAATTGCTACAGACAGGATTTACCTTTGAATTCAGCCAATTACGAGAGGCCCTGGAGTCTCTTTATGATAAACACAGCTAATATCTCTTGTGAATTGAAGAAGTTCCAATAGGGCCTTCTTCAATTCACGGAGCGCTAATCTTTCCCCTCCTGCCTACTTCCCCTATCAAGCGCCTTACATTAAGAGGTATGCTACTGCTTATAATTCTATATATAACTTTTCTAATTTATCAATTTCCAATCCTCCTGGGCTAATCTTAGAACAGTACACTAATTACGTAATATTCTTCATTTCCTTCCAGCTACCATCATTCTTCCAAGAGAAACTTGATGGGCCTTTCACAACAAGAAAAATATTATAGCCCCATTCAATGTGCCTATAAGCCACTAAGGATCAGCGCTATACAACCAACACCTTCTTTTCCTCCTTTTCACATAACTAAATCAAGAATCTTCTTGCCCTCTGCCAAGGCTGGTTTACTGGCTATTATGCATGACGCATAGCCTATTTTATTGCATAAGTCTCACAACTTTCTTCATTAAAACCTAGTATATAGGGTATATAGCAAATTGAGATGTACTTACCATAAAGGCAGTTTGCTGTAGTTGAATACGATTCCAGGTGGCTTGAGCAGAAGTTTGCTCTGGCTTCAAGATGCCACCAGACTTCACCACTACTTTCTTTTTTAGAGTAATTGACACTAAGGTTATTAGGGAAACGCTCCATCAGTAGAATTGCCTTGTCTTACAGGACTTGCCCCTGCCGTTGAGCCTCCCTTTGTGAGAATGATTTGAGGCAGTTGGTAAACTAAACGGTGTACTCTATGACAAACTTTTTCCCATCTTCTTAATCAGGCCCCGGGCCTGATGCCCCATTCCTTATAGGTTCTCCCTTCCATAGTAGGCGGTGCTCCTCCTGCTGTCTGGCAAGAGTTGTGCTACTGGTAAATACACTCTATTTATTAGTGGCCGTGCCCTTCTATGGTTTCTATTTTCTAATGCTCTCTTGAGAATGGCTCCGTGCTTCTGTACAGCAGACCGCCTTTCCTCCACTAACAGCTTTCCCGGTTAACGGCTTGTATTGGCCGTTCTGCGAACTTGGAGAGGATGCGCCCTTGCCTGTGTTGTTGAGCCTTCGCCTGTATCTGGCCCTCTGAACGTAGCCCTTGGTTCTACCTGCAGCTGGTGTCCCTTGGTCTGTGCTTGCCATTCTACATTTCAACTTAACGCGTTAAATTATTAAGTCATATGGTCCAGCCTATACCTTCTTTTTTACAAGACAGATCATTGAATGATAAGCCCACTCTGTTCTATTCTAAAACGCCCAAGTTATTTGTAGGATTCTTCTCTGTCCTTTCCCTTTATTTCTTGATAGAATACACCCAGACGTCCAACTGGCCATTAAGCAGCCTAGTTTCCATTTTCTGCCTGGCGTATCTGCTCACCCTTCTCTTTTATACAAAAAAAACCGGCAGCACGTATTCTTCCATTTTGTTTTTCATTCTGTCTTCCGTTAGTCTAACCCTCATCTATATTTATTGCAACCAGCTCTTTCAGGCAGAGATTGTTCCCTTTGAGGCGCATTTGATTTTTGACCAGGTTACCACGCCTATTGAATTGCTGTCCCTCTCATTCCTGAAGCCACTGGTGCCGGTTAGAGAAGGCAATCAGAACGTCTCCACGCAGGTGAACCATCCGTTCTTCACTGCCTTCAAGAACTTCAAGCTAGACCACCAGACCAAATACACCCTTATTGCCGGCATTGGAAGCACGGCCAAAAGCATTCAGAAGCAATTCTACAACTGCCATGACTCTAGCTATAAGATCAAAGGCTTTGTAAAGTGCAAAGACGAGGCTTGTGCCGTACAACAAGAAAACATTGTCTCTAACCTGGCCCAGTTCAAGGACTACCTGAAAGACAATACCGTGGATGAAATAGTGATAGCGCTGCCCGTTAAAACCTCCAAAAAGGTAAAGCGCATCATAGAAACCGCAGACTACTACGGCATTCGGGTAAAATACATTCCAGACTATGAGAACCTGTTTGGGAAGAACTACAAAGCCACCCGCGTGGGCTCCCTGGACATTGTCAACGTGCGCCAGACGCCCCTGGATGAAACCTGGGCCTTCCTCCTGAAGAACACGTTTGACAAGCTTTTCGCGTTTGCGGCCATCATGCTGCTCACTCCGGTACTCTTGGTGGTAGCCGCGCTTATCAAACTAGACTCGCCGGGCCCGTTGCTCTACTGCCCCATCCGGATTGGCAAGTCGGGTAAACCATTCAAAGTCTTCAAATTCAGAAGCATGCGCGAGAATGACAGCGCCCAGGGCGGCACTCTCTCCACCAGAGAGAATGACGACAGAATCACCAAAATAGGTCGTATCCTGAGAAAGTACAGCCTGGACGAACTTCCTCAGTTCTTCAATGTGCTTCTGGGAGACATGAGCGTGGTGGGCCCCAGACCCCATAGAAGCTTCCTGAACCAGCAATTGCAGCAGACCGAAGACAAGTACATGGTTCGCCACTACTTTAAACCCGGCATTACCGGTTGGGCGCAGGTAAACGGCTGGCGCGGGCCCACAGACACCAAAGAGCAGAAAAACCAAAGAACCAGCCACGACCTATGGTATGTGGAAAACTGGTCTTTGTGGCTGGATATCAAAATCATATACATGACAATTTTTGGCAAAAGCACTCACAAAAATGTCTTCTAATACGTATATATATGAATCTAATTTTATCCCCGGTGCAGCACCGTGGCTCCAGCTTTCCAGGAACTATCCATAGTAGGCAATCTTAGCCCACTGTCTTGCTTACCCCCGATCATTAGCAACGCGTTCTAAAACAAAAGACCATGAGAAAGTTTACTCTGCTGTTAGTATTCTGTGCCTTTCTTTCTTTGCCACTTGCGGCCCAGCTTTCGTCCTTTAAAAACCTACAGCCCTTGGGGGTAGCCACCAACACAGGTGACAAGCCGCAATCTAAAATTTGGTTTTATGAAGGAAAATACTGGAGTATTCTGCCCAATGCAGAAGGCACCTTTCTCTGGCGTCTGGATGGGACGGCCTGGACTAAGCTCCAGCTGCTCTTACCTGGTGACTACGCCAAGGCAGACTGCAAGGTAGTAGGCAATCTGGCCCATGTGCTGCTGTTCAGGGAAACCAATACCTCGTATGTACTCTCTCTGGAATATGATCCTGCAACCGCTACGTACAAGCTCTGGAGCAAACAACCCAACCGTACCAACCTGGTGTTTGGGCCCAATGCAGAGATAGCCAGCCTGGACGTAGACAGCAAGGAAAGAATGTGGATTGCCTATGACGGCATAAAAGAAATTTACGCCATTTGGAGCGATGCCCCTTACACCAACTGGAGTGCCCCCATTGTTCTAGCCGACAACACCAGCTCAGATGACCTTTCTGGCGTCATTGCCCTACCCTCCATCAATAAGGTGGGAGTCCTCTGGTCAAATAGTGCCACCCAGCGGTTCGGCTTTAAACTGCATGATGACAATGCCACCCCAGAAGCCTGGTCTGAAGACGAAGTACCAGCGTCTCAGTCTGCCCTGGATATAGGTAGCGGCATGGCCGATGACCACCTGAACATGACCGCCGCCAGTGACGGCACCCTGTATGCCGCCGTGAAGACCTCGTTTGAGACCGCTGGTTATACCAAAATAGCTCTCCTGATACGCAGACCCTATGGCACCTGGGATGACATGTACAAGGTATCTGGCACTGGCACCCGCCCCATTGTCATCTTAAACGATGCCCAGGACAAGCTAAAAGTAATATACACGGCAGATGAGGGAGGCGGCGACATCTTACAACGCGAATCCTCTACAAAGAACATCCTGTTTGACTCACCTCGTACGCTGCTGGCAGGCCCCTACAATTACCCATCTACAGCCAAAAACAACCCCAATGCCCCAGAATCCTTGGTCATTGCCACCAACGTATCTACTCTTAATCTGCAAGTGATGGGTGTTCTAACTGTAGACGCGCTCAATGCTACTCTAAAAGCTTACCCTAATCCATTTAACATGAAGTGCACCATTGCCTTTTCACTGGCCGAAGACAGTGACTATTCCATTGGCTTGTATGACAGCAAAGGGCTACGGGTAACAGAATTCTTTGAGGGCAACGCCTTAAAAGGAAAGCAGAATAAGATAACGGTAGACGGCTCCCGTCTTGCCAGCGGCATGTATATAGCGCGGCTTAAAACCAACACCGGCCTGCAGCACATCAAAGTGCTTCTGGAAAAATAACCATATGCCTTGAGTAGGCCCACCAAAAACGGAAGTCCCGGCACCTAGGTCATTCTCAGGTGCCGGGACTTCCGTTTTTGGGCTATTTTCCAGAAAACAGCCCAAAAACGACATATCATTGATTGCTGGTGGAGCTGATTAGTTATTGGAATTGGGGACAACTGCGCTGGGGGCCATTTCTTCATAACTGGCTCGTTCATTGCCTACTTTGATGTTATCAAAAAACACCACTCTGTTGGGTAGTGTGGAAGCACCGCTTTTGAAGGCTGCTTTGTAAAGCCCAATCTTCCATTTAGGCAGCACGGCGTTGTTGTACATATTGCCCCCGCGGTGGGTAATGACTTTTTCTCCGTTGTGCCATACCTCAATGAGGCCGTCTTCTTCATAGGAATGCACGAAATGGAAGACAAACTCATGCCAGGTGTTTTTAGTCACTTCGCCCAGGTCTAGCTTCTTTTTGCTTCCTTCCTGTACGCCATCAGAAACCAGGTCTGCGTTAAAGCCAGTATCCAGAACAAAGCGGTCGTTTTTGATACGTAGTGCGGTGGCCGGGCTGGAAGACTTTTCCCCCAGGTGCTTGTCGGCGCGCTGGTACCACTGGCTTATGATCTCGCGCTCCGTGTCTTTGACAAATTCATCGGCGGGGAAATAGGCAGCAAAGGAATACCACATTTCCTTAGAGGAGACAGGGCCTACCACAGTTACTTCAGCCCTTTTTCCGTCTTTCACCAAAGGCTGGTCCTGTCTGATCTCAAACCGGCAGGCGCCGTGGCCCCTAAAAGCGGGTGCCTGTACCAATTGCATGGCGTAGGGCCAGTCACCTATTTCTTTGGCATGGGCCAAAGCAAAAGGACTGCCTTGCTCAAAGGTTTCTTCAAACAGCAGGTTTCCTCTCACAGGAGTACTGGAAGAAGCTAGTTGGTCCAGCCCCATCACACCAGACCCGTCTTTTTTGTCTGCGCAGGAAACCGCCAACAGCATCTGCAACAAAAGCAAGCCATTAGAATAAAAGACCATATGTTATACAACGTGAGGTGACGGAAGCAGGAGAACAAGGCCAGGGACAGATCCCTACAGCACTCTTCCCTCTTCTACGCAAAAACCACCTGTTGAGTGGCCTTCTTTCTTGGTTACAGGAAAGTTGCAGCGAGCGCTCACGTGAATAGATTTCCCATTTGAAATCCCTATAAAAATAATTGGGTCCGTTTTTGGGCAGTTTTCCAGAAAACTGCCCAAAAACGGACCCAGATACAGCGTAAAGGGTTGACAAAACAAAAGGAGCAGCCGGTGGGCTGCTCCTTTTAAGGGTTTAGTATCTGTTTTGGGTATTCAGTTGGAAGAGCCAGTTAGTGGCCTGACCTTATTTCTGAATAGTGAACTTGATGGTGTACGCAGGAGCTGTGGCAGAACCCATTTTGTCCTTAGTACCTGTGTAGGTAGTTCCAGAAAGTGTGTAAGAACCTGTGGTAGCACTCCAAGAGTAATAATCACCTGCTCTGTTGTCGCCGAACAAGGCGTAAGGTACTACATCATCCAATCTCGTATCGCTCTTGGCACCTGACATTACAAACTTCACCACACCACTGGTAGTCTTGCTGGTATTGGCTCTGATGTTGAATTTGTTTGTGCCAATTACGCTCAGGTCAATCACGCCACCGTTAGCAATGGTCATGATGTCTTTATTTGTAGTTGCATTCACCAGCGTGAAGCTTACTACTTTCTGAACATCTGTGGTGGAGGTGGTAGTGGTTGTAGTTGTACCAGAAGTGGTGGTAGTACCGCTGGTAGTGGTGGTACCGCTAGTGGTAGTAGTTCCGCTGGTGGTAGTGGTCGTTGATCCTGAAGCAGTACCAGAGGTCATGTCAGCGAAGGTGGCGTTGGCATTACCAACTCTCACATTGTCAAAATAGATTACTCGGTTGGTGACAATGGTCTCATCATATTTGAAGGCAGACTTGTAAAGACCAATTTTCCACTTAGGCAGCACGTCATTGTACATGTTACCCCCGGTGATAGTTTTCACTTTCACGCCGTTCATCCAGATTTCAACAAGGCCGTCAGTACCGTAAGAGTGGATGAAGTGGAATACAAACTCAGTCCAGGCGTCTTTCTTGATGGCACCTAAATCATGCAGCTTTCTTGTCTCCGGAGTGTTTCCTACCTCAAAAGTGATTCTGTCTTTGTCAGTTCTAAGTGAGGTAGACGGGCTACCGCTCTGGTACCATTGGTTAATGATCTCGCGCTCTGTGTCATACTCATACCCTTTGGAAGGGAAATAGGCGGCAAAAGAATACCAGGTGTTCTTGGTGATGTCACCGTCTGCACCTTTCACGATGGTCATTTCTGATCTTTTACCGTCCTGTACCAACGGCTGGTCTTTTCTGATCTCAAAGCGGGCGGCCTTGGTGCCTCTCCATACAGGAGTGTTTACAATCTGAAAGGCATAGTCCCAATCTCCTACTTCCTGGGCATGCGCCAAAGAGAAAGGAGAAGATCCTTCCATGGTTTCTTCAAAAATAAGGTTGCTTGACAGGTTAGACGTGGCAGAAACCGCAGTGGCAGGCGTCATTTCATCTAATTCATTCTTATCACAAGAGGCTGAGATGAAACCTACTAGCAATGGCAATACGATATATTTGGTGTTAAACTTCATGTTGAAAAAATTAATAAAGGGATTTTGTAAAAGGTTTGGCTTAGTTCTCAAACTCTATGTAATAATTGAGTAGCTTGAGCGTTTGAAAATCAGTCAGTTAAATCTGACTTTACTACTTCCTTCTAAAAGTGCCTCATATACGCCTATTAGGTTAAGGTTTCTTCTTTCTATCTTTCTGCACTAAAACCAGAATCAGGTTCTGATACCGCTTGCCCTAAATTGTATTTTTGCCTTTTTAACTGACTTTAAAAATCTTTCAGAATCTTGTAACCTTCTTATTACCAATTCCGTAGTTGCAAAGTTAAATACATTTTCAATACATTTTTCAAAGACCACCCTTTAGTACCATATTGTATTAAATTGTTATAAAAAACAGTCAAAGTTCTTCTATCCTGCCTACATTTACCTTAAATAATACAAAACAAAGTTATACAACTTCCTGTATATCAATTACTTATATCAAAAATCCCCTATATTGAATTCTATAAGCAAGAGACGGACTATTCTTTAGCTTATTCCTAAAAAGGGGCCGTTTCTGGTCTTGTGGCTTATTTATATTATAACCAGCCAGGGAAATTTACCGTAGCGAGGCAAATTGCAGAAATGAGTGAATTTATTTGGATCGGGCAAGCCTAAAGGAGCGGCAGAGAATTCAGCTTGCTGTTACACCGTTGTTGGTCTTTGCCCTAAACCCGCCTTTTGTCTGGCAGTAACAGCGTGAGCCTCACCCAGTACAAGGCTACTAAGCGAGTGCTTTTCTCTTGATGCCTTTTAGCAGAAAAAGCTTATATGCAGAAAGACCGGAAGAAAGGCTGATGCACCTTCCACCATAAATTGAACTAATTCTATATAGAGTAATCTAATATTTTAATTTTTGAGAATATCCGTATTAAAACGTGAACATTCACTTTTTAGCAGCGTATAGATTCTTATATTCTCACTATGCCGTTATTGAAATAATAACAATATCAGGTAAAAGACACAATCACCCCTACATATTAAAGGCTTAGCCTGGCATCAACCCCACCAGTTGCGTTCATGTGGTGCTATGAACGCCTGAATGTTTACGGAGCACCCTTAGCTTATCTGCCCTACAGCACCATCAGGCCCTGCTCTACACGCACCTGCTGGTTTCAAAGAACTGCGAAGAAAGCGTCTGCTTTAGGCGTCTGCTAATCATGCTACTTTTTCTGGCATTGTACACGGCGGCGCGTAAAGGAGGACCAGTGTTTGATCATTTAGTGATGTTGGTATGAAAAAAAGTCTATCTGTTCTTTTAGCACTTGCCGTGCTCTTTATTTTTGATGCAAATGCCCAGAATACCCTAATCCCGTTCGGCTCCTCTTGGCAGTATCTGGACAATGGAACAGACCAGGGAATGGCTTGGATATCAACCTCCTTCAATAGCAGCACCTGGAAGACAGGTTCTGCCAAGTTTGGCTATGGTGTAGAGGGAATCAATACTCAAATTGGCTTCGGCCCAGATAAAAGTAAAAAATACGTCACCACGTACTTCAGGAAGTCTATCTCCATTACAGATCCTGCCAGCCTGGGGGATTTCACGGCCAATATCCGGCTAGATGATGGTGCTGTCATATATGTGAACGGAGTAGAGGTACACCGCATTAACATGCCCACCGGCCCAATCGCGTATAATACCCTTTCTGCGGTAAGCTCCAGCGGAGACGGCTCCAAAACCCTCACCTTCCAGGTTAACTCAGCTCCTTTTGTAAGTGGCACCAATGTGATTGTCGTAGAAATCCACCAGTCCAAGGTAAATACCTCAGACATGGCCTTTGACATGGAGCTGTCCTCCAGCCTGTATGGACCAGACGGTGACTTGGTATCACCGTACGTGGTAAGCATAGAGCGGCTGTCTCCCTCCAGTGAGATCACAGAGCCCGGGGCAGTCACCTTTAGAACCATTTTCTCTGAGCCCGTGAATGGCGTCACTCCAGATGACTTCACGGCAATAGCCACCGGCTCTGTAGAAGCCACGGTAACCGACGTAAGTTCTGAGAATGGCACCCACTATGACGCCACCGTGAATGCTTCTGGTGAAGGAACCTTGCGCCTGGACCTTATGGCCCCTGACACGGATATCACAGACTTATCTTCTAACGCCCTTGCGGGGGACTATACTTCCGGCGAGTCTTATACCTTGGTTGAACCGGTGCCGCTCGCCAATGCCTTGTTCAGCTTTAACAGTTCCTGGAAATACCTGGACAACGGCACAGACCAAAGCACCGCCTGGAGAACCACTTCCTTCAGCGACGCCGCCTGGAAAACAGGCGTAGGCAAGTTTGGCTACGGAATAACAGACGCGGCCACCCTGGTGGGATATGGACCTAATGCCAAGAACAAATACATTACCACCTACTTTAGAAAAAGCCTTTCCATTACAGATGTAAGTAACTACACCTCCTTTAAAGTCAATATTAAGATGGACGATGGCGTGGTGGTGTATGTGAACGGCACAGAAGTATACCGCAACAACATGCCTACCGGGTCAATTGCCTATAATACGCTGGCTGCTCTGAGTTCTAGCGGTGATGGCACCAAAATACAATCGTTTACCATCAGCAATGGCGCTTTCATCAACGGCCCCAACGTGATTGCCGTGGAAGTGCACCAGTCCAAAGCAAACACCTCAGACATGGCCTTTGACATGGAGTTACTCGCGGACCAATCAGACCCTGGCCCCGTGGGAGATGTAACCTCGCCTATGGTAACCAGCATCAACCGCCAGAGCCCCACCACTGCCAGTATCATGCCGGGCTCAGTTACCTTCAGGGTTTCCTTTTCTGAGAAAGTAACAGGCGTGTCTGTGAATGACTTTGTGTTCACCACCACCGGCACCGCAGGCGGCACGCTCACCGGGCTTACCGCCGTTGGCACAGACGGCACGGTGTATGACTTGTCGGCCAACACCGCGGGAGAAGGCACCGTACGGCTAGACTTGAAGGCATCTGGCACTGAGATCATGGATGCGTCTTCCAATCCCATCGCGTCTGGCTTTACCGCCGGCGAGTCCTATTTGCTGCAAACCCCTACGAGTGGCGGCGGATTTGCCACCGTGGCCAGCATCACGCCCATGTCCATTTCCACCAACACGGCAGACAAGCCCCAATCTAAAGTATGGACCTACGCCGGCAAGTTCTGGACCGTGCTGCCTACCACAGACGGCACCTTTCTGTGGCGGTTGGACGGCACCACATGGACCAAGGTACTTTTGGTTTCTTCCGGCGCACTAGCCCGGGCAGATTGCAAAGTAGTAGGCAATTTGGCGCATGTTCTCTTGTTCAGAGGCAACAACAATTCTTACCTGATCTCCTTGGAGTATGATGCCGCCGCCGCCGCCTATAAGCTTTGGAGTAGCCGTCCGACAAGATCCTCTTTTGTACTGGGCCCAGATGCTGAGACCGCCACCCTGGACATAGATGGCAACGGTAGAATGTGGGTAGCCTATGACACGCCAGACTCAGTGAACGTACGCTACAGTGACAGCCCATATACCACCTGGAGCGAGCCCATCGTCATTGAGAGCGGCATAGCAGATGACGACATCTGCGCCATTGTTGCCCTGCCTACCCAGAACAAGATGGCCGTGCTGTGGAGCAACCAGCGCACAGATTTCTTCGGCATGAGGACCCACACCACCGGAGACAGCGCCACCACCTGGTCAGAAGATGAGTCACCTGGCTCCCAGACGGCCTTGAACGTAGGCACGGGTTTCTCTGATGACCACATGAACATGGTTCTGGCTAGTGATGGCACCCTTTATTGTGCTGTAAAGACCAGCTATGAAACGCCTGGCTACACCAAACTAGCCTTGCTGGTACGCCGGCCCAACGGAGTATGGGACAACCCTTATGAGATTACCCAGGAGAACGGCACGCGCCCCATCGTGATTTTGAATGAGGCGGCCGGTAAACTGAGGATCGTGTACACTTCTCAAGAAAACGGGGGTGACATTCTCTACAAGGAGTCTTCTTTAGACGCTATATCCTTTGGCTCTCCTATTTACCTGATCAGGGGTATGTATAATTACGTAAGCAGCACAAAAGCCACGTACACAGGAGAAACGGTCTTGATGGCCACAGATGTGAGCACTACCGCTTGGAAAGCCATTGGGTTCCTGGTGTCAGATGGCAGTTCTACCGCCACGGCTATGGCCAACGGCAGCTTGTTGAAAGAACACGGCCAGAACCTGAGAGCATACCCTAACCCGTTCAAAGGCACTGCCACCGTCAACTTTACCCTCCCCCAAGGAGGTGCCTACACCATCGTTCTCTACAACAGTAAGGGAGAACAGGTTATTGACGCCAAAAAGGGCCTCGCCGAAGCGGGCGTAGCCAACACGTTAGAAGTGAGCGCTGCCGGACTGCCTTCTGGGCTTTACATTCTCAGACTAGAGACAAATCTGGGCACGGAGACTATAAAATTGCTGCACAACCGGTAGCATCCGCCTTAGGGCGTGCGGTTTAACACATTCAAATAACTGAGTTCTCTGGCCCATGTGGCCAGAGAACCTATACCCTTATACAAGTACGCTTATTGAAACACTTTTAATCCTACCATACCCACAACTATGATTGTACCTCTCAGAAAATTTCTGTCTTACCTGTTACTTGTGCAGTGCAGTCTTTTCGTTTTCGGCTGTTCCAGCACTAAGAAGGTGGTGTACTTCAACAACATTCAGGACAGCGTGCTACCGTCGGGCGTAGAGAACATTGAGCCTCTTATTCAGAAGAACGACCTGTTGAGCATCTCCGTGAGTAGCCTGAACCCAGAGGCGTCCAAAATATTCAACACGCCCAACGTCACAGACTCAGAGGCGCCGGACTTTTCAGGCAGGGCTACTTCGGTCTCGGGGTACCTGGTCAATGCACAGGGGTACATTCAGTTTCCCATCTTAGGAAACATCAAGGCGTTAGGCCTTACCAAAAGACAGTTAAAAGAGAGCATCACCAAAAGTCTTACAGACCGTAAACTACTGGTAGACCCCATTATTAACATACGGTACCTGAATTACCGGGTGACCGTGTTGGGCGAAGTAGCCAATCCCACCGTGGTGAACGCCCCCAATGAGAAGATTACGCTGCTGGAGGCCCTGGGCCTGGCCGGAGATTTGACCATTTATGCCAAGCGGAGCAATGTTTTGATCATACGGGAGGTAGAGGACAAGAAAATCATTAAACGCATTAACCTCAACTCTACAGAGCTCTTCAACTCCCAGTATTACTATCTGCAGCCCAATGACATTGTGTATGTAGAGCCAGACAAAGCCAAAGTAGCCACCGCTAATCCAGTGAGACAGCTGTTGCCATTGATTTTCAGTGGTTTGACTGTAGTAGTAGTAGCCGTAGATCGCTTAACCAGATAACTCAGAAGTACGCGTATGACTGATAACAACCAAACCACCCAGGAAGAGAGCCTGTTTGACTCGTTGGCACATAAATATGTACCCTACTGGCCATTGTTTCTCCTTCTGTTCATTTTTGCCATGGCCGGCGCCTGGGCCTACCTGCAGTACCTGGCGGTGCCCACCTATAAAACTTCTGCCACCATCATCATCAAAGATGAGAAGAAGGGGGTGGACGAGTCCAGAATGACCCAGTCCATAGACGCCTTCACCTCCAACAACATTGTGGAGAATGAGATCAAGGTGATCCAGTCCAGAGCTCTGGCCAGAAAAGTGATTGACGAGTTAGGCCTGTACGCTCCGCAGTTTGAGGAAGACAAGTTCAGAGCCATTCCGGCCTACACCTCTTCTCCCATCAAGATAAAGTTAAGAAACCCAGAAGAAGCCCGCGAGACCGAGAAGGTGTACTTTGCCTTTGACAAAGGCAAGCAGCAGGTAACCGTTGGCCACAAAGCCTACCCAATGAACACCTGGGTGAACACCCCGTACGGTGAGCTCATGTTCCTGCCCAATGACAACAAGCGCGATACGCCAAGCCTGCCCCTGTTCTTTGCCATTATGCACCCTAAGAAAGTCACAGACAACATCATCAGCAACCTTTCCATCCAGGCAGAAAACAAATTGTCTACCGCGGTCAACCTCAACTTTACAGATGCTTCTCCCCAACGCGGCGAAGACATCCTGAATAAGTTGATACAGGAATACAACCAGGTAGCCATTGACAAGCGCAACGACCTGGCCGCCAAAACCCTGGAGTACGTGAACAACCGCATACAGCTGGTAGGCAAAGAATTGAAAGCGCTGGAAAATGAATTGGTACACTACAAGTCCAGCCAGGGAGTGGTGAACCTGAGTGAACAGGGCAAAATGTACCTCAGCAGCGTGGGAGAGAGTGACCGTAACCTGTCTGACATCAACCTGCAACTGGCCATACTGAGCGAGGTGGAACAGTATGTGGTGCTTAAGAGCAATTCGGGTGGCATGGCCCCGTCTACCCTCGGCATCAAAGACCCGGCCCTTACGCAACTGCTGCAGAAACTCTACGACTCAGAGATTGAATACCAGCGCCTGCTCAGCACCACCGCAGAAAACAACCCTATCCTGCTGGCGTTGGCCAGTGAGATTGACCGAATACGGCCCAGCATCCTGGAAAATATCCGCAGCCAGCGGTCTGCCCTTCAGGCCAGCCGCAGCAGCATAGCCTCCAACAGCAGCAAATACAACTCCGTGCTGTCTACCATTCCGCGCAAGGAAAGAGAGCTTTTGGAGATCAGCCGGCAGCAGGCCACCAAGAACGACGCCTACAACTTCCTGTTGCAGAAAAGAGAAGAGACGGTCTTGTCTTACGCACCTACAGATGAAGACACCAGAATTGTGGACATGGCAGAGTCCTCCCTCTACCCCATTGCGCCGCGTTCTTTATACGTGTACCTGATTGCGGCCGTGCTTTCCTGCGTAATGGGCGTGGTCCTGATCTCCGGCAAGGAAATGATGAACGGCAAGTTACTCTTCCTGTCAGAGATTCTGGCCTACACCAACATACCCGTGGTGGCAGAGCTGCAGTACACCAAAACCAAGGACAAGCTGCACCAAAAACCCACAGACGGCTTCGTGATTGAGGAGTTCAGACACATGCGGGCCACCATTGGCTTGTTTGGCCGCACGTTCGTGAAAAAGAAAATCATGGTCACCTCCAGCATTGCCGGCGAAGGAAAGACCTACGTGAGCACCAACCTGGCCCACAGCCTGGCTTCCTCGGGCAGAAAGGTGGTGCTGCTGGACTTTGACTTGCGCAATCCTGCTACCACCCGCCTGTTCAACCTGACCAACTTCAAAGGCATCACCGAATACCTGATGGAGGACATAGAGCCGTACCAGATCATCAACAGCTCAGAATCTGAGAACCTGTTTGTTGTTCCTGCGGGCTCCTACATGGGAGACAGCACAGAATCATTGCTCAACGGAAAGCTGGAAGATCTCTTCTGCTACCTGGAAGCCGAGTTTGACTACATTCTGGTGGACACTGCTCCCGCAGACATCATCTCTGGGGCCTCGCTGCTTACTGAGTTCTGCAACATGACGCTCCTCATCATGCGCCACGGCTATACGCCCATGAGCATTGTAAAACGGCTGTCTAAAAACAACAAGTTCAAGTTCATGAACAACATGGCCATTGTGTTTAACGGCGTGAAACCCAGGGGCTTGTTCAAAGGCCACCACGGCATTGAATACGGCTATGGGTATGAGCTCAACTACGGAAACAATGCCTACCTGGCCAAGAATACTTAATTGAAAAATTCATAGCCAAAAGTGTATTAAAATCGTTTATATAAAGGTTCCCGCTAAACACAAGTACTCCTCTGCTGCCAGAGTGAATTCTATAGTTGGCACCTTCCCTGGCCGCCATGGGCCTCAATTCTATTCTTAGCAACAAGCAAAACCAATGGAGAGAAACTGGTACATCATCTGCACCAAACCCAGAAGGGAGAGAAAGGTAGCGCAAAGCCTCACGGAACTCAGATTTCCTCATTACTGCCCCTTGAACAGAAAAGTGCAGCAATGGAAAAAAAGACAGGAAACCATCCACAAACCACTGTTTGGCTCTTATGTGTTTGTTCAGGCCATGGAGCAGCAGCTGGGTAGGATTGGGTCCTTGCCAGATGTGGTGCATATAGTGAAATGGTCTCAGAAACCTGCCGTGGTGCCAGAGGATGAGATTGTGGCCATGCAGCAGTTTCTTAAAACGCACTACAACGTCCTGTTCACCAGTACGCACCTGAAGTCGCCTAAATCAGCAAAGATGGCAGAGGCGTATCTGGTAGACAGGGAAGGCGTACAAATACCAGCCAATGCTCCTTTGCAGTTACTGAACCTCCCTACCCTGGGCATGCTGCTGTATGCCCGGCAGACCAAAAAAAGAAGCAACCGGGCCGGCCAGAAGGTGGGCTCCATGCACAAGTAAACCACCACTTACCTCATAAAACACCACGCCCTTTCACGGCGCATCTGTGAAAGTAAACCGGTAGGAGCTCTCCTACACCCTGCCTTCTCCTCTACGCTGTCTGATCTGGGCCCTGGCCGCAGGTCTCGTGGCTCCCGTCATTGCCTCCACTACGGCAACGCTGTTTCCTGCTTTTCACGCCCAAGCGTTTTTGGCCTCTTTTCTGGAAAACAAGCCAAAAACGAATGCCGCAAAGGTCAATGCCATGGCCCACGCACAGGAACCGTTGCCCTGCATCCTACATGCGCACCATTAACACCGCAGATATGAAGATATTGATTACAGGGACCGCCGGTTTTGTTGGATTCCATCTAGCTGAAAAGCTCCTCTCCAGAGGAGATGAAGTAGTGGGCATTGACAACATCAATGACTATTATGACACCAAACTGAAGTTTGATCGCCTTACAGAAAGCGGCATCTGCGAAGGACTGGTGCAGTGGTACAAAGAGGTGAAGAGCTTTAAATACCCTAACTACCGGTTCATTAGAATGAACCTGGAAGACAAGAACGCCTTGCTTTCTCTGTGTGCCCGGGAGAAGTTTGACGCCATCGTGCACTTGGCCGCCCAGGCGGGCGTACGCTACTCCATCACCAACCCAGACGCCTACGCGCAGTCCAATCTGGTAAGCTTCCTGAACATACTGGAAGCCAGCCGGCATAACCAGATCAAACACCTGGTGTACGCCAGCTCTTCCAGCGTGTACGGCCTGAACGGCAAGATGCCCTTCTCCGTGAAAGACTGCGTGGACCATCCGGTGTCTTTGTATGCGGCCAGTAAGAAAGCCAATGAGCTTATGGCCCACACTTACAGCCATCTGTACAAAATCCCTACCTCTGGTCTTCGGTTCTTTACCGTGTATGGTCCCTGGGGCCGGCCAGACATGGCGTACTTCTCTTTTACAGAGGCCATTCTCCAAGAGAAACCCATCAAGGTGTTCAACTACGGCCAGATGAAGCGGGATTTCACCTACATTGATGACATCACAGAAGGCATGGTGAACGTGATTGACAAACCGGCCGCCCCGCTCCCCGAGTGGGATGGCAACTGCCCAGACCCTTCCAGATCATCCGCTCCCTACGCCATCTACAACATAGGCAACAACAACCCGGTGGCCCTCCTGGACTTTATTCAGGAGATAGAGTCCAACATGGGCAAGAAAGCCATTCTAGAGCTGGAAGGTATGCAACCCGGAGATGTAGTGGCCACGTGGGCCAACGTGGATGACCTCATGGAGCATTTCAACTACAAGCCAGACACCAGCATACAGCAGGGGCTAAAGAAGTTCACAGACTGGTACAAGGCCTATTACGCGCTGCAGAGCCTGGCTCCCGCCAAGGCCGCGGCCGCTTAACAGAAACATTATTTCTACTACCGTTGCAAGACTGCCGGCCTGGGGCCGCGGGCTTTTACCCTTGTCCATCCGTTCTTTTAGTCTAACATTGATATGGCGCATGATAAGAAACTTACTGAACGCACCTTCTCAGGCTTTCTGTACCTAATCACCGGCAGCGGCCTGCAAATTGTCTTAAAAATAGGAGTCTTGGCCATCTTGGCCAGGTTGGTAAGTCCCAAGGAGTTTGGGGTCATGGGGCTGGCCCTGGTGATTCTGGAGCTTTCTAAAATGTTCACCCAGATGGGCGTAGGCCCAGCCATTGTGCAGCGCCCGGAGCTGGAAGAACGACACCTGACCACCGGGTTCACGCTTTCCATTCTAATGGGTCTCTTGTTTTCCAGTATGCTGCTGTTGGGCGCACCCTTAATCGCCCTTTTCTTCAAGATGGAGGGCCTCGTGCCGGTGATCAGGGCTATTTCACTGGTGTTTCTGGTAGATTCCTTCACCTTGATTGGGCAGGCACTTCTGCAGCGCAACATGCAGTTCAAGACCAGCGCCATGATTGAACTGGCTTCCTACGCCGTGGGCTACGGAGCGGTGGGCATTGTGCTGGGCAAGATGGGCTGGGGCGTCTGGGCTCTGGTAGCCGCTAATATCAGTCAGGCGGTCATCAACGCTCTGCTCCTGCTTAGACTGCAGCCTTTCCCTAAACGGTTGGGGTTTGACAAGGACGCTTTTAGAGAACTCATTTACTTTGGCGGTGGCATGACCATGGGCCGCATTGGCAATTTTTTAGCCACCCAAGGCGACAACCTGGTCATTGGCCGCACCTTGGGCCCCGTAGCGCTAGGGATATACGGCAGAGCCTATCAATTCATGGTCATGCCTGCCAGCTTGTTTGGGAATGCCTTGGATAAGGCACTTTTCCCGGCCATGGCAAAAGTGCAGGGAGACACCCAGAAAATTGGCAAGGCCTTTCTTACCGGCGTGAGCATGATTGCGCTGTTGGCCATGCCCCTGAGCGTGGTATTGGTGCTTTTGGCGCCGGAGATTGTCCTCACGCTGCTGGGCCGCAAGTGGGTAGAGGTAATTCTGCCTTTTCAGATTCTGGCCTGCAGTCTTCTGTTTAGAATGAGCTATAAACTTAGTGATACCCTGGCCAGAGCCACGGGTGCCGTGTACCAACGGGCTTGGCGACAGATCATCTACGCCGGCCTGGTGTTCATTGGTGCCATCATTGGCCACTACTGGGGGTTATACGGAGTGGCCACCGGCATTGCCGTTGCCCTGACCGCTAACTTCTTCATGATGGCGCAACTCAGCACGCGGTTGGCGGGCATTAGTTGGGCAAGCATCCTAAAAGTGCATCAGGAAGGTTTTTTGCTGATGATCCCCATGGGCCTTGGCTGCTACCTGCTCACTACTTTGTGCAGAAGCTATGACTTGCACCCCGCGTTGAGGCTGACACTGGTGGGCACTGGCCTAGCCGCGCAGCTCTATCTAATGCTTCGTTTCTTTCACAACTACCTCATCAGAAATGATTTAAAAGAGCTGTTCCACCACCTCATCGTCAAGAAATTTAAAAAGTCTGGGAAAGTCCCCAAGAATGGGAAAACCGCCCCAGACCAGATTGTTGTACCCAACGCTTCTACTGCTATGTCCTCTTCTACTCAACCAGACACCACCTGTGCCGTAGTCCCGCTACCCACCATACAGCAGCTGCTGACCGCTCTGCACCAGCAGAACATTGTCTATTGCCACTGGAAAAGCAATGAGCACCTGGACGCCTCCATGACAGGAGACACTGACCTAGACATTCTTTTTCACCACGGCCAGAAAGAGCAGTTGGAGCTGGTACTGGCAGACCTGGGGTTCAAAAATTTCAAGTCCATCAAAGAGAAGCAGTACAAAGACATAGAAGACTATATTGCCCTGGACGTAGCCTCGGGCAAGGTGATTCACGTGCACGCTCATTTCAGGCTCACCATGGGCGAAACCTATTTAAAAGGCTACCAGCTGCAGATAGAAGACAATATCCTGAACACCAGGGTGTATGATGAGACCTTTGGCATCTACCGTTCAGACCCTGCCATTGAACTCATTCTGCTGTACATAAGAGAGGCCCTCAAACTCAGAAACCGCGATGTCCTGATGATGGGCTTTCTGGGAAAGACCCAATATTCAGAGAACGTACTCAAAGAATACAGATGGCTGAAGGAAAGAACCACCTCCTTGGAGATGGAGGCCTTTTTGGCTGCCATGTTCAAGGAATACGGACCCATGCTCCAAATCATGAACGGCGGGTTCACCAAGAAACAGCTGCTAAAACTGTCATTTCTGGTGAGAAAGGAGTTTGAAAGTGCCCGGCTGTACTCGCCTGTCACGGCGTCTTTGGTGCGTTGGTACAGAGAAATCACCGTCAAGTTCTCCAGAAAATTCGCGCAGTTGCTCAACCGGCCCATCATCAGCCAGCGGGTGAACCCGCGCGGAGGCATGGTAATAGCCGTGATAGGCGCAGACGGCTCTGGAAAATCTACCGTAACAGCCAACCTCAGAGACACCTTTCAGAAGAAACTAGACGTATACAGAATCTATTACGGTCGCGGCGACGGGAAAGTCTCCTGGCCCAGAAAAATGCTCACCCGGGCAAAAGGGGCATTTCTGCATGCTCCTAAAAAATCTGCTTCAGGGAAGAAGATAGCCCTCACCACGCCTCGCAAAAAAGGTACCCTGGCCGAAGTCTACCGCTGCATCAACGCCCTGATGGTGGCCAATGAAAAGCGACGAAACCTGCAATGGATGCAGGTGGCCAAAGAGAAGGGTATGCTCATCATTTGTGACCGGTACCCGCAGAACCAGATCATGGGTTACAATGACGGCCCCCTGCTGCACCATTTGGCAGATTCTAAAAACCCGGTGTTCAGGATGCTGTCCAAGATGGAGGCCAACATTTACGCCAAGGCAGAAAGCACTCCGCCAGACGTCATCTTTAAACTGATTGCCGAGGCAGAAGTGGTGGAAGCCCGCAAGCCCGGCGAAACCCTGCTGGCCACTCTGGAGGCGAAGATTGCGGGCTTTAAGAGCCTTCAGTTCAAAGACACCTGCAAGGTGATTACGGTAGACGCCACGCAGCCTCTGGACCAGGTACTGTCCACGGTGAAGAAAGAGATTTGGCAGGCCTATCATTAACGCACGCTAAGCAAAAGCCGCCCAGAAGAAAAAAGAAAGACAACCACCAGAGAGCCTCCGTTTTGGCCTGTTTCCAGGAAATATGCCCAAAAACGGAGCCTGATCAACCAGAGTCCACCATGGGGTGGATTACCCAAAGTGAAGCACGAAAACGTTTGGCAGATTATGGAGGTACAGCAGGAGACCAGACAGGAAGCAGCATTTATGGCATTGGCGCATCCTACGCAAAAAGCAACGGTGATTGAGTTCGTCGGTCCCCCGGGGGCGGGCAAAACCTCTAATTGCTATTGTTACACCGCTGTTCTGCGCCAACAAGGCTACCAAGTGTTAACCTTGAAGGAGATCAAGGACCATGTGAAGAAGATAAGCCAGACGCAACGCACGCTCCTCATTCTTAAAACGGTCTTTAAGCACCTGCCCACTCTGGTGGTATATGCCTTCACGCTGGCCCTGAACAAGATCTTCAGCCTCAACTCTATTTTGCGGTATGTGAGAATTGCCGTGTTTGACACCGTGCTGCACCAGCACATCAAAACCAAAAAAGTAGACTTTGTGCTACTGGAGCAGTGGATGATTCAGGAACTATGGTCGGCTACCATCTTCCGGCTCAAGTCTTACAACAAGATAGAGAAGCAGTTGCACCGGTTCTACCTCCAGACAGACCAGGTGCTTTACTTTGACATTGACATGGAGACCGCCTCTGTGCGCATTACCAACCGCACTAGCAAACTGAGCCGGTTTGACCGCATGGACCCCCAACGCCGGCTGCGCAAGCTTAAGCAGTACAATACCTATCTGTACAACCTGTACCTGCATTCGCCCTGCCCGGTCAAGTATGTGATTTCTACCAAGAGCACCCCAGAGGAAAACGCGACCCGGTTTCTACGGCATCTTTCCCTTTAACCCCTGCGCTATGGCTTTATTCTTATTATGCGCCCTGCTCATTGCCAGCTTCTTTTACAGCACCAAGGTGTTTGTCTATGCGCTGATGGTCTTCTTTGTGATGTTTGACATGCTGGATGGCTTTTACAAAGATGACAAGATCTATGCAGCCGTCCGGTACCTGGTACCACTCACGCTCATGGCCATTTACATTGCCAAGCACCATGTACTCAAGAAATCAGACATGTTCCTGTTTTTTCTGTTCTGCTACCTGGTGGTGCTCTGGATGGTGAACGCTGGAGACATCATCATCACGTCCAGAATGACAATGGCCGTCATGATTACGCTGCTCATGATTCCTATTGGCAAGCACGTGGCCACGCAGGGTAACTTCATTCAGGAGTTTGAACCTTACAACCGGGCGCTCCTCATTATGCTGCCGGTGTACATCATCCTTGCCAATAAATTCGGGTTTGGGGAGTCATATACAGATGCTTTTTCCACGGGGTTTCTGGTCACCTCCAGAATGTACATTGTACCCATTGTGGTGTTTCTGGCCATTCATTACATCATCACCAACAAAAACAAAACCGCGCTTCTTAAAGCCACAGATGCCCTTTTCATCTTGATGAACATGTGTATTCTGCTCATCAACACCAGAAGGACGGCGCTGGGCATGTTGTTTCTGGCCCTGGTAGTGTATGCCTATTTCAACCGCCAGATGCTGTTCAAGTTGGTGGCCCTGTTCTGCGTGCTGGTGGTGGCGCTGGTGGTTTCTTACCCGCTGTATGAAGCCCGGCTGACGGCGCAGTTGGAGAAACGAGACCGCATTCAGGACCTGGACACATATGAAGAAGAAGGCCGTGTGCTGGAGACCATGTACATCATGGACTACCACCAGAAGAAAGACAGGCCCCTGCAGATTTTCTTTGGCGTACAGCTCTTTGACACCCGGGAGTTCGGGATTAAGTACTTCGGCCATGACCGGCCTATTCACAGTGACCTGAACATGTTGTTCTTCAGCACGGGGTTGGTGGGATTGCTCATGTTTGCGGGCCTCCTCATCCAGTACTTCATCAGAAACAACGGCGTTATTTTACCTGCCCACCGTAAGCTGTACTATCCGCTGTTGGTCATGCTGCTGGTGGTCATCCTGCCAGGCAGATTCATTGGCACCCTCACCTTTGCGCCGTTTTTGCTCATGCTGTTGACGGCTGTGAAGCATAGCAGAGCCGCGGTAAGCAAACCAGAGCTCTCACACATCACCATTGAAGAGAGCAGCCCTACTACTTTAACTTTTCATTAAACCTAATACCCAAATGTAACCCTATTGCCAACCCCCTAAAATCAAGAACTATGAAAGTACTTTTTGTGTGCAGTGGAAACAGTAAAAACTTTGAGGTGGTACCTTTCATTAAAGAGCAGGGAGATTCTCTGGTAAGGCGCGGCATACAGGTAGACTATTACCCTATTGTGGGCAAAGGCCTTCCGGGCTATGTGAAGGCGGGCCTGCAGCTGAGAAAGCATTTAAAAACTCACCAGTATGACCTCATTCATGCCCATTTCACCTTGTCTGGGTGGTCGGCGGTGTTGGGCGCCAATAAAACCCCGGTGGTCTTGTCCTTGATGGGGAGTGATGCCTACGGTGAATACATTGGTGTGAACAAGGTGAAATTCAGCAGCCGCTACTTTACGCTGCTCACTTACCTCATACAACCGTTCACCAAGTACATCATCTCCAAGTCTGCCAACATTGAACAGTATGTGTTTTTAAAGAACAAGTCCTACATAGTGCCCAATGGCATTAACAAAGAGAAATTTAAACCATCTACCCAAGATTACCGGACAGAGTTGGGCCTACCCCAGGACAAGAAGCTGGTGCTGTTTCTGGGCAATAAAACCAACGTTAGAAAAAACTACGTGCTGGCCAAACAGGCGGTAGACAGCCTGCACCGCAATGACGTGGAACTGATCAACCCGTTCCCGGTTACGCATGACCAGATTCCCAAATACCTGAATGCGGTAGACGTGCTGGTGGTACCGTCTTTGATGGAAGGCTCACCCAACGTGATCAAAGAAGCCATGGCCTGCAACTGCCCCATTGTATCTACAGACATGGGCGATGCCAAATGGGTGCTGGGTAACACGCCCGGCTGCTATACCGCTTCCTTCCAACCCCAGAACTTCGCCGAAAAATTAAAGCTTTCTCTGGCGTTTGCAGAGGAACATGGCCGAACCAACGGTGCTCAACGCATAAAAGATCTGGGCCTGGACGCAGACACCGTGGCCAACCGCATAGTAGACATTTACAAACAAGCCACTCATCCGCTCAACAGCCCTGCCACAAAAACACAGTATGCAGCCCCGCTAGAAAGGCAACAGGTGGGCATTACCTAACAGAAACGGGCCTGCCCGCCAAGACAGCTGAAAGGCCCTTTCCCTATATTCTTCCCACTAGCGCCCGGGTTCAGGCCGGTTTGCTATCTGCATGCTACGTACCCCACTGCCTTCCTATCATAAAGCTTTCTTGTATGAAAATACTTATAGACATCAACCATCCTGCGCATGTGCACTACTTCAGAAACTTCTACAGGATCATGACGCAGAAGAACCATGAAATTTTATTCGTGTCCAGAAACAAGGAGATTGAGCACAACCTGCTGCAGCTCTATGACATCCCCTACATCAACCGAGGCAAGGGACAGAACGGCAAAATTGGCAAGTTCCTGTACCTTATCTACGCCGACCTTAAAATCTGGCAGATTGCCAAAAAATTCAAGCCAGACGTGTTTCTCAACTTCCTGCACCCCTACCCCTCACAGGTGGCCAAATTCATTAACAAACCCACTTTGGTCTTCAGCGACTCTGAGCACGCCAAGCTGCATCATAAACTAACCGTACCCTATGCCACAAAAATCTTTACGCCTTCTTGTTACACCATAGATTTGGGTCAGAAGCAGCACCGCTTCAAAAGTTACATGGAGCTGGCCTACCTGCACCCCAATTACTATAAGCCAGACCCCGGCATCCTGGACATTCTGGGCGTTGCTCCAGAGGAAAAATTTGTGATAGTGCGGTTTGTGTCCTGGGCGGCGGCGCATGATTTTGGCCATAACGGCATGAGCCTGGAGAACAAGCGCCGGGCAGTAAAGGAACTGTCCAAACACGCCAGGGTCTTCATCTCCTCAGAAGGCGCCTTGCCAGAAGATTTGGAGTCCTTGAGAATCAAGATCCCGTTCCACAAGATGCATGACGCGCTCTATTACTGCTCCCTCCTGTTTGGAGAAAGCGGCACCATGGCGTCTGAGGCGGCGGTGCTGGGTACGCCGGCCATCTTCATCAACAGCAACCGCCTGGGCTACACAGATGAACAAGGTGAGAAATACGGCTTGGTGTCTTACTTCACGGAAAGCCCCCAGGACCAGGAGAAAGCCATAGAAAGAGGTCTGGAAATCATACAGGACGGAGGCGGCAAAACCAAGTACGGCCAGCTCAGAGACCGCCTCTTAGGGGACTGCATTGACACCACAGAATTCATGGTCAACGAGGTTCTCAAATACGAAACCTCCGCCACCTGACGCAGGCAATTCCCGCTAAAACCACCGGTGCCCGTTTTTGGCCTGATTTCCGGAAATCAGGCCAAAAACGGGCACCGGTGTGTTATGTACTCTTCTCTTTAGAACTGTGAGGAGATGCTGTCGTTGAGCTGTTGCAGCAGAGAATCTACCGCCAATGAGTCTACCACCTTAGGTTTGCGCGGCATCACTGTCACACAGTTGTAAGGCTTCTTGATCTTGACAGTGGGTTTAGGAAACGGCCCCAGTTTAATGCCCAGCGTAGGGTCTTGGTACACTTTCTCCATGAACCGGCCAAAAATGGGCAGCGCCGTCTTGGAACCTTCGCCCATGGCCGAGGTCCGGAAGTGAATGCTCCGGTCTTCGCCGCCCACCCAGACGCCGGTCACCAAATCCTTAGTCACGCCCATGTACCAGCCGTCTGAGTGGTTGGAGGTGGTACCGGTCTTCCCTGCTACCTGGTTGCCTTTTTTCCAGAGCTCATATTCCCAGAGCGCCTGCGAGGTTCCGCCGGGTTCTTCCATGGTGCCTTTGAGCATGTGTACCATCAGAAAAGCGGTCTCTTCACTGATCACGCGCTTCTGCTGTGGGTTGAACTGCTCAATGAGGTTGCCGTTGCGGTCTTCAATTTTCAAAACCAGGATGGGCTTGTTCAGGAAACCGTTGTTGATGAAAGTGCTGTATGCATTCACCATCTCAAACACGCTCACGTCTGAAGATCCCAGGCCAATGGACGGCACGGCCTCCAGCGGACTGGTAATGCCCAGTTTTCTGGCAAACTTGCGCACGGTGTCCCAGCCAATGGCCTCGGTCAACTGCGCGGTTACGGTATTCACAGAGCGGCCCATGGCGTGCCGAAGCGTCATCTGGCGGCCAGAGATGGAATAGTCTGCGTTGTGCGGCGTCCACTCCATGTTCTTGCCGTCCTCCACGTACTTAATGGTCACCCGCTGATCCTGGATTTTGTCACAAGGTGAGTAGCCCTGGTCAATGGCGGCGGCATACACAAACGGCTTAAACGTGGAACCCGGCTGGCGTCTGGCCTGCTTTACGTGATCATATTTGAAGTTCTCATAGTCAATGCCCCCTACCCACGCCTTTATGTGGCCGGTGTACGGGTCCATGGTCATAAGGCCGGCATGTAAGAACCGCTTGTAGTACCGCAAAGAGTCCATGGAACTCAGCGTAGTGTCCTTCATGCCCTTCCAGGTGAAGACCTCCATTTTGTGCGGGGTGTTCAACGCTCTATTGATAGCCGCCGTGTCCTTGCCGTGCTTGTTTTTCAAAGACTGGTAGACAGCGGTGCGCTTGATGGATGTCTCAATGAAGTTAGGAATCTCCTGGTCTTTCTCATCTACCCAAGGGTTGCGCCCGCGCCAGTGGCTTTCAAAGCGGCGCTGCAGGCTCTTCATCTTTTCCCGAAGGGCTTCTTCTGCCAGGCGCTGCATTCTGGAGTCAATGGTGAGGTAAATCTTGAGGCCCTCAGAATAAAAATCCAAGCCTTTTTCTTCTGACCAGTTGCGCACAAACTCATTCACCGCTTGGCGGTAATACGCCGGCACGCCGTCCAGGTGTTCTTCTACGTGGTATTTTAGGTCAATGGGCAGTTGGCTCAAGGAGTCTGCCTGGGCCTTGGTGAGGACCTTGTTTTTGGCCATCTGCTCTAAAACCACGTTGCGGCGGGCCAGAGCGTTTTTGGGGTTGAAGCGCGGATTGTACGTGGTAGGTGCCTTCAGGACGCCTACCAGCATGGCGGCCTCCTCGGGCTTTAAGCTGTCTGGCGTGGTACTAAAGAACGTGTTGGCGGCCACCTTGATCCCGAAGGCATTGCTTCCATAGTCCACGGTGTTCAGGTACATGCCCAGAATCTCGTCTTTGGTATAGCGCTGCTCCAGCTTGATGGCCGTGTTCCACTCCTTGGTTTTGGCAATGAGCGTAGACACGCCCGGAATGTACCCTAGTACGCCCTTGGTGTTCTTGGTACGCGTCTTGTACAGGTTCTTGGCCAGCTGCTGGGTAATGGTAGAAGCCCCTCGGGTATCACCAGACAGGTTGTCTTTAATGGCAGCCAGCAGGCCCACAGGGTCAATGCCCTGGTGCTTGTAAAAGCGTTCATCCTCCGTGGCAATGAGGGCTTTGGCCATAATGGGGGCAATGCTGTCAAACGGCACCGGGTCACGGTTTTCTCTAAAGTAACGGCCCACCATGACGCCGTCTGCGGTATAAATCTCTGAAGGCACGTTGCTACGCGGGTTCTCCAACTCATCTAACCCCGGGCTCTCCCCGAAGAGGTACAGAAAGTTAACATCAACGGCAACAAAATACAGGATTACCAACACAAGGCCTGCGCCAAATACTTTCCAAAGGTTTCTAACCCATTTGTTGTACTTGTTTTGCGGCTGTATTTTCTTCTTCTTTTTTTCTGACATGCGGTAAGGACGCAGCGCTCAGCTACGAATTCAACAACGTGCAAAGTTACAGGAAAGTGTTGGCTTTCGCGAAGTTGCCGTTCCGTTTACGGGCTGTTTTCCAGAAAATAGGCCAAAAACGGAGGCTACCCGCCCCGGGCCTGGCCACTATGGCCTTTGGCCACCGCCAGAATTACAAATCCAGGAACTTCCGGTACAGGTAATACAGCACTTTTCTGTCATAATCTGTGAGCACGCCATTCACGTCTGTCTGAATAAAATGCAGCTTGAACGCCCGTAGGGCCGCCGACAGGTCTTTGGTGTCAAAGCCAATCACGCGCAGGGCCACTTTGGGGTTAAACGAGGCCGGTACCAGGTAGGCAGAATCCACTTGGGTAGCGGTAGACAGGCTGTCAGAGAGTTTGGTGGGCAGCACGTCTGGCTTCTGCGGCGTGATCAAGACCAGGGCCAGCGCCGAGTCTTGGGCCAGCGTGTCCTTTACCAGTTTCTCCTCTAGGATCAGTTTCTCCACTTCGGCCTCGTCATACCAGACACCGTAGCCGGCCTGGGCCAGGCGCTTCCAGGGGAAGATGCGGCTAGGATCGTTTTTGCGGGTGGGCGCTATGTCTGAGTGGCCAATAAAGTTCTCGGTGGGGATGCGGTGCGTTTTCTTCAAGTTGGCCAGCACCTGCAACAGGCTCTCTATTTGCGCCTCCTGGAAGGGTTCTGTGCCGTTGTTGTCCAGCTCAATGCCAATGGAGGACGAGTTCAGGTCAGTGTTGTTGCCCCAGCGGCCGCTGCCGCCGTGCCAGGCCCGCAGGTAGTCATTGAGCATATGGTACACCTTCCCGTCCCGGCCAATGACATAGTGCGCGCTCACCTGCGTTCTGGGCAGGGTAAAGGTCTTAAGCGTTTGGGCGGTAGAGTCCTGGGCCGTATGGTGGATGACCACGTAGTTGGGCTTGCGTAAACTAAAATTGGTGGTCCCTACCCAGTAGTCGCCTTGCTTGAGAGAGTCTTCGCCGGGGCTGGTGACGGGCGTTTGCTGCAGGCTTTTGGCCAGGGCTTTCACCTGTTTTTTATAGGCTTTGTTGGTATCGGTGTACGGGTGTTTAGCACAGGCAGCCAGGGTGAGGGCAAACAGGCAGAACAGCGCCAGGCGGTGGAGGGAATGTTTCATAGTAGCGTCAGGAAAGTACCAAAGATGGAAAGCCGCTGTCACTTCTCCCAGTTTTGTCTAGAAAAATCCACCAGCTTTCTCCCTGCCTATACGGCTTGACTTGCGTTTTTGGCCTGTTTCTTGGAAAACAGGCCAAAAACAAAGGGGCTTGTGCTGCGCGGTTAGAGTTTGTACCTTGGCTCTTCTAGCTTCTTTGCCCATGGATGCCCTACCACCTTTACACATTGAGCACGAGTTTGAACCGGTTCCGGCCTTGTTCCAGTCCATGGGCACGGGACAGCCGTTCCAGACTTGTCTAACGTGTGACTGCCCTTTGCGCCAAGACGGCACGGCCTACCTAGTGGAGAAATCAATTAAGAATTATCCCGAGGCTAACCTACAGGATGTCATCTTTGAGTATGCCATGTGCCTTACCTGCGCCCAGAAACTACGCGAAGAATTGTCTGTAGACTCCAAAGCTCGCATTGAGGCTTTCTTTGCCCAGCACGTAGATTTAGTGGCCCGCCGCGAGGCCCTACTCAGCCTGCCCAATCCTCTGAATCTGGATAATTGGCTCTCCCATTGCCTGGTTACCGGCAAACCCCGCCAGGCCTGTTCTGAGTACCAAATTTATGCCCAATGCGACGGCCCTGACTTGGTGTACGGTTACCTGCCTTACATGATTTCTGACGAAGCCCTGGAGCAGATGCAGGAACTCATCTCGCCGCACACCCGCCAAATCCTGGACGATTTTATGGACACGCACTTCGGGTTGCCGCCAGAACTGCGGGCGCTGTTGCATGATAAGTTGGTGTTGATTTAATAGGAAGAAAACACTTGACACGCACACTTACTGGGCCAATGCATGGGGTTTGGGTTTAACTTGCTTTTCACATTCATTTTTCTGCCTGCCTCGCTGGTGCTCTTCATTTTGGGTTTAGTCACCAGAAAAGCATTTTACTTTCAACTGCTGGGGGTGCTCTGGACTGGCTTACTTGGTTTGGTGCTGGTAGTGTTCACCCTGCAACGGATATTTGGGAAATCAGAATTAAGCAGGGACGATGTCTATGGCCAGTACGTGGTTGATAGAACTAAGGCCCCGGGCAAACAAGCCGATTGGCAGTACCAGCATTATCGTTTTGAAATCAAACCCAACGATTCCATTTACTTTTATGAGACTGACAACGAACGAATCCTCAAGACATACAAAGGAACCGTCTCTTTCCTGGAAGCCTACCAAAAGCCCAGAATAGTGATTTCTATACAAGAACCCCGAAGCCATATCATTGAAAATAAACCTACCTTGTACAGCAGGTATGACCCATTTTATTACGTGTTCTGGTCGCCTAAATTCGGTAATGTGTTTTTCACGAAGGGCGAATGGAAAAAGGTTACCCCAAAGTAGTACTCCTTCATTCTAAGCGTTTAACTCCTAACTACACAAAAGATGCGTCATTTCTTACTTTTCCTCACCCTGGCGGTACTGAGCTTTACTGCTTCGGCCCAGACTAAAAAAGCCGCACCAGCTTCACAAGACGCCAAAGCCGTAGAAGCGGCGGTGGTCAAGTTTTTTGACGGCATGCGCCAAAGCGACAGCACGCTTTCTAAATCTGTGCTGGCCCCGGGAGCCAGATTGCAGTCTGTAGCGATGGGCAAAGACGGCGTGGTGCAATTGCGCGAAACGCCCATGCAGAAATTCATTGAGATGGTGGGCCAGAAGCATGAAAAAATGCTGGACGAAGGCATCTGGAACGTGCAAGTTCACCTGGACGGAGACTTCGCCACGCTCTGGTGTGACTATGCCCTGTACGTAGGCGACACGTTCAGCCACTGCGGCGTAGACGCCTTCCAACTGTACCGCTCACAAGACGGCTGGAAAATCTTCTCCATCACAGACACGCGCCGCAAAGAAGGCTGCGACATGAAAGCCGCTCAAGCGTCCAAAGCCAAGAAGTAGTGTCTTTTACTTCTTATTCTTCCATGAGATTGTACATGCTACTGATATTTGTTGCTCTGCTTAATAGTAACTGCAGCCCAAAAACCATTAGGTGGCAGAACGGCAACAGGCTAGCAGTTATGAGAACTGGCATAATGGATACTGCCACCGCCTTTGTTTCCGGAAAGGTCTTAGACCTTGACTATCACCTGGGAATAAAAGGAGCCCAAGTAACCATTGAAAATGAGCAATACGCATTTAGCAGTACTTGCGGGAAGGACGGGATATTCAAATTTGGTCACCTTCCTCCCGGAAAGTACACACTCAAAACTACTTTTATAGGTTTTTACACACTTAATGACACTGTTGATTTCAAGGCTGGTGAAATAGTAAAATTAAAGATTGAACTCGGTACAGACTAAAAATGAAAAGTGTAAAGGATTAAGTATAACCAGCGTATTAACTCTTTAAGTCTCATAAATTTTAATCAGGAACAATAGTCTTTTTCCGTATAACTTCTACCGTCACCCGTTGCGTAAAACTGGGTGGCGGTTTTTTTATGCCTTTCCTACAATTCCCCTTCTATGGATCAATCGTTTTTGCAGAGAGTCTATTACCACAACACAGTACAGGATTATATCATAGCGGCGGCCATCATCTTCATCGGCTGGCTGTTGGTCAGGTTCTTCAAGAGCATTATTCTGCAGCGCCTCATGCGGTGGGCCAAGCGCACCACCACTTCATTTGATGATTTCATTGTGCACAGCGTGGAGCGGTTTGTGGTGCCGGCCTTCTACTTTGCCGTGGTGTACATGGGCCTGACGTACCTAAGGTTTTCCAAGGAAGGCGAAAACGTAATCAGGGTAGCTACCACCGTGGCCATCACGTTTCTGCTCATCAGGCTATTTTCGGCTACTATTCTGGTGTTGTTGCAGTCCTATGTGCGCAAGCAGGAACGCGGCGAAGATAAGGTAAAGCAGCTGGGCGGCCTCATGCTCATCATCAACGTCTTCATCTGGATCATTGGCCTGGTGTTCTTGTTTGACAACATGGGCTACAACGTCACCACGGTCATCACGGGTCTGGGCATTGGCGGTATTGCGGTGGCCCTGGCGGCGCAGAATATTCTTGGCGATGTGTTCAACTACTTCGTGATTTTCTTTGACCGCCCCTTTGAGACCGGCGATTTTATTGTGATTGATGACAAGAGCGGCACCGTAGACTACATTGGCCTCAAGACCACGCGGGTGCAGAGCATTAGTGGCGAGCAGCTGGTGTTTTCTAACAGTGACCTCACAGATTCGCGTATTCACAACTACAAGCGCATGCAGAAACGGCGGGTGGAGTTTAAGCTGGGCGTGACCTACCAAACCTCCTTGGAGAACCTCAAGGCCATTCCAGACCTGATCAAGTCCATTGTAGAGGAACAGCAGCCGGTGGTGTTTGACCGCGCCCATTTTGCCAAGTATGAGGACTCCAGCCTCACCTATGACGTGGTGTACAACATCCTGGACTCAGACTATACCAAGTACATGAACATTCACCAGAACATTAATTTCAGGATTTTTGAGGAGTTCCAGAACCGGGGAATTGAGTTTGCCTACCCTACGCGCACCGTGTTGGTAGTGCCGCAGCCACCCGAGGCCAATTAAGAAGGAACCCTATACCTTGGCAAATGTCGTTTTTGGCGTATTTCTGGGAAAACAGCCTAAAAACGGAAAGGAGCTTTACGTAAGAACCTGCGCGGCCTCTACGGCCTGGCAAGACTGCAACCATTCAATGGCTTCTTCTCTTTTGAAGAACATGCGGTATTTCAGCTCTTGGCCAATCTTACTGATGTGCATGACCTCACCGGCCACTTCACTGAATGTATGCTCATTGGCCACGTGAGCCAGGTATTTGAGACCGGCTTGCATGGCTCTGGGCAGCCAGTTGTCTTCCAGCCAGCTCACCGCCTCGCTCCAGGGGCCAGAGAGGGCGCTGTTGTCATTTAGCTTGTAGGGGCAGTGCGTGGTTTCCAAAATTTGCAACCCTACCTCACAAGCAGTCTTCAGATCATGCAAAGAGGCATATCCTTCCCAGTGCGTGTCTATCAAGTTGAGCGCAGGCTTGTATTCCACCACATAAAAGGTTCGGTCAAAGGAATTCTTTGCATCTAGACGCATGATTGAAATAGGGTTACGGCGACCTTACGTTTAGGGGGAGATTTTTAAAGTAACTGCCTAATGAGAAAATAGTTTTGGCAGGCAGCAGTTCGTTGTAAAGGTACGCTTATTCTATAGCAATAAAAGCCTGGGCGCGTTCAACCGCACGCGTCCTTACCGGCGTAAAGGCACAGGCCAAAAAGAACCGCAACCCGTATAAGCTGCATCCTATCTATCCAAAAACTCATCCTTACGCCATGAAAACGCTCCTCCACCTAATGTGCCTGTGCGCGCTTGCTTTCCTGCACCAGTCCTGTGACACCAGTACCGGCGGCGTTGCCAGCAATGACCGCGGCCGAACCATGATTCTAAATGCCACCGGAGAGGTTTCCACCCTGCCAGATGAAGCCAGCATTACTTTACAACTACAGTGTCTGGACAAGGACATCACCAAGTCAAAGCAGTGTCTGCTGGACAAGTCTGAGGCATTGAATAAGCTGTTCAAAACATATAAGATAGCGCCTGAAGACATTCTTACCACCTCAATCAACCAAGGGAAGGAATACGGGTGGCAGAACAATTCCAACGTGTTCTTAGGCTACAGATCTTTCTTGTCAATCTCTTTGAAAATAAGAAAACTAGCGGTACTGGAAGAATTGTATCCTGCACTGCTTACTAATGAAAGCGTCACCATTGGGAATCTTTCCTACGCCCACAGCAAGGTAGACAGCCTTAGCCACGAAGCCTACCAAAAAGCCCTCACCAGCGCCAACGCTCTGGCAGACAAACTTGTAAAAAAGATGGGATTGTCTGACAAAGAAATCCTAAGGGTGGCCAATGTAGAACTGCCCCTGCAACCCCAGAATTACGGTGGCCCTGTGGCCGTGCAAGCTGAGTCTCGTATGGCCACAGACGCCGCCGCCAACTCCAGAATCACTCTCAACTACGGCAACGTCTACCTTAGCAGAACCCTGCAAGTGGAATACCGGCTTAAATAAAGAACCACGATGAGCATGACACAGAAAAGTCCATAAGCTTGATTCCGTTTTTGGCTTATTTTCCAGAAAAAAGGCCAAAAACGGTTTTAGATTGAATCAATGGCCGCTGATGATTTTGCCGTCTTCCATCTCAATGGTCCGGTCAGTGCGCTGGGCAAAGTCAGGGTCATGCGAGACAATGAGCAGGGTCTGTTTCTTTTCCTGGCAGAGTTCCTGAAAGATGTCAAACACGATGTCTGAGTTCTTCTTGTCCAGGTTGCCGGTGGGTTCATCGCCCATGATCAAAACGGGGTCATTGATGAGGGCGCGGGCAATGGCCACCCGCTGCTTCTGGCCACCGCTTAGCTGGT
This sequence comes from Nibribacter ruber, assembly GCF_009913235.1. Lineage (NCBI taxonomy): Bacteria > Pseudomonadati > Bacteroidota > Cytophagia > Cytophagales > Hymenobacteraceae > Nibribacter > Nibribacter ruber. Next base: position 3,738,178 of record NZ_CP047897.1, on the reverse strand, counting down.
TGGGCATTTTGAGCGCCTGATCGTCTACGCCCAGCGTCTTCAGGTAGCCCATGGCCCGGTCTTCTACTTCCTGCACCGGGTATTTGCCCAGTTTAATGCCCGGCAGCATGACGTTGCGCAGCACGCTAAACTCCTGAATGAGGTAATGAAACTGAAACACGAAACCAATCTTCTCATTCCTGATCTGGGCCAGTTGCTTGGGCGTTCGGTCACTCATGAGCTCGCCGTCCAGATAGAGTTGGCCCTCATAGTCGGTGTCCATGGTGGAGAGGATGTAGAGCAGCGTGGACTTGCCGCAGCCAGACTTGCCCACCACTGACACAAACTCGCCGTGCGTGATGCTGAACGAGACGTTGCTCAGGACCTGAAACTTAGCCGGGTCATAGAAATACTTATTCAGGCCAACCGCCTCCAGAACCTTTTCTGCCATGGTCTTTATTTGCCTCTGATAATGCTTACCGGGTCTGTCTTGCTGGCCTTGCGCGCCGGAAACAGGCCGGCAAAATACGTGGTCACCAGCGCGAATGTAATGCCAATGAGGTAGAACACCGGGTTGAAGTACACAGGATACGTGGTGATGGTGGGCAGCGACTCCGTCTTGAACGGCACGTTGTCAATGATCACAGAAATGCCATAGCCCAGCAGCAGCCCCATCACGCCCCCGGCCACGCCAATGATCATGGACAGGGAAAGAAAGATGGCCTGCACGTCTTGCGCCGAGAAGCCGGTGGCCTTGAGAATGGCAATGGCGTCCATCTTCTCATAAATCATCATGTTGAGGATGTTGTAAATGCCAAAACCGGCCACAATGAGCAGCGTGATGCCCACCACGTAAGAAATAATGCTCCTGATGTTGCTGCCCGTCTCAAACTGGGAGTTGGCCGTCTGGATGTCGGTGGCTTCCAGGCCGTACAGGGCGGCGTACTCCCTGGCAGTGGCCGGGGCCAGGTTCAGGTCGGTGAGGTTTACTTGAATGTCGGTGAGGTAGGCAGAGGGCTGGCCCAGCAGTTTCTGCACGGTCTCAATAGAGGCGTAACTCTGGATGTTATCAATCTCCATGACGCCCAGCTGCACAACGCCCACCACTTTTAACGTGGCCTGCTGTCCGTTGGGCGCCGTGATTCTGACCACATCACCCAAGTCTACCATCATTTTCTGCGCAATGCCCTTGCCCAGGATAATGCTATTGGAGACTGTGGCCAAATCCTGCAGGCTGCCTTCAATGATGTAGTTACTCAAATGGAACAGCTTGTCTTCCATGACCACGTCTATGCCATCTATCACGCCGCCCAGCTCAATGGTGCCCGTATTGTAGAACACCTGCGTGATGGCTTTGGGCGCCACCCCCACCACGCGCGGGTCTTGCGCCAGAGACTTGAGAATGGCCTGGCTGTTGTAGAGCTCCTTGCCGCGGTCCTTGGGCTTGACAGACCTGATGAAGTGCTCATACCCGGCGTACTTTGAGGCCTGTTCCACGGCCTGCACCTTAGAGGGTTTTATCTCATTGTAGAGCCGCACGTGGGGTAGCCGGTTAAGGATGAGGCCGTCCAGCAGCTGGTTGAGCCCGTTCATGAAACTGACCAGCGCAATGAACATTCCAATGCCAAACGTCACGCCCGCCGCCGCAACCACAGACTGCCGTATGCGCGCCCGCAGCAGCCCCACGGCAATGTTCAGGATGAGTTTGGCGTTCATGGCTGCTGTGGTTTGTACACAAAGGTGGCGGTGTCCAGGCCCTGCAGAATCTCCACCTTGCGGTAATCGCGTAAGCCTATTTTCACTTCGCGCTTCTGGTCTGGGGCCACCAGCACGTAGCGGCCGTCTACCAGGTACTCCACCGGAAGCAGTAAAGCTCTTTTCTTGGCCTGTAGCACAATGTTGGCTTCGGCAGAAAGGTTGGGGTAAAGCGTGGCCGGCGGGTTCACAAAACGGGCGTCTACCTGAAACGTGCGCGACCGCTCGTTCATGATGGGGTAGATTTTCTCCACCACGCCCTCAAACACCTGCCCCTTGTAACTGTCCATGCTGATTTCTACGGGCTGGCCCACGCGCACCTGCACAATATCATTCTCGTCTACCCGCAGCTCCAGCAAAAAGCTTTTTGTCTGCCCAATCACGGCCAGCGGCGTCTGCGGGCTCACCAGTTCGCCTTTCTCTTTGAGCACGTCATACACCTTGCCCGAGATGCTGGATCTTACCACAAAATCATTCTGAAGCTGCTTGCTGATGTCATAGGTCACGTTGGCGCGCTGCAGTTCATTGCGCAGTTGCTTGTTGAGCAGTGCCAGATTGGCCCGGGCGGCCGTGTAGTTGCTGCGCGATGAAATGTAGGCCAGCCGGCGCTGCTCCACCTCTACCTTGGTACTGGCATCTCCGGCCAATAGACGCTGCTGGCGTTGGTAGAGCGCGGAGTCCAAGTGGTATTTTTCGCGGGCAATGCGCACGGCGGCTCTGGCCTCCTGCACCCTTCCGGAAGAAGAAAGATTGGCTTCTTTGCTCAGTTCCAGGGCTAGTTGGGCGTTGCGGGCGTTTAGAGTGGCGGTATTGTCTTCCAGCAAAAACAGCGGGGTTCCTTTTTGCACGGTGTCTCCGGGCTCTACCAGAATGGTTTGCACAATGCCGCTCACCACGGGAAAGGCGGTGTACTGACCGGCGGCTTTCACCGTACCCGATGCGTACACAGATTCTGTGATGTCGCTCAGGCGAGGCTTTATTTTCTCCTGTTTGTCTGCACAGGAAACCAGCCACAGCAGCACTATAAGCGGAAAGCATTTTTTCATGGCATTTTCTCCAAATCCATTGCCAGCCGGCATTGCTGCAAAGAAAGGAAAAACCTGCCCAATCCCACCCCTGCCATGACGCCTTCTTACATGATACTCATCATTTTACCAGAAGTTGAAAAGACAGTTCCTTTAGGCCTCATCTTTCAAGCCATACAGCACCTGCGGCAATCCGTTTTTGGCGTATTTCCCAGAAAACAGCCCAAAAACGGTTTTGCTGCAGGTTGAAATGAGGACGGTGGATTTATTTGCTTTGGTCTGCCAGTAGCTCTTCCCGCACCTGCATTAAGATCTGGCCAAGTTTGTTCTGGCCTGAGCCATCTGCCCCAATGCCCCAGTAGAAATCATACGGCGAGCTTTCGGCTAGGTCTGCCGTGGTGGAAAGCAGCAGTGCCTGAATGGACGCGTGTGTCTTGAATTTGGTTCTTACGGCCTGCAGCATAAAAGAATCCCGCACCTAGTCCCAGTCTGGCCTAATCTGCACCTGGCGGGTTCTGCCTAGCTCCCTAGCTTTTTTAGGCGAGGACGCGATTCTGATTTTTTCCTGATAGGCGGCGTCTGAGAACTTCATGGCCTGGAAATAATGCTCCACAGTGGGCCACCATTTCCCGCCCAGGGCCACGCCAAACTCCGCGAATTTGGAGAACTCCCCAAACGGCTCGTCTTTGGCGTAAAAGTAGAGGGTAGACATAGTAAGTTGTAGTGATCGTTTTTTGCCTGTTTTCCAGAAAATAGCCCAAAAACGGCTTATCCTATGGCAATGGTGTAACTGGCTTCAAAGACTTGCTGCGTACCCAGGGACAGCATTCCTTCTTTTTCACTGAGCTCTACGGGCGGGCCCGCGGTGCCGGCAATGCCGTGCCAGGGCTCAATGCACAGAAAAGGAGCTCCGGCGGATTTGGTCCAGATGCCCAGATACGGGAAACCCTCATACTGCATCTGCACAAAGTAGGGGTGCTGGTCGCATTTCAAGGTGAGTTTTTCTGACCGAACGTTCTTGAACACCAGCGCATCTTTCTCATACTGCTGGTAGCGCAAAGGCAAGACGGCCATGTTGTCCAGCACCGGTTCTGTCTGGCCGTTCTGCAGGCCGGTGCCGTCTTGCAGCAGGTAGCGGGCCAGGGTTTCGGGCTGGGAGAATTCCAGGTAATAGTCTTCAAACGCTGTGTTGGGCGTCATGGGGCAGTGGAAGGCTGGGTGCGCGCCAATGGAAAACAGCATCTCCCCTTCGCCCAAATGCTGCACGCGGTAGCCCACCTGCAAGGTCTGGTTTTCTAGCGTGTAGCTTATCTGTAGCGAGAATTCAAACGGATACACGGACCGCGTGGCGTCATTGGCCTTGAGCTCATAGACCAGATGGGCTGCCTCCTGAGAAATCAGCGCAAATTCCAGGTCTCGGGCAAAGCCGTGCTGCGGCAAGGAGTAGGTCTGGCCCTGGTGCAGGTATTGGTCTTTGGGCAGGCGGCCCACAATAGGGAAAAGCACGGGCGCGTGGCGGTTCCAGAACTCAGGATGCGCCTGCCAGATGTACTCTCTCTGGTCAGATTTCTTGATAAAAGAACACAGTTCGGCGCCGTGGCTTTTCACGCCTATGCGCACCAGGTCGTTTTCTAAATAGGCAATGGCCATAGCAGGAGTCTTGGGTTCTGAGGTTTGGAAACGTGTCTAAAAGCTTACTTGGCAAGCAGCTGTTCTACGGCTTGTACGGCAGACTGGAACCGGCTGTCATGTTTGCCAGATATCTCCACGAAGGGCGCGCCCATTTCTTGCAACTCACGCTTGTACCACTGGTAGAAATAATCACGCAAATGCGGATGCTCGCGCTGCGGGTCTGGCTCCCAAGGCAAATCAACATCCAGAAGCAAATACAGGTCTATCTCCTGTTTTTTAAGCTCCTGCAGAATGAAATCCGAGGCCTGGCCGTAGGCGTGTTCTGCCCAGATTTTCATGACCAGGGCCTCGGTGTCCAGAAACAGAAGGTGGGGTTGAGCGTCCTCGGCTTTCTGCCAAAGGGCCAGCTGGCCTTTCAGTATCTCGTCCAGGTCTGAGGCGGCGTACGGCCGGTCCAGTTTTTCTATATACGCCCGGGCATATTCGGGTACCCAGGGCGCCTGGAAATGCGCGGCCAAATGAGCGGCAAGCGTAGACTTGCCGGTGCTTTCGGGTCCGGTAATGGCTATTTTTTTCACAGCGGGTTGGCCTTGATTCTGCCTTCGTTTTTGGTCTGATTTCTAGAAAACAGGCCAAAAACGGAAACCGCCGCCAAGGTAGGGAAAAACCGGCTACCTTGACCTATCACGGGGTTACGGCCGCCGGCCTGAAGTCTAGGTTATAGCCTACCTGAACCTGCAGGGTGTGGTTACTCAAGAAGTTGATGCCGTTACTCTGTTGCACCAACTGGTGCAGGTAGCCAATCTCCAGAGAGGCGGCTTTACTAAACTTATACCCCAGCCCGGCATAGGCGCGGTTCTGGTCAAAGATGTTAGCCTGCACGCTCTCCCCGAAGTTGATGAACACTTCATTAGACGCGGCCACATACGGTTCCTTCTCCTCCAACGTACTGCCCATCAACGGCAAGGTGACTTTGACCTGGTAGCGAGCCCGGTTCAGGTAGGTGGCGTTCTCCTGCGCGGGCCGCTTAATGAACCGTTGCTCCAGCCTGAACCGGTGCTGCAGCAGCAAAGGACCGTAGTCTGCCTTCAATAATAGCTGTTCTGTGATGCGGTGCTCAGAGAAATGGTTTAACGCCGGAGCATCACTGTAAGGGTGGGTGTGGGTGAACGTGTAGGCGGTGGTCAGCTGCACGTTGTTGGAAAGCTTGTAATGCATGCCTCCCTGCGCTATAAACTGTAAGGGGTCCACAAAGCGGGCTCTCCTGGCATGGAGTTCGGTGTTAAGCCCCCACTTGTCTGTAAAGAAATGGTCTCCTTTATAGGCATACCAACCCTGCACGTGGGTGGTGTATTTTCTTTCTACCTGCGCCAGCGCTAGATTGGAGGAAAAGCCCATTAAAAGCACTGCAACTATAATCTGGTTTCTCATATAGTATGAAAGGCAACAGAAGACCCTGCACAAGCCCTTCCGCCAAGTGAAGCACAAAAATATAAGAACCCGTCAATCATGTGGGTTAAAACAGAAACGTAACTACCCCAGCCCCTAATAGAGAACGTCGTCTGCCGCAGATTGCAACAGACGACGTTTATTTGAAACCTCTCAAATGTTAAGATGTAAGTAAACCCAAATAGCTAGTTCTTGTAGTACAGCGGATCCTGCTTGCGCTTCTTGTATTCGTCTAGGTTGAGGTTGAGCGCGAAGCCCGGTTGGCCAAACACGTAGGTAGGCGACATGACAATGGAAGGCTTTCTGCCCCAGCGGTTACGGTGCGAGAGGTAGGCCAGGTGAGAGGACAGCATGCCAATGCCCGCGCCCACAAACACATCACTCTGCCAGTGCTTATTGTTGAGCATCCTGAACGCTCCTACAGACGTGGCAATGGTGTACGCGCCCACTCCGTACCAGGGGCTTCTGTGCTTTAGCTCAGAGTGTACAATGGAGGCTGCCAGAAAGGCCTGGGCCGTGTGGCCAGAAGGCATGGATTCAAAGTTCTCCCCGTTGGGCCGCTCCAGGTCAGAGACTTGCTTGATGCCAAAGACGGTGATGCCAAAAATGGCTTCGGCTTTGACAATTACCAGGGCCGTGTTGATGAAATCATGGTTGGACTTGACGTTTAAGAGGTTCACCAGCGCCAGTTCTACATACGGGGCAATGAGCAGGGCGTCATCAATGGAGGTCTTGAAATTGGGAAAGTTGCGCTGCAGGTCGCGCTGGGCGTCATAGCTGCTGTAAATTCCGTTTCCTTTGATGGTACTGAGGCCATAGCCAATCAAGATGGCGGGCACAATGGTGGCCTTGAAGGCTTTGGACTTGAAGAACGGGGCCTTGGTGGTGGCTTGGTGAACGGTGGAGTCCTGGTACTTTTTGAGGGTGTCCTGGGCAACCACCGGGGCCTCGTATTTTTTCAAGGAGTCTGCTTCCTGGGCAAACACCTGCGGCGTCAGAACGCCCAAGGTGAGGGTAAGGGAAAGCCAGACGCGTACTAGTTGTTTCATTGGGTAGGGGCTGTGTTAAGGAATTGTTATTCCTTAGTTTAAATCGTAAGCGCCCTAAAATGGTTACCTTTTTCTGCAGGTATGTTGTAAATACTTGTATAACAGCACCCTTTACCCTGCTTCTGGCCTTGCCTGATGCAGCTGTAGGTCCTTTTTCCAGTCGCGGTAGCCTATCCAGGCCAGGGGAATGAACAGGGCGTACAAGACGGCCGTGAGGTAGAGTTCTTTGTGCAGGTAAATGGGTACGTACACGATGTCTACCGCCAGCCAAATGAGCCAGTTTTCCAGCTTCTTGCGGCTCATGAGCCACTGCGCGCCCAGACTCACGGCGGTGGTGCCCGCATCCCAGTACGGAATGTCTGCCGGCGTGGTGAGGTCCAGGTATCTACCTAGCCCAAAGGTAAAGAGCGGCGTCAGCACCAGTAACACAATCCATTGCCAACGAAGCGTGTGGGTGACGGGTCGTTCTGTGCGTTCGCCGCTTTTATAGAGCCACAGGTACCATCCGTAAAAGTTAAGCACCGCGAACATGACCTGCAGGCCCATGTCGGCGAACAGGAGCGCGTCTTTGAACACCACCACGTAGAAACCGGCACTGATGAGCGCCAGCGGAAACGTCCAGACGTTCTGTCGCGCCGCCAGCCACACGCACAACAACCCCGACACAAACCCCACCAGCTCGGTGAGCTTGGCCAAATCCCAATAGTCTGCGGTGAAGAATTCCATAAGCGCGCGCGTCGTTTTTGGGCTATTTCCTGGAAAACAGGCCAAAAACGCCTTTCTCTGGATGTTGCCGCCCGCAAAAATAGAAGCTTCTGGCTGGGTTTGACGGTTTTCTCCTCTCCTGCCAGCTAATTATTTTGCCGTACCTTTGCCCCATGATCCCAGAAATCACGCCCACCCAACTCAAACAACGCCTGGACCAGCCAGAACCCCTGCAACTCCTAGACGTGCGCGAACCCCAGGAATGGGACATCTGCCACCTGGGCGGCACCTTGATTCCCTTGACCGACCTGGCCAAAAAAGCAAGCACACTAGACTCGTCCCTCCCTACGGTAGTCATCTGCCACCACGGTTTTAGAAGTGCCCAAGCGGTCCTGTTTCTGCAACAGCGTTTCGGGTTTGCCAACGTCCTCAACTTAAAAGGCGGCCTCCACGCCTGGGCCAAAGAAGCAGACCCCTCGTTTCCTACGTATTGATTTTTGATTGCTGATTGTTGATTGTTGATTGTCAATTGTTGATTGATTTACCTGCTGAAGTAAACATCCCCCTTCGCCCCCTCAAGGGGGGAATCCGCCAGTGGTAATGGCTTCTACTAAACGCACCGATTCCAGTCTTTCCGTCGAGTCGCCTAAGCAGGTTGCCGCCTCAGGTTAGAACAACGGTCACCACAAGGCAGAAACGCTTTGACAACCATAGCAGTCTCCACGCAGAAGAGGCAAGCTGGTACAGCGCGAGGCGGGAAGACGGGGCCCCGCGGCCGCGAGCGCTTAGCGGTAGCAATGAAGCGAAGGGCATATGGGCACCGGAAGAAGGAACCTTCTCAGGAAAAGCCCACTGCATGCACCAATCAAAAAGAGAAGGTCATGAAATTGTATTCACGCCAGTGAGAGTATTGGACCACTCTGCTCCTACCAATTACCGAACAGCAATTAACCATCAGCAACCGTTTTTGGGCTATTTCCCAGAAAACGAGCCAAAATCAAAACGGCTCTAAAAATTCTTTTATAAGAAAAAGAAGCCCTTACTCAACTTTTCTCTTAATTTTACGTGGCAAATACCATAAACGCTATTTGCTATGCAGTTCCACGCTCCCAATCTGTTGTTTGAGGCACTCACCTACGACGACGTCCTTCTCCTTCCGGCCTATTCTGAAGTCCTTCCTAAGGACACCAGCACCTCCACCCAACTGACGCGCAACATACGGCTGAACATTCCATTGGTCTCAGCGGCCATGGACACCGTAACCGAGGCAGACATGGCCATTGCCATGGCACAGGAAGGTGGCATAGGCATTATTCACAAGAACATGAGCATTCAGCAGCAGGCTGAGCTGGTGCGCAAGGTGAAGCGGTCTGAGAGCGGCATGATCATGGACCCGGTGACCTTGCATGAAGACGCTACCTTAGGCGAGGCCCTCGGGTTGATGAAGGAGCACAAGATTGGCGGTATTCCGGTCATTAACTCAGAGCAGACGCTGGTAGGCATCATCACCAACCGCGACCTGCGCTTTGAGAAGAACTACGCCATGAAGGTGTCTGAGATCATGACCAAAGATCGTCTCATCACGGCGCCCAAAGGCATAGAGCTAGACAAAGCTGAAGACATTCTGCAGGAGTTCAAGATTGAGAAGCTACCGGTCATTGATGAGCAGGGTCACCTGGTAGGTCTAATCACTTATAAAGACATTCTGAAGAGAAAGCACCGCCCCAACGCCTGCAAAGACCAGTACGGTCGCCTGCGCGTGGGTGCTGCGGTGGGCGTTACCGCAGACGTATTGGACCGCGTGGCCGCTTTGGTCACTGCCGGCGTAGACGTCATTAGCGTAGACACCGCGCACGGCCACTCAAGAGGCGTTATGGACGCGGTAAGAAGAATTAAAACGGCGTACCCTAATGTAGACCTGATTGCCGGTAACGTGGCCACCGCCGAAGGTGCCCGGGCACTGGCAGACTCTGGCGCTGATGCCGTGAAAGTGGGCGTAGGCCCTGGTTCTATTTGTACCACCCGTATCATTGCCGGTATTGGCGTACCTCAGCTGTCTGCCGTCATTGAGGCGGTACGAGGCCTGGAGGGAACCGGTGTTCCCGTGATTGCAGATGGTGGCGTTAAATTCTCAGGAGACATTGTCAAAGCCATTGCCGGCGGCGCCAGCTCTATTATGATTGGTTCCTTGTTGGCTGGCACCGAAGAAGCGCCCGGCGAGATGCAGATTTTTGAAGGCCGTAAGTTCAAGTCGTACCGCGGCATGGGATCTATTGAGGCCATGGGCGAAGGCTCCAAGGACCGCTACTTCCAAGACGCCGAGGATGATGTAAAAAAACTGGTACCAGAAGGCATTGTGGGCCGCGTGCCGTACAAAGGATTAGCCGCCGAGGTGTTGTACCAATTGGTGGGTGGCCTCAAGGCCGGCATGGGGTACTGCGGAGCTCCTGACATAGAGGAACTTAAAAAGGCCAAGATGGTCAAAATCACTGGGGCCGGTCTGCGGGAGAGCCATCCGCATGATGTGCAGATTACCCAGGAGGCTCCAAATTATAGCAGATAATATCGTTAAAATTTTAGTTCTTTTGTAAGAATTCACGTATTCACCCTCGTTCTTTACTAACCAATACCAATAGCAGGCGCCCGTCCAATGCCCCAAACTAAACGAATCAAGCAATTGACTTTTCTAACAGGAAGCGTGAGCTGGGTTCTGCTATTGGTGAATATTCTGTTTTTGGCGCGGCAGGTGCATGAAGGCGAATCCAATGCAGCCTTCCCGTACCTGAACAACCTGTTCTCCGTCATCTTTCTGGTATCTGTGTTTTTGTTCCAGCGCCAGCGCATGAAGGTGCAGAAGAACCCGCAGTTCACCTCGCCGCTCTGGAAGCTGTTTGTGAAAGGCGGCCTCAGTGCCTACCTGTGCATGTTGCTGCAAGTGGGCTATCCCAGCCTGAACACCTACTGGATCAACAGTCCCTACCTGCTGGACATCTTTTATCAGATCATCTTCGGGTTTCTGGCGTACTTTCTGGCCAAGGCGTTTTACACGTGGCGGCAGTTTGTGCTCTACCACAAGACCAAGGACCTGGAAAGCCAGTGGAAATGGTTTGAGATTCTGATAGGCCTTTCTTTGCTGGTGCCTCTGCTCAACGTAGAGTACATGAACCACATCTTCCTGATTCTGGACCTGGGTTTATTGCTGGCGTATGGCTTGTACATGAGCGTGCACCTGCGCTGGGTGGCCTACCTGAACCTGGAACGCAAATGGGGTAGCATCCTGCTGCTCATGGCCATTCTGGTCAGCGTAGTCTTGTTCGCCAATTTCCTGTTCCAATATGCAGACTCGCCAGAGTTGGTGGTAGATTATACAGACAACCCGTTCATTCTGCTCACCTTGTCGTTTGTGTTCTGCTATGCGCTGGCCTCTTTGCTGGTAGCCATGTTCAGCTTGCCCACGTCTCAGGTGTTTGAGCAGAAGAACGCAGACCTCCTCAACTTTCAGCGCCTGAGCCAGACTATTCAGCAGGGCCGCAGCGAGGACGAGGTGTACTCCATGTTGTTTGAGAGTGCCATCAAGGCCTCTGGGGCAGACGCCGCCTGGCTGGACTTAGCCGAAGATTCTAAACGGTCTTCACTCATGCGCAATGAGAGCGCGCCAGACCCCATGGTGCAGAGCATTAAAAAAGCATTCGCCACGCTTAAACAGGATGCATCGCAGCTGGGCGAGAACAAAATCTTCATGAACGGAGACCTGCTGCACCACCCGGCGTTCAAAGAACTACGGTTGCCGTTTCAGTCTATGCTGGTGATTCCATTAGCCTCGCCCAAGGTAGAATACGGTCATTTGTTTTTACTGCGTGAGGTTAGCCAAGGCTTTGACGCCGACACCGTGAGCGTGGTGCAGACCTTCACCAACCAGACCGTCCTGACCATTGAGAACCTGCGCCTGGTCACAGAATCGCTGCAGAACGAGCGCTACAAAGAAGAACTTAAGATTGCCAGTCTGGTGCAGGACCGCTTGATTCCTAAAACATTTCCTACGGATACCTGGTTTGAAATTAGTTCTTACTCGCAGGCGGCCAAAGAAGTGGGCGGTGACTTTTATGACTTCTTGCAGTTGAGTGAGTCCAGGATTGCCATCATCATAGGCGATGTGTCAGGCAAGGGGATTTCGGCGGCGTTCCACATGGCTCAGATGAAGGGAATCTTTCACGGGCTCATGCAACAGGATATGCTGCCAGATGAGTTCATGGTGCAGGCCAACAGCGCGTTGAGTCGCTGCCTGGAACGCACCTCGTTCATCACCTCAGCGCTGTACATCATTGACTACAAGATGCAAGGCGTGTCTTTTGCCAGGGCCGGTCACTGCCATACGCTCTACTACAATGCCATGACAGAAGATACGTTCTACTTCCAGACCGAAGGGTTGGGCCTGGGCATTGTGCGGGACAAGTCATACGCCAAGCGCATTCACCGCCTGCACTATGACTACAACCCCGGCGACGTGATGGTGATTTACACAGACGGGATAGTAGAGGCCCGTAGCCCAGAACAGGATGAATACGGCGAGGAGCGCCTCAAATACATGCTCTCCCAAACCTACCATCTTGAGGCAGAAGACATTAAAAGCGCCATCATCAATGACGTGTCAGAGTTTTCAAATGACATCCTCTATGATGACCAGACGCTGCTCGTGATCAAGTTCAAACCCCCTCAACCAAAGATTTAGAAGTTTCGTAAAGAAGCGCGATGAAAATTAAACACACAATCTCCGACAATACCATCACCATCAGTTTAGACGGTGAATTGGACGCCAGCTCATCTGTGATGCTAGATGAAGAGCTTTCGGCCCCTAGTATCATGATGTTCAGCAAGATACTGGTAGACTGCAAGAACCTTAACTACATCTCCTCTGCGGGCTTGGGCGTGTTCATATCGCATTTACAGCGGTTTGAAGATGCACAGATCAAGCTTATCTTCTTCAACATGCAAGAGAAAGTACGCAACGTATTTGAAATTTTAGGCCTTGACCTGTTAATGACCATTGTTTCTTCTTATGAAGAAGCCGTGACCATCGCCAATGACTAATTTCATTCGGGTCAGTTGTGACAGGAAAAACCTGAAAACCATCCGGGCGTTTGTCACGGAAACCCTGGCCCCTGTCCCTTTGTCTGCCATCACCTTGAACCAGATCATTCTGGCCGTGGATGAAATCTGCGCCAACATGATCATTCATGCCAACCAGGAAGATGGCAGTAAATTCATGTGTCTGGAGATCTCTTATGATGACCGCGAGGTGGTCTTTGAGCTCTCAGACAACGGCATTGCCTTTGAGCAGGCCCACTACCGAGAGCCAGACATCATTGACAACATCAAAATGGGCAAGAAAGGCGGCGTGGGCGTGGCGCTGGTCAACAGAATCATGGACAAGGTAGAGTACACCCAGCAGGGCTCTACCAACATCTGCCGGCTGTACAAGCTTATTTCATAGGCAGGCTTTATTTTTTACCTCCCGTATACAATAAAAACCGTTTTTGGCCTGTTTTCAGCAAAAGACCCTGAAAACAGGCCCCGGTTTCCGTTTGAGCCCCATGAGCACTATGTTTTTCAGAGGGGGCCGGTTCTGTCCAAAAAAATGAGTAAAATTGCATAATGTTCGGCTGCCTGACGGCCGCGCACTTGTGATTTGCTGAGAATCTATGCGAGCTTCTTCTTTCTACCTGGGCCTGAGCGCCTTTCTTCTGTACAGTTGTTCTTCCCCTAAAAAGGCCAATGAGCCGGCTGTGCTCACCATTGGCCCAGAGGCAGTTCCTGTTTCTGAATTTGCCTATGTGTATGAGAAAAACAACGGCAACTCAGACAGCGCCTATTCCCAGGCCAGCGTGCAGGAGTACCTGGACCTGTACACCAACTTCAAACTGAAAGTAGCTGAAGCCAGAAGCCGCGGCCTGGACACCACCCAAGCCTTCAAGACGGAGCTAGGCGGCTACAAAGAACAACTGGCCCAACCCTACCTCACTGAGAAAAGCGTCACGGACCAGTTGGTGCGCGAAGCCTACGAGCGCTCTAAAAAAGAAATCAACGCCTCTCACATTCTGGTGGCAGTAGACAGCGAGGCAGACCCCAAAGACACACTGGCCGCTTTCCAACGAATTTCTGACCTACGCCAGCAGGTGCTGAACGGCGCTTCTTTTGAGAACCTGGCCAGAACAAAGTCAGATGATCCGTCTGCCCGGGAGAACGGCGGACAGCTTGGCTACTTTACGGCCCTGCAGATGGTGTACCCGTTTGAGAATGCCGCCTACAACACCGCTAAAGGCCAGGTCTCTGAGCCCGTGAGAACCCGCTTTGGCTACCACATCATCAAAGTAAATGACATCCGCCCGGCCCAAGGCGAAATAAAAGTGGCCCACATCATGGTACGCGCCACGCAGGGCATGCCCAAGGCAGACTCTCTGGTAGCCAAAAAGAAGATAGACGAGATTTACCGACGCGTGCAGCGCAAAGAAGACTGGAACAAACTAGCCTCTCAGTTCTCTGAAGACGCCGCCTCTGCCGAGGAAGGCGGAGAACTGCCTTGGTTTGGCACCGGCCGCATGATTCCTTCTTTTGAGGAAGCCGCCTTTGCCCTGCCTCAGCCGGGCGCCATCACCCCTCCGGTTCAGACGCCCTACGGCTGGCACATCATCCAATTACTGGAGCGCAAGCAATTGCCCACTTATGAGGAGATGGAACAGTCTCTGCGTAACCGTATTGCCAAAGACTCCCGCTCAGAATTGAACAAAGCGGCCTTCCTGCGCCGCATAAGAACAGAAAACCAGTTTCAGGAAGTTGCCGCCAACAAAGAGCTGGCCCTGCGTCTGGCAGACTCTACCCTATTGGCGGGCAACTGGCAGTACAAAGAGCCTGCTGAGCCTAAAAACGTCGGTTCTGCCACCCTGTTTACCATCAAAGGCCAGCCGTACACAGTAAGCCAGTTTGGCAAGTACGTAGAGGAAAACCAGAAACCAAAGCAGAACGCTTCTCTGGCCCATTCTATGAACCTGTTGTATGACAAGTTTGTGGAGACCAGCCTGCTGAACTATGAGCGCGACCACTTAGAGGAAAAACACCAGGACTTTAAGATGCTGGTAAATGAGTACCATGACGGCATTCTGTTGTTTCAGCTGATGGAAGAGAAGGTATGGACCAAGGCCATGGAAGACACGGTAGGCTTGCGCAACTTCTTTGAGCAGAACCGCAGCAAATACATGTGGAGTCCTCGTGCCCAAGCCACCATCTTAAGCGCAGCCACTCCTGAGATTTTAGCACAAGCCCAGAAACAACTAGCAGAAGGTAGATTCCTGTCCTTGCGCCATAAGCAGCCAGACCTGGCCTTTGCGTTCAACAATGACAATCTTTCTGCCGCATCTTTGGCCCAACTGGATCAATTGGCCAACCTGTTGCAGGCAGACACCGCCTTAACCATTGAACTGACTGGCTCCTTAGATGCCAGAGAGACCACCAACAGAAGCAACGCTTCCTTGGCCGCCAGAAGAGCCAATGCCGTGAAGAACTACCTGGTAAAGAAAGGCGTGAATGAAGAAGCCATCCAGTTAGTGCCCAATGCTGACCGTCCTTCCAATGCGCGCAACGCCCGCCGCGTGGCCATACGTGTCTACTCTACAGATTTGCAGACCTTAGCCGACCAGTACAACCAGAGCAACCCGCTGGCCCTGCAAGTAATGTCCCGCAAGTTCCAGAAAGGCGAGAACAAGGCCTTGGATCAGGTAAACTGGCAGCCTGGCACCTACACCACTACCGTTGACGGCAGATCTGTGCTGGTGAAGATTGACCAAATAGAACCCGCCGGCCCTAAAGCCTTGAATGAAACCCGCGGGGCGGTCATCTCAGACTACCAGAACTATCTGGAGAAAGAATGGGTGAAGGAACTACGCCAGAAATACCCGGTAAGCGTGAACCAGGCAGAGGTAGAGAAGCTCATTAAGAAGTAAGTTTCTTAAAGTGGAGCCGTTTGTCTAGCTTTGTTTGTTAAGATTAATCATATTTTGCCCTGAAAGTCAGCTCCTCTCAGAAGGTTCGGCTTTAAATACCTGACATGAAAACCCGTATTAACTTTTCTATTCTTTTAAAAAGCATGTTTGCGCTGGCGTTAGCCTGCACCCTGGGCAACCAGGCACAGGCGCAACAGACCATCTTGCTGGACAATATCATTGCCCGCGTGGGCGGCCACATTGTGTTGCGGTCAGAACTGGAGTTGCAGCAGGCCCAGGCGGTCAGCCAAGGATATCAGGCCACGCAGGAACTGCGCTGCAGCATCCTGCAGTCCATGATCCAGAACAAGGTACTCTTGACCCGTGCCGAAGTAGACTCCGTGATAGTGGAACAAGCCCAGGTAGACGGGGAGCTAGAGCAGCGCCTAAGCTACATGGTGGCCCAGGTGGGCGGACCAGAGAAACTGGAGGCCTACTTTAACAAGCCCATGAGCCAGATCAGGGAAGACCTGCGCAAAAGCATGCGGGAGAACCTGACCATCCAGAAAATGGAAAAGGAGATAGCCGGCAAAATCAAGGTGACGCCCAAAGAAGTGAAGCAGTTCTTCCTCCAGATTCCGCAAGACAGCCTCCCGTATTACTCTACCGAAGTAGAAGTGGGCCAGATTGTGAAGATTGCCCAGATTGGCGGCGCCCAAAAGGCTCAGGCCAGAAAGCAGCTGGAAGAAATCAGAAAGCGCATTGTGAACGGTGAGGACTTTGCCGCGCTGGCCAAGCAATACTCGCAAGACCCGGCCTCTGCCGCAGAGGGGGGCAACCTTGGCTTTTTCAAGCGCCGCGAGTTGGTACCAGAATATGAGGCTGCTGCCCTTAAATTAAAGCCAGGCGAGATGTCTCCGGTGATTGAGTCTATGTTCGGGTTTCACCTGATCCAGCTGATTGAAGTGCGCGGCGAAGAATACAACTCTCGTCACATCTTAATCAAGCCCGCCACCGCGCAGGTAGACATGCAAGCCACCGCCCAGGCTTTGGATAGCATTAAAGCTTTGATCCAAAAAGACAGCACCACGTTTGCCAAGGCCGCCAAAGACTTCTCAGATGACATGACCAGCAAAGGCAACGGCGGCATGCTTACTCTGGGTAACAGCCCTACCACGTACCTGCCCGTAGACAAACTGGACCCGGCCATTTTCTTTGTCATTGACACCATGCAGGTAGGCAGCATCAGTGCTCCCCTGCCGTACCGCACAGAAGACGGCAAAGAGGCCCTCCGCATCTTGTACCTGAAATCCAAGACACCTCCGCATCAGGCGAATTTGAAAGACGATTATCAGAAGATAGCCGCCGCCGCCCTGAGCAACAAACGCAACAAAGCCATCAATGAGTGGTTTGAGAAAAACAAGAGCACTGTGTTTGTAGACGTGGCCCCAGACTTTCAGGCTTGTAAATTAGACGAGTAAACCCGCTCCTTATATGCCATTTGCCTCTGACAAAGAAGCCGCTGACGCGCTACACAACGCCTACAGGCGCCTTACCTCTGAAATCTCCCAAACCATCATTGGACAGGAGGAGGTAGTGAAACTAGTGCTCACCGCAGTCTTTTGTCAGGGGCATTGTCTTTTGGTGGGCGTACCGGGCTTGGCCAAGACCCTGCTCATCCATACCATCGCTTCGTCTCTGGACATGTCCTTTAACCGGGTACAGTTCACGCCAGACTTGATGCCCTCAGACATTCTGGGCTCTGAGACCCTGGACCAGAACCGCAACTTTCAGTTTGTGAAAGGCCCCGTGTTTGCCAACATAGTGCTGGCAGATGAGATTAACCGCACCCCTCCCAAAACCCAGGCCGCGCTCTTAGAGGCCATGCAGGAATACTCCGTAACGGTGGCCGGCCATCATTACAAACTCCCGCGCCCGTTCTTTGTGCTGGCAACCCAAAACCCCATTGAACAGGAAGGAACCTATCCTTTACCCGAGGCCCAGCTGGACCGTTTCATGTTTCACGTGGCGTTGAGCTATCCTAGCTACGCCTCAGAGTTGCAGATCGTCAAGAACACTACCGGGGATCGTAATTATCAACCGCAGGTTATTCTCACCTCTGAGGAGATTGTAGAGTTCCAGCAGTTGGTGCGCCGCGTGCCCGTGACAGACAATGTGGTAGAATACGCCGTGAAACTGGTGCACCAAACCCGGCCAGACTCAGACATGGCCGCTGAGCAGGCCAAACAATACCTGGAGTGGGGCGCAGGTCCCAGAGCTTCGCAGCACCTGATCATGGGCGCTAAGTGCAACGCCCTGCTCAACGGTAAATACTCGCCAGACATTGAAGACGTGAAAGCCGTGGCGGTGCCCATTTTAAGACACCGGCTGGTGCGCAACTTTAAGGCAGAGGCCCAGGGCATTACCGTAGAGCAGATAGTCAAAGAACTTTTGTAATTCGTTTTTGGCCTATTTTCTGAAAAACAGCCTAAAAACGAGCACTTCCCCCATCACCAGGTTTCGGCCTGCTGCTTCCCCGTAACTTTTTTTCTTAAAACCAGTTTGCAGAGACACTGCTTGTACTTCTGCTATTGGTGGCCAGAGACCCTACAAGCATCCTAACCTGCAGCATTATGCACCGCAAGACCATTGCTATTATTGGAGGAGGGTTCAGTGGCACCATGGTAGCCGTCCATCTGCTCAGGCAAAACCGGCAGCCGGTAGAAGTACTCCTATTCAACAGTGGCTATCCAACGGGCAAAGGAGTGGCCTATGCGCCCAGCTCAGACGCCTTCCTGCTCAATGTGCCGGCGGGGCGCATGAGCGCTTTCCCAGACCAACCCACGCATTTTGTAGACTGGCTGGCCACACAACCAGCATACCAGCTCCTAACTTCAGAAGAAATAGCCGCCACCTTTGTACCCCGCGCATTGTACGGTGCCTACTTAGAAGCTCTTCTGCAACAGACCCAGGAACAGCACCAACAGACGTTTCGGGTAATCAATGAAAGGGCTAATCATCTTACCACTACCAAAAACCTTCTGCAGGAAACCTATCACCTACAGGTAGAAAGCGGCCGGCCTTTTTCTGTGGACCAGGTGGTCTTGGCCCTCGGCAATTTCAAGCCGGCCCCACTGCGGTGCCTTTCTCCTACAGATATAGAGGCCTTGACTCCACCATTGTACGTGGCAGACCCATGGCAGCCAGACACGCTCAAAGGATTGCCGTCTATAGCCAGCGTGGTTTTACTAGGAACCGGCCTTACCACCATAGACACGCTCCAAGCCTTGCAGCAACAAGGGTTTCAGGGCGAGGTGGTGGCCGTGTCTACCCATGGGTACTTGCCTAGGCCGTACCTTTCCGGGAGGGCAGACACAGGCTTCGGGGACCGGTTGGCGCAAGCTCCTACCCTTCTGGACATGGTGCGTCTGTTTAACCAAACCCTCAAGGCCAACCAAGGCCAGGGCTGGGAGGAGATGGTCAATGGCATACGGCCGCATACGCATGCACTTTGGCAACGGCTGACCTTAGCTGAGCAGCGGACCTTCCTCTCCAGGCTGAGTTCGCTCTGGGGAGTGGTTCGGCACCGGCTCCCTCCTGAGGTGTACGCCAGCCTGCAGGAAATGCAACAGAAAGGACAACTGCAGGTACTGGCGGGCAGGGTGCAGTCGCTCACCGTAGAGAAGGGGCGCCTGGCGGTAGCAGTACAACCCAGGTCTGGCCAGCCAAGGATTACCCTTCTGGCAGACCGCGTCATCAACTGTACCGGGCCGCAGCTTACGTATCCTGCCCTGCAAGATCCCCTGGTCCAGTCCATTCTTCAGCAGGGCCTGGCGCTGGCGCATCCGCTGCAAATGGGATTGCAGACAGACGGCATGGGGAGCCTGCTCCAGAATGATGGCACGCCAAGCCAGGGGTTGTTCACGCTGGGCTCCAGCAGAAGGGGATCACTTTGGGAAAGCAACGCCGTAGCCGAGCTACGGGAGCAGGCCCACCAACTGGCGCACCACATGTCTCAGCCGTTTTCTGGCTATTTTCTGGAAAACAGGCCAAAAACGGAGCCAACGGCTTCTGTCTAAACACTATGAAATAGCCAAAGTGATCTGTACTTTTACGGCAGCAATACATTTACAAGATTTACATGGAAGCAAGTGCCCTTTTTGAACGCTTTGAGAACAACGTAGACACCATTGCCCGTCACCTGAAAAACGGCGTGGACATCCGGACGACTCCTTACCATATTTCCATGCCTCTGGAGGTGCGCATGCTCTATGACATTCTGCGCCACGTAGGCGTTGAGTTGAACAGTACCAAGGAAGGCTTTGAGGCGTTCACAGAATTTGAGACCCAGTACCGTCAGGACGCCAAGCGCCTCTCTGATGCCATCTACAAGATTCTGCAAGACAAGCATGCTTACATGAAGACCCCACAAGGCACCGTTCTTCTGAAAGAGCACCTAATCAGACGCCTGGAGTACTTCAATGAGATTGCACATTCCATGGAGGTGATTGCCCGCTGGCAGCAGTTGGGAAGCCCCGTACAGTACAACTACCCTTTCCTGAACAAATAAGAAACAGAGAAGGCAGGCTCCTTAAAGCCTGCCTTCTCTGTTTTACTACGGTCGGTTGTACCCCAGAATGTGCACCTTCAATTTCTGACCGGGCACCCGTTGGGCCCTGAAGGTGATCCAGGCTTCTTCCAGACTTTGCGTGGGCGCCTGCGGAAACAAGGCCTCTGTCTTCTCTACTTCTTCCCCGTTTTCCTCCAGGGTGACTTCTATGGTAATGTTCTCAGCAGTCTGGGCGCCTTTGTTGACCAGCTCTAGTTTGTAGATGTTTCTTTGGAGGCTGTCTGTAGAGGCGGCAATGGAAACCCGCAGGTCTGGGGGCGTGTCCTTATAGGATACAGATTTCACCGCCAGGTACCCAATCAATCCCAGCAATAACAGAATACTGGCCGCGAAGACGCTCCACTCAAGCAGGTTCTTTTTCATTTTTTTCGTTTTTAGAAACGTCCTGGTCTATTTCCTGGTCAAACAAAAGCCTGCCCGCCGAAGCCCCCAAAGAAGCCACTAAGCTTAAAATCACGGTCATTTGCACGCAGGTGAGCAACCCAGCCCCCTCAAACCGGCCATAAAACCACAAAGCCCCCGCCGATACGCAGAAGGCGGTCCCATAAGTAATGCTCACGTTCCAGACTACCTCCATGAGATTAGGTCTCTGGTTGGCGGGCGTTTCATACGCGCCCCTGAAGCCTATGTAGAAAAGGATTGTCCCGTTTAAGACCAAAGACACCAGCAAGATGCCCAGAATCAAGGCAGGCTTGATGGTAGTGGCCAGCACAAACACCTCGTCTGTGGGCGCAATGTTAGAAGCCAACAGCATGCCTGCGCAGACAGAAAGCACCACCAATTCCAGGGTAGAGGAGCCCTTTTTCACCTTCTGGCCGGGATCCTCCTGCATGCCCACTCCCACTTCTTCGCCGGTGCCGGACGTTCCCAGCTGTGCCGTGCCAATGGAAACACCAATGGCCACCGTGAGGGCTTCGGTAATGACCATGTAAACAATCCGCTCCAGAGACATGGTGTCAAAGTCAATAAGGCCCAGCAGCAGCAGAAACAAAAAAGCGAGCACCAACCCAATCCCTAGTTCCTCCACAGAGTCAATGGCCACTTCTTTCCAGGAGGCGCTCTCCCGCAGGCCGGCGTAGGCGTTGTAGCCCAACAGCAAGGCATAGGTGAGGGCTACGTTCAAGAGCAGCAGCAAGGGAGAGGTGCGGTAACTGCTCCACCACACTTCCATGGTGAAGAGCACAGGCAAGCTGAAAATGAGCCCGCCTATCACCCCGCGTCCGTACTCCTGTAATGAATCTGCTATGGGCTTCTGCTGCATACTGAAAATGAAACACTTACAAAAAAAAACACACCGGGGTAATCTTGTGCTGGTATGTTTTTCCCCTTAAAAGGACTCCTTTGGGGTAACTGAGACGGCTTTACGTGTAAATCACATAAGGCTAAACAGGGTTTACCACAATTCTGTCTTTAACGCGTGGTTCGGGCAAAAGATATTGGCAGGCAATATCACGCAAGGGTCAGCATTCTTTTCTGCAGTCCGTCAGATTTTTGAGCACTTCTGCCCAAAGCTGGCTGGGAGATAAGAGGTGGCACCGGTATTTGATTTTGTCTTGCTGGGATGGCACTTCTGTGGCTGTACCTCGTACAAAAGGCTGGTTCTCTTTTTACCTTATGCGGCAGCACATTACCTCTTACGTTTCTTCCTTTCACCTCACCACGGCCCGGCTGTTGCTGCGCCCCTACCATCTGGAAGAGGCCCAAGTCTTCTGGAACCTGCTGGAAGCCAACAAGGCGAGGCTGTTATCAGACTTCCCGGACCGCACCTCTTCTGTGACCAACCTGGAGGAAGCCGTAAGCCGCATAAAAATGCTGGAATACCAGCGCCGCACCGGTGACCTTTATAGCTTTGGCATCTGGCGCCAGCAAGACCGCCAGTACATTGGGGACATTACCCTGAGACGGCTGGCGCGCGGCAAAAAAGTAGCGGAAGTGGGGTATTACATTGATATAGACGCCGAGGGACAAGGCTACATCTCTGAGGCCATGCACGCACTGCTGGAATATGCCTTTGAAGTCCTGCACCTGGAAGCCGTGAACCTGCGCTGCGCCAAGGAAAACCAGCGCAGCCAAAAAGTGGCCGAGCGCAACGGGTTTACCAAAACCGGTGAGTTTGTGCCTTACCTGTCCACTCTCTCTGATGCCCCGGCGCGGCCTCTCTTCACCTACAAGATCACCCGCAAAGAATTTCCAGGTCACTCCAGGTAAAGGTCGTTTTTGGGGTATTTTCCAGAAAACAGGCCAAAAACGGCTAGCGCTTCTTCAGCCTGGCCAGAAAAAAGTCTGTGTTAAAGTTCAGGTACAGGCTGTTGGAGAATTCCAGCTTGGGGTCATTGAGGTCGTAGAGCGGCTCCAGGCGAAGCGTTAATGTCAGGCCCTGTGCCAGGCGCACGTCATGCATCAGGCGCAGAATCAATAGATCGCGCTCTTCCTGGGTGAACGTAGGATTGAGAAAGTTAGAAGACTGCGACGGATACAATTGCCCGCCCATCTCTGAGACGTAGCCCCGGCCCCGCCAGTAGCTTAACATCACGTTCTGGTATTTGGTGTCTACGCCCGCGTTGAGGTAAATGCCCGTGCCTTGGGTGAACGCCTGTTGCTTGGTGTTGGAAAAGTCTTTGAAGGCCACCACGTACGGCTGAAAGTACAGCGCGTGCAGCACCTTCTTGTCATAGTTTTTGCGCAGAATCAAGCCAATGGTCCCATTGAAGAAAGTATCCAGCGGTTTGTCTGTGACGTCTATCTGGCCGCCGCGGTGCATGGCCGTGAATTGAACAGGTAGCCCTACGTAGAACTCAGAACCAGCAGTGGTTTCATCTGTGTCCAGGGAGGCAGGCGTACGGTACAAGGCAAACTCAGCCACCGTGCCACCGGCCACCACTTCCTGGAATGGGTCTCCTTCGCGCAGGTACCGTTGCCAGTCAATGAAGGCGTCCAGCTTAAGCCAGGGCTTGTTGAGCAAGAACTGCACCCCGTTTTCCAGGCGGTTGGTCATGAGGCGCTCAAAGTCATAGAGCGGTTCAATGTAGCCGTGGTTCACGTGTCCTTCCAGCGTCCCGAAGATGAGCGTCTTGTCGTCTTTCTCATACCGGATGCTAAAGGTGGGCTGGGCCAGGGAATACTTTTTGGTCCCGAAATCCTTCTGCAACTGCACGCCAGCGTCTATGCGCACGTGCGGGGTGGCCTGGTAGACCAGCCTGGGGTTGAGGTGGTAGCCAAACAGCGTGTAACCGTCTGCTATGTTGTTGAAATACTCGTTGTTCTTGCTGTAGCCCAGCGCGTTGATGCCCAGTTGCAGTTCCCCCACTTGATCTGGTTTGGCCGTCTGGCGGTTCTCAAGGGCCTGGTTATTTAACTGGGCTTGGGCCAGGGAGGCACAGAACACGCATCCTGCAGTCGTTAGAAGCCATTTCTTCAACATAGTCTATTTTAATATCAGGAATAGGGACCAAACAGAGCAGAAGAAGCCAGTTTTTCTGGTAGAAGCTTCTTCCCCAACTTACGGACAAGGTACTTATTTTATGCAAGAAACTGTACGCACCAGACGCTCGGCCAGCCATGCGTCTGGGCCAATGCCCGGCAAAAAAATAGATTGTTCGCTGCTTTTGGGAGAAGGATTCAGGTACTGCAGAGGAGCTGGTGAACGGGCACGCTCAGGTAACTAATTTAATGAGCAAACAGTAGACAACACTACTCTCCTGAGGCAGAATGCTTTACTACAATCATTAGCAAAAGGCTAAAAATAAAACTAAAAAATATAGTCTAAAATGGCACAAAAGCCTACCTTGTGGTGTTAGAATATTGCGCCTCAAAAGCAGGTCTGGCAAGTGCCCAAAACGCCGCGGCAAGCGTTTGCAGATTGGCTTAGGATTCGTAAATTCACATACTAATAAAGCAAAGAAAAACACAGACATGAGTGTAAACACCGAAAAATTGAAAGCGCTCCAACTTACCATCGACAAGCTGGACAAAACCTACGGAAAAGGGACTGTCATGAAGCTGAACGATACCAATGTAGTGGACATACCGGCTATTTCTACCGGCTCCCTGGGATTGGACATTGCGTTGGGCATTGGAGGTCTTCCACGCGGTAGAGTGGTTGAAATCTACGGACCAGAGTCTTCTGGTAAAACCACGCTCACCATGCACTGCATTGCCGAAGCTCAAAAGAAAGGCGGTATTGCCGCGTTCATTGACGCCGAGCACGCTTTTGACAAATCCTACGCTGAGAAGCTAGGCATTGATACTGAAAACCTTCTCATTGCCCAGCCAGACAATGGTGAGCAGGCCCTTGAGATTGCAGACCACTTGATCAGCTCTGGTGCCATTGACATCATTGTGATTGACTCTGTGGCCGCGCTGGTGCCTAAAGGCGAATTAGAAGGTGACATGGGCGAGAGCAAGATGGGTCTTCAGGCTCGTTTGATGTCTCAGGCGCTTCGTAAATTGACGGGTACCATCAACAAAACCGGCTGCTGCTGTATCTTCATCAACCAGTTGCGTGAGAAGATTGGTGTGATGTTCGGTAACCCAGAGACTACCACGGGTGGTAACGCCCTTAAGTTCTACGCCTCAGTACGTCTGGACATCCGCAGAATTGGTCAGATCAAAGAGGGTGCAGACAACATCACTGGTAACCGCACCAAGGTGAAGGTGGTGAAAAACAAAGTAGCGCCTCCGTTCAAAGTGGTGGAGTTTGACATCATGTACGGCCAGGGTATCTCTAAAGTAGGCGAGATTCTGGATCTGGGCGTGGAGTTGAACATCATCCAGAAGTCTGGTTCTTGGTTCTCTTATGACGGTAACAGACTAGGCCAGGGCCGTGACGCTGTTAAGCAACTGTTATTGGACAACGAAGAGTTGATGCAAGAGATTGAGGTCAAGATCAGAGCCATGGTCAACGGTGAGCCAGAGAAAGTGGCCGCCGCCCTGGAAGACACCTCAGCTGAATAATTATTCTAGAAAATACATGGAGAAGGCACCTTTTAGGGTGCCTTTTCTGTTTAAGTTGAGTTCCTGGCTAAAACTGTTATTTTTGTCTAACCCCTTGTACAATGAGAGTTGGTACGAGTTTTGAATATGCCAGATTAGAACAGATGTGATTGACTTATGCGTGCACCATACAAACTTCTCTTCCTAACTGGGTTCCTGGGAACCATTCTCAGCGGTTTTGCCGTCAAAGACTCCATGCGGGTCATAGACAATGACAGCTTCAAGTCAGGCGAGACCCTTCAATACAAAGTACACTACGGGGTCATCAACGCCGGCGAGGCGGTCATCAACGTGGCCCCTACCCTGCACCGCGTGAACAACCGTACCTGCTACCAGGCCTCTGTGAACGGCAAGACCACCGGCTCCTTTGACTTCTTCCACCGCGTGCGCGACTCCTGGACTTCTTACATAGACACCGCCGCCATTGTGCCACAGCGCTTTGTGCGCAGCATTGAAGAAGGACGTTATAGAAAGAAGGAGTACAGTGATTTTGACCATTTCGCCAACAAAGTCTCTGTCACAGACAGCCGCGACAACCGCAAAAACGCAAACTACAACGTGCCAGACAACGTGCAGGACATGGTGAGCGGCTTCTACTTCCTGCGCACCCTCAAACTGCACAACTACAAGCCCGGCGACACCTTTAAGGTACAGGGTTTCCTGGATGACGAGGTGTTCAACCTGATTGTGACCTACAAAGGCAAAGAGGTGGTAGAAACCAAGGCTGGTAAAATTCGCGCTCACCGTCTGGTGCCGCGCATGCCCGCCAACAAACTGTTCAGCGGCGAAGACGCCATCTCCGTCTACCTCTCAGATGACAACAACAAGATTCCCGTGCTCATTCAGGCCGAGATGTTTGTAGGAGCCGTGAAGGTAGATTTGTACAAGTACAGCGGCTTGCAAAGCAGATTAAGTGTAGTGAGGTAAAATACCCAGTGGCAGGAATTGATCTTGTGCGCTAAAGGATTATAGATTTAGAAAGGCCACCGGAGGTTTCCCTCCGGTGGCCTTTTCATTTTTAGCTTATTTATCAGTAAATAGGTCAAAAATAGAAAAGCCCAATCCTTAATAAACATTTAATGAAAAGAGCTTATTTAGCACTCTCCATCCTAATAAGCATCTGTCTCCTCAGATGTGTGCAGGGAAAGGAAACCAAGGCAAAAGGCACTCAAGGAAATGACAACGTTACCTTTGATTTATCTAGGTATCATAACCCTACACTTCTAAAAAGCAAGAAAGACTCTTCTCTAGCTTTCATTAACTTGCTTTCCAAGGAAGACCTAAAGGGCGCAGAAAGAATCTACCCTAAGATGTTTTCATTAGATGTTACTTCTGGGGTAGTAACAGTTGAAGGTGAGAAGCCCATGTTGGTCGGATTGGGCGAATATGTTCTAGACTACTCTAAAAACACATATGATTTGCTTGCCTTATCGGTGTTTCTTAAGAAGAAGCACAACACAAGGCTTGAACTCTACGACCAAATGCTCAGAGGGTCTATAAGGCTTGATTCTACCAATGTGGCTGCCCTCTACCTATTGTCTGAAGTACGGCATAAGTATGGTGTAAAAGAAGACGCCTACTACCTAATATCAAAAATGAAGGAACTGGACACGGAAAATCCAGAGATACACCGTTTATACAGAAGCCAGGAATCAAGTATTAAAAATTTAACTCAAACACTCCCTTCTTTAGATGACTTCGCAAGAACTGACATCATTTTCTTGCGCCATGATTGAGTGGCTTACCTTATAGGGAAAACTTATTATTGATGCCAATATAATTTACTCATATGATCAAAAGAACCTGCAACCGTGACGTTGGTACCTGCAGGAATTGAGCGCTAAAATCTTAGGCTACTATACTCTTTCCACTTTTATGGGTCGGCAACAGTAAAGCTTGATAATAATTTAAAGCTTTCAAGCTATTTCTCAGAAAACAAGCCAAAAACGAAGGCTTACTAAGCTGCGCTAACATCTTTGCGCGCTAAAGAGGTTATCAAATTGTTATCATTGCTTACACCATCTGCTAAAAAGGTGTTGGCCTTAAAGGAATGCCTATATTTGTATTAGGGAAATTCCTAACCCTGAAAATGGCTTTTAAAAGCTTCCTAAACCAACCTTCATACGCCAAAGGATATGCAAGTTCAAGCTAAATACAAGGTTTTGGTAGTAGATGATGATCCAGATATTGTAGAATTGCTGCAGTACAACCTGGAGAAGGAAGGTTATGAGGTAGCGCAGGCCGGCAACGGCAAAGAAGCCCAGGACGTGGCCCGCACCTTCAAGCCAGACATCATTCTGCTGGACGTCATGATGCCCGTCATGGATGGCATCACCGCCTGCCGCCAGTTCAGGGACAATCCCAAGTTCAAAGACACCCGCATTCTCTTTTTGACCGCTCGTTCTGAGGAATTCTCTGAGGTGGCTGCTTTTGACGCCGGCGCCGATGATTTCATTGTTAAGCCCATCAAACCCCGGGCGCTCATTAGCAGACTGGCGGCCTTCGTTCGCCGGGACAACCAGCAGACCGATGTAACTCCTGTCATTGAGATTGGCGATCTGCGCATTGACCGAACCAGCTTTAACGTACAACGCGGCGACCAGAAAATCACCTTGCCCAAGAAAGAATTTGAACTGCTGGCGTTTCTGGCGGCCACGCCCAACAAGGTGTTCAGCCGGGACGAGTTGTTGAACAACGTCTGGGGCAATGATGTGTTTGTGATTGCGCGCACCGTAGACGTGCACATTAGAAAAGTGCGTGAGAAAATAGGCGAAGACCAAATAAAGACCATCAAAGGCGTTGGCTACAAATTCAACACCGACTAATCCTGCCCCTTCCGTAGAAGTTGGTTCTGGAAAGTTCAGACTGACCTCTAAAGGCATTGCCGTCATCATCTCGCTGTTGGTGGCGGCCATCATTACCGCGTACCTGTTAGTTTCGCCGTCTCTGGAGTTCAAAGAGCGTATTCTGGCGCTTGGCTTCACGTTTTCCTCTTGCTTTCTTCTGGTGTACTTTTCTTATGAGGCGCTCATCTTCAAAGAGATCAACATTATCTATGACGGGCTGGACAAGACCAAGCGCAAGGATTTCAGGCGTATGAGCAATAAGTTCCTTTGGCGTCCAGAACCCCTCAAGCGCATTAAGGAGGAAATCTACCACATGGCCGCTCAGAAACAGAAGGAGATTGACGAGCTCAAACGCTTGCAAGCTTTGCGCCGTGAATTTCTGGCAGACGTGTCTCATGAATTAAAGACGCCCATTTTTGCCGCGCAGGGCTTTATCCATACGCTGTTGGATGGCGCCATGGATGACGTGAAAGTGCGCGACAAATTTCTGCAGAAGGCCGCCAAAAGCTTGGACGGCTTGGACGAGCTGGTGCAGGACCTGATCACCATTTCCCAACTAGAGAAAGGCGTGGTACAGATGAAGAAGTCTACC
Organism: Nibribacter ruber; assembly: GCF_009913235.1. Taxonomy (NCBI): domain Bacteria; kingdom Pseudomonadati; phylum Bacteroidota; class Cytophagia; order Cytophagales; family Hymenobacteraceae; genus Nibribacter; species Nibribacter ruber. Next base: position 3,709,551 of record NZ_CP047897.1, on the reverse strand, counting down.
TTTGACCTGAGAGTCCTGGCGCATGAAATCTTTGAGCAGTTGGAAAACAAGGCGGCCCTCAAAGGCATCACCCTGCACTTGGAAGAAGACGAACAAGACACCTATCTGGTACAGGCAGACAGAGGCCGCATCAAGCAGGTGCTCATTAACCTATTAGACAATGCCATTAAGTACGGCCGTGAGCAAGGCAACATCTGGCTCTCCTTCTACAGTGGGAAGAAAAAGACGCTGGTTACGGTGAAAGATGACGGCCGCGGCGTGCCCAAAGAGCACCAGACCCGCATTTTTGAGCGTTTCTACCGCATAGACAAGAGCCGCACCAAAGACACCGGCGGTGGCGGCTCTGGCCTGGGACTGGCCATCTCCAAGCACATTGTAGAAGCGCACCGCTCCACCATCGCCATTGAAAGCGAAGTAGGCAAAGGCACCATTCTGCGGTTCAAGCTGCCCACCGCCAAAGCATAAAGCTCCCTCTCCTGCTGCTGCTAAAACGTGCTCCCGCCCCTCAGGCACAAATGCGAAATATTGAGTAACTTGCGCCTTTTGCCAGAGGCTGCCGTTTTTGCGCTAATTCCGTAGAAATAAGCCAAAAACGCTTTTCGCCCTTGGGCCACTCCCAGATTTATATGAAGCTACCCGCTTTCCGAGACCTTATTATTTTTGAGAACGAAGACTACATAGTCGTTAACAAGCCGCCGTTTCTGGCCACGCTGGAAGACCGTTCTTTTCAATCTTCTAACCTGCTGGCCCTGGCCCGTGAGTACCATGATGACGCCCAGGTCTGCCACCGCATTGACAAGGAAACGTCTGGTGCGCTGGCCATCGCCAAGAACCCCGAGGCCTACCGTCACCTGTCCATGCAGTTTGAGAACCGCCAGGTGACCAAAGTGTACCACGCCGTGGCCTGGGGAGGCCATGAGTTTGACAACCAGTTGGTAGACCGCGCCATTCAGCCGGGTTTGAAAGGCATTGCCAAACTGGCGTACAAAGGCAAGCCCGCGCAAACTTATTTTACCACGCTAGAGAAATTCTCGCGCCATACGCTGGTAGAGTGTAAGCCCGTGACGGGCCGTATGCACCAAATACGTCTGCATTTGGCGTACTTGAAGGCTTCTATTGTGCAGGATGAGATGTACGGCGGTCAGCCGTTGTTCCTTTCCTCGCTTAAGCGCAAGTTCAACCTGGCCAAAGACACCGAGGAACAGCCTTTGATCAAACGCTTCGCACTGCATTCTTACCAGTTAGGTTTTAGCTTGTTGAACGGAGAGCCCGTGACCATCACCGCAGACTACCCGAAGGACTTTCAAGTGCTGGTGAAGTTACTGCGGCAGAATAGCTAGAAGTTCGTTGCTGGTTATTAGTTGTTCGTTATTCGAAATTTAAAGCATAACAGCATCTGAGTTGATCACTTCCTGTAATACCGATTCCGTTTTTGGCCTGTTTTCCGGAAAACAGGCCAAAAACGATATTCTTTACCCAAGCGCTGCCTATTTACTCCTTTCCATTTCCCAACTCAGGACTCAAGACTCTGGACTCAGAACTGGCGTAGCCATTAAAGTGGTTTTCAAGGGAATAATCTAAAAGCGGTATTGCACCTGCCAAAAATTACTCCTATCTTTGTGACCATTTTTCAAAGTAGTGATACTTTATTTTTCAACCTGTTAACCATTTACAATGGACCATTTAAGTTATAAGACGCTATCAGTTAATAAGGCGGCCGCTGATAAAGGCTGGGTAGTGATAGACGCCGGAGACTCAACATTAGGCCGTGTGGCTACCCAGATCGCCATGATCTTGCGTGGTAAGACCAAACCTTCTTTCACTCCAAACGCTGACTGCGGTGACAACGTGATTGTGATCAACGCTGACAAAGTTAGAATGACTGGTAAGAAGTGGGACAAGAAGACGTTTGTGACGCACACTGGTTACCCAGGTGGTCAGAAGACCTTCACCCCGCGTGAATTGAAAGCCAAGTCTTCTACGCTATTGGTAGAGCGCGCCGTGAAAGGTATGCTTCCTAAGTCTCGCTTAGGTCGTGAGCAGTTCCGCAACCTGTACGTGTATCCAGGGGTAGAGCATCCACATGAGGCCCAACAGCCTGTTCAAGTAAAACTTACAAAATAATCTAATCATATTTAATGGAAGTTCTCAATACATCTGGTAGAAGAAAAACCTCGGTGGCGCGCATCTACATGACGCCTGGGCAAGGGAATATCACTATTAACGATAGAGATATTAAGGAATACTTCCCGAGCGAAGTATTACAAACCATCGTTCAGCAGCCTTTGGCTACTATTGACGCGGTTGGTAAATACGACGTTCGTGCGAACATCAAAGGTGGTGGTGTGGCAGGTCAGGCAGAAGCCTTAAGACTGGCTATCTCTAAAGCTTTGGTAGAAGAAAACGCGGAGACCCGTCCGGCCCTTAAAAAAGAAGGATTCTTAACACGTGACCCACGCATGGTGGAGCGTAAGAAGTTCGGTAAGCGCAAGGCTCGTCGTTCATTCCAGTTCTCTAAACGTTAATATATCATCAGCTGTAAATATATCATGGCTAATACCACATATAAAGAATTACTGGACGCCGGTGTACACTTTGGTCACCTTACCAGAAAATGGGATCCTAAAATGGCTCCGTACATTTTCATGGAGAAAAACGGCATCCACATCATTGACCTAAACAAAACGCTTGTTTCTCTAGATGAGGCTATCTCCGCTATCAAGCAGATTGCCAAGTCTGGCCGCAAGATTTTGTTCGTAGCAACCAAAAAACAAGCGCAGGACATAGTAGCTGAAGAGGCAAAACGCCTTAAAATGCCTTATGTGACTGACCGTTGGTTGGGTGGTATGTTGACTAACTTCCAGACAGTACGTAAGTCTTTGAAGAAAATGTCTACCATTGACAAAATGGTGAAAGAGAACACTGCGTATGCCGCTATGGCAAAGCGTGAGCGTTTGATGATGTCTCGTGAGCGCGAGAAATTGGAGCGTGTACTAGGTGGTATCGCTGACTTGTCACGTCTCCCAGCTGCATTGTTCATCGTGGACGTGAAGCGTGAAGGCATCGCCATCAAAGAAGCTCAGAAATTGAACTTGCCAGTATTCGCGATTGTAGATACCAACTCTAACCCAGAGCTAGTAGACTTCCCTATCCCGGCAAACGATGATGCTTCTAAGTCTATCGCTTTGATCACTTCACTAATTGGTAAGGCCATTGAAGAAGGTCTTTCTGAGCGTAAAGTAGACAAAGACGAAACTGACAAGAAGCGTTCTGAAGAAGAAGGCATCCAGGAGAAAATTGAGGCTGAATAGTCTTCCAATTGACTCATAAAAAGTAAAAGAAACTGAACATTGGAAGCGTAGCAACTGGTGTTCAGTTTCTTTTTAATTATTGGGCGTAGTGCCCATCTCCAGTAGAAATATATTATCCGTAATTCTTAAATAAAGAACAATGGCTATTACAGCACAAGACGTTAACAGACTGCGCCAGGAAACCGGTGCCGGTATGATGGACTGCAAAAAAGCGCTTACAGAAGCAAACGGCGACTTTGAAGCAGCCAAGGATATTCTTCGTAAGCAAGGCCAGAAGATTGCCAGCAAACGTGCTGACAACGCAACTTCTGAAGGCATTGTGTTAACCCAAGTAAACGCAGAAGGCACTGTAGGTAAGGTAGTTGCTTTGGCTTGTGAGACTGAACCAGTTTCTAAAGTAGAAGACTTCAAAAACCTGGCTAACGCCGTTTTGGCTGCTGCTGTTGCCAGCAACTCTACTTCTAAAGAAGACTTATTGGCTACGCCTCAGGCTGACGGCCGCTCCCTAAACGACCACATCACAGATTTGATGGGTAAAATTGGTGAGAAAATCGACGTGGCTTCTTATGAGACCATCAACGCTGAGAAAGTTGTAGCTTACAACCACTCTAATGGTAAATTAGGTGTATTGGTAGGCTTGACGAACACGGGCGGTACTGAGGTTTCTGAGGTTGGTAAAGACGTGGCTATGCAAATTGCTGCTATGAAGCCAATTGCCGTTGACAAAGACGGTGTGGATGCCAACACTATCCAGCGCGAGATTGAGATTGGAAAAGAGCAGGCTCGTCAAGAAGGCAAGCCAGAAGAAATGCTTGAGAAAATTGCTCAGGGTAAACTGAACAAGTTCTACAAAGAGAGCACTTTGTTGAACCAAGAGTTCGTGAAAGACCCTTCTGTAACCATCGCTAAATTATTGGATAATACCTCTAAAGGCATGACCGTTACTGAGTTCAAGCGTATCGCTATCGGTTAATCACTGAGTCATTATAAGTAAAAAGCCCCGCTGTTCACACAGCTGGGCTTTTTCTTTTAATGCGTTTTAAGAGGCCTTCGTTTTTGGTCTATTTTCTGGAAAACAGGCCAAAAACGGCATTAATCCAAGTCTGCCTGCTTCTTGACGAACTCCTGCCCGGCAATGTCTTCTTTCCTGAGGAACGGACGGATAATCAAACGGGTGCCGTTTTCATAGGTAAAGAATTTGTAGACCCAGTTGGCCAATACCACCAGCTTGTTCCTAAACCCGATGAGGTAGTAGATATGCACAAAGAGCCAGGCCACCCAGGCAGAGAAACCACTCAGGTGCAGATTCTTAGGTAAATCGGCTACGGCTTTGTTACGCCCTATGATGGCCAGAGAGCCTTTGTCAAAGTACTCAAACGGTTCCAGCGCCTCTTTGCGGTGCAGGCGGCGCAGGTTCTTGGCCAGGTGCTTCCCTTGCTGAATGGCCGGTTGCGCCACGCCGGGATGTCCCTTCGGCCACTTCTCTGTCTTCATGGCAGCAATGTCCCCAATGGCGAAGATATCCTGGTAGCCTGTGATCTGGTTGTAAGGATTTACCAGGTACCGGCCGCGCTCACTGGCCTCGGGCGGCAGCCCCTTCACCTGGGCACCCGACACGCCGGCGGCCCAAATCAAGGTCTGGGTTTGGATCTGCTCTCCGCCTTTAAACGTCACCGTTTTGCCGTCATACGACTCCACCAGCGTGTTCAGCTTCACATGGATGTCTACGTCTTGCAGGTACTTCAAAGTCTTGGCACTGGATTCTGGAGACATAGGCGGCAACACGCGGTCCAGACCTTCTACCAGGTAGATGTTCATCTTACTGAAGTCCATGCCCGGGTAGTCATTGGGCAGCACGTGACGGCGCATCTCGGCTAGAGAGCCTGCCAGCTCTACGCCGGTTGGTCCGCCCCCCACAATCACAATGTTCAGGAGGCTTTGGCGCACTTGTGGGTTCACGATCATGTTGGCCTGCTCAAAGGACTGCAAGAGATGGCTGCGTAGGTTGAGGGCGTCTGGAATCTGCTTTAGGGGGAAGGAGTATTCCTTGATCTGGTCATTGCCAAAGTAGTTGGACTTGGTACCCGTGGCAATGACCAGGTAGTCATAAGACAAATCACCTACCAGTGTAGAGATGGTCTTACTTTCTGGATTGATGCCCGTCACCTTCACCTGCCGGAAGTGGAAGTCTTCATAGTCCTCGTCAAACATTTTGCGCAGCGGCTCGGCAATGGCGTCTGCCTCCAGGCCGGCAGTGGCCACCTGGTACAGAAGCGGCCAGAAGCCGTGGTAGTTCTGGCGGTCAAACAGCACCACCTGAAACTCTTTACTGGGTAGGTTCTTGATGAGGTTCACCCCGCCAAAGCCGCCGCCAATGACAACCACGCGGGGTTTGGTGGTATCTGGGATATTTAAAGAAAGCTCATTTATCTGAAGCATAGCTACAAGGTGTAGAGTAAAGTAATCTGCCACTTAAAGGCTGGCAGAAAGCCAATCTTAGACTTATACTTGATTTGCAGTATATAAGATATTCTTAATTAGAACATCGCTGTCAACTGACTCTCTGCTCCCCTCCACCTCCTCGTTTTTTGCCTGATTTCCAGAAAACAGCCTAAAAACGCCGCCTAAGAGGGCCAACCCAGAACTGCCTACCTGTGAAAGCTCTGGCCTACAAACATAAGGACCTCGGGCAGGCCGGTGCGCCAGTAGGTCCAGTTGTGGGCACCGTCACGCACCCTGAACTCATGCGGCACCTTCTGGTCAATCAAGGCGGCATGTAGGGCCATGTTGCCCTTGATCAGAAAATCATCATCGCCGCAGTCTATGTAGTATTTCACTTGTTTGAGCTTGGCGGCGGGTTGGGTTTCTACTAGTTTTAAAACAGAGTTTTGGTACCAGTGAGGGCTCAGCCGATCCTGGCCTTTCAGGTTGGCGCCGTAAATACTCCCGAAGGTGCGGTTGTAATCAGCCTCCGGCGTAGCCAGCACCTCGGCATCTGTCCGGACGGCGGCGCTCAACGGGGCGGCGGCGGTGAACATGTCTGGGTGTCTCATGGCGTAGATCAAGGACCCGTAGCCACCCATGGATAAACCGGCCACGGCCCTGAATTCTCTGCTAGCCCGGGTGCGGTACTCTTTGTCTATAAACGGAATGAACTCCTGGATAAAGAAGTCTTCGTAGCTAGCCTTGCCGTCTGCGCTGTTTACGTACCAGGTAACGCCGGCGTCTGGCATCACAATGATCATAGGCGGAATCTGCCCGGTTTGCATCAATCTATCGGCTATTAAATGTGCCTCGCCAAACTGCGCCCAACCGGTTTCATCATCTGTGTAGCCGTGCAAGAGATAAAGGACCGGGTAGCGCCGGTTAGACTGGCTGTAATCTGAGGGCAGGTAAATGGAATACTCCACTGGCTGGCCCAGCACTTTGCTTTTCACTTTCAGGCTTTCCTGCAAGGTGCCCTGCTGGCCGTAGCTGGTCAAGGAGAGTAAGAGCAATAGAGAAAGAAGCAGTTTTTTCATAGAAATTTTGGCAGAATGGATACAGAAAGCACCCTTATAAAAGGATGCGCAACGGGCCCAAAGTTACTCGCCTACGGCAGGCAGGCAAGGACAATCTGCTTTCTTTTGAGTATCTCTTGGTATACTCCTCTGGGCACCATTTCCAAGCTCTTTTTAGAACGGTAAAAGGGGTTTCCTCTGAATCTGGCAGGTGCCATTTTGCTACTCCTTCTCCGCTTGAAGATGAAGAGACTGTGTAGTTTGGGTAGCTGGCGTTAGTCAATACTTCGTCATTAAAATTGCATCTAAAGAACAGGTCTGCTACGATGGGTCTGTGCATTTTCCATCAGCATAGCGCAAGATATCCTACTTTGGATTGTACGGTTGACCTTTACCAGTTCCAAAGAAAAGTTATGAGGATGACAGAAAACTTAGCGCAGGAATAGCTCCGCAGAAAACAAGAGCGACTACTTCTGAATTAGGAATAAAGCATGACGTCAATTCAAAAAGCCAGACAGCATTAGAAGGTAAAACCTCAAAGAAATTCTGGAACTGATGACGTTGTTTCAGAAACGGGATGGTAGAAAGGGAGAGCCAGAAGAATTTTGCCGGAGTGGCAGTTGGACGGGCCTCAGCTGAGGCAGAAGAAATGAAAGACGATACGCTAAATATAGCGGGTACCTTGCGCTGCCTAAGAAAGGCTAGTTGGTTTTTTGACGGCAGGAATATTCTGCAATGGACTGCTCCAGCCATTCCACAGCCTCCTGCTCGGTCATGAACGCTTTTCTGTGCACGTTGGGGTGCGGTTCTGTGACGGCGGTAAAGGTTTCGCCTTCTTGCAGGCGCTGCATCTGGCGCGGGTTCAGGAGCCACGCCACGCAAAGCTGCGAAGACACCATCTGCAAGGCCTTGGGGTAGAACTCCTCCACCAGCCACTGACTTTCCTTCTGGGTAACTTCGCCCTTAGACCTACAGTCCAGCAGCCAGGAAGAGGCGGCATTCTCCTTGGCAATGGCCAGGATTGCCAGGCAGTTCAGCTTGAATTCCGTGAAGGAGACAGGTTGCTGCCACCGTATGATCACGGTCTGCATGTCCTGTCTGTAGGAAATCTTAATATGTCTGCTTATTCCTACCTGCATATCTGGGAGAGGTTGAAGCTTATGGTGTAGTCATTACCAAGGCACTTGAATAGGAGTTGTTTGAGAAATGAATATAAAGCAAGCAATATTCAAAAACAAGTTCTCCACAACCTTTTCCACAGATAATAGTGAATTTACCGTGTATATACTGATAGGCTAATTCTACACGCTGTGCCTTCTACGGGCCTCGTGCAGGTTTTTGCGCATGGTTAAGAATTGTTCCATGCACTGCTGCAGAAACTCCTGGTCCAGCCACGTCTTTACTTCTTCGTCTCCGGCCACGTCCATCTCACTTACTTTGTACGTCTGCTCAAACGGGCCCAACTCTAGCTTGATGAGGTATTTCCCGTTCCAGGACAACAGCGTAATCTTAATCTCTGGGTGCGGAATATCTGCTACAACGCGCATGGTACATTAGGTTGGTGAACCACAAAGGTAAATTAAGTTTCATACGTACGCACCCGCGTTTTTAGCCTGTTTTCCGGAAAACAGGCCAAAAACGCTATACCTCAATGCCCATCTGGCGCATGAGCTGGCTGGCGTTGAAGCTTTTACAGATGCCCGGCCGCAGGGTGTAGTCAAACAAAAGCTGCCCGTTTTCAAAGTAGCTGTTAAAGCTGAAGTTCTCTACCGCTCCCGGCAGTTCCTGCTCCATGTTACCCAGTTCGAGGTCATGGGTGGAGACAAAGCCGGCGCAGAAGCGTTTGTTCAACTGCCGTATCAAGGCCATGGCGCCCTCGTGCCGGTCATGGGAGTTGGTGCCTTTTAAAATCTCGTCTAAGAAGAAATACACCGGCACTCCGCTGGCCGTCAAGTCAATCAGAATCTTGAGGCGCTTCAACTCTGCGTAGAAAGACGAGGTGTTCTCTGCCAGGTTGTCTTCAGTGCGCATGCTGGTATACACCTGGCCCGGATACACGGCGAGTTTTTTGGCGCAGACCGCCGCCCCCGTAAACGCCAGCACCATGTTCACGCCCACCGCCCGCAGAAACGTACTCTTCCCAGACATGTTAGACCCCGTGATCAAGGCCGTGTGCCCCGCCCCGCTAAACGCCAGACTATTGGCCGTCCGGTTTTCACTAAAGATCAAAGGATGGCTCAAATCCTGGGCATCAAACTCAAACGGCTTCTGGCTTATCTGCGGGATGGCATACGCTGGGTTGGCATACTGGAAAGCCGCCAGACTGGCCAGAGCCTCAAACTCAGCGGCGGCGTTTAGGACCTCGCCGATGTTCCCTGACATGGTCTTCTTCCAGCGCTCCAACCGCCACATCCAGATAAAGTCCCACATGAGGGCGTGGTTCAGGATGAAGTTGAGGTAGGTGTTGAGGCGCGCCGACAGGTATTGAATGATGGAGGCCAGCTGCCGTACGTGCAGAGAGGCTGGTTTGTCATCAATTTTGAGTTGCTGCTGCAGGTGCCGGGCCTTGGCGCTTTGAAAGGTTCTGCCCTCAATGTGCACCAACATGTCTGTATAACTCTGCAGGGTCTCATACATGCCCGTGCTTTCTTCATAATACTCATCGCGCTGGCGCTGGTATTTTACGGCAATCAAGAACTGCACTACCACCAAACCCACAAAAGGGTAATGAGTGTGCCCTTGGGCCCAGTAGATAACCGAGACAATGGTGAGCAGCGGCAATAGAAACGTAGCCACCACCAGCCACCCCTTCCCCACAAAGAAATCAGGGCTTCGGAGCCATAACAGAAAAGGCTGTGGCAATTGCTGGGTTTTGCGGTGGTGGTGCATGCTCCGGGCCTGCAGGTGCTGGCGCCATTCCAGGTCTGGCGCTAATTCTGCCACAGCCTCTTGTCTGGCCTGGATTTCTTCTGGAGGGGCGGGCGCTTTCAGCCATTGGGCTAACCGCTGCTGGCCTAAACGGGTCACGCCCCGGTTGAGCAACTGAAACACAGAATTGGCCCCAAACACATCTAAGTCTGCAGTATAATAATGGTTGGGCTCTTCATACTCCTGGCCGTTGGCAAATTCATGAAACTCGCCGCGCAGCCGCTCCTGCTCTGCCCTATTGATTAAACCCAAATACAAATGATGCTTGCGGGTGTATTCAATCTTATTGTGCCAATGAATGAGCCCCGCAAAAATAAAATACCCAGCCAGCAGAACGGCCAGCCCCACCGCCGCCTGGTCATAATAGAACAGCACTACGCAGGCCCCTACCGCACTCACCACAAAGGCCAGCCGCAACCAGCCTATCCATTTGTGCTTTCTGGCAAAGCGGTCTTCTATTGCAAAAAAGCGCTGCTCCCGTTCTGCGAACAACCCTTCTGGGGAATATGTCATTTTAATGAATGATTGAGTGATTGAATGATTGAGAGAATGATGGAAAGGTAAAAGTAATGGCAGAGGAGAATAAGGAATGAATTGGTATTTCTAATTTAGAAAAGGCATAATCAGCAATTTATTGCGTTGTTTTCCCTTGAAGATGAATTCTTTGATTATTCATTTTTCATTCTCTCCTTCATTCAATCACTCATTCACTCATTAAATAGTGGCAATGCATTTGAGCTCTATGGCAATGGGCGTGGGCAGGGCGTTCACCTCAACGGTGGTGCGGCAGGGCTGATTGTCCTTGAAATATTCTGCGTACACGCGATTATAAGTCTGGAAATCTTCTTTCATGTTGGTCAGGAAGACGGTCACGTCTACCAAGTTGTCCCAGGAGGAACCGGCCTCTTCCAAGATGGTGCGCACGTTCTGGAACACGGCCCGGCACTGCACGGCAATGTCATAGTCGGCTATCTGGCCATGGGAGTCTAACATGACGCCCGGAATCTGCTTCTGCCCCTTCTGCCGGGGCCCCACCCCAGAGAGAAACAACAGATTGCCCACGCGCCGGGCGTGCGGGTACAGGCCCACTGGTTCTGGGGCGCTGTTAGAATGAATAGGGTCTGAAGAGGAAGTAGTCATAGCACATCCGTTTTTGGCCTGTTTTGGGTAAAATAACCTAAAAACGCCTGGATAACAAAAAAGCGAGCCGTGGGGGCTCGCTTTTGAGAACGCGTCTGGGACAGATTTCTTATCAATTAAACTGCACCGACCCATATTTAGACGTCACATTCACTAAGCCTTTCGGCGAGGCCTTGCCAAACTTGCCTTTGTAGGTGGCCGAGGTGTTGCGCACTTCTTTGAAGCTGTAGTCTACCAGGTCCTGGTCTACCTTTAGGTTGCCGTAAGAGGTGTTCACGTCAAAGTTGAAGGCGGTCTTGTCTGCGAAGTTCAGGCTGATGGTGGTGTACCCGCCGGTCACGTCAATCTTCTTGAAGCCCGAGGCGATGTTGGTAATCTCAAACTTGGAGCAATACTTCATGTCCATACCCGCCGATTCTTTCAGGTTGGTAATGGTGAAGGTGGTGTACGCTCCCCTACCCGACAGCTGGTTCACATTGCCCACTTTAAAGGCTCGGTCATAACGGCTTTCCACGGCCAGGGCGTCTATGTTGTCAATGGCAATGCTGCTGTAGGCGGTGGTAGTCATCAAAGATTCTGAAGAACCTAGTTTGAAGGCCGAGTATTTCACGTTCAGGTTTCCGCCGCGCATGTACTCTACCGTTGACAGTTCTTTGCCGTACTCCAGAGACACTCTGTTATTCTTGCTGTTAAGCCGACCCGCGTTGATATTGCCGTACTTCACGCTTACCTCGCTGGTGCCGTCCAGGTCTGGCAACACCACATCCCCAAACTTGTTAGAGATGGACACCGGATTGCTTTTCGGCATTTTAATCAGGTAGTTTACTTCAAAGCTTTTGCCGCTGGCCGTCTGGATGTGCATGGGCTCCCGCACGGTCACCACAGATACTTGGTTGGCGCCTTCGGTGGCCTGGATGTTGATCTTGTCCAAAATCTCCTGGGCTTTGCCGTCTGTGCTGGCTCTGGTAGTGATGTTCACCTCCACAGAAATCTCATTGCGGGACCAGGTCTGCACGTCTACCTTGCCAAACTGGTTTTCTATGGCCAGCTTGTCAGCGGAGCTCACCTTGAAGGTCTTGCTGAACTTCTTGGACTTGGTGAAGTCATAGGCGTTGGGCTGCGGCTGTTCTTCGTCGTCGGGTCCGTTGACAATGATCACGTTGGGCTCCAGGTTCTCCAGAAACTCTAGCGCCTGGCCTGCTTTTACCAGCTGCAGGGCATTCCTGGTTTCTCTGGAGGCTAGCTGCAAGGCTTCTTTTACGCTGGCAGTCACTTCTGCAGACAGATGCGTTTTATCCAGGTTGATTATCTGGGGGCACGGCGCGGCGGCAGGCGCAGGCATTTCTTGTGCTCGCGTGGCGGCGGTCAGGGCAAAGCTGGCGGCCAGCGTAAGGAGGGCCTTATTAAAGTGTAGTGGTTTCATCAGTACTTTGTTGTTTTACGGTCTGTATGTTTTCCAAAATCGCCAGCTGGCGGTTTAAGATGGCAATGCGCATTTTAAGGTTGTCACTCATGGCCTGGATCAATTCGGCCTTGTTGGGGGTGGTGTACAATTCCTGCTTTAACTGGTTGTAGGAGGCGTCCAGGGCTTTGGCTTCCTGCTCCCATTCCTTCTCTAAGCCCAGTCCTTTCAAGTCATATTCCTGCAACTGAGACTCCTTCTGCTCAATGATGCCCACAAACTGGGTCTCAATCTGCTTTAATTCCGGGGCAATCTTTTCCAGCGAAGCCGGTTGTCTCACGGATTGGTTTGCGGCCATTTGTTGCCCTTGCCCCCCGAGGTGGCCCCGTAATACCAGGCCGTTATGAACACAGACACCAGCATGGCCACAGCGGCGGCATAACGCCAGGCTACGTTCCAGTTCATAGACAGGATGGTGGCTTCTTTGCTGGTATCGGAGGGTTCCACGTGCAGGGTGGTCTGCCCGGGTTCCAGCTCTCCGGCAATCTCCTGCCACAAGTCTGGGCGTGGCGCGAAGGAGTCAAACTCGTCGCGGTGGGCTTTTACGAAATCTTCTAATCTATCTTTCATGGCGGTTAAGCGGTAAATTCGTTTTTGTTGTGTTTTGGAGAAATCAGGCTAAAAACGCCTCTTCTTCCATCAGGCCCAGCAGTTTCTTGCGGGCCCGGCTGTATTGTGACTTGGAGGTAGCTTCACTTATGCTCAGGATGTCAGCGATCTCGCCGTGATCGTAGCCTTCCAGCAGGTACAGAGACAGCACCACCCGGTAGCCGTCTGGCAGTTTCTGGATGGCGCGCCGAATGCTCTCCACCTTGTACTGCATCTCTTCCTCGTCTAACTCTGGTCCCTCGTCTGCCACCTCCATATAATCTTCCATGGGCACTACCTGCAGGCGCCGGCTGCGCACCTTGGTAATGGACTTGTTGATGACAATGCGCTTGAGCCAACTGCCAAAGGTTGAATCTCCCTTAAAGGTGCCCAACTCCTTGAACGCGCTCAGAAACGACTCCTGCAAGACATCCTCGGCCTCTGTGTAGTCGTTGGTGATGCGCATGCTCACGTTGAACATGGCTTTGCTGTAGAGCTTGTAGAGCTCATATTGCGCCTTGCGGTCGCCGGCTTTGCAGCGGGTCACTATGTGCGCGTTTACGTCTGTGTATTCCAGCGTCTCCAAATTGAAATTGGTGTTAAGGCCTCATCTTATGCTTACTCCATTTGCAGTCCCTAGAACAACCCTCATGCGTCATTGCTCAACTGCCTACCCATCCTATGTTCCTACTTACTTCTGACCTAAAGACTCAGGCAATAGCCAACAGTTGCACGGATGTTCTAAAATATCTCTGATTTTTTCCCTGCTTTAATTTGCCCTGAATTTTCACTTATTTCGCGGCAAATACCAGCACCTCATGAAAACAATCTACGCCTTCATTCTCAACGCCTTATGTATTTATTGTTTGGCACTAAGCCCAATCACAGCCGCAGCGCAGGCCACCAGCCCGGCCCGTGAAACCAGGCTGACCATGAGTGACGGGACTGAATTGTATGTAAAGGTTTCTGGCAAGGGCCGCCCCTGTGTGTTCATTCACGGCGGTCCCGGGGCTTGGAGTCATTCGTTTGAGGTATTAGGCCTGAACACCTTGGAGGATTCTGTGCAGATGATTTATGTGGACCAGCGCGGAAGCGGCCGTTCTGGCAAAGCCCCTAATGGCAACTATTCTCTACAGCGCATGACCCAGGATTTTGACGAAGTACGTCAGCAACTGGGCTACCCAACCTGGACGGTGCTAGCCCATTCCTTCGGGGGAATTTTGGCCACCGAGTACGCTTACTACTTCCCTAAGACCATCTCCCGGATGATTCTACTCAACGCTACGCTTCATCTGGAATATTCTGCGAAGGTGCAAATACAGAAGGGCCTGAAGATTCTGAAACCCGCAGACCCAGCGCCTTTTGTAGATGAAAAGCGCCCTTACATAGACCGGTTCATGGCTATCATCCAAGCGTTGAATGAGAAGAATGCCTACCACCAGCTCATGTACACCACCCCTGAGGGCTTGCAAAAAATGAATGAAGAAGATGCCAAGCGACCACCTAATTATGCGTTTGGGCAGGTGTGGGCTAACTCACCAGAGTATTTTCAGGATTTCACGGAAGTGACCAGGCACTTGAAGATGCCAGTATTGGTGATATCTGGCGAACAGGATTTCTCCATCGGGCCAGACCATTACAAGAGCTTCAAATTCCCGAACCAGACAGTTGCCTCCATGCCCGGCGGTCATGTGATTTACCTGGAGCAGAACGCCCAGTTCCAGAAAGCAGTGAAGGAGTTCTTAAAGAAGACCAGTCGTAAGATTTAAACCCTGGCGGTTCTGGCTTTGTAGGACCACGTGATTCTGAAGCGGGCCACTTCATCGCCCTGCTCATCATGGCCGATGCTTAAGGTTTGGAGACTGCTTCCTTGACCGGTGGTTTGGGTTTCTTTGACAGCGGCAGCAATGGCATCGCCGTCGGCGCAGGTGAAGGTGATGGTGCCCATGGCTTTCTTAGAGAACTCGGCCTCCATGTTTACCACTAGCATAGACACGCTTGGATTGGCTTTGTACAGGTACATCATGGACAGCACACCCGAGGACATCTCAGCAGCCATGGCCAAACACGCAAAGTAAATGGACTTGAACGGATTCTTGGTGAGGTAGCCGTACTTAAGCGAAACCTGGGCTTCTTGCTCTGTGAGCTTTTGAATTCTACAACCCGCCAGATACGCCATGGGCAGGCTCTTGAGCATGAAAAGCTTGAGCTTAGCCGGGTTGGTAATCTGTCTCTGGAATTCAAGATGGTGCGCTTGCTCTGCCATGTTTTAAATAGTTGAAGTCCTGAAAAGGTACAAATCCTTTTGCCGCTTTCAAACAGAAAGGCCACCCTGCACGCAGAGTGGCCTTTCTGTTTTTGGCTTGTTTTCTGGGAATTAGCCCAAAAACGCCTGACTAAATATCAAACTTGATGCCTTGCGCCAACGGCAACTCTCTACCAAAGTTGATGGTGTTGGTCTGGCGGCGCATGTACACTCTCCAGGCATCTGACCCTGACTCACGTCCTCCGCCGGTTTCTTTCTCCCCGCCGAAGGCACCGCCAATCTCAGCACCAGACGTTCCTATGTTCACGTTGGCAATGCCGCAGTCAGAACCCCAGTGGCTTAAGAAGACTTCAGTCTCTAATAAATTAGAAGAGAAGATAGAAGAAGACAGACCTTGGCGTACGCCGTTCTGCACGTC
The DNA here is from genome assembly GCF_009913235.1 of Nibribacter ruber. Taxonomy (NCBI): domain Bacteria; kingdom Pseudomonadati; phylum Bacteroidota; class Cytophagia; order Cytophagales; family Hymenobacteraceae; genus Nibribacter; species Nibribacter ruber. The sequence goes on along the minus strand of NZ_CP047897.1, from coordinate 3,693,938 downwards.
AATAGCATTGTCCACAGAGCCGCTGTATTTGATTAGGTACAAGATTGGCGCGAAGGTTTCTTCCTGTACCGTGTGATAGCTATTCTCAGCTTCTACAATGGCCGGGGTCACGTACGTACCGGTGGCATATTCTTCGCCTTCCAAAACAGTACCACCAATTAATACTTTACCGCCTTCTTGCTTAACAGCTTCTAGCGCATTCAAAAACGCCTCCACTGCATGCTTATCAATAAGCGGTCCTACCAGGTTGGTGTCTTTCAATGGATTCCCGATTGGCAACTTGGCGTATGCGTTCAGCAAACGGTCTTTCACCGAGTCATAAATGCTGTCATGGATAATCAAGCGACGGGTAGAGGTACAACGCTGACCGGCGGTTCCTACGGCGCCAAATACCACGGCACGCATGGCCATGTCTAGGTCGGCGTTCTCCGTAAGGATGATGGCGTTGTTTCCGCCTAATTCTAATAGAGACTTACCTAAACGGGCACCCACAGCCTCGCCCACTTTCTTGCCCATACGGGTAGAACCGGTGGCAGACACCAAGGGCACGCGTCCGTCATGCGCCATCTGGCTACCAATGCTGGCATCACCTATGATGATGTTGAACACACCTTCGGGCACGTTATTTTCTTCTAACACTTCTTTGATGATGTACTGACAGGCTACCGCCGTCAAAGGCGTTTTCTCAGATGGCTTCCAAACCACGGTGTCACCACAGATGGCAGCCAGCATGGCGTTCCAACTCCAAACCGCCACCGGGAAGTTAAACGCCGAAATCACGCCCACTACGCCCAAGGGATGGTACTGCTCATACATGCGGTGCGTAGGACGCTCTGAATGCATGGTGTAGCCGTGCAACTGTCTAGACAAGCCAACGGCAAAATCGCAGATGTCAATCATCTCCTGCACTTCGCCTAAGCCTTCTTGTAGGATCTTGCCCATCTCATAGCTCACCAGTTTGCCTAGCGCGTCTTTGTTGTCGCGTAGCTTCTGACCAATCTGACGCACTACTTCGCCGCGCTTGGGAGATGGCCAGGTGCGCCATTCCATAAACGCTTTTTGGGCAGTGGTGACCACATGGTCATAATCCTCAGCGGTGGCCATGCGCACAGAAGCAATCTGGCTTCCGTCTGTAGGCGAAGAAATGGTACGCGTCTCCTGGTTCTTCTCACCACCCCAAGCAAGGCCGGTGCTATAGGCTGGGTTGGTTTCCTGAATGCCTAAATCAGAAAGCAAGGCGGGTATATCTATGATTTGAGTCATGGTATAAAATTTAAAGAATGAATGGTCTGTGCCCAAGGCACTCTACAAACCTAAAGAAACAAAAAAGCTCCTGCAAGCATGCAGGAGCTTTTCATGTTCAGCCGTTTTTGGCTTGTTTTCTGGAAATCAGCCTAAAACTAGCGGCCAATGGCGTAGTAGGCGCGTCTACCGTCTGGGTAAACGCCTTCAATCAAGAGACCGCCCCGACGGGTGCTCTTCAAGATTTCGTTCACGTCTTCTGGCGCGCTGGTAGGTTTCTTGTCAATCTGGGTGATGATGAAACCGTCCTTGATGCCAGAATCAGCGAAGGCGCTTTTCTCTACACCCGAGATTCTAACCCCGCCGGTAATGTCCAGGCTGTTGAGGTCTTTCTTGCTGGCGGCCTCAAACTTGGCCCCGTCAATGGTCATAGATTTAGGCGAGTTAGGATCACGCTTCACAATCTCGGTGTTGCCGTTGGCATTGCGCAAAGTCACGTTCACGGTCTTGGTGTTTCCGCCGCGGCTGTAGCCAACCTTGATCTTGTCACCCGGACGGTAGCGCGTTACCTGTTCCTGCAACTGGGCCCCGGTGTTCACCTTCACGCCGTTGATCTCAGTGATCACGTCACCTTCTTCAATACCGGCAGATTTGGCGGCGCTGCTCTCAGAGAAACCAGCCACAAACACACCGTTCAGGTCTTTCAATTTCTTATCGGCGGCCAGTTTGGCGTCAATCTCCTGCATCTGCACGCCCAGCAAGGCACGCTGTACCTCCCCGAACTTCAGCAAGTCATCCACCACTTTGCTTACAATAGCAGATGGCACGGCAAAGGAATAACCAGAGAAGGTACCCGTCTGCGACGCAATGGCGGTGTTGATGCCAATCAAGTCTCCATTCAGGTTCACCAAAGCACCCCCACTGTTGCCCGGGTTCACGGCGGCGTCTGTCTGTAAGAAAGACTCTACGCTGTAATTGCCGGCACCCTGCAGAATACCCACGTTACGACCTTTGGCACTGATGATACCCGCCGTCACAGTAGAGTTGAGGTTGAACGGGTTGCCCACGGCCAATACCCACTCGCCCACTTTCACGTTGTCTGAGTTGGCGTAGCGCAAGGCCGGCAGGTTATCAGAGTTGATTTTCAACAAAGCGATGTCGGTGTTGGGGTCTGTGCCTACCAAGGTGGCTTCAAACTTGCGTTTGTCGTCCAGAATCACTTCAATCTTGTCTGCCTTGTCAATGACGTGGTTGTTGGTGACAATGTAGCCGTTAGAGGCAATGATGACTCCAGAACCAGAACCCATGGCCGGACCTTGCTGTCGCTGGTAGCCTTCCATGCCTTCATCGCCAAAGAAATCCCGGAAGAACGGGTGCATGTCGCTTGGCATCTGGCGGGTCTGCATTTTATACTCCGTGGTCACGTGCACCACCGCCGGGGTCACCAGCTCAGCAGCGGTTTGAAAATTGAGGCCTTCCGGCACTACTACTTTGCCGTCCCGCATGGCACTGGTGTACCGTACGTTGGTGTTAGGCAACTGCTGTCCCGCAGTGGGTTGATCGTCTTCCAGCAGTTTATAGCCTCCAATGGCCACGCCGCCGCCCATCATGGCAGAGAGCATGAGCCCTAGCATTAATTGTTTTGTTTTCATACAATAGGTTAGCTATATCTGTTAATACTCAGGTTTATAGATTGTTTTGCGCGTCCGCAGATACGTCTTCTTTCTTTTACGTCTTAAACGCTAAAATAGCAAAACAAGTATCTTTTTCAATGCAAATATGAAGCCAAAAAGGCGCTGGTTAGGCGCCTGTCTGGGGTATGCTTCTCGTCTGCTTACTTCACAGAGATCTGGTGCTTCACTACCTTCACTTCTACCTTGAGCAGTGATATATGCAGCACGCCGTTCTCAAACTGGGCGTTGATGGCAGCACCGTCTACCTGCTCTGGCAGTTGGAAAGACCGGCTGAATTTACCGTAATTGCTTTCTACCCGGCGGTACTTCTGCTCCTGGCTCTCTTCTCTTTGCTTCCGCTCGCCGCTCACCGTCAAGACGCCTTCCTGAAACTCTACATGGATGTCTTCTTTCTTCAGACCAGGCAAAGCCACCTCTACGGCATAGGCTTCCTTGGTTTCCCACAGGTCTACCTGCGGCGTGAATCCCACGGCCTTTCGGGAAGTGACTGCCTCATTGAAAAAATTATCTAACAAACTGCTGAATGTCTGCGGCATTCTGTCTTGGTACAACGGATGATATTTAACCACTGTCATTGTCTTATTCTCGTTTTTAAGTTGATTTTTCAGTTGATACTTTCTTATCAGTAAAATCTGTACCAATTGAAAATTAAGCTAAAAACAAGTCAATACGTCCGTATTTAAAGAATAAGAGAATTCTAAATATGACACAATGTCTGAATCAAGGCAACTTTGAATCATTTTTGACCTGATTTCTTGAAAGCAGCCCAAAAACGAAAGTGCATTTAGCCTATCTGTAAGTAGAGTCTCTTTCCATGCCTTATGAAAAATATTTCGGTTAAGAAATGACTAAGCGCGCCTTACTCTTCCTCCTCATTTACTCCTTTCCTCTACTCCTGTCATCCTGAAAGGATCTTGTGGGCAAGCTGTAATGACCTTTGCTAAAAGAGAAAATAGGTGAAGCTATTTTGGAGATAGCCTATTGTTGCATGGCTAGGGCTTGGCTTGCTCGCTCACAAGATCCTTTCAGGATGACAACGAAAGAGAGAGAAAGAGTAGTTAAGCTTTTAGTCAGGCAGGGTATAAAAAAGAGAGCCGTTTTTGGCCTATTTTCTGAGAAACAGGCCAAAAACGGCTCTTGCGATAATTAAAAAAATAGTCAGTTTCTAGTTTAAAGCCAAAGCTTTCAATTCCTGGATAGCCAGATATGCCATTAAGCCACTACCAATCTCCAAGGCAGACTCATCAATGTTAAAGGTAGGCGTGTGGACCGGCGAGGTGATGCCTTGGACTTCGTTGCGAGTGCCCAATCGGTAAAAGCAGGCGTCTGTGGTTTGGGAGTAGTACGCGAAATCTTCGGCAGTCATGTACATATCCAGGTCAATCACATTCTCTTCGCCTAAATACTCTTGGGCCGAGGCTTTGGCGCGGGCGGTGAGTTGGGGCTCGTTCTTCAGGAAAGGATAGCCATCCATGATGTTGATGTCACAGGTGCCGCCCATGCTTTCCACCAGTCCTTCGGCCAGTTTCTTCATGTGTTGCTTGGCCTCGGCGCGCCAAACTTCGTCCATGGTTCTGAACGTGCCTTCAATATATACTTCATTGGGAATGACGTTGGTAGCCCCGTTGGCAATAACCTTCCCAAACGACAGCACCGATGGTGTCTTAGGATTGGCTCTTCTGCTCACAATCTGTTGCAAGGCTACCAGCAAATGCGCTGAAATCATGACCGGATCCACCAGTTGCTCGGGCAGACCGCCGTGGCCTCCTTTGCCCTTGACCGTGATGTAAATCTCATCTGCGCTGGCCATGTACATACCACTCCTGAAGCCTACTTTGCCCACCTCCAGCGGCGTGAACACGTGTTGCCCCATAATGCTCTGCGGCGCGGGATTCTGCAAGACCCCTTCTTTGATCATCAAAGACGCTCCCCCCGGAAACTTCTCCTCGCCGGGCTGGAATATCAACTTGACCGTTCCTTCAAACTGGTCGCGCAATTCGCTTAAAATACGCGCCGTGGTGAGTAGTGACGAGGTATGCACGTCATGGCCGCAGGCGTGCATCACGCCTTCATTTGTAGATTTGTAGGCCACTTCGTTTTGCTCCAGAATAGGCAAGGCATCTAGATCGGCGCGCAGGGCGGTGGTGGCTTTCTCTGGGTTCTGGCCTTTGATGAGCACTACGATCCCCGTCTCGGTCATGCGCTGGGGCTCCAGGCCCATATTCTGTAGTTTTGCAAACACGTAGGCAGACGTTTCATGCTCCTGGAAAGAAAGCTCTGGGTGCTGGTGCAGGTGTTGCCGGGTGGCTACGGTGTCTTGTGCGTATTGCTGGGCTAGCGACCGAATCTGGTCTTTAAGGTCTTGCATAGGACAGGTGATAAAATCTGGCGCAAAGTTAAGGCTATAAAATGAGACTGCCGTTTTTGGCCTCTTTTCTGGAAAGTAGGTCAAAAACGGCAGTGCGTGTCTCGTGCTTTTTTCCTTTAGAAGTTCTTAGGAATGTTAATGGTCTCGGGCACAATCAAGGCGTTGGGAATCAAATCTTTTATCTTAGACAAAGCCAGTTGCGCCTCTACCCTGCTCATAAAATCCCCAACCTTTAACTGATACGTGGGTTGCTTGTAGGTGAGGTAGTCTTTCTCTGCCGGCAGGCGCTGGATGATGCTGTTGCGCAAGTCCATGGCCGCCTTGCGCTCATTGCCCGTGAAGGCCAGGATGCGGTAACCATTGGCGTATTTGATGTTCTTGTTCATCAGGGCCACGCTGTCCATGAGCACCTCTACTTGTTCACGCAGGTCTTTGGTAGGCGTAACGGCAGCCGCAGTGCTTGGCGTACTGCTGGCAGAGGCCGCCGGAAATACCGTTCTATACTTGCCTACATCGACCGCGGTGGCCACACCGCCTTCGTTTTTGCTTTTAGAGGAAGAAGTGGCGGTACCGTCCCCGTTCGCGGACGCGCTGCTACTGGCGGCGCAACCGGTTAATACGGCTACAGCCACCCATAAAAATGCTCTAGTTGTCATCTGTGTCCAAGTCATAGCAGAGAGACGCCGGAGGATGTTCCAATCCGGTCTGCCCCTGCCTTCACCAACGCAAGTGCCGCTTCCTTGGTTTTGATTCCGCCGGAAGCTTTGATTTTAATGTGTTCTGGAAGGTTAGCGCGCATTAATTGAATGTCTTCTACGCTGGCCCCTCTGGCCGCAAAACCGGTAGAGGTTTTCACGTAATCCACCTCGGCCTGCACGCAAATGGCGCAAATCTGGATAATTTCTTCCGGGCTGAGGAGCGCGGTTTCAATAATCACTTTCAAGACTGCATTCTTGAAGTGGCACAGCGTGCTCAGTTCATGCAGTTCGGCGGTAACGTCATCCAATAGCCCAGATTTGAAGGCGGCAATGTTCATGACTACGTCAATCTCGGTGGCGCCTTCGGTGAGGGCCTGGTGCGCCTCAAAGAACTTCACTTTAGCCAATTGATATCCCAACGGGAACCCGATAACCGTAGCAATCTGCACGCCGGTGTCCTGCAAAGCATCTACGGCCTGGCGCACAAAGCACGGCGGCACGCACACGGCGGCAAACTGATGGGCAGCGGCCTCTTGGCACAACTGGGCCACCATCTGCTGGGTAGTGTCAGGCCTGAGCACCGTATGGTCAATATACGGCGCCAGGCTCTGCTCCATGAGGTTATCCAAATTAGTCTTCAATTAAGATGCAACGGTTGTTGAGCAAGTCGTTTTCTACGTTCTTGTACTTCACGTCTTTCATCACCCGTCCGTCTGCGTACTGCACGCTTACGCGGTCATTACGGCCGGCATGCTTTTCTACTCTGATAGGAGCCTGCTTTTGCACGGGCGCCTCTGGCATGTTCGGCATGGACGGAGCGCGTTGCTCTTCTAAGGTAGAATGCACTTCTTCTTTCTGCTCCTGCAACCTTGGCGGTCTTGGCGCCTGCGTTTGGCGGGCTTCCTGTACCGGTGGTGCCTGCTCCTGTTGCTGCGGCAAGTCTGCCTTGAACAAGAAAGAAATGGTCTCTTCGTTTACCTTAGCAATCATGCGCTTGAACAACTCAAACGACTCAAACTTGTAAATCAAGAGTGGGTCTTTCTGCTCATACACCGCGTTCTGCACACTTTGCTTCAAATCATCCATCTGGCGCAGGTGTTGCGTCCAGGCTTGGTCAATGGTCGCCAGCGTGATGATTTTCTCCACGGTTTTGATGAGCTCCTTGCCATGGCTGTTCACCACTTTCTCCAGGTTAGCCACCGCCGTGATTTGCTTACGACCATCTGAGAACGGAACGGCAATGTTTTCAATCATTGGGCCGCGGTTCTCATAAATGTCCTTCATGATAGGCGCCGACTGCTCCATGATGTGCTTGTTCTTGCCCAGATAGAAATCCAGAGCCTCATTGTACAAGCGGTCAATCAAGTTATTTACTGGCTGGGCAGATAGTTCTTGCGCCGTGATGCTGGTATTGAAACCGTACACTCTAATGATGTGCAACAAGAAGTCCTCATGGTTGCCAGTCACTTTGTAGGTATTGACAATGTCAACCGCCGTGTCATCAATCATGGTCCAAATGTCCAGCTCCAGACGCTCGCCATACAAGGCATTGCGACGGCGCTTGTACACTACCTCGCGCTGGGCGTTCATCACGTCATCATACTCCAAGAGGCGCTTACGCGTCCCGAAGTTGTTTTCCTCTACTTTCTTCTGAGCGCGCTCAATAGAGTTGGTAATCATGGAGTGCTGAATCACTTCGCCTTCCTCCAGACCCATGCGGTCCATTAAACGGGCAATACGGTCAGAACCGAACAAACGCATTAAGCTGTCATCCAGAGACACGAAGAACTGCGAAGAACCCGGGTCCCCCTGACGACCGGCACGACCACGCAACTGGCGGTCTACGCGGCGCGACTCATGGCGCTCAGTACCAATAATGGCCAATCCGCCGGCGGCTTTAGATTCTGGGGCCAGCTTAATGTCCGTACCACGGCCCGCCATGTTGGTGGCAATGGTCACCGCTCCTGGCTTACCAGCCATGGCTACAATCTCCGCTTCACGTTGGTGATGCTTCGCGTTTAGAACCTGATGCTCAATACCACGCATTTTCAGCATACGGCTTACCAGTTCAGAGATTTCCACGGACGTGGTACCCACCAGCACCGGACGCCCAGCTTTGCTTAGTTCCTGAATCTCTTCAGCTACGGCGTTGTATTTCTCTCTGATGGTTTTATACACCTTGTCGTGCTCATCCTTACGCTGGGCTACACGGTTGGTAGGAATCACCACCACGTCCAGTTTGTAGATTTCCCAGAACTCACCGGCCTCTGTCTCTGCTGTACCGGTCATACCGGCCAGCTTGTGATACATCCTGAAGTAGTTCTGAAGCGTCACCGTGGCGTAGGTCTGCGTGGCGTCTTCTACGCGCACGTTTTCCTTGGCTTCAATGGCTTGGTGCAATCCGTCTGAATAACGACGGCCTTCCATCACACGACCTGTCTGCTCATCTACAATCTTCACCTTGTGGTCTTCGGTCACGATGTACTCCGTGTCTTTCTCAAACAAGGTGTAGGCTTTGAGCAACTGGTTGATGGAGTGCACCCGTGAAGACTTCTCCTGGTAATCCTGGATCAGTTTCTCTTTTTGGTGCAGTTTCTCATCCGCTGATAGTTCTTTGTGGTTCTCAATATTGGCAATCTCGGTTCCAATATCTGGCAAGATGAACAGCTGCGGATCTTCGCCTTGGCCCGTAATCAGGTCAATGCCTTTCTCCGTCAGTTCAATCTGGTTGTGCTTCTCGTCAATGGTGAAGTACAAAGGCGCGTCTGCCTCTGGCATCTGGCGCGAGTGGTCTTGCAGGTAGAACGCCTCTGTCTTTAACAACAATTGGCGTACCCCAGTCTCACCTAAGAACTTAATCAATGGCTTGTTTTTAGGCAAACCTCTGAACGCTCTGAACAAAGCTAGTCCGCCTTCTTTCTCGTTTCCTTCTTTAATTAAGCGCTTGGCTTCTACCAGGAAATTACCCACTAGTTTACGCTGGGCTTCTACCAGAGAGGCCACGCGTGGCTTTAGGATATAGAATTCGTGCTCATCACCACGTGGAACCGGGCCAGAGATAATGAGAGGCGTACGGGCATCGTCAATTAAAACGGAGTCAACCTCATCCACCATGGCGTAGTGGTGCTTGCGCTGTACCAGTTCATCCACTTCGCGGGCCATGTTGTCGCGCAGGTAGTCAAACCCGAACTCGTTGTTGGTACCGTAGGTAATGTCTGCTAAATAGGCTTTGCGACGAGCATCTGTATTGGGCTGGTGCTTGTCAATACAGTCAATGGTGATGCCGTGGAACTCAAACAAGGGCGCCATCCACTCAGAGTCACGCTTGGCCAAGTAATCGTTCACCGTCACCACGTGCACGCCGCGCTTGGCTAGCGCGTTCAGGAACGATGGCAGGGTTGCTACCAAGGTCTTACCCTCACCCGTGGCCATCTCGGCAATTTTACCCTGGTGCAAGACAATACCACCAATCAGCTGTACGTCATAGTGCACCATGTCCCAGGTTACCTCAGTACCGGCGGCGTTCCATTTGTTGGCCCAAACGGCTTGGTCTCCCTGAATCTGCACGTTGGGTTTGCGGGTGGCAATCTCACGATCAAAGTCAGTGGCGGTCACGGTCAGCTGGCCGTTTTCTTTGTAGCGGCGGGCAGTTTCTTTGACAATGGCAAAGCCCTGCGGAAGCACTTCCATGAGCACCACTTCCAGTTCTTTGTTGCGGTCTTTCTCCAGCTCGTCAATCTGCACAAAGATGCCTTCCTTCTGGGCGATGTCCAGGTCTGGCTCATTTTCAATGCGCTGGTGCAGGGCCGCTATTTTATCATCAATGGGTTTCAGACGCTCGGCAATGGTAGCCTGTACCTGTTGGGTACGCTGGCGCAGTTCGTCGTCAGAAAGGGAAGCCAATTTTGCGAACTCTTGGTTGATAAGAGCCACGTACGGCATTACTTCTTTGATGTCCCGTTCTGACTTAGTGCCGAAAAGTTTGGCGACTGTCTTCCCAAAAAAATCAAACATATAGAGCTAATTAAAAGGATGTACTAGATTCGATTTCAAAAATAAGCGGATTTTCCGACAATCTGCTACTAAGCCAAAACAATACCAGTTGAGTAAGAGTGCCTAACACCTGACGGGATGGCAGAAAAATTAAAAAAAAGTTTACAATTCTGGGGAGAGGCCTAAAAAGAAAACCGTTTTTGGCCTGTTTTGCGAGAAACAGGCCAAAAACGGTTCATCCCACAAGAGAGGCGGGCTAGGCTTGCGCGGCCATTTCAAAGGAAGGGTCCTGGTCTTCCAACGCGGCAACCGGCGGCCTGAAACAAACTTCGCTCTGCCATAAAAACCGGCGCAGGGCGTCTTCTACAGATGGCAGGTGTATTCCCTTCTCAGAGGCTAGGGCCGTACAGGCAGGACGCGGCGCGGGCAGGTTAACATCTTTCTGGGGCACTGGCTGCAAATGAGGAGCCGCCTCTAAACCAGCCACCTTGGCAGCCAGATCGGCCAACTCTGCCCAGGTGTATGTGCCTTGGTTGGCCACGTGCCAGATGCCGTGCGCCTGGTCCAGGAGCAGGTCTAAGGTAGCGCTCACCAAGTCGGGTACGTAGGTAGGTGTGATTTTAGCGTCTTCTACCGCAGTAAACGGCTCGCGGTGCGCAAACGCCCGCAAGGCATGAAACACAAAATTATGCTCATCCCAAGGCCCAAAGAACGCGCTGGTTCTAATCACCAGGGCCCCTGGCATGGCCGCCAGCACTTGTACTTCGGCCAGCAGCTTGCTTCTGCCATAGACATTCACAGGGTTGGGCTGATCGGTTTCGGTATAGGGTTCTGCCTTTTCTCCGTTGAAAACCAAGTCTGACGAAAACGTGACAAATGCGATGTTGCGTGCTTGGCAGTGTCTGGCCAGGCAAACGGGCCCCTGGGTATTCTCGCGGTAGCAGGCCATGGAATCATTCTCCGCGTCATCTACGCGCACGTAGCCGGCGGTATTGACCAGAGCCCACGGCTTGTATTTGGTCAAGGCTTTCTCCACCGAGGCTGAATCCGCAATGTCCATGTCCTGCCGGGTGAGCAGCACGTAGGGCAAGCCACGGTCTTCACAGATTCTGGCAAAGGCTCTTCCTAAGGTTCCGGTGGCGCCCGTGATTAAGAGCGGCGTATGGCTTAGTTCTTCCAAATCCACCGGAAGGCCGAAGCATTCAGTAGCCTCCTGCGGTTCTGGATACAAGGCTCTGTTGGATCTTTTCCACCAGCCGGGCAGGCGGGCAATATGGTGGGCGTCTTGGCCAGCGGCGAGTTTCTTTAACAGATGCGCCGCTGCCGTGGCTCTGGGGGTACCGCTGCGCACATCAAACACGCCGCACTCGTAATGCCCGTTGTTCTGGGTGAGCAAGGTGTTCCAGTCATAAGCCCCCAGCAGCGACCATGCAGTGACGGCCAGTACGTTTTTGCCCTGTTTCCGGAGAAAAAGCCCAGAATCCCAGACCTCATGCAACCACCGCATCTGCTCTTCTCTGGAACAGCCCAGATGCGCTTCGGTCACCACCACCGGCACGTTGTAGCGGTCGCAGGCATCCGTCAACAATTGCTGTAAGCCTACCGGGGTCACACTGGCCACCCGTACGGCTTCTACATCAGCGTAGCGGTGCTGGTCGTTGCTGCCATGCGTGTGCACGGGGTACTGTATCAGATGCTCGTCTAAATAGCGCTCACTGGTGACATAGTAATTAACGCCTATGATGTCTGCCGGGCAGGGATTGTTTACTAAATCCAGCAAGGCTTCAGTGGACAGTTGCGAGCCGGTTAAATAGTCCCACAAGGGATGTTGCGGATTTACTTTTCCGGCCAGCAGGTCCCAGGACAGCCACCGACGATAGTTCTCAAAATCTGCCTGATATTGCAGAGTGGGGGTAGCGTGGATGTAGCCCAGGTCATCGGTCTGCACTAATTTGGCTTCAGGAGTGATTTCCCGGATGGCTTGCATGGCCAGTTGTGTGCCTTTGATCTGGTTATAGAGTGCTTTTACAAACGAGGCATCGTCCTGCGCATGCGGATACCAAAGACCATACAAGGCGCTAAACCTGGCCGTGGTCAAAGGTTCATTGATGGGCGTGTAGTGTGTGACCCAGGGAAACTGTCTGGCCACGGATTTGGCATAGGTCGCAAACTTCTCTGGGAAGTCTGGGTCTAGCAAGTTGGTATATTGCGGGCCACTACCGTGATGTAGCAGGCCCACAATAGGATCTATGGAAAGGTCACGCAGTTTGTTCAACCGCTCTGTGGCCCATTCCCAATTCTGGTTTTCTGGATGTTCTGGGGCAACGTGCTCCCAAAGCACCGGGTACCGTAGCTTTTTGATGCCCAAGTCTGCCACCACCTCCAGGTCTGACAGTCTATGGGCATGCCCGCTCTGTGCCAGCTGATCAAAGTACTGCTCCCCTACCCGGTTGACTGTACACTCAATGCCGCCCCAAAGCTCAAGGTTACCCATTCGTGCTCAGTTTGGTGGAACTTCCGTTAAGGGCCTGACGCACTTCCTGCGGAATGCCAGAGACGCCGCCCAGTTCAGGCAGCTCCTCCTTTGGGTTTCCCATCAGTTTTTTGTGCAGAGTCAAGGCCTGGGCCACTACCTGGTCCATGTTGTAGTACTTGTAGGTAGCCAGACGGCCCACGAAATGAACGTTGGGCGTAGCCTCGGCTAGCTTCTTGTATTGGTTGTACAGCTCGGCGTTTTCTGGTCTAGGCACTGGGTAGTACGGGTCTCCCTCTGCGCGCGGAAACTCATACACCACGCTGGTCTTCTGGTGCTGCTGACCGGTCAGGTATTTAAATTCCGTGATGCGCGTGTACAAATGGTCATTTGGATAATTCACCACTGCTACTGGCTGAAACACTTCTTTGTTCAGCGTCTCATGCTTGAACTCCAGGGACCGGTACGGCAGCTTGCCAAACTTAAAGTCAAAGTACTCATCCACGGGGCCCGTGAAAATCATCTCCTTATAAGGAATGAAGTCGATGATCTCATGGTAGTCTGTGTTGAGCATGATTTTGATGTTTGGATGGTCCATCATCTTCTCAAACATCTTGGTGAATCCGTGCAAAGGCATGGCCTGGTAAGTGTCTGTGAAGTAACGGTCGTCCCGGTTGGTGCGGGTGGGTACGCGCGAGGTCACCGACTTGTCCAGTTCAGACGGGTCCATGCCCCACTGCTTGCGCGTGTAGTGCTTGAAGAACTTCTCATACAGCTCACGGCCCACCTTGCTCACCACCACATCCTCAGAGGTGCGCACTACGTCTACCTTCTCTGCCACGGACTCAAAGAACTTGTCCAGCTCAAAGGAGGTCAGGTTTAAGCCATAAAGTTGGTTGATGGTGTCCAGGTTGATGGGCATGGGCACCTGCTGACCGTCTACGCTGGCCAACACGCGGTGCTCATACGAGCGCCACTCAGTGAACTGGCCCAGGTATTCAAACACTTCCTTGGAGTTGGTATGGAAGATATGGGGGCCGTACTTGTGTACCAGAATGCCGTCTTCATTGTAATGGTCATAGGCATTTCCGCCAATATGGGGGCGCTTGTCTATCACCAACACTTTTTTATTAGAATAAGAAGCCAATCTCTCTGCCAATACACTGCCGGCAAAACCAGCACCCACAATCAGGTAATCAAACATATATGTGTCTGTTAATCTCGTTTTTAACTTATTTTCTGAAAAAGAGCCCAAAAACGGTTAGACGCCGGCTCTTAGTTTTTTCTCTTGCTTTTCTTTGGTAACGTTGTGCATGAGGCGCACCATGTTCTGCCAGGTTTTGTCCCAAGAGATGCCAGCCAGGTAGTCATCTGTGCGGCGCATCCAGTCCTGGTCTTCTCTCTGCACCAAGGCTTTCTCAACGGCAGCCTCAAAGGCAGCAGCACCATCGGCAATGTGCACTAGGTCAAGATCACCATAGGGGCGCACCACGTCTCTGATGGGCGTGGACACCACCGGTCTGCCCGCGGCCAGATATTCTGGTGTTTTGGTAGGACTAATGAACTTGGTAGACTCATTCTGCGCGAACAACAGCATGGCCACATCCCAGCCACTCAGGTACGACGGCAGTTCTTGGTACGACTTGCCCCCTAAGTAATGGATATTTTCGGCCTGCGGCAAATGCGCCGGGTCAATTTTCACCACCGGCCCGATGATCACAAACTGCCACTCTGGCCGCTTGGCAGACAAGTCTCTGAGCAACTCAATGTCAAAGCGCTCATCTACCACGCCAAAGAAGCCCATACGCGGGTGCGGGATATGGGCTTGGTCTGCGGGCTCCTGGTGGTTTTGACGAGCCGTGGCAAAGTGGGCCTTGTCAATGCTGCTCGGGAAGGCATACACTTCCTGGTGGCGGTCTTTCTTGGCTTCGTATAAGCTCTGGCCACCAGTAAAGACCACATCGGCTTTCTCCAGCATTTCAGCTTCTAACTCAAGTAATCTTGGCGGCGCAAACTTGAAGGCAGACAGCTCATCCATGCAGTCAAACACGGTGAGGCTGGGTTTGAAATGACGCGTGATTTCCAGAGCCATGGGCGTGTAGTACCAGAAGACGGACTGCTCCAGATTATTCTCCTTGAAGAAAACGTTCAACAGTTCAATCTGTTTGGCATCTGACTCTTCTGGCGTTAAACCGTGCGGAAGGTGCGCAATGACCAAGGTGACGTTGCCTTCTTCGCGTTGGTGTGTCTCTAATCTTGGCTCTGCGTTGTCTTCAAAGTAAGGTTCTTCAAAAAAGTAGAGCTGGGTATGTTTGGCGAATCTGGAAAGCAAGTGTTGCGGGCGTTGGTACACAAAGTCCCAGCGCAAATGCGAGAGGCACACAATGGCCGGTACGCTCTGCAGATATGCCTCCAGGTTAAAAGGAGCACTCTTTTTAGCAATGACCTTGGGGGTGGATGCTTTGGCAGGGGTATAAGCGGTGCTTGAGGTGCTTACTTCTGGCTCAGAAGAAACATAGCTGCTCCCTACGCCAGGGACGAAATCAGAATCTAAATCTAACATATTATGCGGTATAGCTAGGTATATCAAAACAAAGAGAAACGTTGCCGTTTCTCTAAATACTACCTACTCTTACGCACAATCCACAAAAAGGCTACAAACGTGTCCTCTAGATATTTAATTATATCTAAGAATAACTATATTTTTATTCTTACTTAGGTACTATTTAGGGTCTGGTCTTTAAAATAGGGTATTTACCGCATCAGGGTTTACTCAAGACTATTTCAGTACTTTTTGATACTCAGCCACATCCTCCCAGCCGTTGTTTTTCTTCAGCCAATCTCTTTTGATGCCTATTTGCGTGAACCCGGCCAGTTCAAACATCCGCCGGCTGCCCATGTTGGACACCGCCACAGAACAATACAATTGGTGCAGTTGCAGGGTCTGCCGGGCGTAGTCCACCAACAATTCCAACGCCTCTTGGCCGTAACCTCTGCCCCTGTGTTCTGCCACCAGCGCAATCCCCAAGCCCGCCCGCTGGTGCAGAGGCTCAAAGTCAAACAAATCTATGGTGCCTATCACCTTTCCTGATTCTTGCAGACACACCATGAACCGCAGCTGCCGCGTGGCATAGATATCTGAGAGCGCATTGTCCAGGTACTGCCGCAGCATGTCTTTGGAGAACGGCGCCACCGAGAGACTCACCGGCCACAGGGCAGTGTCATTCTCAAACAAATAAAGAAAATCGAGGTCTGAGGGTTCGGGGGCGCGCAGGTAAATACGGTCAGTCTGGAGAAGCGGCATCAGGCAGGGTGCTGTTTTTGGGCTGTTTTCTGGAAATAAGGCGAAAAACGAATTCTAATTTAGCACGATTTCGCCTTTGAACACCTGTTCAGCCGGCCCGATCAGGAACACGTTTTTAAAGCCCTGGCCATCCTGCTCAAAACTTACCTGCAACTCGCCGCCCAATACTTGAATGTGCACCGGGCTTGTAAAACCTTCCCTGCTAGCCGCCAAAGCGCAAGCCGTCACGCCGGTACCGCAAGAGAAAGTCTCATCTTCCACCCCGCGCTCATAGGTGCGCACAAACAAGGTGTTGTCTGCCTTCTGCTCCACAAAGTTAACGTTGGTGCCCTCGGATTTAAACCGATCTGAGTACCGGATGGCACGCCCTTGATTGAACACGTCCAGTTCCTGCAAGTTATCAACGGTCTTCACATAGTGCGGCGAACCGGTATTCATAAAACAAGCGTCTTCCAAGTCTTCAATGCCGTCCACGTCCTTCATCTGCAAATGCACTAGGCCATGCTCCACGGTAGCACGGTGCGGCCCGTCTGAGGCAATAAAATAAGCCTCCGTCTCAATTACGCCCATGAACTGCGCGAAGGCCACCAGACACCTTCCACCGTTGCCGCACATAGAACCCAGGTTGCCGTCTGCGTTGTAATAGACCATCTCGAAGTCATAGCCTTCCTGTTTTTGCAACAGCATCAGACCATCGGCGCCCACGCCTTTACGACGGTCGCACAGAAACGCTACCTGCTCATGCGTCAAGGAAACGGCCCCGTTCAGGTTGTCTATCACCACAAAGTCATTGCCGGTGCCCTGGTATTTATAGAAAGTGAGTTGCATTGGTTAAGGTGCTAATTTTTGAATGTGCTGATGTGCTAATTGATTTGAAAATTTGGAGATGTGCCGATTTGGAGATGTTTGCTCCACTACAATTCCTGTATACGTTTTTGGCCTACTTTCTGGGAATCAGGCCAAAAACGACAACTTCAGATTTCTTTAATCATTAAGTGAGCATAGTCAACTGCTTACTGATAACTATTAACTGCCAATTGAAACCTGTTTATTGTTTACGGATAACTGTTAACTGCTCCCTGTTTCCCGTACCTTTGCAGGCTACACCACAATGACAAAGATATGTATTCTTTCCTGACCACTAGCGCCTGGACCGATTACGAACTGATTGACTGCGGCAACTTTGAGAAGCTGGAGCGATTTGGTGACTACATTCTGGCGCGGCCAGAACCGCAGGCCGCCTGGGACAAGCACCTGCCCGATAGCGAGTGGACGCGTCTGGCCCAAGCCACGTTCAAGCGCGAGAAAGGCAATCAGGAAAAAGGCCAGTGGTCTTTGAAGAAAGGCATGGCCGAGCAGTGGTTCATCAACTACCGCTACCATGACTTAAAACTGAGATTCCGATTAGGACTTTCCTCCTTTAAGCACGTGGGCTTGTTTCCGGAGCAGGACCCCAACTGGCAGTTCATCTTTGACCGCACCCGCGCCCTTCCCGGCAAACCGAAGGTCCTCAACATGTTCGCCTACACCGGCGGCGCCTCTCTGGCCGCCAACGCCGGCGGCGCCGATGTCACGCACCTGGATTCTGTGAAGCAGGTCAACTTCTGGGCCCGCGAGAACATGGAAGCCAGCAAACTGGACAACATCCGCTGGATTGTAGAAGACGCCATGAAATACGCCCGCCGCGAAGTGAAGCGTGGCAACAAATACCAGGGCATCATCCTGGACCCTCCTGCTTACGGCCGCGGCCCTGACGGAGAGAAATGGCTTCTGGAGGAGCAACTCAATGAGCTCATCAAGCTTTGCTCAGAACTGCTGGACCCTGAGAACAACTTCTTCGTGATTAACTTGTACTCTCTGGGCTTCTCTGCCTTGATTCTGGACAACCTGATTAGAGCCTCGTTCGGGAAGACCGTAAAGAATGAAGAACTAGGCGAACTCTACCTGCAAGACCAAGGCCAGCGCAAATTACCGCTGGGCACCTTCTTTAGGTTTAGTTCTGAAAAATAGAGTTGATCTGTTGGTAGTTCAGTAATAGCCTTTCTCTATTGTCATCCTGAAAGGATCTTGGTTGTAGACTAGAAAGATGTTGGAATAGGTGCAGATTCCCCCCTTGAGGATTGCCCAAACGCGAGTTTGAGGCAGCGAGCGGTAGCTCTGAAGAGGGGTGTTTACACAAGCAGATATACCGGGAGGTAAATGGAATGTGTAGGAGATAATGCAGTTCCTAGTCTCTCTATAAAAGAGAATCTGATGTGTAGCATAAAATGCGCTTACTCAACGGCCAATCTAGCTTGCCCACAAGATCCTTTCAGGATGACAACAGTGAGAGGCAGATTTATAAAGCCATTGATAAAAGTCGTTTTTGGTCTGTTTTTCAGAAAATAGGTCAAAAACGACTTTCTTTGTTCTGTAGCAGATAAATAGAAGAAGCTGAAAAAATACTTAAACAGGTGTCTGGCATAGCGGTTCTTCTTTCGTATTATCCCAATTGGTGTCAAAACAGTGAAAGAACCTCTAGAACCACCAATTCCTAGTTGTTAATTATTAATTCTTACTTAATCAGATGCGTCGTTTAGCTCTCATAGACCTGGGTACCAATACGTTTCACTTGCTCATTGCTGAAATTTCAGATTCTGGCGAGCGCACCTTCTTATATAGAACCAAAGTGCCGGTGAAACTAGGCCAAGGCGGCATCAGCAAAGGAGAGATCCTGCCTGATGCCCGGGAGCGAGGGTTGGCCACGCTAAAAGACTTCAAGCGAATCATTGAAGAGCATGGCATCACGGAGATAAAAGCCACCGCCACCAGCGCCATCCGCAATGCTAGCAACGGAATGGAAATGGTAGAGGCCATAAGAGAGCAGACGGGCATTGAGGTACAGGTCATCTCGGGCGCCCGGGAAGCCGAACTCATTTTCAAAGGCGTACAGGAAGCCCTTCAGATGGGCTCTAGCCCGGTGCTGGTCATGGACATTGGCGGCGGAAGCGTGGAGTTCATCATTGGGTCAGACAAAGGCATTCTCTGGAAGAAAAGTTTCGAGATTGGGGCCCAGCGCCTGCTGGACAAGTTTTTCCACCATGACCCTATGTCAGCTGGCGAAGTGAAAGCTGAACGCCATTACCTGCACGACCAACTGCAAAAGCTTACCGCGGCCGTGCTGCAATGGCAACCAGACGTGTTGATTGGCTCCTCAGGCACGTTTGACACGCTTATTGATATGGACTTAGCCAAACGCGGCCTCCCCGCCCGTGATGAAAATGCCTCTCCGGAGAGTGACCTGACCTTGGAGTCTTTTCAAGTACTGCACAAAGAATTACTTACCAAGAACCGCGCAGAACGCCTCGCCATCCCGGGCATGCTGGAGATGCGCGTGGACATGATTGTAGTGGCCACGGTGATGATTGACTGGGTGTTGGAGAAGTATAACATGGAGCGCATCCGGGTTTCTTCCTATGCGCTCAAAGAAGGTCTACTGGCGGAGATGCTGAAGTAGGGAACAATAAGTAGTAATTGAAAGAATACTAATGCTCAGAAATATTAGCAAAACCTTCTTAGCAGTACAAACATTTGGCATTCTCTCCTGCTGGTCGTTAATAATATGGGCAATTTTAAAATCAGATGGACAGCATGATACACTTGGACTCTTTGTAACAGGATTTCTTGCGTTATCAATTTACCTGCTTGTATTCTGGATTATCAACCTTCGCCTTTTACAGAAAGTTGAGGTATATGCACAGAGAGATTATTTAAAGCTTGCATTAATCTTCCTATTAGCCATTGTGCCTTTAGCAATAGTGACTGTAATAGTTATACAGACATAACTGCTAAACTCAATCAAATAAGAAAAAGAAGGATGAGAATAGCGTTTTTGGTTCTTTTCAGAAAAACAAGCCAAAATCGGATTAGCCAATTCCCTTCTTCCTAAAGATGGAGGGTTTGACGTTTCAGACTATGTAGAGACAATGGCACTGGCTTGTCTCCTGCGTAATTCAATCTGCTGGTGTAAACTCCCCTCTTCGCTCCCCTCAAGGGGAGAATCCGCGTTTAATACCAGTTGTTTTGGATGGGAGCACACTAGTCATCCCCCTATCCCCTTCAAAGGGGACGGAATGCATGCAAGACCTTGTAAAAAATAAAACCTATTTCGAATAACGAACAACTAGCAACGAATAACGCCCTGAAAACAAGAACGGCCTCCCTTAGTAAGGGAGGCCGTTCTTGTTTTGAGACTAGGTTAACTTCTTGAATTTCTTCTGATAGGCTTTGTTGAGCTTTTTCAGGTCTTTGTTGCCGGCGGTGTAGGTTTCTGCCATGGCTTTGTAGTTGGCTTTTGGGTTGGCCTGGGCATCACGGGTAGCTAGTTGTTCGCCTACCAGTTCCTGCAGTTTGTTCAGGTTGTAGCCAGAGTAGTCCAGCACGATTAAGCGCTTGAGCAGGTCAATGGCGGCTACCGGTTCAGCGTTGGCGGCGGCGTATTTGGTGACTTCGGCGATGAAGGTTTTGTTGGCGTGCTGTACCCCGAAGTTCACCAGTTGCGCATGCACCAAGCCAAATCGTGCCAAATCAGCATCTTGGTACTGTTGGCCTGCTTGCAGGTAGGTTTGCACGGCCTCAGCCATTTGGCCTTTGCTCACCAAGGCATCAACCTGAATCAACATCTCTTGATAGCGGGCCGGGGCGTCAATGCGAGTCAACTCTACGTCTGCGGTGGCGGAAGAAATGGCACAGCCGCCGTTCTCTCTGGCGCTGGCAATGGCTTCCTCCAAGGCGTTGGCGGCCAGGTAAAATTTCTTCTCACTGCTCAACTGCAAGGCGGTTCTATAATACTGGTCATAGGCGCTTTGGGCGTTCTGGCATTCTTGTGAGAAAATCCGCTGGCTTAAGCCTCTGAATTTTACATCCAGGTCTTTGTCGTTTACCAAGCCGTATTTTACTTGCATGGCAGACACCTCACCAGCGGCGGTGCGGGCTTGCGCCAATAGGTTACCAAGGGCTTGTTGCTCGGCTACGCCAATTTTGGCTAGTAGTACCGGCTTGGCCGCTTGGCGGGTCAATGAAACTGCATCTGCTTGCTCCTTCAACTGATAGTCCAGGGCTTTGTCTTTGGCTTTCTCAAAGGCGGTAAGGGCGTTGCTGAATTGCTTGGCCTGAAGGGCTTTTCTGCCGTCGGCCATGAAGTTGGCGTAGTACTGTTGCTGAACTTCGCGCATTAAGTTGCGAGCGTCTACGTCATCACCAATAGCGGTTTTGTTCTGCTGGGCGAACGCCTGGGCATCGCGGGCTATTTTCTCAGCTTGGCCTAGTTGTTTCTGGGCCAGGGCTTGTTGTCCCGCTTTCAAATAATTGTCATAGATACCATTCTTGGCTTGGGCAATGCCTCTGTCCCATAGCTCTGGGCGGCAACGAAGGCTAGAGATGCTTCGGCAGAACTCACGGGCGTCTTCAAATTCTTGCAGGGCCTCGCGGTACTTGCCCTGGTTGTTAAGTCGTTCGCCTTCGCGCACATAGTCATTCTGGATATCCAGGGCCAGCTCCTGTGCAAATCTATAAGTCTCAGGGTCTGGTTGCATGCCGTTTAAGATGTCGCGGGTGCGTTGTCCGGCTTCTTTCACATAGCCTTCTTTCAAGTCCAATCTAGCCAGTTGCAAATGAGACGGTGCGAAGGCCGGATTAGCCTGAATAGAGCGCATGAAGAAATCACGACCACCGCGCACATTTCCGTTCATGGCCAGCTCCAGGCCGCGGCTGTAGAAAATCTCGGGCAGGCGGGCGTACATCTGGTCTAGGGCCAAGGCGCGCTCCTTGAACTGGTAGGCCAGGTCTTTCATTTTGCGTCTCAACTGTATAGGGTCGTTCTGGTTCAGGTCCAGTTCGCGGTCCAGGTTCTTTCTTTCCAGACGGTCTAAGTTGGCTTGCAAAGAAATGAGGCGGTCTTTGTGCTGGGCCAGGTAATCAATGTCATTGGGGTTGATGGCTTGCAGTTCTCTGGACAGTTGCGCCAAGCGGTTGTCCATCTCATAATACTCCTTTACTAAGCCAATGCGCTCACTTACCGCGTTTCTGTTGCGAGCAGAGAAGTCCAGGTTGCGGTCTATCACACGCAGTTTATAGCCTTCAAAGGCAGAAGTATCTTGAATAGTTGCCTGTACCAACTCGGCAGAACCGTCGCGGTTGATGTCTTTGCTGGCCACGGTGATGGTTTGCAAGACTTTGTCCTCGCGGCCCAACAACTGCACCTTGGCACTCATTACGCTTGGGTCAAAGGCCTGCGCCATGTCAAACCCGCGGTAGGGCACTCTGTCCCGCACGCGCACGTTGCGCACCTGCACAGACAGGGTAATCTGCCCGCCGCTTTTGGTGATGCGCTCCTGCTGTTCAAACTCTATGGGTAGCAACAGTCTGGTACGTCTGTTAGAAGGCATCTCCAATTCCTCGGCCATTCTAGCCAAGGTCTGGTTGTCTATGCTAGAAATAGCAACAGATTCGTGGCGCTTTTGGTCATAGATAACCTTAGACTGCGCCATTGCCTGACCGCTCAATAAGAGCAAGGCAGTGAAAACGAGGAAGTGTAGGCGTGCTTTCATAATATTAGCTTTTACTGATATTCAGTCTAAGACAAATTCCATTCCAGAAAATGCAGTAGCTTGAATCTCTATCCAGAAGATGCTTAAGAAGCCTGTCTGGTTGCTTGAATGGGCTGATTATTCTTGGAGAAAATTTTGGAAAGGCAAAGGTCCGTTTTTGGCCTGAATTCTGAAAATCAGGCCAAAAACGGATTGGGACTACAGACCGCTTACTCTGTTGTTCTTAGGGTACTTCACCTCAAACCGAAGATTCCTTTTCACGGTCTCATTAGGCTTGAGTGTGACTAGCCAGGTGACTTTGCCGGTTTCCTTGTCCAGCTTGCCGCCGTTGGTTTCTACCTCGCTTACCTCAATGTCTGAATGGGTGCTGATGGGAATCTGGTCCTCCACGGTGATGGTAACCGGCGTGCTTTTGGTGTTGCGCAGGCTTATCTCATAGCCAAACTGCTCTTTGATGTTACTGCCCAGCGTGGAGCGCTTCTGAAAGTCTTTCATTCGCTCGCGTTGCACCACCACATTCTGGTCACGGCCCAGCGAAAGGGTGAGCGTGTCTTTCGTCTGGGTGGGGTCAATCACCGATTTACCCGTGAAGGTGCCGTCCAGGAAAATATTGGCCTCGCCGGGAAGCAGTTTCAGGTTCTCCCAGTTGGTGAGGTGCGCCACCAGAAAGGCGGTCGGGTCCAGTTTAGGTACGGTGGTATGAGCGTAAGCGGTGGTGAGACTGTGCTGTTGCACGTCCACGGTATGCGGCTCTCCGTCTGACGGAACACTGAACGGAATCCCAATCTTGAACTCGGCGGCCAAGGTAGTAGCCACGGCTTCTGTGTAATCTGCGGTGCTGGTGGCTGGGGCGGCAGTTACCACGACTTCGCTTAATGACTTGGTATCTTCACTGTCCTCCATGATTACTGGAGCTGTATGTTTAACTTTCCTCCTAATTGGAGATGCCTGCAAAATGCCAATATAATATGGCTCCAATTCTGGCTTCTGGGCGCCTTCTGCTGGGTTGGTAGTGGCTAAGGTCAATTGCACGTTGTCCCAGTTCACGCCGGTGTTCTGGTGCACATTGGCTTTATATTGCAATTGCACCGGCCCTTGGTTGCCAGTAGCCCTAATGTCATAGATAGGTTCCCAGCCGGCATTGTACACCAAATACGTTACCTCCAAACCCACCTGCGTACGGGCGGTGGCTTTCACGGCCACAATCACCTTACTCGTAGCCTTTGATTGACTGTTTACTTCATTTAACTGACTAATAAATCTGGCTTGTCGGGTTTTGAGAATCTCCAGGCGTATGTCCACGGTTTGCATTTCCTTCCGGATGCTCAGCAAGCGGGCGCGGTAGAAGTCGGCTACTTCTTTGAGGCGGGCGGCGGTAATGCCAGTCTGGGAACCGCCAATGCTTTGGTTAGCCTGTAGCATGGCTTCTTCTTTTTGCAGGACTTCGCGCTGGTCGGTCAAGGAGCGTATCTGGCCGGTGTAGCTTTTAAGGGAGTCTTCCAGTTGTTCGGTCTCACGGGGCTTCTGCGAGCCTATAAGATAGTTCTGCTCATACCTAACGGAAAGCAAGGTCACACTTCCGGTAGGATTTACCTGCACGCTTCGTTCGTCCAGTTGGGATGGAAGTCCGTCCAGAACCAGTTCGGTGACGCCGGCTTCTACCGTTCCTTTGCCCACGTTGGTGACCTGGGCGCGGTTCAGGAACACGGTAACAGCTTTCACCTGTGTGGTTAAGGATTCCTGTTTTTGGGCTAGAATCTGGAAAACAGGCCAAAAACAAAGGACGCAAAACAAGAGCGGGACACGAAGAGTTTTCATAAAGGGCGAGGCTGGGTTGGGAGATACTAACACGCGAATCATCAAAGCTAGCATTTCTGGATAAACTTTTTGCAGGTTTCCTTTACCTTTGGCGCTCTTACTTATGAAGTTCGCATGTATTCATACCAACGCCTTTTCGATTTCACCCAGAAGATATTCCTGAGCATTGGCTGTCCCGCAGAGGACGCTTTACTAGCCACCGAAACTTTACTTTCCGCTGATTTACGGGGCATTGACTCGCATGGCGTGGCCCGTCTGGTGGGCTATGTGCGCCTCTGGGAAGCCGGCCGCATCAACCCCACGCCCAACGTGCGCATTGTGCATGAGACGCCCAGTACCGCCACGGTAGATGGCGATGGTGGCCTTGGTTTGGTGGTAGCACCCAAAGCCATGCAGATTGCCCTGGAGAAAGCCAAAAACGTAGGGAGCGGCTGGGTGAGCGTGAAGAATTCCAACCACTTCGGGATTGCAGGGTACCATGCCATGAAGGCCCTGGAGCATGACATGATTGGCATGGCCATGACCAACGCCAGCCCCTTGGTAGCGCCTACCTATTCTTTAGAAAGACTCTTGGGCACCAACCCTATTGCCGTGGCGGTTCCGGCCAATGAACAACCTCCGTTTGTAGCTGACCTGGCTACCACCACCGCCGCCAACGGCAAGCTGGAAATCCTGCAACGTAAAAACCTGGAAGCCCCACACGGCTGGATTCAGGCCGCCGACGGTTCTTCTTCTACCAACCCCAATGAGCTCAAAGACGGTGGCGCGCTCTTGCCGCTGGGCGGAGACACGGGCAGTCACAAAGGCTATGCGCTGGGTGCGGTGGTAGATATTTTCTCAGCGGTTTTGTCTGGTGCGAATTATGGCCCGTGGGTGCCGCCGTTTGTGAGCTTCCTGGCCCCGCCGGCTAACCCGGTTGGCGAAGGCATCGGCCACTTCTTCGGGGCCATGCGGGTAGACGCGTTCAGACCCGCCGACGACTTCAAAAACCACATGGACAACTGGATTACCACCTTTAGGAACTCGAAAGCCAAAGACGGCCACCACGTCCTCATCCCCGGCGACCCAGAACGTGAAAGCGAAGTTATAAGGTTGAAAGAAGGGATTCCATTGCTACCACCGGTAGTCAAGGATTTGGAAGGCTTGGGTGATAAGTTTGGAGTGACGTTGTAATGTCGTTTTTGGGCTGTTTTCTGGAAAATAGGCTGAAAACGAGTTTTTAGCTATTAGTAAGCAAGGATACAATTGATTCATTTTGGATGCCGTGCTATATCAAGTACCTCATTTAGAGTCTCGTTTTACTATGGATCTTACTCATTTAGAATGCCAAAAAATCTTTCAGAAGGTACCATAAAAAAATGGCTACAGGGTTGGTGCTTATCCCGAGAATTGCCTTTGCCTATAAGATATAAGTCAGGATTTAAGGTGGATGTGGGACATGAAAAACAGAAAAGCCGATATGTGTTCCCAACTCTCAACCAAGATTTCATAGACTTAGCGAGGACAATTGATGAACCCTGGGTTTTTCTTAAAGTCTGTGCCTCGCCCGCAGAGCTAAAGAATCTTCTACCTCCCCAATGGATCATACAGCCTCAGGGCTACATGATGGCTTGTTTACATACAATGCTTGAAAGACCTGCGCGATTGAATCCTGGGTATAGAATGGAGCTTGTAGAATACAACTCTACTTATCATTTGAGAATCATTGCCCAGGATGAAAGTGTGGCAGCAGAGGGAAGAGTTGTTTTAGTGGATTTTCTGGCTGTGTATGACCGCATATCAACGCACGTAAATCATAGAAGGAAAGGACTGGCAACCCTCTTACTATATGAGCTGGAGAAAATAGCTTTGTCCAAGGGAGTAACCCAAAACTTTTTGGTCTCCACAGAAGAAGGCAAATTACTATACCAATCTTTGGGCTGGGACCTGTGTTGTTTGTATACCTCCATCGTGATTCCAGGGGGAGTAAAAGGTGAGCATAATCTAACAATTGGTTAGATCTTATCTTTTGGCTTTGTTTTAGAAATGCAAAAAGAAGAATATCCATTTGCTTGTTAACTAAAACAAACCATAGGAAATTTTGCCTAGCCTTTAGCAAACTGCCTTTTCAATGACTTGGAAATGGAATTCCTTCCATCGGAAAGTTTCTGGCCCTCGTAATATTCCAAACTTCCCCGCGACTTATACAAAAATTGTGATTCCGCAGAAGGCAACTCCCCCTGCACTATACCCTTTATTCAAAACCCTATGAAAAACACTACCATGGCACTGGGCCTATTGGCTCTATTGTCCTTCAGTGCGCCGGCAGAGGCCGCTAAAGCCCCTGAACTCACCTACCAAGTGAACCTCAATGACCGCGCCGATGACTTGTTCAAGGTCTCTTTGGAAGTGAAAGGCCTAAAAGACGCCAACAACATCTTCCAGTTCGCGTCTACCGCGCCAGGCACGTACCAGACCATGGACATTGGAAGGTTTGTGAAGAACTTCAAAGCATTTGACAAGAAGGGCAAGGAAATAACCACCAAGCAGGTGTCTGTGAACCAGTGGGAATTGAGCCGGCCAGACAAAGTGCGTAAAATCACGTACCAGATTGCCGAAACCTGGGACACGCCGGTAGAAAAGAACAAGGTGTACAACATGTGCGGCACCTCTTTGGAGCAGGACCATGCGCTTATTAACGGGCAAGGGGTGTTCGGCTATTTTAAAGGTTTGCAGTCGGCGCCTATGCGCTTAAAGCTGGAGTCACCGAAAGAGTGGCTAACGGGAACTGCGCTTAAAACGGATAAGAACGGTTACTACATGGTTAACAACTATGACCACCTGGTAGACTCTCCTATCCTGGCTGGTAACCTGACCAAATCTGCCACTGACTTCAATGGCACTACCATTGACATCTACACCTATTCCAAAACGGGCAAGATTAAGTCGAAGGATTTAATGACCAACATGACGGGCATGCTGGACGCCGCCCACAAGTTTGTAGTTAATTTTCCGGTGGACCGTTACACCTTCCTATACCATTTTGAGGACGAGGATTGGGGCGCCTGGGAGCATTCGTACAGCTCTGAGTATGTCATGAAAGAAAGTGATATGACGCCTGAGTTTGCGCACAACATCACCGACATCGCCTCGCATGAGTTCTTCCATATCATCACGCCGTTGAACATCCACAGTGAGATTATAGAGCGTTTCAACTTTGAGACCCCTACTCCGTCTCAGCACTTGTGGCTGTATGAAGGCACCACCGAGTGGGCCTCTGACATGATGCAACTGAGAGCCGGCATGATTGACTTGCCTGCCTACCTCAAAGACATGCAACAGAAGCTCAAGAACAATGACATGATGGGCACCAATTACAGCCTACAGGAATTGAGCTTGACCTCTTACACGCCGCAGGGCAATAAAATTTACGGCAACATCTACAACCGCGGCGCGGCTACGGCGGCCTTGCTAGACATTAGATTGCTGGAATTATCTGGGGGCAAGCGCGGCCTGCGCGAAGTCATCAATGAGCTCTCTAAAGAATACGGCCCGTCTAAGGCTTTCCCAGAGCAGGAGTTTTTCAACATCTTCGTGGCCAAGACCCACCCAGAAATTGCCGATTTCTTCAACAAATACGTGAAAGGCGCTGAGGCCCTGCCCGTGGCCGAGTACTTCGGGAAACTGGGAATTACCTACACACCTTTGAAAACCTCAGACAAGAAAACCTTTGACCCAGGCTACAACTTAGGCGCACCCGAAGGCAAGATTGTGTTCATGAAAGTGAACCCTACCCAACAACAAGCCGGCCTGAAGGACAGGGATGAGCTAGTGGCCGTGAACGGCACTGCCATTACCTTGAAAAACGCCAACCAAGAGGTTCCTAAGATCTTCCAAACCAAGATTGGGGATTCTTATGCCGTTACCATCCGGAGAGACGGCAAAGAAGAAAAACTGACCCTGAAAATGCTCGAAAGACAGGAAACGCAACGTCACCTGTTTGAGGTAGACGCCAACCCAACCCCAGCACAATCAGCACTTCGTCAAGCCTGGATGAAGAATCTGTAATCTACTTACTTATTCTACGGCAACCGCCACTGTTTCTACAAGAGACAGTGGCGGTTTTGTTTAATGCTGTTTTTGGCTTGTATTCTGGAAAAGAGGCCAAAAACGAAAGGAGTTATAGCCTACGCAAGACCAGGCAACTTTGCTGAGGAAGAATAACCTTTTGTCACCACGTAATTAATCACTGCCAGAAGCAGCACAAAGCCCGTTAATTCCCAGATGGCTGGAAAAGAGGCTTCTGCTTCGCGCACCTGCAGCACGTCATTCCCTACACGATAAATTATGTTTCCTGCCCAATGAGCGCCTACCGTATACCATAGGTTTCTGGTGTAAAGCAATGGAATGGTCAGCATGATGCCTAACACAAACAGATAGAGCAGCATGGATGGTCCGGAAGTGAGGGCATAGATATGGTTCAAAACATAGATAACTGAAGAGAACAGAATTAAGGACCATTTATCCATCCGTTGATAAAAGTGTCCAAACAGGTAGCCTCTGGTGAGGATGTCTTCGGCTAAGGAAGGAAGAAACGTACCGGCCGCAAAGATGAGCGTCTGCATGATGAGTACCTCCGTATCAGGTCTTGGGCCTAGTATCTCAAAGCCTAACCAGAGTCGTGTCCCAAGTGCCAACGCATATACCACTAAGCCAATAACCAAACCTTTTAAACACAACCTTACGTAGGGATTGTCAAAGCACATTCCCCAAGCGCCCAACCCTTTGAAGCCTTGCCACTTGGCCACCAGATAGGCCACCGGTATCACGGCCAGCATACATCCTAGAAACAGCGGAATGTGCTGATGAAACCGCATGGCATATTCCCCAGCATGGTACGTGAGGGCAATGAATAAAAATCCCGCCAATATGCTCCACGAAGGAGTAGTTTGGGTGGTTGAGGATGGTTGCTCCTTATGGTTTGCAAGAACTGTCTTTTCCATAGCGTTTATAAATTTCCGCAAATATATAATAACCTCTATATTCTTACAGGCGTGAAATTCTGATCAACGCCTTGTTCCCTGGAACATAGCCTTGCCCCTATGTCCTGAATTGCCTACCTTATTCGCTGATTCCGTTTTTGACCTCTTTTCCAGAAATCATGCGAAAAACGCTCCTCTCCTTTCTGCTTCTTCTATCCACTATCATCCAGCTTTCAGCGCAGAATAAACCGAATGCCATTGCCACCAAGACTGCTGGGCTACAAAAATTTGCCGGCTACTTTCCTTTCTATTGGGACGAGGCCACAGGCAAGATTCTGCTGGAGATTGACAAACTGGACAAGCAGTTCCTGTATGTGTCTTCTCTCCCGGCGGGCTTGGGGTCAAATGACATTGGGTTGGATAGAGGGCAGTTGGGCGGTACGCATGTGGTGTATTTCCAGAAGGTAGGCCCGAAGGTGTTGCTCATTGAACCCAACCAAGGCTACCGCGCCATGAACGGCAACCCCGCCGAGGAGCAGGCCGTGGCCCAGTCCTTCGCGCAGTCCACGCTGTGGGGCTTTAAAGTAGAAGCCACCGATGGCAAAACCGTGTTGGTAGACGCCACTGACTTTTTGCTGAGAGACGCGCATGACGTGGTAGGAAGCATTAAACGAGCCCGACAAGGATCGTATAGATTAGACGCCTCCCGTTCTGCCTTTTATTTGCCCCGCACTAAGAACTTCCCGCAGAATACGGAGTTTGAAGCCTCGCTCACCTTTGTGGGCGGTGATGACGCCGGTAATTTGGTTCGTGAAGTAGCCCCTTCTACAGAGGCCCTTACTTTGCGTCAGCACCATTCTTTTATTCAACTGCCAGACACCAACTACACGCCCAGAGCCATGGACCCGCGGGCCGGCTACTTCGGGATTGAGTATATGGACTACAGCACACCCATTGACGAATCTATTGTAAAAAGATACATTGCCCGTCACCGTCTGCAAAAGAAGAACCCAGGCGCCGCCGTCTCTGAGGCCGTGAAACCCATTGTGTACTATGTAGACCACGCCGCACCGGAGCCCATCAGAAGTGCCTTGTTAGATGGAGCCCGCTGGTGGGCACAGGCGTTTGAGGCCGCCGGGTACAAAGACGCGTTCAAGGTAGAGATTCTGCCCGTAGATGCAGACCCCATGGACGTCCGCTACAACGTCATTCAATGGGTGCACCGCAGTACCAGAGGCTGGAGCTACGGTGCCTCGGTGACCGACCCGCGTACCGGCGAAATCTTGAAAGGCCACGTTAGCCTGGGCTCATTGCGCGTGCGTCAGGATTATTTGATTGCCGAAGGTTTGCTAGCCCCATATGAAGAAGGCAGACCTGCCAACCCCGAAATGATGAAGATGGCCCTCGCTCGTTTACGTCAACTGTCGGCGCATGAGTTGGGCCACACACTGGGCATCATGCACAACTACGCCGCCAGCGTGAGCAACCGCGCCTCGGTCATGGATTACCCGCACCCCACCGTCAAGTTGACATCCGAAGGTAAAATTGATTTATCTGATGCCTACGCGGTGGGCATGGGCGACTGGGACAAACTAGCCGTGACGTATGGTTACCAAGACTTCGCCAAAGGTGTGAACGAGAAACAGGCGCTGGACCAACTCCTGCGCACCGGTCACCAAAGAGGCTTGCAGTTTATCTCTGACCGTGATGCCCGCTCCCCAGGCGGAGCGCACCCGCAAGCGCACCTCTGGGACAACGGCGCCAATGCCTCTGATGAATTACGTCATGTGCTAAACGTAAGGGAGAAAGCCTTACAGCAGTTTGGCCTGAACAACATCAAGCCCGGTGTGCCCATGGCTATGCTGGAAGACGTGCTGGTGCCCATTTACAACTACCACCGTTACCAAGTAGAATCGGTGGCCAAAGTGGTAGGCGGTGTCAACTATACCTATGCTTCTAAAGGCGATGGTCAACTAGTCACCCAGAAAGTACCCGAGGCCGAGCAACAGAAAGCCTTGGAAGCTCTCTTAGAAACCCTTCAACCCAAGGTGCTCACCCTACCAGAGAACATCATCGCCTTGATTCCGCCAAGGCCGGCCGGTTGGTCTCCTACGCGCGAACTGTTTGACAAACGTACCGGTCTCACCTTTGACCCCTTGGCCGCCGCCGAAGCCTCGGCAGATTTCACCTTGTCGTTTCTGTTTCATCCAGAGCGCGCCGCCCGTTTGGTTGAATTAAAAGCCAGAGGCAGCAAGTTAGGCCTGGAGGAAGTGATGGACCAGATTCTGGAAGCCACCTGGAAAGCCAAACAGCAAGACGGTTTACAAGGCCAGACGCAATTCTTAACGCAACAATTGGTCTTAACGCATCTGCTGGCCTTATCTCAGAATGACAATGCTGCTTATTCTGTGCGTGCCATGGCTACCTTAAAAGTAAAGGAGTTAGAGAAGCACCTTAAGAAACTGTCAAAGTCTAATGATGATGCTGTGAAAGCCAACGCGCTTCTAGCCCTTAACAGATTGGACCAACCCTCCAACGCCAAACCACAACTACACAAAGACCTTCCGCCGGGCGCACCCATTGGCTCACTAGAAGTCCTTAGTTGCGAATAGCGTTTTTGGCCTGTTTTATAGAAAATAGCATAAAATCCCGCTCCTGTTTTGGAGTGGGATTTTATATTGCCTCTACTTGGGGCTTGTGTCAGAGAAGGCACGTCTTTCGTTTTTGGCTTGTTTTCCAGAAATCAGGCTAAAAACGACACATTTCTAAAAGCTCTGCTCTACCCTGCGGAGCTTTTTTGTTGACGGTAAACCCATCAGTTACATAAGGGAAACCGTAAACCTGTTCACAGGCTATTTCTTCGTACTTTTGCCCACGAGGTGCCTGCGGGTGTCTCTTAAAATTGACAGCATGGCTAAAATTGCGATAAACTTAACCACCGCCTCCATCCAGCAGGAAGAGGTGATTGTGGGCATTGACCTAGGCACTACCAACAGTTTAGTGGCGTACATGCACCCAGACGACCGCATGCCCATTGCCATCAATGACCAGGGAATGGGCACCATTGTCCCGTCGGTGGTTCACTTTCATGAGAATGGCGAAGTTCTGGTAGGTGACGCTGGGAAAGAATATCTGCTCACAGACCCGTCCAACACCATCTACTCGGTGAAGCGCTTGTTGGGCAAGTCTTACCAGGATCTGGGCGAGCACAAGGACACCTTCGGCTACAAAATCATTGATGACAACTCTGAAGGACTGGTGAAGATACGGGTGCAAGACAAGTTCTACTCCCCCATTGAGCTGAGTGCGGAGATTCTGAAGGAGCTACGTGCCCGCGCCGAGCACGCTTTAAAAACGCCGGTGAACCGGGCCGTGATTACCGTGCCGGCCTACTTCAATGACTCCCAGCGCCAAGCCACCCGCGATGCCGGTAAACTGGCCGGGTTGGAAGTATTGCGCATTGTCAACGAGCCTACCGCTGCCTCTCTGGCCTATGGCATTGGCCTGGACCCCAGCGAGGAGAAAACCATTGCCGTGTATGACTTAGGCGGAGGAACCTTTGACATTTCCATCCTGAAGATTCACCAAGGCATCTTTGAAGTATTGTCTACCAACGGCGATACCTATTTGGGCGGTGATGACATTGACCAGGCGATCCTTCAATATTGGTTGCCGCAGAACCGTTTGCTAGCCGACATGGTGGCCAATGATGCCAACCTGTCCCAGGGCTTACGATTAAAAGCCGAGGAAGCCAAGCGCACGCTAAGTGACCAGGAAACCTATACTTCTGAGTTGCACGGCATCGAGTTGAAGCTGGACAAGCACACTTTTAATACGCTCATCACGCCTATTGTAGACCGCACCATGGCTTCTTGCCAGATGGCTATGAAAGACGCCGGGCTTACCGCTGAGCAGATTGACACCGTAATTATGGTGGGCGGCTCTACCCGCGTGCCGCTGGTGTACCAGACCGTGAGCGACTTTTTCGGTAAACCGGCTAACAACTCTTTGAACCCAGACGAAGTAGTCGCCTTGGGTGCAGCCATTCAGGCCGACGTGTTGGCCGGCAACAGAAAAGACATTCTGCTATTGGATGTAACGCCGTTGACCTTGGGCATAGAGACCATGGGTGGCTTGATGGACTCCATCATCCCGCGTAATTCCAAAATTCCTACCAAAGCCGGCCGCCAGTATACTACGTCTGTGGACGGACAGGTGAACATGAAAATATCCGTCTACCAAGGCGAGCGGGACTTAGTGAAAGAGAACCGCAAGCTGGCCGAGTTTGACTTGAAAGGGATTCCGGCCATGCCCGCAGGCTTCCCGAAAGTAGACGTGAACTTCATCCTGAACGCCGACGGTATCTTAAAGGTAGAAGCCATTGAACTACGCTCTGGTGTGCGCCAGGAGGTGGAAGTAAAACCGCAGTACGGCCTTACAGATGAGCAGGTTGAGGAAATGCTGATGGCGTCCATCACGCACGCCAAGGAAGACGTTTCGGCCCGCATGGTCATTGAGGCGCGCACCACCGCTGAGCAGATGATCTACCAGGTAGAGCGTTTTGTAGAGAAAAACGGCGAGCATTTGACGCAGGAAGAGATTACCCTCACCCGCCAGAATGTGCAGAACCTGAAAGACGTGTTACCCACCAGTGACAAAGACACGATTCTGAAGGCGGTAGACACGCTAGAGGAACAGACCAGTCCGTTTGCCGAGCGCGTGATGCAAATCTCCATCAAGAAAGCCATGAGCGGCAAGAAGATTGAATAGCCCGTTTTTGGCCTGTTTTCCGGAAAACAGGCCAAAAACGGGTTTAAAGTTGAGTGTGTAAATTAGTAGATGTTCTTTTTTTCTCGCTCGCGTCCCGCGAGTGTGTGCTACAAAGGCCTCTGGCCGGTAAATGGATTATACGGAAAGCGGCGAGAGGCCGCAAGTGTCTCACACTCGCGGGACGCGAGCGAGGATACATGTAGTTTGTTTTTGGCCTGTTTCCCAGAACTTAGACCAAAAATGGAAACTATATAAATGCAGAAGGCGCTACCTGGTTGAGGAGCGCCTTCTGCATTTATAGGTGAGATGCTTATTGCTGTTGCTCTGCCTCTAGCTCGTCTTCGTCCTTTTCTACAA
The DNA here is from genome assembly GCF_009913235.1 of Nibribacter ruber. Classification (NCBI taxonomy): domain Bacteria; kingdom Pseudomonadati; phylum Bacteroidota; class Cytophagia; order Cytophagales; family Hymenobacteraceae; genus Nibribacter; species Nibribacter ruber. The sequence goes on along the minus strand of NZ_CP047897.1, from coordinate 3,659,673 downwards.
TGATGTACAGGTCCTCGGTGGGTTTCTTCATGAGGTATTTCTCCCGGGCAAATTTCTCCAGCAGTTCTGGGTTGCTCAGGAGTTCCTTGCGGTCTTTCTGTACTTCCTGAATCTTCTCTACGTAGTAATCGCGCTCTTCTTCCAGCACGGCCAGTTTGCGGCTGGTCTGGAATTGCGTGATGAAGTCATTGGAGTCAAAGAAGATCATCCAGACCAAAAAGCCCACGCTGGTGAGAAAGTAAAAGTTCTTGAAAAATTTGGGAACGCGCGCCAACATATGCTAGGGAGATAAAAATGGCGGCAAGATTGCTCTTGCCGCCATGAATTTACTAAGTTTTCCGGCAGGTCAGGTACTGCATCCACCAGAACTTTTTCATTTCCCGTTTTTGCCCTATTTCCTAGAAAATAAGCCAAAAACGGAAATTGTAACTCCAAACGAATTGCTTAGAACTTACGGCCTGGGAAATAAGCGGTCTCGCCTAACTCCTCCTCAATTCTTAGCAATTGGTTGTACTTGGCCATTCTATCTGAACGCGAAGCAGAACCTGTTTTGATTTGACCGGTGTTCAAGGCCACGGCTAAGTCAGCAATGGTATTGTCCTCGGTCTCACCAGAACGGTGGCTCATGATGCTCTTATAGCCGTTGATGCGGCCCAGGTTGATGGCGTTGATGGTCTCAGTTAAGGTACCAATCTGGTTTACCTTAATCAAGATGGCGTTGGCCGTCTTCTGGTCAATGCCTTGTTGCAGACGCTCTACGTTGGTCACAAACAAGTCATCGCCTACCAACTGCACCTTAGACCCGATAGAATCCGTCAAAGACTTCCAGCCGGTCCAATCGTCTTCGTCCATACCGTCTTCAATAGAGATGATTGGGTATTTGTTAGACCACTCGGTCCAGAAGTTGACCATCTCAGAAGAGGTCATCTTGTCGCCGGTAGATTTTTTGAAGTGGTAGTGGCCCGTAGAGGCATCATAGAATTCAGAAGCGGCGGCATCCATGGCAATCATGAAGTCTTCGCCCGGGCGGTAGCCAGCGGCTTCAATGGCCATCAACACTACCTCAATGGCTTCCTGGTTAGACCCAATGTTAGGCGCAAAACCGCCTTCATCACCTACGTTGGTAGACATGCCTTTCTTCTTGAGCACGTTCTTTAGGTGATGGAACACCTCAGAGCCCATTCTCAACGCCTCAGAGAACGTTGGTGCGCCTACTGGCATCACCATGAACTCCTGGAAGTCAATAGAGTTGTCAGCGTGGCTACCACCGTTCAAGATGTTCATCATAGGAACCGGCAAGGTGCTGGCGTTCACGCCACCCACGTAACGGAACAACGGCTGGCCTGCTTCTTTGGCAGCGGCTTTGGCAATGGCCAAAGAAACACCTAAGATGGCGTTAGCACCTAGTTTTGCTTTGTTAGGCGTGCCGTCAATCTCAATCATGATTTTGTCAAGCAGGCTTTGCTCAAACACATTGAAGCCTACCAACTCATCTGCGATGATGGCATTTACATTATTCACGGCTTGCAAAACACCTTTGCCCATGTATTGGCTGTTGTCACCGTCACGCAGTTCAACGGCTTCGTGCTTGCCGGTAGAGGCTCCAGACGGCACGGCGGCGCGGCCTACAATACCGTTTTGGGTGATCACATCTACTTCAACGGTGGGGTTACCGCGGGAGTCAAAAATCTGACGGGCTTTGATGTCTTCAATTAAGCTCATATTCAATCGTTTTATTTTGTTACTTATTCTTTTTGTCGTTTTCCAGCATCTCCAGGAACAGGTCAAACAGGTAGGCTGAGTCATGCGGTCCCGGAGAAGACTCTGGGTGGTACTGAACAGAGAAGGCAGGCTTGTTTCTCACCCGGATGCCCTCCACGGTGTTATCGTTTAAGTTGATGTGCGTAATCTCAACATTAGGGTTCAGTTTCACCGCCTCAGCGTCTACGGCGAAACCATGGTTCTGGGAGGTGATTTCGCTTTTACCCGTAATCAAGTTCTTTACAGGGTGGTTTAAGCCTCTGTGTCCGTTGTGCATCTTGTAAGTGGGAATACCGTTGGCCTGCGCCAAAATCTGGTGGCCCATGCAAATCCCGAACATAGGACGCTCTACTTCCAGAATACGCTCCACGCTCTTCATGGCCTCAGTGGTCACGGCTGGATCTCCAGGACCGTTGGAGATAAAGTAGCCGTCTGGTCCCCAAGCTTCCATGTCGTCAAAGGAGGTACCATAGGGGAACACCCGGCACTCACAGCCTCTTTCTACCAGATTGTTCAAGATATTCTGCTTCACGCCCAAATCCAAAACTGCCACCTTAAATCTGGTAGTAGTGGGCTGCACCTGATACTGCTCTTTAGTAGAAACATGAGAAGAAAGCTCCAAGCCATCCATAGACGGTACTTGCTTCAATTGCTCCTTCAGTTTCTCAACATCCATCTCCTCAGAAGAAATGATGGCATTCATCACACCTTTGTCTCGGATATACCGCACCAAGGCCCGGGTGTCAATCTCACAAATGCCCACAATCCCTGCTTTCTCAAAATATTCCTGCAAAGAGCCTTCAGCGGTTTTACGGGAGAAGGTAGAAGAAAAATCCTTACAGATAAGTCCTTTGATCTGGATGGCGTTGGATTCTACCTCTTCTGGCTGCACCCCATAATTACCCACGTGAGACACCGTGGTAACCACAATCTGCCCATAGTAAGAAGGATCTGTGAAAATCTCCTGGTAGCCCGTCATACCTGTGTTAAAGCAAATTTCTCCACCGGTAGTACCAATTTTGCCAAGGCTTTTGCCCTGGAAGATGGTGCCGTCTTCCAGCACTAATACTGCATCTGTTGTTGTCTGAAGCTTCATTCTTTCTAAGTATGGGACAAAAATAAAAAAGGGATACGAGTAAACCCGTATCCCTTTTTATAAATCAATTCATTATCGTTACTCAGCGGCTGGTGTTTCAGCAGAATCAGTTCCTTTTGCTTCTTCAGAAGCGGCTGGAGCAGTGGTCTCTGCAGTAGTAGCCTCAGCACCTTCTTTCTTCTTACCAGAAGAACGACGTCTTGTTTTGGCTTTGCCAGCAGCGGCAGTTGCTGTTGATGATACCATATCCTCGTTGTAGTCTACCAGCTCAATGATACACATGTCTGCGTTGTCACCAAGACGATTGCCAGTTTTAAGGATACGGGTATAACCACCCGGACGATTAGCGATTTTACCCGCGATGTTGTCAAATAACTCTTTCACCGCCTCTTTGCTCTGCAAGTAAGAGAATACAGTACGACGAGAGTGAGTAGTGTCGTTTTTACCTTTAGTTAACAAAGGCTCTGTATATTTTCTTACCGCTTTCGCTTTGGCTACCGTTGTGATAACGCGCTTGTGAAGGATAAGTGACGCCGCCATGTTAGACAACATAGCTGAGCGGTGGGCAGCAGTCCTACCTAAGTGATTGTTCTTTTTACCGTGTCTCATTTTTTTAATTGTGCACGTGCATACCGTCGATCAACCTGTACGGGATCGGGAATTATGCCGTAGGATTACTAATCTTCTTCTAGTTTATACTTTGAGATATCCATCCCAAAGTTAAGACCTTTTTCAGATACTAGGTTCTCCAACTCAGTAAGAGATTTCTTACCAAAGTTTCTGAACTTCATCATATCTGCCAGGTCTAATTGTACTAAATCTCCCAACGTTCTAATGTCAGCTGCTTTCAAGCAGTTGTAGGCACGTACAGAAAGATCCATGTCATGGAGAGGCGTCTTCAAGACTTTTCTCATATGCAGCATTTCTTCGTCAACTGCTTCTTCCTCTTCAGGCTTCACAGTCTCAAAAGTCATGGTGTTGTCTGAGAACAGCATGAAGTGTTGAATCAAGATGTTGGCAGCACCTTTCAAGGCATCTTCTGGATGGATGGAACCATCAGTAGAAATCTCCAATAAAAGACGCTCATAATCCGTCTTCTGCTCTACACGCGTATTTTCAACGCTATACTTCACATTCTTGATAGGTGTGAAGATGGCATCTATGGCAATTTGGCCAAACACCTGGTCAGCTGGCTTATTCTCCTCGGCAGGAACATAGCCTCTGCCTTTTTGAATAGTCAATTCAATCTCAAAAGAAGCTTCTGGATCTAGGTGACAGATAACCAAGTCAGGATTTAACACCTGGAACGAACCAGAGAATTTGTTGATGTCACCGGCAGTGAAGGTGTCTTGCTTGCTGATGCTGACAGTAATCTTGTCATCAACTAAGTCACCAACCTTTTTAAACCGAACCATTTTCAAGTTCAGGATGATTTCAGAGACATCTTCAACCACACCTTCAATGGTAGAGAACTCATGGAGTACGCTAGGAACACGAATGCTGGAGATAGCATATCCTTCCAATGAAGAAAGAAGGATTCTTCTCAGCGCATTTCCAATGGTAACACCATAGCCCTTCTCTAGCGGCTTAAATTCAAATTGCCCGTGGAAGTCATCGGATTTCTCCATCACGACTTTCTCTGGCATTTGAAATGCTAATATTGACATGTTTGCTGGGTTAAGGTTGACACTTAAATTAGAACTGATTACTTAGAGTAAAGCTCGACGATCAGCTGCTCCTGGATCTTCTCAGGGATTTGGTCACGCTGAGGAGTTGCAATGAAAGTACCTACATATTGTGAGGCATCCCACTCTAACCAAGTAAACTGACGAGCATTACGTCCAGCTAAGCTAGTAGTAATTGCTTCTAATGATTTAGATTTCTCACGAACACTCACTACATCACCAGGACGCAACGTGTAAGAAGGAATGTTCACAATGCCACCATTAACCAGAATGTGCTTGTGAAGAACCAATTGACGTGCACCACGTCTAGTAGGAGCAATACCTAAACGGTATACCGTGTTGTCCAATCTTGCCTCCAAAAGAGCCAATAAGTTTTCACCAGTGATACCCGTTTTACGAGCAGCTTTGTCAAACAAGTTAGCGAACTGCTTCTCCAGTACACCGTAGATGTACTTGGCTTTCTGCTTCTCCATCAACTGGATAGCGTACTCAGATTGCTTCTTTCTACGACCACGGCCATGCTGACCTGGACCATATGCCTTTTTAGCTAAGGCTTTGCTTGGTCCAAAAATTGGTTCGTTATATCTTCTAGAGATTTTACTCTTAGGGCCTGTATATCTTGCCATTTCTAATACTTAATAATATCCTTAAACTCTTCTGCGTTTGGGAGGACGACATCCGTTGTGCGGAAGTGGCGTTACATCTTTGATAGAAGTAATCTCAATACCAACGTTCTGCATTGTACGGATAGCTGACTCACGACCAGCGCCAGGACCTTTAACAAAAACCTCTGCTTTACGCATACCAGCTTCATAGGCTACTTTACCACAGTCTGCGGCAGCCATCTGAGCGGCATAAGGAGTATTTTTCTTAGATCCTTTGAATCCCATTTTACCAGCAGATGCCCAAGAAATAACTTGGCCATTGATGTTGGTAACAGAGATGATGATATTATTGAACGAAGCTTTGATGTGCACCTGACCAACAGGCTCCACAACAACCACACGCTTCTTGGCTTTATCTTTTCTCTTCTGAGCCATTGTAGTTTAATTATTTAGATGCCTTCTTCTTGTTTGCAACAGTTTTACGTTTGCCTTTTCTGGTTCTAGAGTTGTTTTTAGTTCTCTGACCTCTGGTTGGCAAACCTTTTCTGTGACGTAGTCCACGGTAAGATCCAATGTCCATCAAACGCTTGATGTGCAATTGTACCTCAGAACGAAGAACACCTTCTACTTTGTGCTCTGAAGCGATAACGTTACGGATTTCACCCGCCTCATCCTCCGTCCAATCCTTTACTTTCTTGTCAAGATCCACCCCAGCCTTCACCAAAATAGACTGTGACAATTTCCGGCCGATGCCGAAAATGTACGTCAAGGCAATCTCGCCTCTTTTGTTATCTGGAATATCAACTCCTGCTATTCTAGCCATGTTTTAAAAATTAACCTTGTCTTTGTTTATAACGTGGATTCTTCTTGTTGATCACGTAAAGCTTCCCTTTACGTCTGATCACTTTGCAGTCTTCACTGCGCTTTTTTACTGACGCTTTAACTTTCATCTGCTTATTTGTATCTGTAAACTATTCTTCCTTTACTAAGGTCGTAGGGAGACATTTCCAATTTCACTCTATCACCAGGCAAGATTTTGATGTAGTGCATCCGCATCTTACCTGAAATGTGAGCGATTACTTGATGGCCATTTTCTAATTCTACCCGGAACATTGCGTTGGATAGCGCCTCGATGATGGTACCGTCTTGTTCAATAGAAGACTGTTTAGCCATGAATTAGTTCAATGCTTTTTCTATGTATTCAAAAGTAGTCAAAATTTCGGCTTTCCCCTTTCTAACTACCACAGTATGCTCAAAATGTGCAGAAGGTTTTTTATCACGAGTCCGAATAGTCCAGCCATCTTCCTCTTGCACTACATGTCTTGAACCCAGATTTACCATAGGTTCAATGGCAATGACTAAACCCTCTTGCAGTTTCATGCCCTGCCCGCGTTTACCGTAGTTAGGAACCTCAGGACCTTCATGAAGGCTTTTGCCCAATCCATGCCCTACCAATTCCCTCACTACTCCATACCCGAACTGCTCCACATGTGATTGAACAGCAAATCCAATGTCGCCTACACGAGCACCAGCAACTGCCCATTCAATTCCTTTATAAAGAGACTCCTTCGTTCTAGTAAGCAAGTCCGTTACAGAAGCATCTACTTCGCCAACTGCGTAAGTATAGGCACTGTCACTATGAAACCCCTTAAAATAAACTCCACAATCAACAGACACAATGTCTCCAGATTGCAGAGTATAAGCGCTAGGGATACCATGTACAACAGCAGAGTTTAGGCTAATGCATAAACTATTTTTGAAACCGTTATACCCTTTAAAGGAAGGCAGACCTCCATGATCACAGATAAACTCATCTGCAATCTTATCTAATTGCAAAGTGCTGATACCTTCAGTAATCGCTTTGGCAACTTCGCCATGTGCTTTCCCTAAGATAAGAGCACTTTGCTTAATGATTTCAATCTCTTCTTCCGTCTTGTAAACAATCATTCCTTAGGAAGCCACTGCAACGTTAGTAGATCTACCTCTGAGTTTACCAGACTTCATCATACCGTCATAGTGCTTCATGAGAAGATAACTCTCAATCTGATTAAGAGTGTCTAACACAACGCCAACCAAAATGATAAGAGAAGTACCACCAAAGAAGGCTGCAAACTCTCTAGTAACTCCAAACAGCATGGCGATAGATGGAAGAATTGCAATGACAGCCAAGAACAAGGCACCAGGGAAGGTGATTCTTGTTAACACCTCGTCAATGAATTCAGAAGTCGCCAAACCTGGTTTGATACCCGGTACAAATCCGCCGCTTCTCTTCAAGTCATCAGCAATCTGGTTAGGATTCACACTAATGGCTGTATAGAAAAAGGTAAAGACGATAATTAATACTGCAAAGGAAAGGTTATACTGCCAGGAAGTGTAGTCAGAGAATACTGCACCAATTTCACTTGCGACAGTGCTCTCACTTTGCCAGAAAGAAGCAACCATAGCAGGTAGGAACATTAAAGACTGGGCAAAAATGATTGGCATAACACCAGCAGCATTCACCTTTAAGGGAATAAACTGTCTTTGGCCAGCTTCCAAGGAAGCACTACCACCTACTTGCTTAGCATATTGAACCGGAATTCTTCTAATAGCTTGGGTAAGCATAACTACGCCCATCACCACGAAGAACAGGATAATAATCTCAATAATGAAAATAAGAGCCTTTCCAAGTCCTAAAGCCATAGCCTCCCCCAGCAAAGCACCCGGGAGACGAGATACTATACCAATCATGATCAGCATAGAAATACCGTTACCAATACCTTTGTCTGTGATCTTCTCACCCAACCACATACAGAACATAGTGCCCGCAGTAAGGATGATCATTGAAGAAACAGTAAATAGGCCAGTGTTAACGGCAGGGTTTATAGCTTCAGCGTTAATAGTCGCAATGAAGGCGAAGGACTGAGCCAAGGTGATGGCAATAGTTAGAACCCGAGTGTACTGGTTGATTTTCTTCCGACCAGATTCACCCTCTTTCTGCAACTTTTGGAAGTAAGGAACAGCAATAGTAAGAAGCTGCAGTACGATAGAGGCAGAAATATACGGCATTATACCCAACGCAAAAATGGAAGCATTACCAAATGCTCCACCTAGGAAGGTATCTAATAGCCCTAAAATCCCGTTTGTACTAGATTTTAACTGGTTGGGATCTATTCCTGGAAGTACCACAAAAGATCCTAGCCTGAAAATTGCGATGAATCCTAAAGTATTTAGGATTCTAACTCGCAAATCTTCAATGGCGAAAATATTCTTTATCGTAGAAATCAGCTTCTTCATGTATTACAAAGTCACAACCTTGCCGCCTGCTTTTTCAATTGCTTCAATTGCCGTTTGAGAAAATGCATGAGCATGAACTTCAATGGCACTTGTAATTTCGCCTCTTCCTAAAACTTTGATGTTGTCATTCTTAGAAGCCAAACCGTTCTGACGGAAGGTATCAAAGTTAATAACAGTTGAACCAGTTTTAGTAATCAGGTTCTGAAGAACGTCCAGGTTAATGGCTGAATATTCAACACGGTTAAAGTTCTTAAAGCCAAACTTTGGAACACGACGCACTAATGGCATCTGACCGCCCTCAAAGCCAGCCTTAGAAGAGTAACCAGAACGAGACTTCGCTCCTTTATGACCACGGGTAGATGTACCACCTTTACCAGAACCGGTACCACGACCAATTCTCTTCCGGTCCTTAACAGAACCTTCAGCAGGTTTTAATGTACTTAAGTTCATTATTATACCTCCTTAACTGCTACTAAATGTTGTACGTGGTTTACCATTCCTGCAATCTGAGGAGTAAACTCTTTTATGACAGTCTTATTGATTTTCCCTAAACCTAAGGCTTTCATAGTAGCCTTTTGTCTTTCCGGACGGTCAATAATACTTTTAATCTGGGTGATTTGAACTTGAGCCATGATTACCCGTTGAAAACTTGTTGTAAACTAATACCACGTTGCTGAGCAACCACAAGCGGATCGCGCATTTTAGACAAAGCATCAAAAGTTGCTTTAACTACGTTATGCGGGTTTGATGATCCTTTTGACTTGGCCAAAACATCTTTGATGCCAGCACTTTCAAATACTGCACGCATTGCACCACCAGCAATTACACCGGTACCGGCAGCAGCAGGCTTGATTAGTACAAAACCACCAGAGAATTTACCTTCCATTGCATGAGGCACAGTGTGCTTGAACAATGGAACGCGCACTAAGTTTTTCTTAGCGTCATCTATACCTTTCGCAATAGCATCGGTTACCTCATTGGCTTTACCTAAACCATAGCCTACTACACCATTACCATCACCAACTACCACGATGGCGGAGAAGCTAAATCTTCTACCACCTTTTACTACCTTGGCAACACGGTTGATAGCAACTACGCGCTCTTTCAGCTCGATTTCGCTTGCTTTGATACTTCTAATATTCAACTTTGACATCTTCTTAGAATTTTAGACCCGCTTCACGAGCCCCTTCAGCTAATGATTTAACTCTACCATGGTAAAGATAGCCACCTCTGTCGAATACAACTTCAGTAATACCTTTCTCCTGGGCTTTAGTGGCTATATCACGTCCAACATGAGCAGAAGCTCCTGTCTTATTTTCACCAGCTACAGCCTCTAATTTGGCAGAGGAAGAAGAAGCCAAGGTTACACCATTAACATCATCTATAATTTGAGCATAGATAAACTTATTGCTTCTAAAAACTGCCAAACGCGGACGTTGTGCAGTTCCAGTAACTTTGTTACGGATGCTTCGACGGATTCTAAGTCTTCTTTTTGCTTTATCGAATGACATACTCTTTCTTATTTAGAAGCAGTTTTACCAGCTTTTCTTCTAACAACCTCACCCACGAAGCGAATACCTTTACCTTTGTAAGGCTCAACTTTACGCAGTGAGCGAATCTTAGCAGCTACCTGGCCTATCAACTGCTTATCAATTCCTTCTAATGAAATAACAGGCGCTTTACCTTTTTCAGTTACCGCATTGGCTTTGATTTCTTCTGGAAGAGCAACATAGATATTGTGTGAATATCCAAGAGCTAATTCCAAAGTCTGACCTTGAGTAGTGGCTTTGTAACCCACGCCCACCAGTTCCAAATCAATTTTATAGCCAGTGCTTACACCTACTATCATGTTGTTAATGATAGAACGATAAAGACCGTGAAGCGCTTTGTGTCTCTTCTGCTCAGTAGGACGAGTTACAGTAAGTACCCCATCTTCAACCTGAACCTGAATATCTGTATCAACAGGAGCAGAAAGCGATCCTTTAGGGCCTTTCACTGTAACCAGGTTCTCCTGGTTTACCAACACCTCAACACCTTGTGGAAGCGTGATGGGAAGTTTACCTATCCGTGACATTTTCTACTTATTAATACACGTAACACAATACCTCACCACCTACATTAAGACCTTTGGCCTCTTTGTCAGTGATTACCCCTTTTGAGGTAGAAAGAATGGCAATACCATATCCATTCAATACACGTGGCAACTTCTCTAAGTGCACGTACTTGCGGAGCCCCGGCTTAGAGACTCTCTCAAGTTTCACGATAGCAGATTGCTTGCTAGCTGGATCATACTTCAAGGCAATTTTGATAGAGCCTTGAACTGAGCTATCATCGAACTTGTAACTTTGGATATAACCTTTCTCGTAGAGAACTCTGGTCAATTCCTTCTTTATTTTGCTAGCCGGTATTTCAACTACACGGTGATTTGCCTTGATGGCATTCCGTAGTCTAGTTAAATAATCTGCTATCGGATCTGAATGCATTAGACTATAATTTTAGATTCCGCTCTTTTTAGGGAGCCGCAAAGATACTAATCTTTCTTAACTTATAAAACAGCAGGTATAATAATTACCAACTTGCCTTCGTTACTCCAGGAATCTTGCCAGCTGAGGCCATCTCTCTGAAAGTTACGCGAGAGATACCGAACTTTCTCATATATCCTCTAGGTCTTCCGGTTAATTTGCAACGGTTGTGCAGACGAACTGGAGAGGCATTTTTAGGCAATTTATCCAGAGCTTCGTAATCACCAGCCGCTTTAAGAGTAGCTCTCTTGGCAGCATATTTGGCAACTAGTTTCTGTCTTTTAAGCTCTCTAGCTTTTACTGATTCTTTAGCCATTTTCTTATTTCTTTAGATTGACGAAAGGCATTCCAAACGCTTTCAAAAGCTCAAAGCTTTCTTCATCATTTTTGGCTGTCGTCACAAACGTGATGTCCATACCTGCGATTGACTTAATCTTGTCAATGCTAATCTCAGGGAAAATGATTTGCTCTTTCACACCCAGGGTATAGTTACCGCGGCCGTCAAAGCCTTTGTCACTGATACCTTTGAAGTCACGCACACGTGGAAGAGCGATTGTCATTAAACGGTCTAAGAACTCGTACATTTTCTCTCCTCTCAGCGTCACGCGGGCGCCAATTGGCATTCCTTCTCTTAGCTTGAAGTTAGAGATTGAATTTTTAGCCTTGGTCTGTACCGCTTTTTGACCGGCAATGATTGTCAGCTCATCTACTCCAATGTCAACCAATTTCTTATCAGCCACGGCATTACCAATACCTCTGTTGATGCTGATCTTGGTGATCTTTGGAACTTCCATCACGCTTTTGTATTGGAATTTCTCCTTCAACAAAGGCATGATTTCTTTTGTATATTTTTCTTTAAGTCTAGCCGCCATGTTAGATTAAATTTCCAGATTTTTTGGAATAACGTTGAAGCTTACCTCCGTCGTTCAACTTTTTACCAGTTCTAGTAGCGTTGTTAGTGCCAGGCTCTACCAGCATGACGTTGCTAGCATGAATAGGGGCTTCAACTTTATTGATGCCACCTTGAGGATTTTTAGCACTTGGCTTTTGGTGCTTAGAAACCAGGTTCAAACCTTCAACAATTACTTTCTGGTCAGAAACCAAAACAGTAGTTACAGTACCAGTTTTACCTTTATCGTCACCAGCAATAACTTTGACAGTATCGCCTTTCTTTACATGAAGTTTATTCTTTGTCATCTTTTCCTCTCTCTAAGGTCTATAATACTTCAGGAGCCAAAGAAACAATTTTCATAAACTGTCTTTCACGCAATTCACGGGCTACTGGCCCAAAAATACGCGTACCACGAGGCTCGTCGTTATTGTTCAACAATACAGCAGCATTGTCATCAAAACGGATATAAGAACCATCCTTGCGACGTACTTCTTTTTTCGTTCTAACAATTACTGCCTTTGTAACAGTACCTTTCTTAACGTTTCCGGAAGAAAGAGCTGATTTTACCGTTACAACAATTTTATCTCCTACAGAAGCGTATTTCTTGCCTGTACCACCTAAGATACGAATGCACAATACCTCTTTTGCACCACTGTTATCAGCAACAGAAAGTCTTGATTCTTGTTGTATCATCTTATTTAGCTCTTTCTACGATTTCAACTAAGCGCCAGCACTTGTTTTTACTAATGGGTCTGGTTTCCATAATGGTTACAGTATCACCGATACCGCACTCATTATTTTCATCATGCGCCATGAACTTTTTGGACTTCGACAAGAATTTACCGTAAATCGGGTGTTTCATCTTGCTTTCAACCACAACGGTGATGGACTTGTCCATCTTGTTGCTTACCACGCGTCCAGTTCTCTCTTTTCTTAAATTTCTAGTCTCCATGGATCTCTAAATTAGCCATTGAGTTCTAGAGACCGCAATTGAGTCTCTAGTCTGGCGATGGTTTTTCTTGTGTGCTTAATTCTGCTTGGGTTTTCCAACGGAGAAATAGCATGGGCGAACTTCAAGTTCTCCAGGTTGTTTCTCTCTGCTGCAAGTTGCTCCTTCACTTCTGTAAGTGAGAAAGCCTTAATATCAGACTGCTTCATGATTATTTCTCAACGTAATCTCTACGTACAACAAACTTAGTTCTGACAGGCAACTTTTGAGCAGCTAAACGAAGAGATTCCTGCGCTACTTCTAGTGGAACACCATCAGATTCAAACATAATGGTACCAGGCTTAACCACGGCTACCCAATACTCTGGAGATCCTTTACCCTTACCCATACGAACCTCTGCAGGCTTCTTGGTGATAGGCTTGTCTGGGAAAATGCGAATCCATACTTGGCCTTCCCGTTTCATGGCACGCGTCATTGCAATACGCGCAGCTTCAATTTGACGGCTAGTAATCCAAGAGGCTTCTAGCGACTTGATAGCAAATGATCCAAAAGAAATTGTACTTCCTCTTTGGGCCAGACCGCGGACACGGCCTTTTTGCATCTTTCTATATTTAGTCCGTTTTGGTTGTAACATTTTTAATTAACCTAAAATGGTTGAACAACTACTTGCGCTTTGCACCTCCACGCTTCTGATTTGCATCAGGGCGCTTGTTGCGACCGTCACGACGGTCATTGCCACCTCTTTCATTCCGATCGTTGCGAGGGCCTCCTGAAGAAGGTCCACCGCTCTGCTGACCAGCGTTTGGAGACAAGTCACGCTTTCCGAAAACCTCTCCTTTGAAGATCCAAACTTTGATCCCCAGTTTACCATATACAGTCTGAGCTTCTGACAAAGCATAATCAATGTCTGCTCTTAATGTATGAAGTGGAGTACGGCCTTCTTTGTAATGCTCAGTACGTGCCATTTCAGCACCACCTAAACGGCCTGAAACTTGAATTTTGATACCCTCAGCACCTACTCTCAATGCAGAAGCAATGGCTTGCTTCATGGCTCTTCTGAAAGAGATACGTGCCTGAAGTTGTTGAGCTACAGACTCACCTACCAATTTAGCATCCAATTCTGGACGTTTAATTTCAAAGATATTGATTTGAACATCTTTGCTGGTGATTTTCTTCAGCTCTTCTTTGATTTTGTCAACTTCCTGACCGCCTTTACCAATAACTACACCTGGACGAGCCGTGTTGATAGTAATGGTGATTCTTTTAAGGGTGCGCTCAATGATAATCTTTGAGATACCACCCTTTGGAATGCGGGCAAGAATATATTTACGGATTTTTTCGTCTTCAATAAGTTTGTCAGCGAAATCCTTTCCTCCGTACCAATTAGAGTCCCAGCCTTTAACGATACCTAGTCTTAGGCCAACTGGATTAACTTTTTGTCCCATTTTAACTATTTGGCTTTGTTAGATTCGGATGATTCAACTGCTTCCACTTCTGGTTTTGAATCAATCACAAGCGTTACATGATTTGATCTTTTTCTGATCCTGTGACCTCTACCTTGAGGAGCAGGACGAAGACGCTTCAACATCTTGCCTTCATCAACTTTGATCTCTTTGATAAAAAGATTGGCATCTTCAATCCGAGCATCTCCATTGACTTGCTGCCAGTTAGACAAAGCAGACAATAAAAGCTTCTCTAGCTTAGGTGCACCTGCGTTGGCTTCAAACTTAAGTAAGCCAAGAGCGCGTGTAACACTTTTACCACGAATCAAGTTCGCTACCAATCTCATCTTACGAGGTGAGCTTGGTACATTATTTAGTTTAGCTACCGCTTCCATTATCTCTTACCTTTATCCTTTTTAGCAATATGGCCTCTAAAGTTTCTGGTTGGAGCAAACTCGCCTAACTTGTGACCTACCATGTTTTCAGTTACATACACAGGAATGAATTTATTCCCGTTATGCACAGCAAATGTATGACCTACGAAGTCTGGAGAAATCATAGAGCGGCGAGACCAAGTTTTGATTACCGCTTTCTTACCAGATTCGTCCATTGCCTGGACTTTCTTATCGAGCCTAAAGTCAATATAAGGCCCTTTTTTTAATGATCTTGCCATTACTTATTTTTTCCTTCTATTAACGATCAGGTTCTCTGAGTATTTATTTTTGTTTCTGGTCTTCTGACCTTTGGCGTACAAGCCATTACGTGAACGTGGGTGACCACCTGATGACTTACCTTCACCACCACCCATTGGGTGATCGACAGGGTTCATAGCAACACCTCTTACACGTGGTCTGATACCCATCCATCTGCTACGTCCGGCTTTGCCTAACTTCACATTCATGTGGTCTGCATTGGATACTGATCCTACAGTAGCCATACAGTTAACCAGAACCATTCTCATTTCACCTGATGGTAACTTCAAGGTAGCGTAACGGCCTTCTCTTGCTACAAGCTGCGCATAAGATCCTGCACTTCTTGCCATGATACCGCCATTACCTGGAGTTAACTCAATGTTGTGTACAATGGTACCTAGAGGAATATCAGATAAAGGAAGAGCGTTACCCACTTCTGGAGCTACTCCCGGTCCTGATACTACTGTTGCGTCCACTGCCAAACCAGCTGGAGCAATGATGTAGGTTTTTTCACCATCTGCATAGTAAAGCAATGCGATACGAGCCGTTCTGTTTGGATCGTACTCAATGGCTTTTACAGTTGCAGGAACACCAAACTTCGTTCTTTTGAAGTCGATGATACGGAATCTTTTCTTATGTCCACCGCCAATATAGCGCATGGTCATACGTCCCGCATTGTTACGTCCACCAGATTTTTTCTTGGATGCCAACAAAGATTTCTCAGGCTCGCTCTTCGTGATTTCAGTGAAGGCTGGCGCGATTCTAAATCTTTGACCTGGTGTTGTTGGTCTTAGTTTTCTTAATGCCATTCTATTTTAAACTTAGATGCCGCTGTAGAAGTCAATAACTTCTCCCTCTTTCAATGTTACAATAGCTTTCTTGGTAGAGGCTGTACGACCTGTCACCACACCTGATTTCGTATTTCTAGATTTCAGTTTGCCTTGGGTACGCATCGTAGAAATTTTCTCTACTGTAACTCCGTATTTTGACTGGATCGCTTTTTTGATCTCAATCTTATTTGCTTTTCTATCTACCTCAAAGGCAAACACTCCCTTTTCTGTTAGGGCGGTCAGCTTCTCAGTAAGCAATGGTCTTTTTAAAATGCTCATTATTTTGTGGCGTAAAGTTCTTCAAGAACTGAAAGAGACTCTTCTAAACAAATTACTCTGTCAGCATTTAACAAATCATAGGTTGTTAAACCTGAAGCGGTAGCAACCTTCACTTTAGGAACATTTCTGCTAGACAATACAACATTTGTGTTCACCTCATTGGTGATTACAAGCGTTTTCTTGGCAGATAGGTTCAAGCCATTTAAAATAGCAATGAAATCCTTTGTTCTTGGAGTGTCAATTACCAAGTTGTCTAACATGACAACTCTATCTCCTTTAGCCAAAGTTGACAAAGCTGACAATCTTGCCAATGCTTTCAACTTTTTGTTAAGCTTGAAGCTGTAGTTTCTTGGCTTAGGACCAAATACACGGCCACCACCAACAAATACTGGAGACTTCAATGAACCAGCTCTGGCTCCGCCTGTACCCTTTTGACGCTTGATCTTTTTGGTTGATCCAGCTATTTCAGCACGCTCCTTAGATTTGTGCGTTCCTTGGCGTTGGTTAGCCAAATATTGCTTTACATCCAGATACATGGCATGCTCATTCGGCTCAACCCCGAACACAGACTCTGGAAGCGTTACTTTTCTTCCTGTATCTTGGCCTTTACTATTGAAAACTGATATCTCCATCTTATTTCTCAACTACGATAAATGAATTTTTAGCACCAGGCACAGAACCACTTACCACCAGAAGGTTTTGTTCTGGCAAAATTCTTAGCACACGAAGGTTTTGGATTTTAACTCTGTCGCCACCCATTCTACCAGCCATACGCATTCCTTTGAATACTCTGGATGGCCATGAACAGGCACCAATTGAACCAGGGTGTCTTGCTCTGTTGTGCTGACCGTGAGTCTGCCCACCAACACCGGCAAAGTTGTAACGTTTCACAACGCCTTGAAAACCTTTACCTTTTGAGATACCTACTACGTCTACAAATTCACCTTCTTCAAATGAACCTACGTTTACTTCATCTCCTAATGAATATGAAGCAACGTCTTCTAATCTAAATTCAACCAGCTTTTTCTTAGCAGTTGTATTAGCTTTTTGGAAGTGGCCAGCAAGCGCTTTGCTTGTTCTTTTTACTTTCTTCTCTCCGTATCCAAGCTGGATAGCTGTATAGCCATCCACTTCCTGCGTTTTGACCTGGGTCACAACGCATGGTCCTGCTTGAATCAAAGTACAGGCCACGCTCTTACCCTCAGGTGTGAAGAGGCTTGTCATTCCGATTTTCTTACCGATAATTCCAGGCATTCTACTTTATTTATTTAACAATGAATACAATACACCCGTTTAGGTGTTATTTGGGAGTGCAAAGTTCATTATTTATTTTTTCTTTTACAAGCCCCGCTAAATTATTTGTTTTCAGATACTAAAGGTTTATATGTAATTAAAGGAATTACTTTCCCTTTTTCTATCGTTCTTTCAAATACATGGATGATTGATTCCTTTTCAAACTCCCCTTTGCATGGCTGAAATTTACTGGTTCGTTTTTGGCTTCTTTTCTAGAAAACTGACCAAAAACGGTATAAAAAAAGGGAGAGGTTATCCCTCTCCCTTTTTAATGGAAATAGTATTATCAAACTTTGATTTCAACATCAACACCGCTTGGCAATTCTAATTTCATCAAAGCATCTACCGTTTTAGAAGATGTAGAATAGATATCTACTAGTCTCTTGTAGGTGCAAAGTTGGAATTGCTCACGCGCTTTCTTGTTTACGTGTGGAGAACGCAATACTGTGAAAATGTCTTTCTCAGTTGGCAAAGGAATGGGACCACTCACGATCGCGCCAGTCGCTTTCACCGCTTTCACGATTTTCTCTGATGACTTATCCACCAGATTATGATCGTAAGATTTCAGCTTAATTCTGATCTTTTGATTCATTCTATTTCAACTTATTTAGCTGTTCCTTTTAATTTTGCGATGATACCATCTGCCAAGTTTTGCGGTACTTGCTCATAATGAGAGAAAGTAAGCGAAGCTGTTGCACGGCCAGAAGTAATGGTACGTAAGTCAGTCACGTAACCGAACAATTCAGAAAGAGGAACGTCAGCTTTTACTACCGTTGAAGTTCCTTTGGTATCCATACCTTTCATGATACCTCTTCTTCTGTTCAAGTCACCTGTTACCGGACCAGTGTACTCATCAGGAGTAACCACGTCTACTGCCATGATTGGCTCGAGTAATTTTGGAGCACACTGCTTTCCAGCTTCTCTAAATCCTTGACGGGCTGCCAATTCAAATGACAATGAGTCAGAGTCAACATCGTGGAATGATCCGTGGAACAAACGCACTTTCATTGAGTCAATTGGGAAGCCGGCCAAGATACCATTCTTCATGGCCTCTTCAAATCCTTTCTGCACAGCAGGGATGAATTCTCTTGGAATCACACCACCCACAATTGCATTATCAAATTCAAGACCTTGCTTGCCATCCTCACGTGGTCCCATGTTGAATACAATGTCGGCGAACTTACCACGACCACCAGATTGCTTTTTGAACACTTCTCTGTGCTCAACCATCTTAGTGATAGTTTCTTTGTAAGCCACCTGTGGTGCTCCTTGGTTCAACTCAACCTTGAACTCGCGCTTCATGCGGTCAATTATGATCTCCAAGTGAAGTTCACCCATACCTCTCAAGATAGTCTGACCAGTTTCCTCGTCAGTGTTTACCTGTAGGGTTGGATCTTCTTCAATAAGCTTGGCAATCGCCATACCCATTTTATCAGAGTCAGCCTGAGTTTTAGGCTCAATAGCGTATCCGATTACTGGCTCTGGGAAGTCCATTGATTCCAAAACGATTTTCGCGCTTTGGTCGCAAAGTGTATCTCCTGTTTTGATGTCTTTGAAACCAACTACCGCTCCAATGTCTCCTGCAGCCAATCTTTCAATTTGGTTCTGCTTGTTAGCGTGCATCTGGAAGATACGGGAGATACGTTCTTTGTTATTTGAACGAGTATTGTATACGTAAGATCCTGACTCCAGTACTCCTGAATAGGCGCGTACGAAACAAAGACGTCCTACATAAGGGTCAGTAGCGATTTTGAAAGCCAAGCCAGCGAATGGATCGCTTTCGCTAGGTCTGCGCACTACTTCTTCTCCTGTATCTGGGTTGGTACCAACAATGTTATCCTTATCAAGAGGTGATGGAATTAAAGCCATCACATAGTCAAGCATTGTTTGTACACCTTTGTTTTTGAAAGAAGAACCACATAGCATTGGCACAATCGCCATGTCAATGGTTGCTTTCCGAAGAGCTTCAATGATTTCAGCCTCTGTGATAGACGCTGGATCTTCAAAGTATTTCTCCATCAAAGCCTCATCGTAATCAGCTACTGCTTCCAACAATTTCTCTCTGTATTCTTCCGCTTCTTCCATCATATCTTCTGGAATTGGAACCTCAGTAAAGGTCATACCTTTATCAGATTCATTCCACTCAATACCACGGAAGTTAACCAGGTCTACTACTCCTTTGAAGTTGTCTTCAGCACCTATTGGCAATTGTAACGCTACGGCATTGCTACCTAGCATTTCTTTTACCTGCTTACAAACCCCTAAAAAGTCAGCGCCAGAACGGTCCATTTTGTTAACAAAACCAATACGGGCAACTTTATAGTTATCGGCAAGTCTCCAGTTAGTTTCAGATTGTGGCTCAACACCATCTACTGCACTAAACAAGAATACTAAACCATCCAATACACGAAGGGAGCGGTTTACTTCAACAGTAAAGTCAACGTGACCTGGTGTATCAATGATGTTGATATGATATTTTTCGCCTCTATAATCCCAGTTTACAGTAGTAGCGGCAGAGGTGATAGTGATACCTCTTTCCTGCTCCTGCTCCATCCAGTCCATGGTGGCGGCTCCATCATGCACCTCTCCTATTTTGTGGCTTACACCTGCATAGTAAAGGATACGCTCTGTAGTCGTGGTCTTACCTGCATCAATGTGCGCGGCAATACCAATATTTCTTGTGAATCTTAAATCCCGAGCCATTAATTAGAATCTAAAGTGTGAGAATGCCTTGTTGGCTTCCGCCATTCTGTGAGTGTCGTCTTTCTTCTTCACAGCAGCACCTTCTCCTTTGGCGGCGGCGATGATCTCACCAGCCAATTTATCCATCATTGTTTTCTCACCTCTCTTACGAGCGTAAGAAATCATCCATTTGATACCAAGAGAAATCTTTCTATCCGGACGCACTTCAGTAGGCACCTGGAAAGTAGCACCACCTACACGGCGGCTTTTCACCTCTACACCTGGCATGATATTGTTCAATGCTTTTCTCCAGGTCTCTAGACCGTTCTCCTTAGTTCTTTTCTCAACTAAGTCGCAAGCATCGTAAAATATTTTATAAGCCACACTCTTTTTACCGTCTACCATCAGGTAGTTTACAAAACGGGTAACAAGAGTCTCTTTGTACTTAGGATCAGGAAGAAGAATTCTCTTCTTTGGTTTCGCTTTTCTCATTATCTAAATCCTTATTATTTTTTCTTACCGCCTTTACCTGCTGCTGCTGCCGCTGGTTGACCTGGTTTAGGACGCTTCGCTCCATATTTAGAACGAGACTGTAGACGACCGTTTACACCAGCTGTATCCAAAGCACCACGGATGATGTGATATCTTACACCTGGTAAGTCTTTCACACGACCACCTCTAATTAACACAATAGAGTGCTCCTGTAGGTTGTGGCCTTCACCTGGGATATAAGCATTGACTTCTTTGCCGTTTGTCAAACGCACACGAGCCACTTTTCTCATCGCTGAGTTCGGCTTCTTAGGTGTGGTTGTGTAAACGCGCGTGCACACGCCACGTCTCTGCGGGCATGAGTCAAGGGCTGGGGATTTAGACTTAGATGTTAGTTTCTCTCTTCCCTTTCTTACTAATTGTTGTATAGTAGGCATTTACTAACTTTTTTATACTGATTTCTCTCTTCAAAAAATGGTCTGCAAAGGTATAAATTTTGCTTTGCAAATTCAAAGTTTTAATTCACTTATTATTAATGGCTTAGGCTTCGCCAATTGTTCCACCAAAGTTTAGAGGAAAGCTGGGGGCTTCCGGCGTCTGCTTTATACCCCCAAAACTTTGCTCATATTTTAGAATGTTTTCCTCCAAAGCAGCCAATAAACGCTTGGCATGCTCTGGAGTAATCACCACTCTTGCTTTTACTTTGGCCTTCGGAATTCCAGGCATCAAGCGAATAAAGTCAATTACAAATTCACTGTGTGAATGGGCAATCATAGCCAGATTGGCGTATTGACCCTCTGCAATTTCCTCAGTCAACTCAATGTTGATCTGTCCTTGTGGTTCCGTCGCTGCCATCTTATTTCTCTTGCAGTTCGCCTTGCTTTGATTTTACACCTGATTGTCTGCTGGCAGAAAGGGCTTCATACTCTTCCTTAGAACCAACAATCAATTTAGTGTATTCTCTTAAGCCAGTACCTGCCGGGATTAAGTGGCCAACAATTACGTTTTCTTTCAAGCCAAGCAGTTCATCTGCTTTTCCTTTGATGGCCGCCTCGCTAAGAACTTTAGTGGTCTCCTGGAAGGATGCCGCCGAGATAAAGCTTTGCGTGCCAAGAGAGGCTTGTGTGATACCTTGAAGGGTAGGTCTTGATACAGCAGGTTGCGCATCACGTACCGTTACCAGGCGGAGGTCACGACGTTTCAGGCTGGAGTTCTCATCACGTAGGCGACGAGCCGTCACAATCATACCTGGTTTCATGGCAGTTGAGTCTCCTGCATCTTCCACTACTTTCATGTCAATGATCATGTCATTCTCTTCCATGAACGTTACCTTATCCACGGTCTGGTTCTCCAGGAAGCTGGTGTCACCTGGATCCAATACGTTTACCTTCTGCATCATCTGACGAACCACCACTTCAATGTGCTTGTCGTTGATCTTCACACCTTGCAGACGGTATACTTCTTGAATCTCGTTCACTAAGTATTCCTGCACGGCACCTGGTCCTTGGATGTTCAGGATATCATTTGGTGTGATAGCACCATCAGACAATGGAACACCGGCACGCACAAAGTCATTGTCCTGCACCAGGATGTGCTTAGAAAGAGGTACCATATACTTCTTCTTTACACCATCCTTAGACTCGATGTAGATCTCACGGTTACCGCGTTTCACGCCACCGTATGTTACCACACCATCAATCTCACTCACTACGGCTGGGTTAGACGGGTTACGTGCTTCAAAGAGCTCGGTAACGCGTGGCAGACCACCTGTAATGTCGCGGGTTTTACCAATGGCACGTGGGATTTTAGCTACAATCTGACCGGCATTGATCTTTTGTCCGTCTTCTACTGTAATGTGGGCACCTACCGGAATGTTATAGCCTTTTGGCTCACCGTTGGCAGGGTTTACTACAATAGCAGGGTTTTTGGTTTTATCCTTTGTTTCAATGATTACCTTTTCACGGTGACCAGTCTGCTCGTCAGACTCTTCCCGGAAAGTGATACCTTCCACAATAGAATCGTATTCAATGGCCCCGTCAAACTCAGATAAGATAACCGCGTTGTATGGATCCCAGTTACATAGCTCGTCGCCTTTGGTAACCTCTTGTCCTTCGTCCACTATCAAGAATGAACCGTAAGGAACGTGGTTACTAATTAACAACTTGCCAGTACCTTTCTCTACTACTTTTACTTCACCAGAGCGTCCCATTACCACTTTCACGCGGTCACCTTCGGCATTGGTGGTATCAATAGTTCTTACATCCTCAAACTCCACAACTCCATTAAACTTGGCACGAATGGCTGCATCTACCGCAATGTTAGACGCTGTACCACCCACGTGGAAAGTACGAAGTGTTAACTGAGTACCTGGCTCACCAATTGACTGAGCAGCAATTACTCCAACAGCTTCCCCTTTCTGCACCATTCTACCGGTAGACAAGTTACGGCCGTAGCACTTGGCACAGATACCGCGCTTGGTCTCACAGGTTAATACCGAACGAATCTCCACCGCCTCAATAGCTGTGGTCTCAATGATTTTGGCAACTTCCTCAGTGATTTCGTTACCAGACTCCAAGATTACCTCGTTGGTGTGCGGGTTAACAATATCATGGACGTTCACACGACCTAAGATACGCTCAGACAGTGACTCAACGATGTCCTCATTGTCTTTCAAGGCGCTCACCTCAAGACCACGCAGGGTACCGCAGTCTGTCTCATTCACGATTACGTCCTGAGAAACGTCTACCAGACGACGGGTCAAGTAACCCGCATCTGCCGTTTTCAAGGCTGTATCCGCAAGACCTTTACGAGCACCGTGGGTAGAGATGAAGTACTCAATTACATCCAAACCTTCTTTGAAGTTGGATAGAATCGGGTTTTCAATGATTTCCCCTACGGATCCTTGCAATGATTTCTGTGGCTTGGCCATCAAACCTCTCATACCCCCCAACTGACGGATCTGCTCTCTGGAACCACGGGCTCCTGAGTGCATCATCATGAAGATGGAGTTGAAACCTTGATCGTCTTTTTCAAGACGGCTCATCAACGTTTCAGTGATTTGGTTATTGATACGCGTCCAAATGTCAATTACCTGGTTGTAACGCTCGTTATCTGTGATAAGACCCATAGAGTAGTTCGCCCAAACAGCGTCTACGTCTTTTTTGGCCTCAGCCACAAGGATGTCCTTCTCCTTAGGGATAACGATGTCACCAAGACCCATGGATAGACCACCTTTGTAGGCAGACTGGAATCCTAGGGTTTTGATATCATCCAGGAACTGGGCCGTTCTGGCCATTCCTGTCACTTTGAACACGCGAGAGATGATCTGCTGTAGTTTCTTCTTGGTAAGAAGTTCGTCTACATAGCCTACCGCCTCTGGCACCAATTGGTTGAATAGAACTCTACCGGCTACGGTTTCAATTAACTTGTAAGTTAATTGGCCGTCCTCGCCCATTATGTTGGTTCTTACTTTGATATATGCCTGCTTAGACAATCTGCCTTCATTGATGGCAATGATTACCTCTTCAGCGCTATAGAAGGACATGCCTTCGCCTTTGATTACTTCGTTCTCAGTGGTGCGTTTTCCTTTGGTCACGTAGTACAGACCCAATACCATGTCCTGAGAAGGTACCGCAATTGGAGCACCGTTGGCAGGGTTCAAGATATTGTGGGCGGCCAGCATTAACATAGAGGCTTCCAAAACAGCAGCAGGTCCTAGTGGAACGTGCACCGCCATCTGGTCACCGTCAAAGTCAGCGTTGAAGGCCGTACACACCAATGGGTGCAACTGGATTGCTTTTCCTTCAATCAGCTTTGGCTGGAATGCCTGGATACCTAATCTGTGGAGCGTAGGAGCACGGTTCAACAGTACCGGGTGTCCTTTCAACACGTTCTCCAGAATATCCCAAACCACTGGGTCTTTTCTGTCTACAATTTTCTTGGCAGACTTTACCGTTTTTACAATACCGCGCTCAATAAGCTTACGGATGATGAACGGTTTGAAAAGCTCAGCCGCCATGTTCTTAGGCAGACCGCACTCATGCAGTTTCAGTTCTGGACCTACTACAATTACAGAACGACCAGAGTAATCCACACGCTTACCAAGCAAGTTTTGACGGAAACGTCCTTGCTTACCTTTCAGCATGTCAGATAGAGATTTCAAGGCACGGTTACCTTCTGCTCTCACAGCGTTCACTTTACGTGAGTTGTCAAACAGTGAGTCTACCGCCTCTTGGAGCATACGCTTCTCATTCCGGAGAATCACCTCTGGCGCTTTGATCTCGATCAGGCGCTTAAGACGGTTGTTACGGATGATTACGCGACGATACAAGTCGTTCAAATCTGAGGTAGCGAAACGACCGCCATCCAATGGAACCAACGGGCGCAATTCCGGTGGAATCACAGGCACCATGCGGATCACCATCCACTCAGGCTTGTTCTCAATTCTGGTAGCAGCATCACGGAAAGCCTCTACTACGCGTAGGCGCTTTAAGGCATCTGCCTTACGTTGCTGAGATGTTTCATGAGCAGCTGAATAACGGAGGTCATAGGACAAGTCATCCAAGCTAATGCGCTCCAATAACATTTGTAACGCCTCGGCACCCATCTTCGCGATGAACTTGTTTGGATCATGGTTGTCCAACATCTGGTTCTCGCGAGGAAGTTTGTCAATCATGTCCAGGTACTCATCTTCCGTCAAGAAGTCCAGTGTGTTCACACCGTCTTCTGCTAGGATACCTGCCTGAATAACTACATACCGCTCATAGTAAATGATCTGATCCAATTTCTTGGTGGGCAGACCCAATAGATAACCAATTTTGTTAGGCAATGACTTAAAGTACCAGATATGTGCTACCGGTACTACCAACTCAATATGGCCCATGCGCTCACGACGCACTTTTTTCTCAGTTACCTCCACTCCACAACGGTCACAGATAATCCCTTTGTAACGGATTCTCTTGTATTTACCGCAATGGCACTCCCAATCCTTCACTGGCCCGAAAATACGCTCGCAGAACAGACCACCCATTTCTGGCTTGTAGGTTCTGTAGTTGATAGTTTCCGGTTTAGTCACCTCACCGTTTGATCTCTCCAGGATAGATTCTGGGGAAGCCAAGCTGATGGTCACTTTAGAGAAGTCTTGAACTAACTTTTTATTTCTTGCTAACGCCATGTTATGTGTTGCTAGATATGTAAAACTCCTTTTTGTTCTTAAGGCTATTCATGTGAGTTAAGGAGACTTCAGAAAGAGCCGTTTTTGGCCTCTTTTTCTGAAATCTCCTCAAAACTGTATCACATTAGTCCAGCGTAATCTCCAGGGCCAGACCTCTGAGTTCGTGAATTAACACGTTAAAGGACTCAGGGATATTTGGCTTAGGCAACACGTCTCCTTTTACAATGGCTTCATAGGCCTTCGCACGACCAATCACGTCATCAGACTTCACGGTCAGGATTTCCTGTAGAACGTTGGCGGCACCAAAGGCCTCCAATGCCCACACCTCCATCTCACCGAAACGCTGACCACCAAACTGGGCTTTACCACCCAATGGCTGCTGCGTAATCAAGGAGTATGGTCCAATAGAACGGGCGTGCATCTTATCATCTACCAAGTGACCTAGTTTCAGCATGTAAATCACACCAACGGTTACCGGCTGGTCAAAACGATCTCCGCTTAAACCATCAAATAAGTAGGTACGTCCATAACGTGGAACGCCCGCCGCTGTCAACTCTGCAGATACTTCGTCTTCAGAAGCGCCGTCAAAGATTGGCGTAGCGTATTTACGTCCCAGTTTCAGACCTGCCCAACCTAATACGGTTTCGTAGATCTGACCAATGTTCATCCTAGATGGTACACCCAGCGGGTTCAACACGATGTCCATTGGCGTTCCATCTTCCAGGAATGGCATGTCCTCATCGCGCACGATACGAGCTACAACCCCTTTGTTACCGTGACGACCAGCCATCTTATCACCTACTTTCAGCTTACGCTTCTTAGCGATGTATACTTTGGCCAATTGCACAATACCAGCTGGCAACTCATCTCCTACCTCCAGGGTAAAGCGATCGCGTTTGAAACGAGCAGAGATAGTGTTGCGGCGCTTGGTGTAGTTTTTCACCAGTTCCAGCAACATCTTGTTGGTCTGCTCATCTGCGGTCCATCCTTCCAGGATCAAGTCCTTGAACATGTTCACCTCTTCGGCTACGGCATAGTTGCTTTCGTCCTTATAAGGGTTTTTGTCAGGGAAAAGTGCCTCAGTGATGTTCTTCTTACCAAACTTGGCACCTTTGGCCAGCATCTCATCTCCAAAACGGTGACGAACACCTTGGCTCGTTTTGCCTTCCAGCAACGTTACCAGCTTCTCAATCATCACGTTCTTCACGGCTTTGAGTTCGCTGTTGTATTTTGCCTTCAGTTCTTCCACTTCCTTCTTAGACTTGGCCCGCAGGTTTTTGTCTTTCTTAGGACGAGAGAAAAGTTTGGTCTCAATCACTACCCCGTTCAAAGATGGCGGCGCTTTCAAGGAAGCATCCTTCACATCACCGGCTTTGTCACCGAAGATGGCACGAAGCAATTTCTCCTCTGGCGTTGGATCCGTCTCTCCTTTAGGAGTGATTTTACCAATCAGAATATCACCTTCACGTACCTCGGCACCAATTCTAATGATACCATTCTCATCTAGGTTACGAACGGCTTCTTCGCTCACGTTCGGGATCTCAGAGGTTAATTCCTCTTCGCCACGCTTCGTCTCACGAACTTCCAGCTCAAACTCTTCAATGTGAATAGAAGTAAAGATGTCATCTCTCACTACGCGCTCAGAGATAACAATCGCATCTTCAAAGTTGTATCCTTGCCAAGGCATGAACGCAACCTGTAAGTTCCTACCCAGGGCAAGTTCACCTTGGTTAGTAGCATATCCTTCGCACAATGGTTGACCCAACGTCACCTTCTCTCCTTTTTTCACCAAAGGAGTCAGGTTGATACAAGTGTCTTGGTTAGTACGACGGAATTTGATCAAGTCATAAGTGACAAATTCTGCATCAAAGCTCACCAGTTTCTCCGCATCGCTTAAGTCGTAACGGATGATGATTCTGTCAGCATCTACAAAGTGTACTTCCCCTTCGCCTTCAGCACGCACCAATGCTCTGGAGTCCAAAGCGGCTCTGCCTTCTAGACCTGTTCCTACAATTGGAGCCTGTGGCTTCACCAGAGGAACCGCCTGGCGCTGCATGTTAGATCCCATCAAGGCACGGTTAGCATCGTCATGCTCCAAGAAAGGAATCAAAGACGCAGCTACTGATACGATTTGGTTTGGAGCAACGTCCATGTAGGTATAGCGCTCTGGCTCTACCACCGGGAAGTCACCTTCAAAACGACCTTTTACTTTATCGTTTACAAAGTTACCCTCTTCATCAATGCGGGCGTTGGCCTGCGCAATGTGGTGGGTATCTTCTTCTTCAGCAGTCAGGTATTTCACGGTAGACGTTACATCTACTTTACCGTTCACCACATTTCTGTAAGGTGTCTCAATAAAGCCCATGCTGTTTACACGTGCGTGCACGCACAGAGAAGAAATCAAACCAATGTTTGGCCCCTCTGGAGTTTCAATGGTACAAAGACGGCCGTAGTGGGTGTAGTGAACGTCACGAACCTCAAAACCGGCACGCTCTCTGGATAGACCTCCTGGCCCTAGTGCAGAAACTCTACGCTTGTGTGTGATTTCTGCCAGCGGGTTGGTCTGGTCCATGAACTGAGACAACTGATTGGTACCAAAGAAAGAGTTGATCACAGATGACAATGTTCTGGCATTGATCAAATCTACTGGTTTGAACTCCTCGTTGTCACGGACGTTCATACGCTCTTTGATGGTTCTGGCCATACGGGCAAGGCCAACTCCAAACTGCGCATACAACTGCTCGCCAACGGTTCTTACTCTACGGTTACTTAAGTGGTCAATATCATCCACTACGGCACGTGAGTTAATCAAACCAATCAGGTACTTCACAATAAGAACGATGTCCTCATTGGTCAACACCTTGGCTTCCCAGTTTTTGTCAAGACCTAGTTTCTTGTTGATTCTATAACGACCAACATCTCCTAAATCATAACGCTTATCACTGAAAAACAACTTCTGGATGATATCTCTGGCCGTCTCAACGTCTGGCGCCTCTGTGTTACGCAACTGGCGGTAGATCTGCTCTACGGCTTCTTGCTCAGAGTTAGAGTTATCTTTCTGAAGGGTGTTGTAGATAATGGTGTAATCTGCAATGTTTACATTCTCACGGTGAAGAATGATAGACTTAACACCTGAGTCAATGATGATGTCCAGATCGTCTTCGGTTACCTCAGAGTCACGCTCTAAGATAACTTCATTCCGGTCAATAGAAACTACTTCACCAGTGTCCTCATCCACGAAGTCCTCGGTCCAGGTTCTAAGAACCCTTGCCGCCAGCTTTCTACCTACAACTTTCTTAAGGGTCTTCTTATCAGCCTTAACTTCTTCTGACAACCCGAACAAGTCCAGAATGTCTTTGTCAGTACCGTAACCGATAGCTCTTAAAAGGGTGGTAACCGGGAATTTCTTCTTACGGTCAATGTACGCGTACATCACGTTGTTCACGTCTGTCGCGAATTCTATCCAAGATCCTTTGAAAGGAATAATTCTGGCAGAATAAAGTTTGGTACCGTTGGTGTGCTTGCTTTGCGCAAAGAACACACCTGGTGAACGGTGCAGCTGAGATACAATCACGCGTTCGGCGCCATTGATCACAAATGAGCCTTTCTCGGTCATGTATGGGATGTTCCCTAAGAACACCTCTTGCTCAATTGTCTCAAAATCTTCGTTGTCATCATCATTACAGATGAGGCGAAGCTTTGCTTTCAACGGAACAGAATACGTTAGGCCGCGGTCAATACACTCATCCACTGAGTATTTTGGTGGGTCAACGTGGTAGTCAACGAATTCAAGAACGAAGTTCTCTCTTGAGTCAGAGATGGGAAAGTTCTCTGCAAACACTTTGAAAAGACCTTCTTCTGTGCGGTTTTCGGCGGCTGTTTCCAATTGGAAAAAGTCCTGGAAGGACTTCAGCTGTACATCCAAAAAGTCAGGATACTCAATGACCTTTTTGATGGAAGCGAAATTAATCCGCTCTGTCGTTTTACTTGTAGCCAAAGTTGTCTGATTTAAACGTTTAAACTTTGTCGTGCTAACAGCTGATTTTCAGCCATTTGCCTTAAATTTTCTAGAAATTCCTTTCTAGGTACAAACAGGAAAAGACCTGACGAAAATGCCAGGTCTAACCTTTAGTGGTAATGGATGATGTAGCGTGGATTACTTAACCTCCACTTCAGCACCAGCTTCTTCCAAAGCTTTCTTCAATGAATCAGCTTCGTTTTTATCAACACCTTCTTTCAAAGGCTTTGGAGCACCATCAACTAGTTCTTTTGCTTCTTTCAAGCCAAGGCCAGTCAATTCTTTAACTAGCTTCACTACTGCTAGCTTAGAAGCACCTGCTGACTTAAGAATAACATCAAAAGATGTTTTCTCTTCTGCAGCAGCTCCAGCGTCTCCACCAGCACCACCAGCCATCATAACAGGAGCAGCTGCTGCTGGCTCAATACCATACTCATCCTTAAGGATCGTAGCAAGTTCATTAACTTCTTTAACAGTTAAGTTAACCAACTGCTCAGCGAATGCTTTCAAATCTGCCATTTTTATTAGTAATTAAAAGTTGTTTTAAATTTAAGTTTATTGTTCTCTCTCTGATAAAGTCTTCACTACGCCGGCCAGGATGTTTCCACCGCTCTGAAGAGCAGAGATAACGTTTTTGGCTGGTGACTGAAGAAGTGCGATAAGGTCTCCCAGTAATTCCTCTTTTGATTTGATGTTGCTCAAGGCATCCAACTGCTCTTCACCTAAGTAAATGCTGCTGTCAATGTAAGCACCTTTCAAAAGCGGCTTTTTTGCGCCAGTCTTGCGGAAGTCTTTCAGCAATTTAGCTGGACCGTTTCCTGCACCGTTGGCAAACAAAATCCCAGAAGAACCTTTCAAGGCTACATCCATTGAAGATGTATCTGTATCAAGAGTATCTAGGGCTTTGCGGATCAAAGTGTTTTTGTACACTTTGTATTCAATCCCTCTGTCAAAACAAAGTCTTCTGAAGCTATTGATAGTGGCTACCGTCAGTTCTGAAGCATCAGTGATGTAGAAGAATCCAGACTGAGCAAACTTTTCGCTCAAATCCTGTACAATGATTTCTTTTTCTTCTCTTGTCATCTCTTCGTCTCGTTAAATAGAGTTTTTATCAACCACTACACCAGGGCTCATTGTGCTAGACAATGTGATGCTTCTAATATAAGTTCCTTTGGCAGAAGACGGCTTCAAACGGTTCAAAGTGGCAAGCACTTCTGTGGCGTTCTCAGCTAGCTGCTCAGGTCCAAAAGAAACTTTCCCGATGCTAGTGTGAATGATACCGGTTTTATCAACTTTAAAGTCGATTTTACCAGCTTTAACTTCTTTCACTGCTTTAGCAACGTCAGTAGTTACAGTACCTGCTTTAGGGTTTGGCATCAAGTTACGTGGACCAAGGATTCTACCTAGTCTACCAACTTTAGCCATTACCGCTGGCATGGTAATGATAACATCAATGTCAGTCCACCCTTTTTCAATTTTTTGGATGTACTCATCTAAACCTACGAAGTCTGCTCCTGCATCTTTTGCTTCCTGCTCTTTGTCAGGCGTGCAAAGTACCAATACACGAACATCTTTACCGGTTCCGTGGGGAAGTGTCACAACACCTCTTACCATTTGATCAGCTTTGCGAGGATCAACCCCCAAACGCACGTCAATGTCAACGGATGCATCGAACTTTGTGAAGGTAATATCCTTCACTACGCCCGCAGCCTCTAACAATGCGTACTCCTTGGCAGGATCGTACTTCGCTAAAACTGCTTTTCTGTTTTTAGAAATTCTAGCCATTTGCTTTTTAATTACTCACTCCAAGGAGCCGTACCAGACACTGTGATTCCCATGCTGCGCGCGGTACCTGCTACCAATTTCATTGCTGACTCAATCTTGAATGCGTTTAAGTCAGGCATTTTGATTTCTGCAATCTCTCTAATCTGATCCCAAGACACAGAACCAACCTTGTTACGGTTAGGCTCTTTAGAACCAGCTTTGATTTTAGCTGCATCCATCAATAAAACCGGTGCCGGTGGAGTTTTAATTACAAAGTCAAATGATTTGTCAGTGTAAATTGTAATCAAAACTGGGCATACTTGGCCGGCTTTATCTTGAGTTCTAGCGTTGAATTGCTTACAGAACTCCATAATGTTCAAGCCTTTAGAACCAAGTGCAGGTCCAATCGGCGGCGAAGGATTCGCGGCGCCTCCCTTTACCTGAAGCTTCAGATAACCTTTTATTTCTTTTGCCATTATTATTTATTACTACTGTTCTTTTTCTACCTGCATGTAGTTAAGTTCTACTGGCGTGTTACGGCCAAAGATCTTCACCATCACATTTAATTTACGGCGCTCTTCAAAGACCTCTTCTACTGTACCGGCAAAACCGTTGAATGGACCATCCATTACTTTCACAGTCTCACCTACAATGAAAGGAGTCTCCAAAGTCTCCACTTGCTCGTCTGTCTCGTCTACCTTTCCTAAGATGCGGTTTACTTCAGACATGCGCAATGGAACTGGCTTAGCGGCGTCTTTCCCTGTTCCGGAACCTAAGAAACCAATAACGCCTGGGGTGCTAGTGATCAAGTGCTCAATCTCTCCGTTAGAAAGATCTGCCAACACCAACACATATCCAGGGAAGAAACTGCGCTCACGCACGCGCTTCTTGCCGTTACGCATCTCATAGACCTTCTCAGACGGAATAAGTACCTGCGGCACCATCTCCGTTAAATTATGACGAGCTACTTCATTCTCAAGATAAGACTTTGCTTTCTTCTCCTGACCTGACACAGCCCGCACTACATACCACTTTAAATCCGCCATGCTGCCTCTTCTTTTTTAGAATTGGTTATAAAACCATGACAAGGTGGAATCGTATACCAAGTCCATAGCACCTACCAGTAAAGCAAATACCAATGACCCTACCAAGACCAGGATTGAACTCTTCTGAAGTTCAGTATAGGTTGGCCAGGAGACTTTGTGCTGCATCTCCTCTACTGTGTCATTGAAAAATTTTCTCAGCTTTTCCATTCTTTTGCTGCTATTAACTTCTATTGCACGGGAGGTAGGACTCGAACCTACAACCAATGGTTTTGGAGACCACTACTCTACCAATTGAGCTACTCCCGTAAAAAAATGCACGCCATCGTTAAATGGAGTGCAAATGTATTATTTGTTTGTCAAAAAAACAAATCCGCTCCACTGAAGTAGTAGAGCGGATTTTATTTTTTATGACTAATTAGTCAAGGATTTCAGTTACCTGACCAGCACCTACTGTTCTACCACCCTCACGGATAGCGAAACGTAGACCTTTCTCCATCGCTACTTTGTTGATTAAATCAACAGTGATAGTGATGTTGTCACCAGGCATAACCATCTCAACACCTTCTGGCAAAGTGATAACGCCAGTTACGTCTGTAGTTCTCAAGTAGAACTGTGGACGGTAGTTGTTGAAGAATGGAGTGTGACGTCCACCTTCTTCTTTAGAAAGAACGTAAACTTCAGCTTTGAATTTCAAGTGAGGAGTTACTGAACCTGGCTTGCAGATAACCATACCACGACGGATATCAGTTTTCTCAATACCACGTAGCAATAGACCTACGTTGTCACCAGCTTCACCTCTGTCCAAAATCTTACGGAACATCTCAACACCAGTTACTGTAGACTTCAAGCCTTCAGCACCCATACCTAAGATATCCACTTGCTCACCAGAGTTGATGATACCACGCTCAATACGGCCAGTAGCTACTGTACCACGACCAGTGATAGAGAACACGTCCTCAACTGGCATCAAGAATGGAAGGTCAGTCAAACGAGCTGGGATTGGAATGTAGCTATCTACTGCATCCATCAAAGCATCGATTGTTTTCACCCACTTCTCATCTCCGTTCAAGCCACCAAGAGCTGAACCTTGGATAACTGGGATGTTATCGCCATCGAAATCATAGAAAGAAAGAAGCTCTCTGATTTCCATTTCTACTAGCTCTAACAATTCTGGATCGTCTACCATGTCCACTTTGTTCATGAACACAACAAGAGCAGGAACACCTACCTGACGAGCCAAAAGGATGTGCTCACGTGTTTGTGGCATTGGACCATCTGTAGCAGCAACTACCAAGATAGCACCATCCATCTGGGCAGCACCAGTAACCATGTTCTTCACGTAGTCAGCGTGACCTGGGCAGTCAACGTGCGCGTAGTGACGGTTCTCAGTGGCGTACTCAACGTGAGACGTGTTAATAGTGATACCACGCTCTTTTTCTTCAGGAGCGTTGTCAATAGAAGAGAAATCTCTTTTTGCGGCTAGACCTTTGTTCGCTAAAACCTGAGTAATAGCAGCAGTCAAGGTTGTTTTGCCGTGGTCAACGTGCCCAATAGTACCGATGTTTACGTGCGGTTTGGAGCGATCAAATTGTTCTTTAGCCATTTTAGATAGTATTTAGTTCTGAGTGAATAGACGTATTATTTGACAATAATATTACTCTTCGAGCCAACGATGGGAATTGAACCCACGACCCCTTCCTTACCAAGGAAGTACTCTACCCCTGAGCTACGTCGGCATAAGGAAATGATGCAGCTTGCGCTGCATCATCCTTTTTTCTTTCAATGAGCGGGAGACGAGGTTCGAACCCGCGACCTACAGCTTGGAAGGCTGTCGCTCTACCAGCTGAGCTACTCCCGCTTGTTTACTGGTAACATCAGAAACTTTCATGAGACAACCTGTAACCTTACCTCAGTTTCTGACCATTCTTTGTGTGGGGGGAGAAGGATTCGAACCTTCGAAAGCTTACGCTAACGGAGTTACAGTCCGTCCCATTTGGCCACTCTGGAATCCCCCCAATCTTTTTGTCAAAGAACCCTTTTTCCGTCTTCAATCGCTGATTCCGTTCTAAGGAGATGCAAAATTAACGGCTTTTTGTTCCATGTCAAATATTTGGGCAAAAATATTTTCCAGACTCATTGTTGATCCGCCATCCAGTCGGCTAAATCGGGATGTTTTTCCAGCACTTTTGCCACCTCTTGTTTCCTATCCTCGGTCTCTGTCAGCAACAGAAGCATCTGAAAGGCAGACTGTTTCACCACAGCCACCTTTTCCTTGTCAATGATGGTGAGCAGGGCTTGCCAACCTCGTTCCTGGTCATCAATATTTTTTCTCAACAGGAAGGCGCCAAAGCTCTGCATGAAGTAATACAGGTTCTCGTTTTTCAGTTTTAAGGAATTCTGCAGGTACCAATCATACATTTCCTCTTCAGTGGACTCTGTAAAACTGGCGGCCAGCGCATTCACCACCTCAGGATTTTTGTATCCCAAGAACTGCTTCAGCCGCTCCACCGGTCCCTTGGCTTTAGCATAGGCAAAGATAGAGGCACCCACCACCTGATAAGAACTATCCTGCAAGCCCATCTCATAACTGGCGAAAGGCAAATCTGACGCCGTGCTTAATACATAGATGGCCGTGGCCCTTACCTGGCTATTCTTATCTTGCTGCGCTAGGGCAAGCACTTGATTCTGGTAGCGGCTCTCTTTTAGTTTATCTGAGTCAATGAGGGTCTCCAGCCCCAATGTCCTTATTTTCCAGAACGGGTCTGCAAGGGCCTTGTTCATAGCTATGTCCGTGACCGTTTTTTCGTCTATAAGATGGAAAAGAGCCACCGACTTGGCGGCGTAGGCTGGACTGTTCAGAAACTGCTTCTCCCATTCTTGTGGTGTTTTCTCTTCCACGATCTGGGCAAGCAGCTCTTGCTCTGGGTCTATTACCACCGCTTCTACCGGCACGGTGGCGGCCAAAGAAAAGGTGTCTACCCTGCTGTTCATCTCAAACACCCAGCGGGTTCCTTTGCCCTGGCTATAAGTCTCTATGGTAATAGGCAACCGGTAAACGGGGCGGGTAATGCTGTCTTGTTGCTGCGCTACTCGTATCTTCAGAGAATCCCCCTCCTGCCATTTGTCTACTTTGAGCACCGGATGTCCCGGACTTAAAAACCACTGGTTGAAAAACCATTGCAGATCCTGGCCAGTCACGTCCTCAAACGCCATTCTAAGCTCGTCGACCTCCACTGAGGTGAACTTATTATCTTTTAGGTACAGGTTCAGAGAGGCAAAGAAGGCATCATCCCCTACCAGCTTGCGTAACATGTGCAGCACCCTTCCGCCTTTAGCATAAGAATGGCTGTCAAACATGTCCTCTTTGTCCAGGTAATTATACCTGATCAATGGTTCCTGCTTTGACCGTGCTTCCTGTAAATACTGGAAAAAGGCATCCTGATGGGTCAAGGCAGCTTCCTCAGGTCCATATTGATGTTCGGCCCAAAGGTATTCAGAGTAATCTGCGAAGGATTCATTCAAGGGAAGGTTGGCCCATGATTCAATGGTCACATAATCCCCGAACCACTGGTGAAACAACTCATGCGCAATGATGTGATCCCAGTTCTTATCCAGGAGTTCGCGGCGGTCTTGCTGCACGGCCTCCATGAACGTGGACGCAGTGGTATTCTCCATGGCCCCCGACACAAAATTGCGTACCACCACCTGCGCATATTTATCCCAGGGAAACGTCACGCCCAGCTTCTGAGAGAAGAACTCCAGCATGGCCGGCGTACGGCCAAACGTTGCTTTGGCGGTGCCAGCATAGGCCGGCTCTACCCAGTAGCTCACTTCTTTTCCCCGCCAGTTGTCTTTGACCACCGCAAACTCCCCAATAGCCATCATGGCGAGATAAGGCGCGTGGGGCAGATCCAGCTTCCAATGGTCCGTACGCAGGCCGCTTCCTCCTTTTTTAGAAGACACCAACCGTCCGTTAGAAAGGGTCTTAAACTTGTCTTCAATGGTGATGAAGATTTCCTGGGTCATGCGCTCATTAGGCTTGTCAATGGTAGGGAACCAGCAGGAACTGGATTCGGTCTCGCCCTGGGTCCAAATCTGCTGCGGCATTCCCTTCTCCGTCCCAGATGGGTTGATGAAGTAAAGTCCCTGGTCGGCGACAATGGCGTCACTGCCGGTTATTTTGAGTTCGGTGGGCTTGGCGGTATAGGCAATGAACAACTGGAGCGTGTCTTGCCGGGTATAGGCTTTCCCTAGTTGAATGGTGATCTGCTTCTGGTTATAGGTATAGGGCAATGCTTTTACTGTCTTTCCCTGCCGTACCTCTACCTTGTGTATGTCAAATCCTTTGGCATCCAGGACCACTTGGGTCTGCGGATAGAAATAGGGCTTGAGGGTGAGGGTGGCTTCTCCCATCAATTGTTGCTTGGCCCAGTTAAACTGAACCGCCAAACGGGTGTGCAGCAAATCTACTTTTCGCTCTGCGGCGGGTTGGTACGGACCATTGCTGGTTTTGGGCCCCATAGTGGCCATGACAGAGTCAAGAAGAGCGGTGGTATCTATGGCAAGGGCGGTTTCTTCTGAGGCAGCCACAAGGGCCGAAGGCTTTTTGGCAGCGCAGCCTCCCAGAAAGAGACTAACCCCCAGGACTAAGAAGGAACGGGAAAGGATATGGTTCATGCAAGGAAATTATTAACTTTGTGGGCCTAAGTTGGGAATTTACTTTCAAACTTACGTACACACGCCATAAACGCTCCGCTTCATGCTGCAGGTAAAATCCGCCACCAACACGTGGCAAGTTGTCTTAGAGAAAAATCAGATCTTACTCAACAACACTCCTTTTACCTGGGATATACTCCCGCTCAGTCCTACTTCCTTTCATATTCTAAAAGACGGCAAGTCTTATACCGCTGAGCTTTTAGACGTAGAGGCAGACACCAAAACCTTCCGGATCAAAATCAACGGCACCGTGCACACCTTGCAGGTGCAGGACCGCATGGATCTTTTGTTGGCGAGCCTGGGCATGGACCAGGCCCTGGTGCAGAAGATCAATGACATTAAAGCGCCTATGCCCGGCCTCATCCTGGATATTAAAGTACAGGTGGGCCAGGAAGTGAAGAAAGGCGACCCCATCCTCATTCTGGAAGCCATGAAAATGGAGAACATCATCAAATCTCCCGGCGACGGCGTGGTGAGCCAGGTGAAGGTGAACGTGAAGCAGAACGTGGAGAAAAATCAGGTGCTGGTTCTTTTCTAAAAGGCGTTTTTAGCCTCTTTTCCAGAAAATAGCCCAAAAACAAATTTCCATCCTACATACTA
Organism: Nibribacter ruber; assembly: GCF_009913235.1. Lineage (NCBI taxonomy): Bacteria > Pseudomonadati > Bacteroidota > Cytophagia > Cytophagales > Hymenobacteraceae > Nibribacter > Nibribacter ruber. The sequence continues at coordinate 3,621,863 of NZ_CP047897.1, read as the reverse complement.
TAGAACAAGCGCATGCAATACAAACGAATACTACTAAAGTTGAGCGGAGAGTCCCTGATGGGCGAGCAGCAGTATGGCATTGATACCAACATGCTGGTGCAGTACGCAGAGGAGATTAAGTCTGCTGTAGATATGGGCGTGCAAGTGGCCGTAGTAATTGGTGGCGGAAACATCTTTAGAGGCGTGCAGGCAGAATCTGTGGGCCTGGACCGCGTACAGGGTGACTACATGGGCATGCTGGCCACCGTCATCAACAGCATGGCGTTGCAAAGCGCTTTAGAGAAAGCCGGCGTGTTTACGCGTTTACTTTCTGGCATCAACATTCAGCAGGTATGTGAGCCGTACATCCGTCGCAGAGCCATGCGGCACTTAGAGAAAAACCGCGTGGTCATTTTTGGTGCCGGTATTGGCAGCCCTTACTTTACCACAGACTCGGCGGCAAGCTTACGCGCCATTGAGATTGAAGCAGACGTGGTCTTGAAAGGCACCCGCGTAGACGGCATTTACACCGCAGACCCAGAAAAAGACCCAAGCGCCACCCGTTACACAGACATTACGTTTAATGAGGTGTTTGAGAAAGGCCTGAACGTGATGGACATGACGGCGTTCACGCTCTGCAAAGAAAACAACCTCCCTATCGTGGTCTTTGACATCAACCAACGCGGCAATTTGGCCAAGCTGGTAAGCGGCGAGAAGATAGGAACGCTGGTATCAATGTAAGCAAACCGTACAGACACGGTATATAATTAAAGAATAAATTAAGAACTTAGCGCCGCCATGGGCCCAGGCGATGGTGGCACCCTTCGTTATCTTTCTAAATTGACAACCCAATGACCGAAGAAATTAATTTTTACTTGAGCGAAGCTGAGGAGTCTATGCAAAAGGCTTTGCAGCACACCAACGTAGAGCTGACCAAGATACGTGCCGGCAGAGCAAGCGCCGCCATGGTAGAAGACATGAAAGTAGACTACTACGGCACGCCTACCGCGTTCTCACAGGTAGCCAACATCTCTACCCCAGACTCCCGCACCCTGTTGATCAGACCTTGGGAGAAGAACATGATCGGTGAGATCAGCAAGGCCATCAAAGCCAGCGACCTGGGCTTGAACCCATTAACCGAGGCTGACGCCGTACGCCTGAACATTCCTGCCCTCACAGAAGAGCGCCGCAGAGAACTGGTAAAGCAAGCTAAGAATGAAACTGAGAGTGGCAAAATCAGAGTGCGCAACATCCGCAAGGACGTAAACGACTCCCTGAAAAAACTTCAGAAAGAAGGCACCGCCGAAGATGCCGTGAAAGACGCTGAAGGCAAAGTGCAGAAACTAACGGATTCTTACATAGTGAAAATGGACGAGCTGCTTTCTAAGAAAGAGGCAGAAATCATGACTATCTAAGACACCTTCCGTTTTTGGCCTCTTTTGGCCAAAACACGCCAAAAACAAAAAGGGCGCTCTTTATAAAGAGCGCCCTTTTTGTTGTATCTGGTACTATCTTGCTTAAGCAGACTTCTCTAAAATGCCGGCCAGCCAGGCTTCCGCTTCTTCCATCTGGTCAAAAATCTGAATGCCGTTCATGTCATTGGTAAAGCGCAGAGACTTGTCTGTAGAAAGTCGGCTAAAAGCGCTGGGCGAGTAAATCCAGGCAAAGCACTTCAAACCCGCCTGCCGCATTCTAGGAAACCAGTCCATGCCCACCCACTCGGCGGCGCTGGACCAGATGCCTTCTACGTGCGTGTTGTCATTGAGCACTTTGGTGCATCCCTTCTCCACCATGGCTTCCAGAATGCGCTCACACCCCTCCTGCACCGTCTGAAGGTTCTGGAATCCCAGCCAGTCAGCGGATATGCAGTCTAAAGTAGCGTTATAGGAAATCGTGATGTACGTATCTGAAAAAAGGATTGGATCACTCATGTTGTTGTCTGCTCTTGCACGGGGAATAGATAGCAAATTACACTTCACCCTCTATTTCCGCAAGCTTTACCGCATTTAAAATTGCACTTTACCAATAAAGCAAAAGGCGTAACTCTTATTAAACGAAGGTAAATTGGTTTGGTTACAACAAATTTCACCTGGCCAGGAATTTTTCTGATCAGATGAAAGAAGCCGGCTTACTCGTAAAGCTTTTTAGACCTAATGTAGGCTTCCACGGCTTCGGGCAGCAGGTACTTCACAGATTTGTTTTCTCTAAGGCACTTTCTAATAAAGGTAGCCGAGATATCCAGCAAGGGTGCTTCTACCAGACTAATCCCAGGATGGCTGGCCAGGAGTTCCGGAACGGGCGCGCTGCCGGGTCTTGGATAGACCAGAATCTCATGCTGGTCCAGAATCTGCTCATGGTTCTTCCACTTATGAAAGGTGGCTAGGTTGTCTTCGCCCATGATGAGCGAGAACTGGTAGGTAGGATATTTCTCCTTGAGCCAGGCCAGCGTGTCTATGGTGTAGCTGGGCTTGGGCATCCTGAACTCAATGTCCGTGACGCCCAGGTCTGGATTGTCTGCTATGGCCAGACGCACCATGTGCAAGCGGTCAAACTCATGCAACAGGCTGCTGCTGGGCTTAAAAGGGTTCTGCGGACTCACCACCAGCCACACCGTATCTACATTGGCATTAGTGGCCATGAAGTTGGCCAGAATCAAATGCCCGATGTGAATGGGGTTGAATGACCCGAAGAGCAGACCCACCCGCATGATTACAGAATGGCGTCTTCTTGGTAGATAAAGTCGCGCACCAACTTCTCTGCTTTTTGACACGCCTCATTCAAATGCTCATTCACCAGCACGGTGTCAAACTTATCTTCAAAGCTCAGTTCAAACTTGGCCTTGAACACGCGGCTAGAAATGCTGGAGGCAGAGTCTGTGTTACGGGCAACCAGACGCTTAGACAATTCTTCTATGGAAGGAGGCTTTACAAAAACGGCCAAAGCACGATCACCATAGAAGTGTTTCACGCTTAAGCCGCCTTTGACGTCCACATCCAGGATGGCATGTTTGCCAGAAGCCCAGATGCGTTCAATTTCAGATTTGAGAGTACCGTAGAAAGCGCCTTCATAGACCTCTTCCCATTCCACAAACTCATCATTGTCAATCTTGTCTCTAAACTCTTCTGGCGTGATGAAGTAATAGTCTTTGCCATTTTCTTCGCTGCGCCCGCGGCGGTCACGCGTACACGCTGAGATAGAGAAACTTAACTCCGGCAGTTGCTTTACTAAGTGATGAACAATAGTGGTTTTGCCGGCTCCGGACGGTGCCGAGAAGATGATGATTTTACCTTGCATCCTGGATGGGGAGGCTTAAAGAACTTAAGCGCTATGGTGAATTTTAGATTTGATGGTGTCTACCAGAGAGGCGGGGGTGCCGGGTCTGCGCAGGGCGTTGTTTAGGAACTGGACAAATTGATTCTGCTTGTCAATGCTTTCAAAGCAAGGAGAGCATTCGTCGGCCTGTTCGGCCAGAAACTCCTCGTCGGCTTCAGAGGCTTTTCCCTCCAGCCATTTTTCAAACACATTCACCACCTTCTCACAATCAGATTGGTGGTTCTCCTCAGAGGCGGAGCTGCTCATTTTTTCGTCTGTAATTGTCGTTCCCATCATGTAGCCCTGTTAGCTGTTATAACCCATCGATTTAGCGTATTTCTCTAGCTTTTCCTTCAGGAAGTGCCTTGCCCGGTGTAGTCTACTCCGCACGGTCCCAATGGGAATGTCCAAGATCTTGGCCATCTCCTCATAGGTGAATCCTTCCAAGTCACAAAGAATGATTACCGTCCTAAAGTCTACTGGCAGTGAGTTCAAGGCACTTGCCACTTCATCCCCAATCAAATCCTGCACACTTTCCATGCGCAGATCCGTGGTTCCGCCGGAGCTGTCTCCCTCGGTGTCCACGTCTTCAGAATTGTAGTAACCTTCTACCTCAGAGTAGTCTACTTTGGCAGGTTGTTTACTCTTTTTCCGGAAGTCATTGATGAATGAATTCTTTAGGATGCGGAACAGCCACGCTTTGGCATTAGTTCCGGGTTCAAAATAATCAAAGAATCGATAGGCCTTAAGATAAGTCTCCTGCACCAGGTCATTGGCATCGTCTTCGTCCAGGGTTAGGCGGAAGGCGAAGTTATAGAGAGAGGAAATGACGGGCATTAACTCCGCCTCAAAGCGGGCGTCCTTTTCCTCTTTACTCATTGAATTCCCTCTCTGTTCGCTCATTTGACTTAAATTTGTACTTTTACAGCTCTGATAAAGGTACCTATACGCAAATATAGAAATTAAATATACATAGGTACGTACGAATATTCAGGCAGATGTTTACAATACGCGTTAGTTTGTTCCTTTTCAAGGTGTTATTCTAACTTCCTTTCTGACTTTTTTGCCACATGCCTGAGAAAATATCGGTCACTCTGTTAGTGAAAGACAGCCAGGAGACCATCATTAGGTGCCTCACGGCCTTGACGGCCTTTCCAGAAATCATCCTACTAGACAACGGCTCTACAGATGAGACCGTCCGGCTGGCCGAAGGCTTTCCCAATGTAAAGGTGTACCGTTCGCCGTTCATTGGCTTTGGCCCGCTCAAGAACTTGGCCGCCTCTTATGCCGCGCATGACTGGATCTTGTCTATAGACAGTGATGAATTTCTTTCGCCTGACCTGGTGCAAACCATCCGGCAGCTTTCACCAGAAACAAACACGGTGTACCGGTTCCTGCGCAAGAACTTCTATGGAAAACGGCAAATCAATGCCTGTGGTTGGGAAAACGATTATGTCCTGCGCCTGTACCACCGCCAGGCCACGTCTTTTACCAGCCGAGAGGTGCATGAAAGCATCATCACCGATGGACTCTTGGTCACAACCCTGCCTGGCACCCTAGACCATTATTCTTTCAAAAACGCTTCTGGATTAATCAGAAAAATGGACCAGTACACCACGCTGTTTGCGCAGGAGAACCGGTTCAGGAAAAAGTCTTCTGCCTTCAAGGCGCTGTACAAGGGCATCTGGACGTTTGTCAGGAATTATTTTTTCAAGAGAGGCATTCTATATGGGTTTGAAGGATTCCTGATCTCGGCGTCAAACGCCAACGGGGCCTTTTACAAATACATGAAGCTCCACGAAGCCAACCGTACCATGACTACTAGCCTCATCATTACCACCTACAACTGGAAAGAAGCGCTGGAGGTAGTCCTGAAGAGCGTCCTTACCCAGACTAACCTCCCAGACGAGGTAATCATAGCCGACGACGGCTCCCGTGAAGACACTGCTGCGGTCATCAGGCAGTACCAGGCCACGTTCCCGGTGCCGCTTAAACACTCCTGGCAAGAAGACCTGGGCTTTAGAGCCGCAGAGAGCCGCAACCGGGCCATGGCCATGGCTACCGGCGAGTACCTCATCATCATTGACGGAGACATGGTACTGCATCCAGACTTTGTGAAAGACCATAAACGCACCGCAGAAGCCAATGCCTTCATTCATGGCAAACGGGTATTGCTGCAGCCAGAACTCACCCAACAGATTCTGCAGACCAAGCAGTACCGCATTACGCCGTTCAGCAGCGGCATCATTAATAGGTTGAACACGCTGTCTATTCCAGCCTTGTCTAACCTGCTTTCCAAGAAACAGCCTAACATTAGGTCTATACGCAGTTGCAACATGGCCTTCTGGCGCCAAGACGTGCTGCGCATCAATGGCTTCAACAATGATTTTGTGGGCTGGGGCCGCGAGGACAGCGAGTTTGCCGAACGGTTGTTGAATGCCGGCGTGGTGAGAAAGAACCTAGTCCTGGGCGGCGTGGGCTACCATCTCTACCATGAAGAAAAACCAAGAACCTCCCTCCCCGCCAATGACAAGATTCTGGCAGACGCCATTGCCCAAAAAGCCACCTGGTGCCAGAACGGGATTGACAGGTTTTTGCAGTAAAGATTCCTAAACAGGAAGGCATACAATTGTTACCACGGCGCAAGCAGATGCTTGCACCGTGGAGAGTAGCCGTTTACGCCATAAACTACCTTTACCGCACATCTTCCTCGCACCCTCAGTTACATTTCCTTTCAAATTCACACGCCTCCCCCTTCTTTTGTCATCCTGAAAGGATTTTGTGGGTCAGCTGTGATAGCGGTGGTAAATAATACTCTCTCCCGCAAGTTTGAGCGCAGCAGCAACTAGTAGGTAGCCTTAGAGCAAGTTGATAGGCTTGCCCCACATTTAGCACCAAGCTTTAAGCAGGACAATGAAGAAAGCGTTTTTGAGCTGTTTTCCAGAAAAGAGGCCAAAAACGGAAGCAACGCATTTAGCATAAGCCTGTCTGGTTCGCCCACAAGATCCTTTCAGGATGACAGGAGGAAAATGAAGAGAAGGGTCATGAAATTAGAAAGATGAAGGAGAGCGAATTAACCAGAAAGAATGCCGTGGAGTTTCCTACTTCCCTGCACATTTGAATAGCGATAGTTCTTTCATACCCCCATTAATCAGCAACAAAAAAACGCCCGGCTCTTCTAAAGAAAAACCGGGCGTTTTTGGCTTATTTTCCGGGAATTAGCCCGAAAACGGAAATATTAGTAACGGTAGTATTCTGGTTTGAAAGGACCTTCTACCTCCACACCAATGTAGGCGGCTTGCTCTGGGGTTAATTCCTCTAGCACCACACCAATTTTAGCCAAGTGCAGACGAGCTACTTTCTCATCCAAGTGCTTAGGCAACGTATATACTTTGTTCTCATACGCCTCAGCGTTGGTCCACAGTTCAATCTGGGCCAAAGTCTGGTTAGAGAAAGAGTTAGACATTACAAAAGACGGGTGACCAGTCGCGCAACCAAGGTTTACCAGACGACCTTCGGCTAGAACGATGATGTCTTTGCCATTGATGGTGTACAAATCCACCTGTGGCTTTACGGTGTCTTTGGTATGGCCGTAGTTCTCGTTCAACCATGCCATGTCAATCTCGTTGTCAAAGTGACCGATGTTGCAGACAATGGTTTTGTCTTTCATGGCCTGGAAGTGCTCACCGCGCACAATGTTGAAGTTACCAGTAGCGGTTACCACAATATCAGCTTCTTTGATGGCTTCTTCCATCTTACGAACGGCAAAACCGTCCATAGCTGCTTGCAAGGCACAGATCGGGTCAATCTCAGTTACAATCACGCGGGCACCGGCACCACGCAACGAGGCGGCAGAACCTTTTCCTACGTCACCGTAACCAGCAACAACCGCAACTTTACCAGCCATCATCACATCTGTAGCGCGTCTAATGGCATCTACCAATGATTCTTTACAGCCGTATTTGTTGTCGAACTTAGACTTGGTCACAGAGTCGTTCACGTTGATAGCTGGCATTACTAATGTGCCGTTTTTCATACGCTCATATAGACGGTGCACACCAGTGGTAGTCTCTTCAGACAGACCTTTGATGCCGGCGGCTAATTCTGGGAACTGGTCAAACACCATGTTGGTCAAGTCACCACCATCGTCCAGGATCATGTTCAACGGCTTTCTGTCTTCCCCGAAGAACAAGGTCTGCTCAATGCACCAGTCAAACTCTTCTGCGTTCATGCCTTTCCAGGCGTATACCTGAATACCAGCAGCAGCAATAGCGGCGGCGGCGTGGTCCTGGGTAGAGAAGATGTTACAAGAAGACCAGGTTACCTCAGCACCCAGTGCAGTAAGCGTCTCAATCAAAACAGCTGTCTGGATGGTCATGTGCAAGCAACCGGCAATACGCGCACCCGCCAAAGGCTGGCTTGGGCCATATTCCTCTCTGATCGCCATCAAGCCTGGCATTTCTGCTTCGGCTAGTTTGATTTCTTTTCTTCCCCATTCAGCCAGGGAAATATCTTTTACTTTGTACTTCAAATACGTTTCTACCATTGTAGTTCAGGGTTTTACAGAAGAACCGCAAAGGTACGCAATAAGTTTATCATCCTCAACGCAAACACCGGTTACACGCCTTATACCGCTTCGTTTTTAGCCTATTTTGACCAAAACTGGCTAAAAACTAAAAGCCCGCGGTCACGGCGGGCTTTTCAGGAAAACAAGAAACAGGCGGGGCGGACTTAGTTGTTCATGATCACTTCAGCACCCAAAGAATTATTGTTACCCGCCGGCGGATTCAGGAAGCCTTTGGCAAAAACGGTGTAGATCTTACCAGCCTGCAGAGTCACATTGGCAGTCACGGCATTCACATCTGTACCCACGGGTTGAACAAGCAAAGTGTACGTACCAGCGTTCACCGGCTTGAAGGCAGTAGAACCCTTGTATTGGATGTTGGAGAACAAGTTGCTGGTGGTACCCTGCACCACTACGTCTACGTTAGGCGCATCTGGTGACAAATGAATGAAGCGTACGTGCGCTCTGCCCGCAGCCGGCGCAGTGAGGTTGTCTTCTACCACCACGGCCGTAAGGGCGGTTAGCGGACCGGCGGCAAAAACTGAATAGTTGGTGTTGGCGGTCAGGTTGAGGTTGGCATCAATCACGGCGTTGGCGGCACCAGCACCAGAGGGAGCTACTTTTACATTTCTGGAACCAGCAGCTACCTGCAAATAACCCGTGTTTCTAGGATACGCCAGGGCCGTGCTGTTCACTTTGGTTCCGTCTACAAACAGGTCTACGGTAGGAGCGTTAGGGGCTGCGTGCACGACCATGACGTTGGCTTTCTGCTCCACCATGGGAGAATCTTCGTCGTCATCGTCGCAGGCGGTGGTCAGAAACACGGCAGGCAGCACAGCCAAAAGACTAAATTTCATCCATTTTTTCATGAGTCTTCTTAGTTAAGGTTAAAAAATCAGATGTGTTATACTGTATGTAACCAACTGATTTTTAGTTTGTTTAATCATTAAAACTATTTATTAAACAAAATCAACAGTATTCACCCTTCCGCAAATGCAGTATCTTTGCGCACTACTCTATTCTGCCGTCTCCTATGCGTGTTTTTTCTTCTGAGGAACAGAAATTCATTCTCCAGCACCTACTAGAAGACCCTGTGCAGTTGATCCTGCAGGCCAAACGGTTTCCTGGTCTTCCGGTGCAAGAGTTGGTGGCCCAGATTAAGGCCAGGCAGAAGGCCATCCACAAGTTGCCCACCTGGGCGCAACACCCAGAAGTGGTGTTTCCGGTGATGTTGTCGTTGGAGCAGAGTTCCTCAGAAGTGACCGCGGCCTACAAAGCCAATCTGGTCACCGGCCAAACCCTCACCGACCTGACTGGAGGCTTTGGGGTGGACAGCTTTTATTTTGCCAAGCAGTTTGCCCAGGTCACGCACGTGGAACAGAACCAGGAACTGCAACAAATTGCCCGGCACAACTTCCAACTGTTAGGCGCCGGCAACATCACCAGTCTCCACGCGACTGCTGAAGAATACCTGGCCTCGCTTACAAACCTTCTGGATGTGCTTTACCTAGACCCAGCGCGCCGGGGACAGAGCCAGGAACGGGTGCACCTGCTGCAAGACTGCGAACCAGACATCCTAAACCTGCTCCCATTGCTCTTGCAGAAGGCAAAGACCGTGTTGCTCAAAACCGCGCCCATGCTGGACATTGACCTGGCCTTGCAAGAATTGCCGGGCGTACAAAAGATCTGGGTGGTGGCTGTTCAAAACGAAGTAAAAGAAGTGCTGTACCTGATTACCGCTGCCTCCAACGCAGAGCCGCAAATAACCGCTATCAATCTGAAACCAGGTCTGGCAGCCGTAGAAGTAACGTTCACCAAACAGCAGGAAGAAAAGGCCACCGCCGTGTACGCCGAAGCACCCTTGCGCTACCTGTATGAACCCAACCCGGCCTTGCTCAAGGCAGGTGCCTTCAAATGGCTTTCACAGGAATACAAGGTACAAAAACTGCACAGAAACAGCCACCTGTACACTTCAGTAGAATTGGTGGCAGATTTCCCGGGGAGAGTATTTGAGATAGTAGCCCAACCCAAAGCAAACGCCAAGGACCTTCACAAACTGCTGCCCCATAGAAAGGCCAATATCACCGTAAGAAACTACCCCTTAACCGTAGCCCAACTACGGGAGAAAATCAAGTTAAAAGAAGGCGGCTCTGACTACCTCTTCGCGACGACAGACCTCCACAACAAACCAATTCTACTGCTCGCCCGCAAGGTTGGTTGATAGTCAATTGCTGATTGTTAATTGTTGATTGCTGGTTGTAGTTATACAGTACACAACAGGACCTCCAAAGAAAGTGTCGGTTCTTATAGAACCGCCTAACTACGTGCCAGCAGATAAAGCAAACCGTGCCTCGGCACGCATGACTCTGCAGCGACAGAAACCGATATTACCTGCAAAGAGCTAATCAACCAACAAGCCTGAGCAGGACTGGGACCAGAACCAGTCCTGGTTCTGAGCGCCTCTGTTGTTTCGTCGCCTGGAAGGCGGGGCCAAAGGCCCAGAGTACAACAGCAGTGCGAAGGGCCAGGACGAGGCCCCGCGGCCGCGAGCGCTTAGCGGAACAGATGAAACAAGGCTAGTATTACGCGCCGGAAGAAAAGTCCTTCACATGAAAGGCCAAAGCAAGTGCACAAAGACGCACATAAAAACTAATACCGCTTGAACAGCAGTCGAGGTGGTTGGTGAGGCAACCAACCACGGTGAGAGTCTTTCTCAGGAACGGCCAACGGGATTGCACAATCTGCAATTGCGAGAGTCACGTAAGTAAATCCGCGCCATGGAAGCAAAAGAAAAGCAGCGAGTAAGGCTATCGTGGTCATTGCCCCAATGCAACACCAACAACGGCTTAACGGCTAAATGTGAGGCAACCAAAAAAGCTAGTATTGAAAACCAACAATCACCAATCAATACGTAGGCTTTGCCTTACTCACCCATTTACTCCCTTTCAAACTAAACCGCCAAGGCAACTTGGCGTCTTCCCCGGCATACGCCACCCCTACCCTGGGGCCAGCCAGAACTTCCTCCTCTGAGAAGGAATCGCCTCGGTCTTCCAGCCAAATCTCCTTCCCTAGCAAAGAAGTCCCGTTATGCAATGTAGAAATCCCCATGGCCTGGGTCAGCAGCCCCGGACCGGCGGTGAGCCTGGTCTCTAGCTTAGACAATCCCCGGCGCAGCTGCATTTCGCCCAGACCTTCTAAGGGCGCAATGGCCCTGATGAGAACGGCATCGGCGGTACCTTCTACGTTGGTGACAATGTTAAACAGCGAATAGATGCCGTAGATGAGGTAAACGTAGGCCACGCCGCCGGTTTCATACATGATCTGGGTACGCTTGGTGCGGCGACCCAGATGGGCGTGGCAGGCGGCGTCATCCACTCCGCTGTACGCCTCGGTTTCTACAATCATGCCGCCGGTGAGCACACCATCCAAGCACGAGTAGAAATGCTTGCCTATCAGGTCGCGGGCAATGGTCACGGAGTCTGGGCGGGTATAAAAAGAGAGCGGCAGTTTAGACATGGGGCGGCTATAAACGTTTTCGGGCTACTTTCTGCAAAGTAGCCCGAAAACGGAATTCCCAATAAAACGGTTGTTTATTTCTTAACAGCCAGTGCCTTCTCAATATTGAAGTACACCTGCGTTAAGTTGAGCTTGTTAGGGACTTTTAGTTTCACCAAGTCATACTTTTTGTCCACCACCTGTACTGGCCCATCCTGCCGAAGCTGGGCGGCGGCGTTCAAAAACATGTACTCGTCCCGGGGAGTAACCAACACCACGGCAGTTTCTGGGGAGCGCCCGTTGCCGCTAGCCTTGATGGCGGCCAGCAGACCGTCAAACTTTGCCAGCCATTTCTTGCTTTCAGCGGCTCTGTTGAGTTCTCCGGTGGCCATGTGCATGAGGTAAATCACGCTTAGGTTAAACGGATCTTTCTGCAACAGTTTAGCACCGGTGGTGATGATTTCCGGGAAGTTCTCATACAACATCATCTGCCCTAGTTCATCCTCCTTTTCATTAACGGCCCATGGCCTGTAGCCTGGCTGTTTGGGGTAACCATAGTACAGGTGCGAATACTCCTCTGTGGTGAGCGTGGCATCATTGGCCATGTAGCGCTTGAGCAGGTTGGGGTAGTAGAACTTGGACTTGGGCGAGGCAATGGCCGCATTGATTTTGGTGAAGTCTACCTTGGAAATGGTCTGCGCCTGACTTGTAAAGACCAGGCACGCCGAAAGGGCAAAAAGCGTAAAAAAGCGTTTCATAAATAGGGTTGAGTGGAATCTGCAGACAGAACGCAAATACAGTGCTAAAAACTAAAACAGCAGAAAAAAAGTTGCAGGCCTTGGCAGCCTGTTGCGCCGTTTTTGGCCTGTTTCTGGTAAAACAGGCTAAAAACGCAGGTCGGGGTTTTGTTCTGCTTCACAAGTAAGGATAAATCTTCTACATTTAAGTAAATCCCTACCTGTATGAGAAAACTAGTACTGCTCTTTATATGCCTTTGCACCTTCTCTGTTGGGCACGCCCAAAAAGTGGTTTCTTCTTTTAAAGAAGCCGAAGGCACGGCCTATTCCATGCAGTCTTTGGATGCCCGCTACAAAAGCGCCATTCATGAGGATAGCACGCAAGCGGTTTTCACAGGTCAAGCCCAACAACAGCACATAACCGCCTACCGACAATTATTACAGAACTTGGGCAAATACCTGGTTCAAAACAACTTCTCCTGGGACAAACCCACCCGTTGTTTCAACCGGTTCTATTTTAACAAAGACGGTTCCATTGACTACTATTTGTTCAACTTCCAGGACGTGGATGCTCAAAAGCTAGCCGAATTCCAGCGGCTCATGACCCAGTTCATCCAGAGCAACAAAATTGCCATGCAGGCACCGGTCAAGTTTAGCCAATGCAGTCCAGTGGTGTATAAGGATTAGATCTTGTGAAACCACTACACCTACTAAACATATTTGCGCTGTCACTAGGTAGTCTGTTCCTGCTGTTTTTCTCTGCCGTTTTCTACATGGGCAGTAAAGAAGGCTATGATGAATTGGTAAAGAATCTGCCTCAAGCGTTCTTTCTGCGTTTTGTGGGATTCGTTTTCCTGTCTCTGATTTTTGCAGCGCTTCTAGGGGCGTTTAACTTCATGATACTTGTCTTTCAGGATGCCAGAAAGACGCAGGCCATAGATATCACTGTAAAAGCGGCACTACTCTTTATGGTTTGCGCCTTGGCAGGAACCTCCATATTCTTCTTTCACTGAGCAAACCCGTTTTTGGCCTCTTTTCTGGAAAAGAAGCCAAAAATGGTTGTGCATGAAATTTTCTACGCTGGTATAGTGCACATTCCAAACTTACCGTACCTTTGCCCAAGATTTTGGTGACAGACTCGGCTTCCGCTGAGAATGTCTTAAAAGGGAATCAGGTGTAAAACCTGAGCTGTTCCCGCAACTGTTATCTTCCATTACAAGCTGCCCACCGCACGCCACTGTCTGCTCTGCCAGATGGGAAGGCCGGCCAGCCGAAGAGAGCCAGGAGACCTGCCAACATCCACAATTCACCTGGAGGCTTTCGGGAAAAAAAGCAGCAAGGATGGTGGCCCCGCGTGGGCTGGCGTTTTCGTGATTATACCTTCCCATTGGTCTCCTCTGCTTTATAAAGCCGAGGGTATGCTACGTGTTTTTCTTACAGGTTTGGTTGGCACACTGGTGCTGGGAGCAAGTAGCCCAGAGACGGCTTATGCCCAGGCCACTCTGCCAGACAGCGTTCAGATCCAGCCCATTCACATCTCCGGGGCCAGATACACCCGCTTTGCCGCCGGCACCAAACTGGCCACGCTAGACACGCTCCTGCTGCAGCGCCAGCCGGGCATTACCCTGGCCGAAGCCCTACAACAGCGCAGCGGTCTCTACCTGAAAAGCTACGGCAACGGCATGACGGCCACCGTGGCGTTCAGAGGCACCACGGCCAGCCACACCGCCGTCCTGTGGAACGGCTTCAACATTGCCCTGCCCACGCTGGGCTTATCAGATTTTGCCCTGTTGCCCCCGGCGGCACACAGCACCGTGACCCTGCAACACGGGCCCAGCGGGGCGCTGCACGGTTCTGGAGCCATTGGCGGCGCCGTGGTGTTGGAAAACCCAGTTTCGTTTACGCCCCAACAGACACTGCGGGTGCAGCAGGAGGCCGGCAGCTTTGGCCACCAGCGCACGGCGGCCCAGGGCACCTACGCCAACGGCTGGCTGACCCTCACCTCTTCCTATACCAGAACCGCCGCCGATAATAATTTCAAATACCAGGACATTACGCAGTTTGGCCAGCCTACCCAGGAGCAGGAGAATGCAGCTTTTCACCAGAACAGCTTCGCTCAGGATGTGCACGTGAAACTGTCTGCCACACAACGGATCTCGGCGCGGGCTTGGTGGGTGAACACGCACCGCCAGATTCAGCCGGCCATGGGCAGCGCCAACAGCCACGCCCAACAGGAAGATGAGAACCTGCGCCTCATGACCGAATGGCAAGGACAACTGGCCAAGGGAACCACCACCGTCAAAGCCGCCTACTTCAAAGACCGTTTAGATTACCAAGACGATGGCATCCAATCCCTCTCTATGGTGCACACCTACCAGGCCCAACTGGAACATGAACGCACGCTGCTCCCCAACTTACTTTTGCAAGTAGGCACAGAGGCGCAACGATTCTCAGCAGAAGTGCAGGGCTATGGAAAGGAACAGCAACAGGAAAACCGCTTCTCGGCGTATGCCTGGCTTCGGTATGACCCGTTGGATAGGCTGCAGGTGAGTCTGAACGTTCGGCAGGCCTGGGTGGAAGGCTTTAACCCACCGGTGACACCCACGCTAGGCGCCAACTTTACGTTGCTAGAGCGCCCGGCCAGCTTGCTTACCTTAAAAGGAAACGTTTCAAAAAGCTACCGGGTACCCACGTTGAATGACCGTTTCTGGCGCCCCGGCGGCAACCCGAACCTGCAACCCGAAAACGGGTGGGGCTATGAGGCGGGCGTGGCGCATACAGCAAAGCACGCCCACCTCAACGGCCAGACGGAGCTCACTCTTTACAAACTAAAAGTACAGGACTGGATTCAATGGCAACCTTCTGCCAACGGCGCTTACTCTGAGCCCGTGAACCTGCAGACCGTGCGGGGCCACGGCCTGGAACTGGACACCCGCTGGACGTATCAACCGGTTGCCTTCTGGACCTTCACCGGCGGCGCGGCCTACGGCTATACCATTTCTGAGCAAGCCTTACCCAATGCCCGGGCAGAACTACAAGACCGCCAGTTATTCTATGTACCTAAGCACAAGGCCGCCGCTTGGGCTGAGGCCCGGTGCAAAGGCTGGTGGGTGGGCGTAGACGGCACGTTCACGGGCTTGCGCTACACAGACCAGGACAACAACAACTGGCTGGACCCTTACGCTTTGCTCAACGCCTCTATCGGGAAAACCCTGCACTGGTCATCGTTTGAGGCGCAAATTCAGGCTCAGGTGCAGAACCTCACCAACACCCAGTACCAGACCATGGCCTACCGCGCCATGCCGTCCAGACACTTTAGACTCTCACTGGCCTTGCAATGGGCCAGAAAACCTTAATCATTTCTATTCACCTACAAGCACTATGAATCTATTCTCCCTTAAAAAACGGTTTCTGTACCTGTCTCTGGCCAGCGGCCTGCTGTTCACCACTTCTTGTGACAATGATAAAGAAGACACTTCTCCTTTCAGCGACGGGGTCTTTGTCACCAATGAAGGCCAGTTCATGAGCGTGAACGCAGAAGTAAGCTTTATCTCCCGCGACGGCCAGACGGTCATTCCGGAACTGTTCAACCAGGTAAACAGCCGTCCGCTGGGAGACGCTGCCCAGTCCATGACTTTTATTGGAGACAAAGCCTACATTGCCCTTAATAACAGCAAGAAGATTGAAGTGGTAGACGCCCGCACCTTCGCCTCTACCGGCGTCATCAAAGACCTTTCCATCCCCCGGTACATGGTGGCCCTCAACAACACCAAGGCCTACGTGACCGAGTATGTAGACTATGGCGTGAACGGCCGCGTGTCTGTGCTGGACCTCACCAAGAATACCGTGACCAAGTCCATTGGCGTAGATGCCCTACCAGAAGGCATTGTGCTGTTGAACGGCAAACTCTACGTGGCCAACAGCGGCAGCAATACTGTTTCTGTCATCAACACCACCAATGATGAACTGGAGACCAATATTGAAGTGGGCACCGGTCCTAGCCACCTGGTTGTAGATGCCAACAACAAAATCTGGGTGATACGCGGCGGCTATGATGAGCCAGGCGCCCTGGTGAAGATTGACCCAGCCAATGGAAATGCAGTTACTTCTTATGCTATACCCGGTTCTGGACTAATTACCACCAGCGCCGATAAGAAAACGCTCTACTACTCAGCCGATGGCAAAGTGTATACCATGCCCATCACAGCCACGGCCGCCCCTACCATGCCCCTCATCAGCCGTAGCCCCTACGGCCTGGGCCTTGACCCGGCTACCAACACTCTGTACTTAGGCGTAGGCGGGTATACCACCAACGGCTGGGTGGTACGCTATCAGACCACGGGGGCCAGGATTGACTCGTTCCAGGTGAGAGTATTGCCCAACGGCTTTACTTTCCGGTAGTCGTTTTTAGGCTATTTCTCAGAAAACAGGCCAAAAACGAAGAAGCCTGCTCCAGACGGGGCAGGCTTCTTCGTTTCCTACTGAAAGGAAGGATTCTTATTAGTTGGTGGTAGTACCGGCCGCGCCACCTACCCCGTTGGCATTATTGACATTGTTGGGTCTGTCCCGCATTTTTTCTTGCTGGCGGTCATAGACGTCTTCATAGGCAGAGTCTGGCGTGGTGCCGGCGCCCGGCGTGGCCTCGCCCCGGTTGTCCTGTTTGGTGTCATTCATGCCGTCCTCGTTGTGCTCAGTAGGACTTTTATCTTTAAAATCGCTTTCCTCTACATTGGTCTCGCCGTCACCGGTGCCGGTACTGCAGGCTACGGTGCCCGCCATCAGGGCGCCGCCTACAAGCAGGGACCAGGAGAGGCGCTTTACAGAAATCAATAGCTTTTTCATAGTGGTTGGTTCAGGGTTTTCATGGTTGGGCCAGGCTAAGAACGCTAGCCGCTTTAAAGAGATAGTACGCGCGCAGCAGGTTTTGAGTTAACCGCCCCGGGATCTGTTGCAATTCCTATAATTCCACAGCATCCTGCCTTGAACTTGCCGCCCAGTTAACCTAAATGCCCTACGGACTCGTATCAGATACAGTGCATCGGCCGCAGGCCAAGTGCATATGTATTAGATGTTTTACTTTAGTTAAGGAGATAGAATCATGAAAGGAAGTGGAAATAATAGCCCGAAGCAAAACAGACCAACCCAAGACAATAGCTGGCAGAACGAGCGGGCACAAGACCAGAATGCCGGCCAGAACAACAGCAACCGCCATAACAATAACCCAGAGAACAAGGGCTCCTCACACAACGCCAGCACCTACAGCCAGCAACACGCAGACGGCACCAGCCACCAAAACGCTGACAACAACCAGAACCAGAATACCAACATGGGCGCAGGCGTGAGCGGCAGACCCAACAACCGCAGCAATGACAGCACCCTGGACAGCAAAAACGCTCCAAAGTTTAAGGATGGACCGGTAGCCGGCGGCGCTGACAATACCCGCGGCGAGAACGTGCCGTCCAGAGAAGGGAAAAGCGGCGGTGCCAAGCAAGGCAAGATGGACCCAGAAGCCAAAAGCCCGCAAGGCTCTAACGCCAACTGGACCAGCACCCGCGGCGCAGACAGCTCAGACAAAGAGTTCAGAAACAACCAGCCCAACGCCAGCACCTTGAAAGGCCACAAAAGCAGTGAGAACCTGGGCAACGAAAAAGAATAAACTAACCCTTTGAGAACAGCCGTTTTTGGCCTGTTTTCCAGAAAAGACCCGAAATCAATTTCGGGTCTTTTCTTTTTGCGGTATCCTGGGAGATATTCCCTACTGCAGAGATGGCGGGCATTGCGTATCTTCGTATATAGTTTCTCCTAACTACTTGCCCTTCACTCATGGAAGCAAACCCCAACGTGATCACCCCAGAGGTATTGGCCCAAGGCCTGTCCTTCTCTCAATACATGGACCAGGTGCGCGAGGCCGTGGCCCAGCACAGAACCACCGGACTGGAGCAGTCCCGCCTGCTCACTGACGTCACCAAGAACAACGTGCCCATCATGGAGCGCACCTACCAGACCCCGCTCCTACCCGAACTGGTGGACCTGATACAGCATCTTCCCGTTCCTATGGTCTGGTTGGTTCTCACCGAAGGTTGGTGCGGAGACGCGGCCCAGAATGTACCTATTCTGGCTTCGCTGGCAGAAAAATCTACCCAAATCACCTTCCTGACCATTCTGCGCTCTGAGCACCCGGCGGTCATGGACGCATATTTGACCAACGGCGGCAAAAGCATTCCCAAGCTCATCTGTTTAGATGCCCGCACCTTACAGCCGCTGGGTTCCTGGGGACCGCGCCCGCAGGCGTTGCAAGAAGCTATTCTGCCGCTTAAGAAAAGTAATCTGCATATTCTGGAAACCATCAGGCAGGCGCAACAAATCTCAGATGCAGACAAAGGCCAGTCGTTGCAAAAAGAACTGCTCACCTTGATTCCAGCGTGGGTGCAGGCTGCGCAGAAAGATTAACGCATGGCCAAGACTGTAAAACCCCTCAAGCGCCATCCATTTGAACGCCCCTGGAAACGCGACTTGCTCATCACCGGCCTCCTGAGTCTGGTGCTGGCCATGTCCATTCTGCTGTATGCGTTCGGGCTCACAGATGATTTCATTCTGCGGTTATTCAACGCCTTTGCGGTTATCTTCATTTTGGTGGCGGGTACGGCGCTGGTGCTGGTGCCCTCCGTGAACTGGGTTTTTGCCCGATTCTCCAAAAACAGGCCAAAAACGACCCGCGCCGCCGCACCCAAAAGAAACGCTCCCAAGCAGAACACCTTCAAGAGCCCGTCAGAGAGTCGCGGGTCTTGAATCATTCGTTAGTCGCGAGTTTTGAGTTGCGAGTCTGGAGTCTGAAAATGCGGTTTTGCACGTCCTTTTAATTTTATTTGTTAAGGAAAAGAACCATTACCACATACTCACATTTCCACATCTTCACATTAAAAAATAGCACATCAGCACATTAAAAAATTAGCACATTAACCTCATGCAGCTTCACATCAAAAACATGGTTTGCCCCAGGTGCATTGCCACCGTCACAGAGGTGCTGTCTGCGCAAGGCTTGCAGGTGCAGGAAGTGAAACTGGGCGAGGCCTTGGTGAAGGGCGATGTGCACACAGACCAGGTGCAGGCCGCTCTACAACAGCACGGCTTTGAGCTCCTGCAAGAGAAAGACGAGCAACTCACTGATCTCATCAAAACCACCCTGCTAGCATATCAACAGCATCTGGAGGAGGAGTATCAGCCCATTACCACGTCTGTGTACCTGGCAGAGAAACTGGGCCTGTCTTATCAGCATTTGAGCAAGGTCTTCTCCCAGCACACGGGTACCACCATTGAGAAATACCTCATTAAGCTCAAGATTGAACGCGTCAAGGAACTGATTTCTTACGGCCAACTTACGTTAAGCGAGATCGCCTTCAAGCTACAATACAGCAGTGTGCAGCACCTGTCCAACCAGTTCAAGAAAGTGACGGGCGTGTCTGTGACAGATTACAAAAAAGACGCCTCTGTAGCCCGGCTTCCGCTGGACAAACTTACCTGATAAGGGGCCTGCCCTTCTGCTACCAATACATTTTTTTACAACGCCCCGGCGTCATAGGGCGTAAACCTGTAGTACCCGTTGCCCAAAAGCAACTTGTGGTACTGCATATAGAGTGTGTATGTGCCTATTCTATGTTCCACTTTAAAACTATGAACGAATGCACCATTCACAAAACCGATCCGCTATTGATGCCTTACAAGAATGTATATTAGCCTGTGAGCACTGCGCCAGCGCCTGCCTGCAGGAAGAAGACGTAAAAATGATGGCCCGCTGCATTTCCCTTGACCGCGACTGCGCCGACATCTGCCGTTTGACCATGACCTTGCTGGCCCGTGGTTCTGAGCACGGCAAGCACCTGCTGCGCGAATGCATGGAAGTCTGCGAAGCCTGCGCCGCCGAGTGTGGCAAGCACCAACACGACCATTGCCAGGAATGCGCCGAGGCGTGCCGTCGTTGCGTGGAGGCCTGCCGTTCTTTGGCAGCCTAAATCTACAGCATTGCAAAAAGAGCAAGACAGCCGGTGTATGCCGGCTGTTTCTTTTTACGGATGTTGGGTAGGCCGTTCTAGGCACGTTTTTGGCCTCTTTCCCAGGAAACAGCCCAAAAACGGAGCTGATTTCACGTGCTCTCTGCAGACAGAATTTTGTACGTCAACTGCCAGAATCTTGTAACAAACGTATAAGTGCTTGCTCTTTTCTTTGCCCAGGCCAACAGCCATCGGCGCAGGCCACGTATACCTGCTCATTTAGCATCCTACCGTTTACCATGGGACATTCACATTCACACTCGCAAGGCCATCAGCACGGGCACGGACTGCCCACCGGAGGAAACCTGAACAAAGCCTTCGGATGGGGCATAGTCCTGAACCTGGTCTTTGTGGCCGTAGAAGCCGGCGCCGGCTGGTACTACAATTCCCTGGCCTTGCTCACAGACGCCGGCCACAACCTCACAGACGTGGTGAGCCTGCTGCTGGCCTACTTCGCTATAAAAGTTTCTGAGCGCAAGCCTACCGAGCGGTTCACCTATGGCTATGGCAAAACCACTACGCTGGTGTCATTGCTCAACGCCATTCTGCTCATGGTGGCGGTGGGCGCCATTGGGTGGGAGGCCATTGGCCGTTTAGGCACCGCGCCCGCCTTGAACGGAGGCGCCATTTCAATAGTGGCCGTCATTGGCATTGCCATCAACGCGGGTACTGCGCTGCTGTTCTTCAGAGACAAAGAACATGACATCAACGTGAAGGGCGCCTACCTGCACATGGCCGCCGATGCTCTGGTGAGTCTGGGCGTGGTTCTGGCGGGCTTGCTCATGCGCTACACCGGTTGGTACTGGGTAGATGCCGTCATGAGTCTGGTGATTGTGGCCATCATAGTCTATAGCACTTGGGGCCTCTTGAAAGAATCTCTACGCCTGTCACTGGATGCCGTTCCGCAGGGAATTGACGTAACGGCCATCCGGGAGTTTTTACAAAGCGTAGCGGGCGTCTCACAAGTGCATGACCTGCACATCTGGGCCATGAGCAGCACAGAAAATTCCCTCACGGCGCATTTAGAAGTAGAAGAAACCTACCAAGACAAGCAGTTGGCCACCATCAGGACAGAGCTGAAAGAGCGTTTCCAGATTCAGCACGTGACCATACAAGTGGAGCGTGGCACCATGCCCCAGGAGTGCCAGCAAGCCGAAGAACATCATTAGGCCTGCCTTCTCCTTTCTTCGTTTTTGACCTCTTTCCCAGAAAACAGCCTAAAAACGGCGGTCCCTTTTTGAGCGGGTGCGTATAGAAGAAGAGACCAAACTAGAAGCCTATGCGTACCGAGTATAAACCGGCCATTGATGCCCTGTTGGCCTGTATTGCGGCCTGCGACCATTGTGCCACCGCCTGTCTGCAGGAGGAGGAAGTCAAGAAGATGGCGCGCTGTATTCACCTGGACTTAGACTGCGCCGACTACTGCCGGCTGTCGGCCTCGTTTCTGTCCAAGGGTTCTGAGCACGCCCGTCTAGTGCTCAGGCAGTGCGTGGAAATCTGCGAGGCCTGCGCCATAGAATGTGAACGCCACGCCCATGACCACTGCCTGGCCTGCGCCGAAGCCTGCCGTCATTGCATGGAAGTCTGCCAGGAGCTCATCCCCAAAACCGATCCCTTAAGCGAACTGTTGGCCGCAGCCAGCAACTCAGAAACCGCTTAACCGTTTTTGGCCTGTTTTCCAGAAAACAGCCCAAAAACCATACAAAGCTCCTTCATGCAATTGGTGTGAAGGAGCTTTTTTTATTCTTCCAAGTAAAACCATCGCCTACGGCGAAATCCTGTACAACCCAGCTGGAATTGTGTAAGCAAAATGGACTTCGCCAGGATTAGTTTTGGGGAATTGTTTAGAGAACCATGCACACAGAAAACCTAGCGTTTGAGAGGCCAGAAGCGCCACCTCTTTTTGACGTACTTGTAATTGGAGCCGGACAGGCGGGCTTGGCCATGGGCTATTACCTGCACCTGCAGCGCAAGAAATTTCTCCTGCTGGAAGCGGCCTCCCTGCTTGGGCACAGCTGGCAAAACCGCTATGACTCTCTGAGGCTGTTTACGCCCGTGCCCTACTGCCACTTACCCGGCTGGCCGCTACTGCTGCCCAAAAATCATTACCCTACCAAGGAGGATATTGCCCGGTACCTGCAAGCATACGCCGCCCAGTTTCAACTACCCATCGCCCTGAACCAACAGGTACTATGCCTAAGAAAAGTGCAGGGCATATTTGAGGTGATGACCGCTACCCAAACCTGGAGAGCCGCCCATGTGGTTGTGGCTACGGGTCCGTTTCAGGTGCCTTACATTCCTGCGTATCCTACTGGCCTTTCCCCGCAGGTGGTGCAACTGCATAGCGCTCAGTATAAGAATCCTTCCCAAATCCCGGCGGGCAGGGTGCTGGTGGTAGGCGCGGGTAATTCTGGGGCGCAGATTGCAGCAGAACTGGCAAAGACGCATGAGGTACATCTCTCCGTGAAAAGGAAGCCCCGGTTTTCGTCCTTGAAGATGCTGGGCAAAAGTGTTTTTTGGTGGGCCACTAAAACGGGGGCCATCTTTGCCTCGCCTTCCTCACGGGTTGGCAAGAAACTACTTCAGAAAGGAGACATCATCTACGGGCGGGAATTAGAACGCTTACTTAAAACCAAAGAAGTATTGCTAAAGCCCGAAATCCAGGATCCCAAACAGGCAGAGGTTCTCTTCAAGGATGGGAGCCAAGCGTCTTACCAAGCCATTGTCTGGGCCACTGGCTTCCGGCCGGATTATAGTTGGCTGCAGGTGGCAGGAGCTTTGGCCCCAGATGGGTCTGCCCTGCACAAAAAAGGCATGAGTCCGGTGGCGGGTTTGTATTACGTTGGGCTCTCCTGGCAGCGCAGCCGCAGTTCTGCCTTGTTGCTGGGCGCCGGAAGAGATGCGCAGTTCATTGCCCGGCACCTTGGTTAAAATTATATAACACCTGTATACAAAGCTGTAACGCATGGGGCACTGCCAGGCGCTACCTTTGTCTTATTCATTGTCATAAAAAAAAGAAAAACCATGGCTACCATCACCACATCACCCAAGAAGGCCATTAAGAATACGTTTCCGGTAGAGGGCATGACCTGCGCCGGTTGTGCCGTGAGCGTGGAGTCCATGCTCAAAGCGCAGCCCGGGGTAGAAAGCGCGGCGGTGAACTTCGCCAATAAAACCGTACTGGTGGAATATGATCCTGCTACTCCGGTTACCACGCTGCAGAAGGCCTTGCAGGACGTAGGCTATGACCTGCTCATCCAAAAAGAAGAAGCCACCCAAGAAGCCAAAGAAGCCCGCGAAGAAGAAGCCTACCAACGCATTAAGCACAAGACCATCTGGGCGACGATGCTTTCTTTTCCGGTGGCGGTGATTGGCATGTTCTTTCACCACATGCCCTACGGCAACTGGATCATGCTGGCGCTCACGCTGCCGGTGGTCTTCTGGTTTGGCCGCAGCTTTTACGTGAACGCCGTTAAACAGGCCCGCCACGGCCAAGCCAACATGGACACCTTGGTGGCCTTGAGTACGGGCATCGCGTTTTTGTTCAGTGCCTTCAACACCATCTACCCGCAGTTCTTTCTGGAGAGAGGCCTGGAGCCGCACGTGTACTATGAGGCCGCCACGGTCATTATTGCGTTTATTCTGCTGGGCAAGCTGCTGGAAGAAAGAGCCAAGTCCAGAACATCAGGCGCCATTAAGAAACTAATGGGGCTGCAGCCAAAATCAGTGAAGGCGCTGCGCAACGGCGTAGAAACAGAGATTCCCATTGAAGACGTGCTGGTAGGCGATGTGCTGGTCATCAGGCCCGGGGAGAAGATTCCCGTAGACGGCCGCGTAGTGACGGGCAGCTCTTTCCTGGATGAAAGCATGATCAGCGGCGAGCCAATTCCCGTGGAGAAAACCACCGGCGACCAGGTGTTCACCGGCACTATCAACCAGAAAGGCAGTTTGCAGATTACCGCGGAGAAAGTGGGCGCCGAGACGCTGCTGGCCCAAATCATTAAAATGGTGCAGGAAGCCCAAGGCTCCAAAGCCCCCGTACAGCAGCTCACCGACAAGATTGCGGGCATTTTTGTGCCGGTGGTCATTGGCATTGCCTTGCTGAGTTTTGCGGCCTGGTATTTCTTAGGCGGAGACAACAACACAACCCACGCCCTACTGGCCTTAATTACCGTCCTGATTATTGCCTGCCCGTGCGCGCTGGGTCTGGCTACGCCCACCGCCATCATGGTAGGCGTTGGCCGCGGCGCCGAAAACGGTATTCTAATCAAAGACGCCGAAAGCCTGGAAACCGCCCACAAACTCACGGCCATTGTATTAGACAAAACCGGCACCATCACCAAAGGCAAGCCCGAAGTAACAGAACTGGAATGGGCCGTGCCTACGGGGACGCAGGCAAATTTAGCGGCGGTAGTGCTGGCCATGGAAAACCAAAGCGAGCACCCGCTGGCCGATGCCGTTTCCAAACACCTCACTGCCCAAAACACGCAGCCGGCAGTCCTGGAAAGTTTTGAGAGCATCACGGGCCGAGGTGTACAGGCTACCTACCAGGGGCAGGTGTACTGGCTGGGCAATGAAAAGCTGATGCTGGAGAACGGCCTTCGTTTTTCCTCTGATTTGGAGAAAACAGCCCAAAAACGAAAATCTGAAGCCAAGACCGTGGTGTTTGCCGGCACGCAGGGCCAGGTAGTCGCTTTGATTGCCATTGCAGATGCCATCAAGGAGACCTCGGCGGAGGCCATACAAGAGTTGCAACAGCTTGGTTTGCAGGTGTACATGCTCACCGGCGACAATGCTCAAACCGCTGCCGCCGTGGCCCAGCAGGTAGGCTTGCAACACTACAAAGCCGAGGTGATGCCCCAGGACAAGGCCGATTTCATTCAGGAACTGCAGGCACAGGGACACGTGGTAGGCATGGTAGGTGACGGCATCAACGACTCGCAGGCGCTGGCGCTGGCAGACGTGGGCATTGCCATGGGCCGCGGCACAGACATTGCCATGGACGTAGCCAAAGTAACGCTCATGCACTCAGACCTCAGCGCCATTGCCAAGGCCATCAAACTGAGCAAAGCCACCGTGCGCACCATCCACCAGAACCTGTTCTGGGCCTTTATTTACAACCTGATAGGAATACCCGTGGCGGCCGGACTGCTCTTCCCTATCTGGGGCTTCTTGCTGGACCCCATGCTGGCAGGCGCAGCCATGGCCCTGAGCTCAGTCTCTGTGGTGACCAACAGTTTGCGCCTCCGTTCGTTAAAATTGTAATAGCTGACTGATTGTTGATTGCTAATTGTTGATTGTTACACTAACCCGTTTTTGGCTTGTTTTCTGTAAAAGAGGGCAAAAACGGTTAATTGAAAACCTAATTCCTAATTAAAAAAAGATGAGTACTAAGAAATTCAAGACCAATATTAAATGCGGTGGCTGTATTAGCACCGTCACTCCCATTTTGGACAAGACGCCCGGTATTTACAAATGGGAGGTAGACACCAACTCGCCAGACAAGGTTCTCACCATAGAAGGCGATGCCACGTCAGACGCCGTGATTCTGGCCGTGGAATCTGCAGGTTATTCTGCGGAGACGATAGAAGACTAAACAGTATTTTTTAATTCGTTCAACCAGAGAGGCCGCCTGTTTACAGGCGGCCTCTCTGGTTTTATAATCTCTTTAAAAATGGGATGGAAGTCGTGCTTCTTTTCCTGAAAATTCTATCGCGCCCATCCTCAGCAAACAGACGCAATCAGAGGTTGTACTCGCTCACGGCTGGGAGATTCCCTATGATGGCAAAAGACCTTTCAACCCTTCTTCGGCGCGGGAGGCGGTGAACTCTATCACTCGCAGGTCTGCCAGGTCCTGGTACACAAATGGGTCTTCCTGCATGAGTTCTTCTACGTCTGCCTTGCTGCCAGCCTGGCAAAAAATGAGGCCGCCGTCACGTGGAACCTTGCGTCCCGAAGCCAGGAAGGTTCCCTTTGCATAGTGCTTCTCCAGAAACGCCATGTGCTCAGACATGAATGGGTCCACTTCAGTGAAAGGCACTTTATAGGTGAGTTCAATCAAAAACATACGTCTATCTTTTGTGGAGGAGCAAAGCTACAGGTTCTCTACGTTTTTGGGCTATTTTTCAGAAAACAGCCCAAAAACGAAGCGTGGCCTTACAAGCGAAGAGCCCAGGCGTTGGCAAACTCCAGCATTGGATAACAAATGGCCGCCAAGCATCAGAATCAGCCTCACAAAGTTCTGATTACGGGCCGATTTTTACTTTACCAGCTGCCTCTTCTCAGAAGCCCAGGGCGTGAGTTTCCAGAGTTCCATAAGGGCGACGGCGACCACGGCCAGACCGGCGGCTTTCTGCCATTCCTCCCACCCGAAGTCTGCCGGAATGGAGAAGATTTCGCGCACGCCTGGCAGCACCGTCAACCCATACAGCCCAAAGCACAGCAACACCGCGCCCAGTACGTATTTGTTTTCAAAGAAACCGGCGCCAATGGCCGTCTGGGTATTGGAACGGGCAGCAAAGGTTTGGAGCGTTCTAGCCAGAATCAAGGTGGTGAAGGCCATGGCAATGCTCATCTCAGGGGATTGTTGCAGACCCAGCCACTGCGACACAATCACCGCCGCACCAATCAAGACCCCGCGGGCAATCACAGACTTCATCATTCCGCCGGCAAAAATCCCCTCATTGATGTCACGGGGTTTGCGCAGCATCACGTTGGGCTCGGCCTTTTCCATGCCCAGGGCAATGGCCGGCAGAGAGTCATTCAGGAGGTTGATAAACAGCAGTTGAATGGGATTGAACGGATTGACCCAGTCCAGGGCCAGCGCGAACAGAATAGCAATGATGGCTCCCAGGTTTCCGGCAAACAGATAGGCAATGGCTTTCTTGATGTTGTCAAACACGGTGCGCCCCACGGCCACGGCGTTCACAATGGAGACAAAGTTGTCATCCGTCAGAATCATAGCCGATGCATCCTTGGCCACATCAGTGCCGCTGCCCATGGCCACGCCAATGTCGGCTTGCTTAAGGGCGGGAGCATCGTTCACGCCGTCGCCGGTCATGGCCGTCACTTTCCCTTTCTGCTGCCAAGCGCGCACAATGCGTATCTTGTTTTCGGGGGAGACCCGCGCATACACAGAAACCTGTTCCAGTTTCTGGTGCAGTTCTTCCTCAGAAAGATCATCCAGTTCCTGACCGGTGAGCGCAATGTCCTGTTCTTGCATGAGGCCAATCTGGCGGGCAATGGCCTGGGCGGTGGTTTTATGGTCGCCGGTGATCATGACGGTTTTAATGCCTGCCTTGCGGGACTCTTCAATGGAGGCATACACTTCTTCGCGCGGCGGGTCAATCATGGCTTTGAGGCCTACCAACACCAGGTCCTGCTCTTCTTCAAAGGTGAGGGCACCAGAGGGAGCCAGCGGTTTATAGGCGAAGGCCAGCACCCGCAGCGCTCTATCAGAGAACTCCTCAATCTGCGCCCGTATTCCTTCCAACAGTTCTGGCGTGGCTGGTTTTTCCTGGCCGTCTACCAGCACGCGGCGGCACCGTGACAAGACCACGTCTGGCCCGCCCTTGGTCAACAACACGCGCTGCCCGCCCATGGTGTGCACGGTAGACATGAGTTTGCGGTCTGAGTCAAACGGCAGCTCGGCCTCACGGGGGAATTGGTTTCTTATGTGGGTGTAGGGCAGTTGCTTCTCATTGCTGTAGGCAATCAGGGCCACCTCGGTAGGGTCGCCTAGCTCAGCGCCGTCCTTGTTGATGTGGGCATCGTTGCACAGTACGGCCACCTGCATGAGCCACCGCTCTGCCTCTGACCATTGGTCTGGCGCTTGGGCAAACTGTTCCTGTGTACGGCCGGGCACGTAAGAGTCTACCACGGTCATTTTGTTCTGGGTGAGCGTGCCCGTCTTGTCTGTGCAGATGACGCTGGTAGAACCCAAGGTCTCCACGGCGGGCAGCTTCCGGATGATGGCGTGCCGGCGGGCCATCTGGTGGGTGCCCACGGCCAGCACGATGGTCACAATGGAGGAGAGCGCCTCTGGAATGGCAGCCACGGCCACAGCCACGGCAAACATAAATGCCTTGAGCAGCGCCCCGGTCATGTCTCCCGTATGCGTTCCGCTCCAGACCCTGAACGCCTCTACCCCGAAGATGAGCACGCACAAGGCCAGAATCACCCAGCCCAGCCGCTTACTAAAGGTTGCCAGCTTGCGTTGGAGCGGCGTTTGTTTGGCCTCCGCCGAGGCCAGCAGACCGGCAATCTTGCCAATCTCTGTCTTCTCAGCGGTGGCCGTCACTACAAAGCGCCCCCGGCCATACACCACCAGCGCGCCGCTGTAGACCATGTTCTTGCGATCTCCCAGGGCAGATTCTTCTGAGATGGGGTCTGTGTGTTTTTCCACGGGTTCAGACTCGCCGGTGAGCATGCCTTCATTTACCCGCAGCGAACTGCTTTCCAGCACGCGTCCGTCGGCGGCCACGTAGTCGCCGGCTTCCAGGGCTACCACGTCTCCGGGGACCAGTTCCCGGGCGGCCAAGGTTTGCCTGACGCCATCACGCAAGACTTTGGCAGACGGCGCCGACATTTGGCGGAGCGCATCCAAGGCTCCTTCGGCCTTTTTGGTCTGCACCACGCCCACCACCGCATTGAGCACCAGCACCGCGAAGATGATGACGGCTTCCATGACTTCGCCCAAGGCCAATTGCACCAAGGCCGCCAGCAGAAGCACAATGACCATGGGGTCTTTGAAGGTCTCCAGAATCAGTTTCCATACGGGGTCCCGCTCTGCCTCTTTCAGCTCATTGTACCCGTGGGTTTCTATCCGTTGCTGCACCTCTGCCCCAGAAAGTCCTTGGGTAGACGTGTTTAGGTCTTGTAAGACGTTTGAAACGGGCTGCTGATAAAATTCCATGGTACGGGGTCTTGTGTTTATGGACAGATGGGTCTTCTGACTAACGCTCGGCGGCTTTCTTTGCCCTGCCTGGCGTGACCTATATTTTCTTGTAACGTGTTTTCAGCGAACCAGATTTTTGCCAGACCAAAGTTTCCGTTCGGTTCTTGCTGTTCTCCTAGTTGAAAGAAGCCCATTTTTTGCGCATCAACAGGTGAAACGTTGAACACAGAGCGGGAAACTTCCTGATAAATAAACCGCCTGCCCTGAAACCCTATACCCCTGCTTACGGCGCAACCGCAGTGGATACCAGTTAGACGATTGTTCTTTTTGGCGATGCCCAGCCAGCAGCAATGTCCCTTGTGCCCTGCTGGTTCTAGGTGCGTTTTTGGCCTATTTCCTGGGAATTAGCCTAAAAACGGACATCCTGCTTCATTGAATTATGCACAAGTCTTACCGAATGCTGTTAAACAATAGGCGCAGGCATCCGTTTTCTTTGTAGCAGTACGTCCCTCACCTAATTCACTGCTTTTATGAAACAGATCATCACCTTAAGCATAGCCTTGGTCCTGAGCATTTTCACGGCCACCGCGCAACATGAGCACCACACGCCACCTCCGGTTAAAAAGGAAAAGAAGCAGGAAGTGAAACCCGCGGCTACTCCCCAAAAAGCCACCCCGGCAGTGGTACCCTCAAAGGCCAAACCGTCCAAGCATGGGCAGATAAAGAACAAACCGGCCCCGCCACCGGCCAAGAAGAAACCTGCGCCCACGGCAAAGCCAACCGTGAAACCCACTCCTGCTCCCATGGACCATTCCCAGCATATGGGAATGGATTCTGCGCAGATGCATCAGGGACATCAGATGATGGCAGACAGTGTAAACAGTTCTAAAACTGATGCGCATGCCGGCCATGAGATGATGCTCCAGGACACTACTAAAAAGCATCAGCACCACCCCGGCATGATGATGAAAGAAGGCGCCAAAATGCAGGACACCACCCAGCACGCTGGCATGGACCATGGTGCTGGCGGTATGAGCCATGCCTTTTCGCGCAACCTGCCCATGAATAGAAATGGCTCTGGCACCAGCTGGCACCCTGACGCCACGCCCATGTACGGCTACATGAAACACACCGGCCCCTGGATGCTCATGTTCCATGGTCAGCTTTGGCTGCGGTACAACAAGCAGGATATTTTCAACAAAGGCTCTAGAGGAGATTCGCAGCTGGACGCACCCAACTGGTTTATGGGCATGGCCCAGCGCAACGTGGGTACCCGCGGCCTGTTGCGTTTTAGCGTCATGATGAGCCTAGATGAATTGACCATGGGTGACCGCGGCTATCCCTTGCTGTTCCAGAGCGGCGAAACCTACGGCGGCGGTAAAAAATTAGTAGACCGCCAGCACCCGCATGACTTGTTCTCTGAGATAAGCGTAGGCTACACGCACATGGTCAACGAAGACGTGGATGTGTATGGTCTCTTCGGATATCCCGGAGAGCCTGTTGTGGGGCCTCCGGTGTTTATGCACCGTATCTCGGCGTTCAACAACCCAGAGTCGCCGCTGGGCCACCACTGGCAGGATGCTACGCACATCACGTTTGGGGTGGCCACGGTGGGCTTTAGGTACAAGCAGTTCAAGCTGGAAGGCTCCAACTTCACAGGCCGGGAGCCCGATGAGAACCGCTACGACTTTGACAAGGCCCGCTTTGACTCCTATGCAGCCCGTTTGTCTTATAACCCCACAGAGAACTGGGCCTTGCAGGTTTCCAGAGGTTGGCTCAAAAGCCCTGAGCCTTTAGAACCCGATGAAGACGTAGTTCGCACGACCGCCTCGGCGCTTTACAGCAGAGCCTTGCCTAGTGGAGGAGACAGGTTCTTTACCTCCGCCTTGGTTTGGGGCTATAACGGCGGTGGCCATCACCAGGAACATTCGGCCATTGCCGAGGCCAACCTTCAGCTAGATAAAACCGCCGTGTACGGACGCTATGAGTTCGTACAGAAAACGCCCGGCGAACTAGACCTGACAGAACAGTTTGACCACCACGATGTCTTCAACGTGCACGCCCTCACCGTAGGCACCAGCCAACGCGTGGCCAACTTCGCTAATACGTATTTGACTTTGGGCGTGCAGGCCACCGTTTTTGCAACAGGTGAGAAACTGAAACCGTTGTATGGCAAAACGCCCGTCTCTGGTGAAATTTACCTAAGACTGAACCCAGGCCTGATGATGGGCGGCGGAAGCAAGAAAGCCAACAGTGGCATGCAACACCAGCATTAAGTAAAAGTATCATAAATACAGGAACCCGTTTTTGGCTTATTTCTCAGGAATCAGGCCAAAAACGGGTTTCTTGTTTTCAATAGACTACCTCTATCCTTATGAAACTGCTCCATCGAACTCAAAGCATGTGCTAACTGTTTTCCTCTCACCAGTGCTACTTCCGTTTTTGGCCTCTTTTCAAGGAAAGAGGCCAAAAACGGTTTTTTTCAAACTCAGGACGCTGCACTCAAGACTCAGAACTCCTTTTAGTACCTTTGCCCAAATTTGAATCCCTTGACCTCTTCGCCAAAAATCCTGCTCATTACGCCGCCGCTCACGCAGTTGAACACGCCCTACCCGGCTACGGCCTACATCAAAGGCTTTCTGCGCGGACGCGGGTTTGATGTGACGCAGGCAGATTTTGGACTGGAGTTGGTACTGCGGTTGTTTTCCAGGAAAGGGCTGAACCAAGTGTTTCAGGCTATTTTGGACGGAACGTATGAACTGTCTGATAACAGTCAGCGCATGGTGCGATTGCGCAAGTCCTACTTAGACACCATTGAGCCGGTCATCAAGTTTTTGCAGGGCAGAGACAGCACGTTGGCGCACCCTATTGCTATGGGTTCCTTTCTACCAGAGGCCAGCCGGTTTTTACAATTGGCGGATTTGGAGGAAGCCTTCGGGACGATGGGAATTACCGACCGTGCCCAGTACCTGGCTACGCTCTACCTAGAAGATTTGGGCGATTTGATCAAGGAGACCGTGTGCCCGCACTTCGGGTTTAGCCGCTACGCCGATAAGCTGGCCATGAGCGCCACGTCCTTTGACCCATTGGAGAATGAGTTACAGACTTCGCCCAACCTGGTAGACCAAATGCTGCTGGATATTCTGGCCGAGCGTTTGCAGGAAGTACAGCCGGACGTAGTGGGTTTCTCGGTGCCATTTCCAGGCAATTTGTATGGCGCCCTGCGTCTGGCCCAACTCATTAAACAGAAGTACCCGCACATAAAAACGCTCATGGGTGGCGGGTACCCCAACACAGAACTCAGGACTCTGCGCGAAACGCGGGTATTCCACTACATAGATTTTATCACGCTAGATGACGGCGAAGGCCCTTGGCTCAAACTGCTGGAGTACTTTCAAAGCCAGCGAAGCGTAGAGCAACTGCAACGCACCTTCCTGCTCCAAAACGGCGAAGTCCAATTCATCAACGGTGCCCAGGATGCTGACATTCCACATACAGAAGTAGGCACGCCAGATTACAGTGACCTAAAAATTCATGATTACCTGAGCGTGGTGGAAGTGCTCAACCCCATGCACCGTCTCTGGTCTGACGGCCGCTGGAACAAGCTCACCATTGCGCACGGCTGTTACTGGAAACGCTGTTCCTTCTGTGACATCACCTTAGATTATATCTCAAGGTATGAGACCGCGCCGGCCACCTTGTTGGTAGACCGCATTGAGCAGATTATTGCACAGACGGGCCAAACCGGTTTCCATTTCGTGGACGAAGCCGCTCCTCCCCTCGCCTTGCGCGATTTGGCCATTGAACTTCTGCGCCGCGGCGTAAAAATCACTTGGTGGGGGAACATCCGGTTTGAGAAAACTTTCAGCGCTGATTTGTGCCGATTATTAGCCGAGAGTGGTTGCATTGCCGTTTCGGGTGGATTGGAAGTAGCGTCAGATAGGTTGCTGGCGAAGATGGAGAAAGGCGTGAGCATTGCGCAGGTGGCCAGAGTCACCCGCGACTTCACCGCCGCCGGCATCATGGTGCACGCGTATCTCATGTACGGCTTCCCGACGCAGACCGCTCAGGAGACCATTGACTCGCTGGAAGTAGTGCGCCAGTTGTTTGAGCAGAACGTGATTCAGAGTGGCTACTGGCACCGCTTCTCCATGACGGCGCACAGCCCCGTAGGCAAGAACCCCGAGAAATACGGCGTGGTGAAAGTAGGCCCGGAACCCGGCTTGTTCGCCGACAATGACCTCTGGCACGATGACCCGCAAGGCGCCGACCACGAACTGTACGGCGCGGGCCTGGCCAAGGCGCTCTACAACTTCATGCACGGCATTGGGCTGGAAGAACCGCTTTCCTTCTGGTTTGATTTTAAAGTGCCGCGCGTCTCGCTACCTAAGAACATGATTGCCCAGGCCGTGGAAGCCATGGGCAAACCAGATGCTGAGAAGCAGAACCTGCGCGTGCTGTGGCTGGGCAACGCCCCCGACATAGAGGTGGAACTGAAGACCAAAAAAGGCCGCACCTTCCACAACGCCCTGCTCACCTTCACAGATAAAACGGAGGAATATGAAATCAAGACGTCGCCGGAAGTTGGTCAATGGTTGCACACGTGGCTCACGCGCTTATCTGAAGACTACGGCACCAAGTTCCTGCTCAAAGACATGGCCGCAGATTACCCCGAAGCCCAGCCGTTCACCTTCCAGGAATTCCTGATTACGGACACGTGGCTAGATTTCCGCGAGCGCGGATTGCTGATAGTCTAAGCGTTTTTGGTCTGTTTTCCGGAAAAAAGGCCGAAAACGGAATCATACCTTGCGTTGCATATACAAATCGCGCTGCACGTCCTGGCCTAGCACAAAGGTTAATTCCCCGGCTTCTTCAAACCCATATTTCTGGTAGAACCGAATGGCGCGCTCGTTGCTTTCCCACACCGTGAGCCACACCGTATCATGCCCGTTTTCCTTGGCGCGGTCCAGACTCATTTGCATCAAAGTATCACCTAATCCCCTGCCTGTCCAGGCTTGCAACAAATACAATCGACTGATTTGAAAAGGTTTCTGTCCTGAGATTTCTGTGGGCGCAGCAGCAGTATTCCACTTCACATACGCCACTGCCTCCCCTTCTGCCTCTACCAGCAAGAAAACCGTGTTGGGGTCGGCTAGTTCTTCGGCTTGCAAGTCTGTGGTGTAGGCGGTGGGCCTAAAGGCTTCCATGTCCTCGGGTTTGTTGTAGGCGGCAAAGGTCTCATCAAAGGTGCGCCAGCCTAAATCTGCTAGTACGGATGCGTCTTCGGCGGTAGCCAGTCTAAAGGTAAAAGGAGCGGAAGTTTTCACGGGGAAGAATTCGTTTCCGCAAAGATACGACAAGGAGGGCTGAGTCTTGAGTTCAAATACTTGGGTTAGCGAAATGCGTTTTTAACCTGTTTTCCCAGAAACAGGCCAAAAACGGAAGTGGCCTTTAGACTGGCGTTTCTACTTCGGCAAAGGCACTTGTGGGCTTACGTTAATTTAGACTGCTTCTAACTGGACGCCTGCGTATTATTACTTGAGCAAACCTATCCCGTCATTCAATCCTTTTGTATATGGCATTTGAAAACAATCTTCCCTCATCTACCCCTTCTGGGGAAGGTGGGCAATGCCCCCATGAAGCCCGAAGAACCTTTTTAAAACAGTCTTCCATTTTGACTGCTTTGGCTTTGGCTCCTACCGCGGCCATCAAAGCCGCCGAGCTGAAGTTGGAGGAGAAAGTAGCTGCTGCTTTTGAACAGGTGAAGGTGAGCCTGAATATCAACGGCAAAAAGCACAAGCTCTCCATTGAACCACGCACCACGCTTTTGGATTTACTTCGCGAGCAACTGCACCTGACCGGCACCAAGAAGGGCTGTGACTACGGCCAGTGCGGCGCCTGCACGGTGCACGTTGACGGCCAGCGGGTAAATTCTTGTTTGGCTTTGGCAGTGATGCAGGACGGCAAGGAAATCACGACTATTGAAGGCCTGGCCAAAGGCGATGACCTGCACCCCATGCAAGAGGCGTTCATCAAGCATGACGGTTTCCAGTGCGGGTATTGCACGCCGGGCCAGATTATGAGCGCGGTAGCTTGTATTAGAGAAGGCCACGCCGATTCTGACGAGGAGATACGAGAGTTCATGAGCGGAAACATCTGTCGGTGTGGGGCTTACCCCAACATTGTGAATGCCATCAAGGAAGTGAAGAATGGAGGACAGCGCGTATGATTCCGTTCCTATATGTAAAGCCCAGCAAGGCACAAGCGGCCATTGACACCGTCGCCAAAGACCAAACCGCCATGTTCATCGCCGGCGGCACCAACCTCATTGACCTCATGAAGCGCAGCGTCATGAACCCCGAAAAGCTGGTGGACATCAACAAACTGCCTCTTCGCAAGATTGAGAAAGAAGACGGGGCCACGCACATCGGGGCCTTGGCCTTGAACAGCACGGTGGCCGAGGATAAGTTAATACTAGAGAGACACCCGTTGTTGGCACAGGCCTTAAATGCGGGGGCTTCGGCCCAGCTCAGGAATATGGCCACGGTGGGCGGCAATTTAATGCAACGCGTGCGCTGCCCGTATTTCTATGACACGGCCATGCCTTGCAACAAGCGCGAGCCGGGCACCGGTTGCAGTGCGCTGGAAGGCTACAACCGCATGCATGCCATCTTCGGGCACAGTGACAAATGCATTGCCGTAAACCCAAGCGACATGAACGTAGCCTTGGTAGCCTTAGATGCTACCGTGTTGGTCTCTGGCCCTAAAGGCGACAGGAAAATCTCCTTCGCTGACTTTCATAGACTGCCCGGAGACACGCCGCACATTGACACCAACCTGCAGAAAGGCGAATTAATTACGGCAGTACACATTACGGAGAACCCTTATACCAAAAACGTGCATTACCTGAAAGTGCGCGACCGTAACTCCTACGCCTTCGCGCTGGTATCCGCAGCGGTGGGATTGGAACTAAACGGCAACACAATTAAGTCGGCGAGGCTGGCGATGGGCGGCGTGGCGCATAAGCCATGGCACTTGACAGAGGCCGAGCAGTTTCTGGCCGGCAAACCGGCTACGGAGGCCACCTTTAAGCAGGCGGCAGAGCTAGCCATGCGCGGGGCGAAGGCCTTTGAGCACAACAAATTCAAGTTAGAACTCGGGCCTAATACGCTTGTACAGGCTTTGAAAAACGCGGCCGGCGCCGTTTAACCCTCCCATAGATATGAAAGATTTGTTCTTCCAAGATAACGTGGGCAAGCCCATGGACCGGGTAGATGGCCGCCTCAAAGTAACCGGTGCCGCCAAATACTCCGCTGAATATGTTTTGCCCAACATGGCGCACGCCGTGCTGGTGGGCAGTACCATCGCCAAAGGCCGCATCAAAAGCATTGACACCAAACGCGCCGAAAACGCGCCGGGCGTATTGGCGGTGTTACACCATTTGAATGCGCCCAAAGTACCGGGCTATGTGCAGGCATCGCACCCCACAGAACCCAAACCGGTGGGTCAGCCTCTGCGCCTGTTCCATGACAACCAGGTGTTCTTCAATGACCAGCCCATTGCGGTAGTAGTGGCAGACACCTTGGAGCGAGCCATGTACGCGGCCAAACTGGTGAAAGCCCAATACGAACAAGAGAAGCACGCCACGGATTTCAATAAGCAGGTAAAGGAAGCGGTATTGCCAACCTCGGCGAAGCGCAATCCAAAGCACCCCTTGAATGATTACACCCGGGGCAAAGAGGACGCTTATAAAACCGAGAACCTCAAGATTGAAGGCGAATATGTGATACCCACGGAGGTGCACCACCCCATGGAACTGCAGGCCATCATTGCGCACTGGGAGGCCGCGGACAAACTTACGGTGTATGACAAGACGCAGGCGGTTATCGGCTCACAAAATGCCTTCGCCAAAGACTGGGGCATACCTGTGGAGAACGTGAAAGTAATTGCCACGTTTGTGGGCGGTGCCTTCGGGAATGGCTTGCACACCTGGCCCCATGAAACCGCCGCCATCATGGCCGCCAAGAAAGTGAATCGACCCGTCAAACTAATGCTCACGCGGGAGCAGATGTTTACCATGGTGGGCTACCGTCCGCATGCCTGGCAGAAAGTGGGCATGAGCGCCACTCCGCAGGGGAAAATCACCTCCATTACGCATGAGGCCATCGGGCAGACGTCTTCTTATGAGGAGTTCACCGAGAGCACCCTGCTACAGACGCGCATGATGTACACCAGCCCCAACGTCACCACCCGCTACCGCATTCTGCCTCTGGACATCAGTACGCCCATCTGGATGCGCGGCCCCGGCGAGGCGACCGGTGCTTTTGCCCTAGAGTCGGCGATGGATGAGATGGCGCACGTGCTGGGCATGGACCCGCTGGAATTCAGGTTACTCAACCACACCGACAAAGATCCTGAGCGCAACATGCCTTGGTCTACAAAATACCTGACCGAGGCCATGAAAATGGGCGCCGAGCGCATTGGCTGGAACAAGCGCCAACTCAAACCTGGCTCGGTCAAAAACGGCGAATGGCTGGTGGGTTACGGGATGGGCGTGGGCACCTTTGGGGCAAACCGCGGACGGGCGGTAGTACGCGCTACGCTGTATCCAGACAATAAACTGGTTTTGCAATGCGCCACTACGGATATTGGTCCAGGAACGGGTACGGCCATGGTACAGATTGCCTCGCAGAATCTGGGGATTCCGGCTGAGAACATCGTCTTTGAGCTGGGAAGCTCTTTGTATCCGCCTTCGCCTAGCCAGGGAGGTTCTGCCACTGTGGCCAGCGTGGGCTCAGCGGTGCATGCGGCGTGCATGGCGCTTAAGCAAAAGCTGACCACCATGGTGGCAGGCAATGCAGACTCCAGCTTTAAAGGGGCAACATTGGAAACGCTAACCTTCAAGGACGGCGCCCTTTCTACCAACAACTCTCCTACTACCCGTTTAAAATACGGCGACATTTTAAAGCAACAGAAACTCACAGAGCTAGAAGTTACTGAAGAATCTAAGCCAGACCCAGAGGCGCGGCAGAAATACTCCATGTACTCGTTCTCGGTTCATTTTGCCGAAGTGCAGGTGCATCCAATGACGGGCCAGATTAAAGTGACCAAAATCGTTTCTTGCGCAGACGCCGGTACCATCATCAACCCCAAGACGGCGGGCAACCAGATGATTGGCGGCGCAGTGGGCGGCATTGGCATGGCCCTCACCGAAGGCACTGTCATGGACCACAGATATGGCCGCTACGTGACCAAAGACCTGGCAGACTACCATTTGCCGGTGCACGCAGACGCGCCTAACATTGAGGCATTATTCGTAAACAAGCCCGACCTCATCAACAACCCGAACGGCACCAAAGGCATAGGCGAGATTGCGACCATCGGCGTAGCCCCGGCCATTGCCAACGCCATCTTCAATGCCACGGGCAAACGCATCAGGGAACTGCCTATCACGCCAGACAAGCTGATTTAAGATTAAGTTATTCAATAGAAAAGCCGCTCCACCATTAAGGCAGAGCGGCTTTTCCGTTTTTGGGCTAGTTTCTGGAAAACAGGCTAAAAACGGCTTAGGACCTATAGCCCGGAAAATACTTAATATCAAACTCCAGATAATCGTTGTCATGTCCGTTTTCTGCGGCAGTTTTGTGGTCATCAGCAATGCTCTTTATTTCCAGCAAGCCGTACACCACCCAAGAACCCATCATTGGATACTTCACTCTGAAGGCATACACATCACCCACTTGCACATTCAACACGGTGGATTTCTCTGGCCCATATTGTTTCATTGCCAATACTATCTGGTTAGGCTGGTGCCAGCTCATGCCAATGGCAGGCACTTTGACAAAAGCCACGTTCCCTTCGCCCATTTCTGGTCCAGAGGTGAAAGACGGTTCAAAACGGTTGTCATACCACTCGCGCGGGGGCATCTTGTTGGTAAGAAAGGCGAATGGGCTTAAGAAGTGCTCATCCACCAGCGCCTGTGGGGTGGGATTGTCTATTCTATAGTCACTAATGACCAAGGAATTGCTGTTAGGTCCCCAATAGTTATAGAGTTTAACTCCAGTGTATTCCTTAGGCCCAGACTTCAAAAACAGCATTTCAAAAGGCTTCCCGGTGGATGGGTCAAGGTAAATAGTACCGTCAGCGTGTTGGGGTTCTATGATTAGTATAACTGGTTGGTAGGGCTTCTGAGATTGGGGGTAACTATCTACCACATATTCCAATTCATATTCATTAGAAGTTACGCCATTGGCTTTGGAAGTGGCTTTGGTGTGCACAATTAATGGAAACTCCCTACCTACAAAATGGTCATACACCTTAAAATCCTTGATGCCTTGGTTAGTGGAAAACCGAAAGAAATAGCGAATGGTGTCGCCAGAGTAGAGTTTCATCTCAGATTCTCTGCCCACTGGCAAATAGCCCAAGTTGGTATATTTTGAATACTGTACTACCGCCGAGAGTTCTGAGTGCGGGGCGGGCGCCGGACCTTCCTGGTCATCACAGGCGGCCATCAAGAAAGGAGCGGCTACAAGCCACAACAGGTGTAAAAGTTTACGCATGGGTTTAGGTAGTAGAGCAGTATTGTCAGGCAACGTCTAAGCAAAAGCATTCAGCTGCCTTCTAACACAATGACCGGCTTCTCTCCTTTCTCCCCTATCCTATCAGAAATCTTTTAAAAAGCAGAAGCCGTTTTTAGCTTGTTTTGGTAAAAACAGGCCAAAAACGGCTTCTGCAACTATGATAATGGATTAGTCTCTCTTTGCCTTCAACAACTTGCGAAGCTCGGCCAATTCATCTCTAAACTTGGCGGCTTGCAAAAAGTCCAGTTCTTTGGCAGCGGCTTCCATCTGCTTCTCCGTTTTCTTGATGACTTTCTCCAGCTCGTCGCGCTTCATGTACTGCACCACTGGGTCAGCGGCAATGGACATGAGGCTTTCATCTGGTCCGGCGTAGGCCTTTGCTTCGCGCTTGTTAGAGTCTGCCACCGAGGTTTGGTCCATGATGGCTTCCTTGGACTTGAAGATAGTCTTAGGCGTAATGCCATGCTCCTGGTT
This sequence comes from Nibribacter ruber, assembly GCF_009913235.1. Taxonomy (NCBI): domain Bacteria; kingdom Pseudomonadati; phylum Bacteroidota; class Cytophagia; order Cytophagales; family Hymenobacteraceae; genus Nibribacter; species Nibribacter ruber. The sequence goes on along the minus strand of NZ_CP047897.1, from coordinate 3,581,778 downwards.
GTACTCCATCTGCGTGGCACGGCGTCGGTTGGTCTCATCAATGGCGCGTTGCATAGAGCCCGTGATTCTATCGGCGTACATGAGCACCTTGCCATTCTCGTTACGCGCGGCGCGGCCTATGGTCTGTATCAAGGAGCGTTGGTCGCGCAGGAAGCCTTCTTTGTCGGTATCCAGAATGGCCACTAAACTCACCTCGGGTAAGTCAAGACCTTCACGGAGCAAGTTCACGCCAATGAGTACGTCAATATCGCCTAGACGCAGTTCACGCAGAATCTCCACGCGCTCCAGTGATTTCACCTCTGAGTGAATGTACTTGACCTTGATGTTGAGGCGCTCCATGTATTTGCAAAGCTCTTCGGCCATGCGTTTGGTGAGCGTAGTCACCAGCACACGATCACCACGTTTGATGCGGTTGTCTACCTCGTCTAGCAAGTCATCTATCTGGTTCTGGCTTGGCCTGATTTCAATCTCTGGGTCCAGCAAACCGGTAGGCCGAATGATCTGCTCTACAATCACGCCTTCAGACTTTTGAATTTCATAGTCGCCGGGCGTGGCGCTTACAAAAATGACTTGGTGCATGACGCTCTCAAACTCATTGAAGGTGAGCGGGCGGTTGTCCATGGCGGCCGGTAATCTAAAGCCATATTCTACCAGCGCGGTCTTGCGCGAACGGTCACCACCCCACATGGCGCGTACCTGTGGCAAGGTGGCATGACTCTCATCAATCACCATCAGGAAATCGTCTGGGAAGTAGTCCAAAAGACAGAAAGGCCGTGCGCCTGGCTCACGGCGGTCAAAGTACCGGGAGTAGTTCTCAATACCAGAGCAGTAGCCCAGTTCCCGAATCATCTCTAGGTCAAACTCGGTGCGTTCCTTAATGCGCTTAGCTTCATTGTCACGGCCTTCTTTCAAGAAATACTCGTGCTGGGCCACCATGTCATACTGGATCTCATGGATGGCCTGATTAAGCGTGTCTTTGCCCGTCACGAAGAGGTTGGCTGGAAACAGCGAGATGCTTTCCTCATCGGCTATCTTCTTGCCAGACTCGGGGTCAATGCGCTGGATGGATTCAATCTCGTCGCCCCAGAAATAAATGCGGTAGGCGAAGTCGGCGTAGGCGGGATAGATGTCCACGGTATCGCCTTTCACCCTAAATGTTCCACGGGTAAACTCCACCTCGGTGCGGCTGTACAAGATGGACACAAACTGGTAGAGTAGGTTGTTGCGGCTCACCTTCATGCCGGCCGCCAACGGAATCACGTTCTTACCAAACTCCTCTGGGTTACCAATACCATAGATGCAGGAAACGGAGGCCACCACAATCACATCTCTCCTACCCGACAGCAAAGCTGATGTGGCGTGCAGACGCAGTTTCTCTATCTCCTCGTTAATGGCCAGGTCCTTTTCAATGAACACATCAGAAGAAGCAATGTAGGCCTCGGGCTGATAGTAGTCATAGTAAGAGATGAAATACTCTACGGCGTTGTTGGGGAAGAATTGCTTGAACTCACCGTACAGCTGCGCAGCCAGGGTCTTGTTATGGCAAAGCACCAGCGTGGGCTTCTGCACTTCCTGTATCACGTTGGCCACGGTAAAGGTTTTACCCGTACCGGTGGCCCCAAGCAGTACCTGCGCGTGCTCGCCGTGATTCACGCCTTCGGTGAGCTGGGCAATGGCGCGGGGCTGGTCGCCGGTGGGTTTGAATTCTGAGGTTAGTTGAAACTTCATGCGTTCTGAAATACGGTCAAAGATAACGTATTATAACACCAGACAAAGCCAGAGAGTTTAGCCGGATGCTAAATAAACTAGTGTTTCTGATGCCCTGTCTGGAGATACGTAAAAAAGCGCCGCTTCAGAGAAACGACGCTTTCCAAGAATTTAAACATAGGACTGGTGACGCCGTGGCAGCGCCTGTATGTTAAGAGCAGGGCGTTTCCTGCACGTTTAGAATCTTGGCTTTGGGGTAAATGACGTAAATGCCATGGCAGATCTGGTCTTCTTCAGGAGAGGCCGGCACCACCGTCACATACAGGCGCGTACCCTGCACCTGGTACTTGCCCGGCAAATGGAAGGTGCTCACAAAAACGGTATCGCCTTTGGCTTCCGTGCCAAAGATAGACGCCGCGTCTTTGTTGAGGAGCGCCAGGGTAGTCCCGCACCCTTGTTCTTTCACAATGGCCTCATAGCACACAGGGGCTACTTCATCTTTTTCTTGGCAACCGGTCATGGCCAGACTACCACCCCATACTACGGCCAGGCCGTAGGACATGCGTTTTGCAATCGTACACTTCACTGTCAAGGGTGCTTATGGTAGGATGAAGGGCTGCTGCAGGCTTTCCTGGCGGGCAGTCTCTTTCACATGCTTCTTTAAAGAGACCATGAACGGCTGCGAGGTAGGCTCATGGGCTAGTACTTGTTTAATTTCTTCCTTCATCCAAAGCACCGTGCTGCCTATGTACAGGGGCACAGAAAAGATAAGCACCCAGGTGCGGGCCATTTTTGAGAAAAAGATATTCTGATGTTGTTTTCGCATTACATTCATCTTTCCACTTACATCTGTTAGACCGTCTACTCTACAAAAACCCCTACAGAGGTAGCCAAAATTGTATAGCTGCTAGAATTAAGTGTTATTTAGAAAGGCGGTATTTACCCCCTATGCTCACCCCTACCTGGTAAGGATCTGCCTGCGTCTGACTTTCCTTTAACGCAGACGAAAAGGAATAGGTAAGTTCTGGGGCCACTGTGATGCTCATCTTCTGGTTCAGTTGGTATCCGAGGCCTGCCGCCGTTACGGCCGCCCATTGCCAGGCCCTGAAGGGTGAGGTCTGGTCATCATACCTATAGCGCTTGGCCTGCACCTCTGGGTTCTCAGACTCTATGCTGTTCTGCAAAAGCAAATGCAGGTTAACCCCGCCAGACACAAACGCGAACACCCTGCTGATGCTCTTGCGGTAAGAGAGCCGCAACGGCAGGCCCACCTGCTTGTATTTGTACCTTGTGCGGTATTGCTCCGTTGGAGTAACGGCCTCCAGGTTGTTGGCGAGTTCTGGTTCAAAAGCCGCCTTGACAATAGGTTCTGGCTTGTTCACCACGGGCACCAGGGAGTTGACGCGCATCATGCCGTTGTTCTTGGTGATTAGGAATGAATGACTGGTGGTAGCCTCGTTCTGAGCATACAACACGCCAGACTCTATCTGCCAATGGTCGTTCAACTGAAAGCCAGCGGCTAGTTTTGCGGTGAATGAATAGGCCGGTGTATAGCTGTCTTTATACTCCTGAAGCGCCTGGGCATACTGCTTGTACATTTGCTGTTGCTCATCAGACATTTTCATGCCATCATGGTTGGGCGCATCACCAACGGCAATGGGCGCATAAGCATACATTGGCGTGTACGCCAGAGATACATTCCAACCTTTCAGGGAGGAAGTCTTCTCTGGAAGCACGGTTGGCGACGGCTCTGCTTCTGCTTTGGCCATCATTACTTTATCCTGGCTGTCTTGATAAAGAACGGTGGCTACTCTGCTGTTGAGCAAGGAGTCTGAGGCTAGGCCATTGGTGCTAGCAGCCGCAACCCGACTAGAAACAGCCATTGCGTTTTCACTAATAACTGTTCTCCCAGAAACCCTGGAAGATTCTCCTGATAGAGATATGGTGCCGACCTCGGAAACTTGGGAACCGCTTTGCGTTGGAGCAGAAATGGCCAGGGTCGGCGTGTTTTCTTCAGGCAAATTAGCGGAAGCGGCAGATTTTTCCTTACCAGCAGAGTTTCTTCTATTGGCGGCAATGAACCGTGAGGCAGAGCTTGTTATTGAATTTGTCTTAGTGGCAGTGCTTCTATCAGCAGACGCCATTAACTCTGAGGTTCTGGTCTGTGCAGGGTTACCTCGGTCGTTTTTGGCTTGTTTTTCAGGAATTGAGCTAAAAATGGACGCATCTTGGTTGGTGGATGCCGCCATTCTTTGAGAAGAATCTGTTTTTGGTGCCGCCGTGGCATTTTCTGTTTGCTGGTTAGCAGGGGAAGACTCCTTGGCCAGCTGCCCTTCAGGAGAGCCGGTCCAGAAAGGCAGTTGGTCTTGCTGCCATAAAAACACTCCCGTCATGAATAACAGCAACAAGCAGGCAGCCGCCACAGAGCGGTACCAAAAGGCCTGCTTGCGGTAACGGCGCAGTTCCTGGTTTTCCAGGGCCTGGTCCAGGTTGTCCCATAGCCGCGACGGTGGGGGCACTTGCGCGTCGTCAAACCCCTCCCGGAAGACGTCTTCTACGCGGCGGCTTTGCTTATTCTCCTCAGCCGATGACTCTTTCATGGTATTGGTTTTCTAGATTCTGCAGGGCTTGGCGCAAACTAGCACGGGCCCGGGAATATTGAGACTTAGAAGTACTTTCAGTAATATCCAGCATCTCACCAATCTCTTTATGTGAGAAGCCCTCAATGGCATACAAGTTAAAAACCGCCTGGTAGCGCGGTGGCAGCTCCCGTACCAATTGCAACAGCTCTTCATAGCCATGCTGGCTGTCAAAATTCTCCTGCTCAGAAGCCTCGTCCCATTCTTCGTCCTGATCTGTCACGGTCAGGTGCCGGTTGCGATGCTGGTGCTTGAGGGCGGTGTTGATGACAATACGCTTGATCCAAAACTCAAGCGGGCACTCTCCCTTAAAATTCTTGAGGTAGGTGAACACCTTTAAAAAAGCGTCCTGTAAAATGTCCTCGGCCTCAAAATCTGTGCGGGCATAGCGTTTCCCTACGGCCAGCATCTTGCCTGCATACCGCTGGTACAACAGGTGCTGCGCCTCTCGTTTTCCGGCTACGGCACCTTTGATCAGGTCTTCTTCAGAAAGAGCTTGGACAGAATGAAGTTTCAAGGGTTGGGTGGTATGGAGCTACTACTAAGTAGAGTACTTTCTACCATAAAAGGTTGCACGCCAAAGATAACCAAAGAAAAAGACTCTGCGCCTGTTCCATTTGTTTATGGCAAGAAGGTTAAGCCAGGCTTTGGAACGAGATTAGGAAAGGAAAATAAAAGCCGTTTTTGGCCTGTTTTCCAGAAAATACGCCAAAAACGGAAAGAGAATCAGCTGTTCCAGATTTGCCAGGCAGCCTCGGCCTGCAGGCATAGCATCTCATAACCATTGATGGTCTTAGCGCCCATGGCTTGCCCGCGCTTCATGAATTCTGTCACCGGTGGGTTGTACACCAAGTCATACAGATAGTGCTGCGCAGAGAGCAGTTCATACGGAATGGCCGGCGCCTCCTGCACGTTGGGATAGGTGCCCACCGGAGAGGTATTTACAATCAAGGTAGCCGCAGCCATCTGCGCTGGCGTCAACTCCTGATAGGTGATCATACCGGGCCTCTTCTCTCTTGAGACTAGCGTATACGAAATGTGGAGGTGTTTTAAAGCCGCCAGGACGGCCTTGGCAGCGCCGCCCGTTCCCAGCACCAACGCTTTTGACTGCGGATGGCAAGGATAAAACTTTTGCAGCGACTGCATGAAACCCAGATAGTCTGAGTTATACCCCACCAAAGCCCCGTGCTCAAACTTGACCACGTTCACGGCACCAATGGCGGCCGCGGCCGGGTCTAGCCTGTCTAAAAAAGGAATGATGGCCTCTTTGTACGGAATGGTGACGTTGAGCCCGTGCAGGTTGGGATGCGCCCGCAACAGCTCAGGAAACTCTGCGATGCTGTTCAACTCAAATAACTGGTACGCACTGTTCTGAATATTTTCCGCCTTAAACTTTTCTGTAAAGTAGCCTTTAGAAAAGGAATGGCTGAGTTGAAAGCCGATCAGTCCGTATAGATTGTTCACCTGCGCCAAAACCGGGTGCTATTCTACTGGCTGTTTGCCAAACTTCTGGCGCAACACCTCAATAATAGGCGGGATCACAGAAATTAGAATAATCCCGAAGATGATGAACGTGAAGTACTTCTTCACCCACGGAAGGCTCCCGAAGAAGTAGCCCGCCATCACAAACCCACCCACCCACAGAATGCCGCCAATGATGTTATACGAGATGAACTTGCTATATTTCATGGTGCCTACGCCCGCCACAAACGGCGCAAACGTCCGGATGATGGGGATAAAGCGCGCAAAGATGATGGTCTTGCCTCCGTGTTTCTCATAGTAGGCCTGCGTTTTGAGCAAGTACTCTCTCTTCAGGAAACGGTAATCTCTTCTAAATACCCGGGGTCCAAAGTAGTCGCCTATGAGGTAGTTGAGCGTGTCACCCAGAAAAGCCGCTACAAATAGAAGCACCAGCAGCCACACCACATTTAAATCTCCCTTAGCAGCAAACGCACCCGCCACAAACAGCAAAGAGTCTCCCGGTAGAAACGGCATCACCACCACTCCCGTCTCCACAAAGATGATCAGGAACAGAATGGCATAGGTCCACATGCCGTAGTCTGATATAATCTGACTCAAGTGCTGGTCTAGGTGCAGGAACAGGTCAATAAACTGGCGGAGCAACTCCATGGGATTGAATATAAAGTTGAATTGCTAGACCAGCTTGTCCAGCAATGCTTTGTCAATGAAATGGGTAAACGTATCGCCGCGCAGCCCTAACCGGATGGTCTCTAACGGGATGATCTCATTAGGAGCGATATTGCCCAGGTTCACGTTGGCGCCCAACAATTTGATAAAGAACACCTGTTGAGCTTTTTGCGGAGCCTCCCAAAGGATTTTCTCAAACGGAATCTTGGTCAGGATTTCTTCTACCAGACCACTACGCACCTCACCCGTTGACCGGAACAGACCCACGTTGCCAGCCTCACGTGATTCGCCAATCACCTTCCAGGCGCCAGCGTCCAGCTCGTCTTGCATGAGTTTGATCCACTTATAGGGAGGAATGATTTTCTCTGCGTCCTTAGAACCCACTTCAGAAAGTACGGTCACCTGCTCAGACAGAGTCCTGATGTACTCGCACTTTTTGCCATGGTCCATTTCAATGGAACCGTCAGAGACTTCGGCGAAGGTCATGTTGAACTTGTCCAGCACCCGGCGGTAGTCGTCAAACTGGTCTCTTACAATGAAGGCCTCAAACAAGGTCCCGCCAAAATACACGGGTATGCCCGCCGCTCTGTACACGTCCAGCTTTTTCTCCAGGTTAGGCGTCACGAAGGAGGTGGCCCAGCCTAGTTTTACAATGTCTGTGTACTCGCCGGCCACTTCTACAAAGTTTTCAGCTTCGCGCACGCTCAAGCCCTTGTCCATGGCCATGGTGAAGCCGCTCTCTCTAGGTTTAGCAGTGCGTTCTGGTAATTGGGAAAGGTGGTAATTCATGGAAATGCTATTTACGGTACTGGTCAATCAGGCGGGCCAGGGCTCGCTGCGACTCCAGTTCAGGAAAGAAATCGAATAGAAGCTTGTGCTTATCGAAGTCCAAAATTAGAGCATTTTCCAGATAATTATACGCTTGTTTGTATTTTCCTGCGGCCAGGCAATACGCGCACAGCCGATAATACAGCTCTGCTTCATCTGGTTGCAGTTCTACGGCGTTGGTTAAAAGATCTGCGGCCCCCTCATAATTACCTTGCTCATACAAGATGATAGACCAATTCAACCAGATATCCTTGTTCTGAGGCGCCAAGGTGCTGGCCTGCTCATAAGCCTCTACGCTGGAGATGATATTGCCCATCTGGTACTCGGCGGCGGCCAGCGCCATCCAATAATCGGGGTTCTCGGTGTAGAAAGAAATGGCTTTGCGGTAGTAATGCACGGCTTCCATCCACTTGCCCTGCAAATCCAGGATGACCCCGATTCCAAACCAGGCCTCGTCCATCTCGGGTGCCAGGTCAATAGCTTTTTGATAGTATTTATGCGCCAGGTTCCATTGAGACAGCTTCTCATAGCACTCTCCCACGTTGCAATAGATATCCGCGTTGGGTTCTGAGTGCTCAATGGCCAACATAAATGCTTCAATGGCCTTGGAGAACTCACCTAAATACACAAAACTGTTGGCCAGGTTCACATAGGCCGCCGGAAAGTCTGGTTTGATGAGGGTGGCGTACTCATAAGCACCCACGGCTTTTTCATAATCCGCAATTCTACCGTACACTAGGCCCAGGTTAAACCAAGCCATAGCCGAATACGGGTCTGCGTCTACAAACTCCTGAAAGAAGGGAACGGTATTCTCGCCCTCGCCGGTAATCTCCAGGCAGTACAGTAGTTCCTGCAGCGCCAGCTCATTTTCAATGTTGAGCTTGAGGCACTTTTTGTAATACTTGAGCGCCGCCTTGAACTTGCCCCAGCTCTGGTATGAAAGCCCTATGTTAAAATAGATGTCGTCGCGTTCCTCAATTAACTCGGCTGCCTGTTTAAAGAAGTCTATGGCCGCCCCAAAATCACCCTTCTGGTTGAAGATGATCCCTTTGGTCAAAGGAATGTCTGCTGAGTCTGGGTCTATCTGGGTGACGTCTTCCACTATGGCCAGGGCCTCGTCAAAAGCACCCAGCATGGCCAGCACCTGCGCTTTGTCCACCAGAATCTCAGTAGAAAACGGATATTGTTCAATGGCTACGTCACAGGCCTTGAGGGCTTGGGCGTAGTTGAAGTTATTGGCGTAATGGTCTATAATGGTCTCAAAATCTGAAAGATCAAAAAATGCAGAACCATTTGTTTCCAGCATTTGCTCAAACCTGGCAATCAGGTCCAGCTCTTCCCCGGAAAGTTCATCAAAATTATCGTTCATCTAAAATAGTCTCAACTTGGGCACAGTTGCCTGTGCGCACCTCAATTCACCCGACAATGGTATTTTAGGCGTCTGCCTTTTGTATCTCTTGCTTTAATCGCAGGCAGCACCAGTCCAGTGTTTCTTCCAGCGGCCTGAACTCCATGCCCAGCGCTTTCTTCACCTTCTCATTGCTAAAAAAGTGCCTTTCCTTGGCTACCCGGGCCGTATCTTTGGTGATCAGCGGCTTAGCGCCTGTAACACTGCCACGCAGTGCTTCCAACCGCCATAGTACCTCTGTTAACCAACCGGCCACCTTAATTGTTGGCGGCTTTTTCCCGAAGCATTGGGCTGCTCGTTCAAAGAATTCCTGGTAGGTGATCTGGTGGGCGTTTAAAATAAATCGATTACCCCAGTGCCCTCCCTCCATTAAAAGAGTCATTGCTTTCACAACGTCTCTCACATCTACAAAGTTAGCGTATCCTAGGGTATAAAAAGCATGTTCCTGCCACGCGTATTTGAAGAGTTGCGTACTGCTCCTATTCCAGTCTGCCGGTCCCAACACAATGGACGGGTTCACGATCACCGCCTGCAAGCCTTCTGAGATGCCCCGCCAAACCTCTACCTCTGCTGCGTATTTTGAAAAAGCATAGGCAGAACGCTCTTCGCCTGGGTCCCATTTGGCTTCTTCAGTGATAATAGTGTCTCCCTTCTTGCGGTTGACGGCGGCAATGGAACTGACATGACACAGTGCCACCCCCGGAAACTGCAGACAGGCATCTACCACATTGGCCGTGCCCTCCACGTTTATCTGTTGCAACAAATCCTTGTCTTGGGGGGCATAGGACACAAAGCCAGCGCAGTGATACACGGCCTGTACTTTTGCCATCAATGACCGCAACAACACTGGGTCCAGGATATCTCCCTCTACCCAGGTGATGCCAGGCGCCTCAACCTGTGGAATGGTATTTCTATACAAGGCAGACACCTCATATCCTTCTGCCTGCAGTTGTTGCAGTAAGAACTGACCAATTAGGCCACTGCCACCGGTAACAAGCGCTTTTTTCAAGGAAATGGATTAGAGGGTGTTATTGAGCAGGGGCAATTTCAAGGCTTGTGCCAGCAATGGGTCTGTCAAGGTACTTTCTAACGCCCTAAGGTGCCTCATGGAGTGCGTGTCTGTCCCTAAGAACTCCACTGCACCCCGCTTGATCAACTGCTCTGCCACCATTCTGGCTCCTTTGGAGTAGTAGCCGTTAATGGAGTTGGTATTTATCTGAAACAAGACTCCCAATTCCCGCAGGCTAAGCAGTTCTTCTAAGCGGCCGTAGAAATAAGTATACCTTTCTGGGTGCGCCAAAACAGGCATGAACCCAGCAGCTTTTAAAGAGAAGATGGCTTGCTTTAGATGTGCTGGCTCATTGATATAGGACGTCTCCAGCAGGAGGTATTTTCTATCACCGCCGAAGGATAGAAGCTCTTGCCCCTCTTCCAGTTTGGCCATGAACCATTCATCCAGGTAATACTCAGCCGCGCAGGATAGCTCTAAAGTCAAACCAGCCGTTTGGGCAGCCTGGGACAGTTCCTGTAGTTTCTCTCTAATTCCTTCTGGTGTGTTCTTGAAGAAATCCCCCATGACGTGAGGCGTCATGCAAAGCTTCTTAAACCCAAGCGCCTGCAACTTCTCCATCATTTGAAGGGAGTCCTCCACGCAACTGGACCCATCATCTATGCCGGGCAGCAGATGGGAATGCATGTCTGTCACCAGACTCGCGTAAGAGGTTGTCGCAGAGGTCTTGGGTTTCTGCAAAAAGCCACGCAGTGGATTCCACATACCCTTAGCTGAACATAGATTTTATACGACTGGCCAAGGTAGGCTTTTCTTCTTCTTCATAATACCCGTAACCATAGCCATACCCGTAGCCATAGCCATACCCGTAGGAATAGCCATACATATTGGTACTTGGGGCATCATTTAGGATGGTGGCCATGTTGGTAAGATGGTTAGTCTTCATGATTCTGTCCACCCCTTTCAAGAAGGCTTTCTTAGAGTAGTTGGCCCGCACAATAAACAATGGAATGTCAGCTTTCCGCATGATCAACACCCCGTCTGTCACCAAGCCCACCGGCGGACTATCAATCAAGACGACGTCATACTCCTGATGGAGCTCTTGCAGAATCTCATCAAACCGCTGCCCCATGATCAGCTCAGAAGGGTTTGGCGGCGTTGGGCCCGCAGAGATGAAGTCAAAATTCTCAATAGAGGTTCTCTGGGTAGACTCGGCAATGGTATGTTTTTCAATGAGAATGGTGCTCATGCCTTTGATGTTTTCCCCATCCAAGGCAATGTGCACCTTTGGCTTCCGCATATCCAAATCCAGTAAGACCACCCGTTGGCCAGACATGGCAATGATTCCTCCCAAATTAGTAGCCACAAAGGTTTTACCTTCCCCACTTATGGTGGACGTCACAGAGATAAGGCGCTTCTTTTTAGAAGAACTCAAGAAGTCCAAGTTGGTCCGGATAGAGCGCACAGATTCACTTAACGCCGATTTTGGATTTTGATTTACCACCAACTTAGAGACAGGCATCTTCTCTTTGCTGTAAGAAGGAATAACGCCAAGCACAGGCGCGCTGGTGTTACGCTCCAATTCACGCACACTGGTCACCGTATTGTGCATGAGGTACCTGGCTCCAATCAAGCCTACTCCAAAAAATAACCCAGCTGCCACGCCAATAGCATAAATAATCATGCGATTGGGATAGATAGGACTTGACTCATTTGGCAAACTGGCCGGAGACAGAATCTGGAAATCTGGGATAGTCCCTGCCATGGAAATGCCAAACTCCACCCGCTTCTCCATAAGCAATAGGTAGAACTTCTCATAGATTCCAAGAATCCTGATCAATCTTGCCCGCTCCGTTTCCTTAGAAGGCATTTGCATGATTTGACCGGTCAACAGAGATTGGTTGCGGTCAATGTTGGAAATCTGGTCTTGTATGTACCCCCGGCCCTCTTTCAACAACGTGTTGATTTTTTCCTGGGCAAACTTAATCTGCTGATCTAACAGGCCTACCGAGAGGGTATTGCCTCTAGCAGTGGTAAGTACTTTACGGCGCTGGGCCTGCAAGTCATTTAATTCCGTTAAGAGTTGAGCCAATTGAGGGTCTTGTTGCTCCTGTAATTGCAGACTGGAGATGACAGCCGTCAGATCATCATCTTTCCGGATGCGCTGCTGAATATCACCTAAAAGGGAGTTCCTGAAACGCAAAGCGTACTTTTCCTTTTCCAGTTCCTGTATCTGAGACATGGCCCCTTCCAAGCCGGCCTTTACGTCATAGGATTTATTTTGCTTCACAAAATACTCCATGTCAATCTCGGCCTTTTGCAGGTTGTCCTGGGTTTCCTGTAACTGGTTGGTCAAGAATTCAATGGTCTGCTGGCTGGCCTGGTTGGTTCTGGAAAGCTTTTGTTGTAGGTAAACCGTGTCAATCTTGTTGACAACATCCCTGGCCTTCTCTCTGTTGAACTCCTTAAAAGAGATAGAAATGGTCTTTGCCTCTGGGTTGAGGACAGCTACTGTGAGATTCTCATTCAAATATCGTTTCAGAGCACCATTGCTGTGAACAATAAAATAGAAGCTCTCACCAATATGGTTGGTGTTGAAACGGGAGTTGGTATATACAACCAGGTTGTTCCCAGATAGGGTGATTGGGGTGCCTACGGTGTGCGCCTTAGATTTTTCCCCTTCTTCGCCAATCTGAGTTGTATAAGTAGTACGGGATTCAAAGTTGACGTAAATCTTTTGATCATAGAGGTCGAAGTTGGTAGAGTCAAACGTAACCCGGAACGGGCTGTCATTGTACAACTCTACCTCCAAAACGCGTGCTTCTACATGGTAGCTGGTCTGGAGAGGCATGTTCTTCTTGAGGCGGTCATACACCAGGTCAGACTTAATCAAGTCCACTTCCCCTTGCAGTTTGCCCAAATCAGACTCCATGCCAGCGCCAGGCAGTTCAAGGACCTTTGCCTCTGTCTGTTCTTCTAGTTTTATAACAGAAGAAGACTCATAAACTTTCTTAGTATATCTTAAGAACAGGTAAGACCCCGTCAATCCTAACAAGACGAGTAACAACACCCATGGAATACTTCTCCGAACGACATGCCAGAGCGTAACTAAATCAATGCTTGACCCGCTATCTTCCTCTTCTAATTCTGCATTGCCTGTGTGATAATCCAGTTCATCCAGATTATTGCCAGCTTTCACACTCATGAACTCTATCTTTAATTGAGTAAATTTTCTATTACCAGATACGTGGTAAGGATATTAGAGAGGGCACCAAGTACTGTCAAAGCATCTCTTAACGATTCATTAAAGACCCTCCGTACAGGCTCAACATAAATGACATCATTAGGCTGTACCCAAATATTGGCTCTCTGCAAACCTTGTACCGTAGATAGATCAATAATCTCCACGCTGGGGTTGTCTGAGGCCACATTACGGATCAAACGAATGTTGTGCGCTTTTCCGTTATCTGGCACACCCCCTGCCAAGGCAATCACCTCTACAAGGTGCATGCTCTCATTGTTTAAAGGAATCACCTTTCCACCTGTAGCCCCCAACACCACCACCCGTCTACTCACTACCTTGGTGTAAACATAGGTCTCCTTGTAATAAGTTTCGAATTGGGTTTGCAATAGGCTATCTACTTGAGAAACGGTCAGGCCGTCTACCTTCACATAGCCCACCATAGGCACTTTCACCTCGCCGTTGGGGAGCACATTATAATCCGGGTCTTCAATCTGCTGGCCTTGCTGTGATACTCCGCCTCTCCCTGACCCGCTGGTGAGTTCTTGCCTTAAAAAATTGTTGGGGTCAACCAGAAGCTCACCCTTGTTAGTGAATATCTTAATCTCTAAGATATCATTAGGCTGCACCCTGTAGTTCTTGCTGGCCTCAGCGGCTGAGGCCCTTAACACGTCTGCGTTCACGTTGCCATCTGTCTGAAACATGATGTTCTGCCGGTAGACGTTACACCCGAATAACTGGAACAGCAATACCAAAGGAAGCAATCTTAATAAGAGTTTACTCATGGAGAGGTCAGTAGATTAAGGACAATAGCGGCTTTTAACAGAAATGAACCAAACATGCATAGCAGGAAGACCCAACTACAAAGAAAGGCAAAAGTAATGGGTACGCCAAAAACGAGGTCGTCTTCCGGTCTTGCGTACTTATACGCGTGAAAAAAGTTGCTTCTATTAAGAATAAGCTTAATCAGAGCTCTTGTAGTCAGTAAGGTCCGTCCCAAGTACTCATCATAAAAGCTAACTTACGTTAGCTTTGCATCGGAAAAATTCGTAACTAACACCCTTATTCTAAAGAATTCAAACCCGCACACTATTCTATGCAACTCACTTACAATGAAAATCAGCAAATGATTGCGGAGATGATCCGTGATTTTGGAGCCAAAAACATTAAGCCAGACATGATGAAATGGGACGAGTCACAGGAGTTTCCCGTGCACGTCTTCAAGAAACTGGGTGAATTGGGATTAATGGGTGTGCTGGTGCCGCAGGAATACGGAGGGGCTGGTTTTGGCTACTTAGAATACGTGACGGCTATTGCAGAACTCTCCAAGATAGACGGTTCTATTGGTCTGTCCATGGCGGCACATAACTCACTATGTACGGGCCACATCCTGCAGTTTGGCAATGAGGAACAGAAACGCAAGTGGCTGCCTAAGTTAGCTACCGCTGAGTGGATTGGTGCCTGGGGACTCACGGAACCCAACACGGGCTCTGATGCTGGCAACATGAAAACGGTGGCCGTTAGAGACGGTGACCACTGGGTGCTGAACGGTGCCAAGAACTTTATCACGCACGGCAAGTCCAGCAACATTGCGGTTGTGATTGCCAGAACTGGTGAGGTAGGTGACTCGCATGGCATGACGGCTTTTGTGATTGAAAAACCTACTGAAGGGTTTACCGCTGGTCGTAAAGAAGATAAACTGGGCATGCGCGCCTCAGAAACCACGGAATTGATTTTCCAGGATTGCCGCGTACCTAATGAGAACGTCTTAGGCCAGGTAGGTGACGGCTTTATTCAGTCCATGAAAGTATTGGACGGCGGCAGAATCTCCATTGCCGCTCTAAGTCTGGGTATTGCTCAAGGCGCCTATGAAGCAGCTTTGGCGTATTCTAAAGAGCGTCATCAGTTCAATAAACCTATTTCTCAGTTTCAGGGGATTGCCTTTAAACTGGCAGACATGGCCACTGAGATTGAGGCTGCCGCTTTGTTGACCTACCGTTCTGCCGCCATGAAAAACAGAGGCGAAAACGTGAACAAGGAGTCTGCCATGGCCAAGTTATATGCCTCTGAAGTATGCGTACGCGTAGCCAATGAGGGCGTGCAGATTTTTGGCGGCTATGGCTACACCAAGGATTATCCGGCAGAAAAATACTACCGCGACTCCAAGTTGTGCACCATTGGCGAGGGAACCTCAGAAATTCAGAAACTGGTTATTTCCAGAGCCGTATTAAAATAATTGCAACAGGTATTGACAGTCAGATATTTTGTAAATATCTTTGCAGTCCTTAAAACAATTGACTTTAAACTCAATCTATAATATGATTATCGTAAACGTAAAGGATAACGAGTCTGTAGACAAAGCCTTAAAAAGATTCAAAAAGAAATTTGAGAGAACTGGCGTTCTGAAAGAACTTCGTGCCAGAACTTTCTTCCTAAAGCCTTCTGTGAAGCAGAGAAAGCAGAAAGAAAGAGCTGTCTACAAGCAACAACTGTTCGCCAACGACAACTACTAGGCTTTATCCATACAACCTACGAGGTAATTCCATAAATTAGTGGACAGACTTTTAAATAAGTCGTTTACTGATTTATGGAATTATTTTTTAAATACCTACAGTACGAGAAACGGTTTAGCCCGCACACCGTCACCTCTTACCAGACAGATCTACTGCAGTTTCAAGAATATCTGAAAGAGACCTACGAGCTCACAGATATCAAAGAAGCCAACCATGGCATTATCAGGTCCTGGATTGTCTCTCTGGTGCAGAAAGACTTAGACAGCCGCACCATCCACCGCAAGATTGCCTCGCTTCGCTCCTATTTCAAGTTCCTGCTCAACCGGGGCGAAGTAGAACAGAACCCCACCCTCAGAATCAAAGCTCCTAAACTGGCTAAAAAACTGCCGGCCTTCATTCCAGAAGAGTCCTTCACGCAGCTGCTGGACCAGGGAAATTTCACCGATGATCTAAAAGGCCATACAGAACGCCTCATCCTGGAGCTTCTCTATGGCACGGGCATGCGTCTGGCAGAGCTCATCGGGTTAAAAATCAATGACGTAAATCATCTGGAAGGCACGATTAAGGTCCTGGGAAAGGGAAACAAGGAGCGTATCTTGCCCTTAAATTCATCCATCAAAGGAGCATTGGAAAGGTTTTTGGAAATCAGGCGCGCGCAGGACACAGATAACAATTCGCCAGCTCTCTTCGTTACCGATAAAGGACTCCCGCTCTACCCCAAGTATGTGTACCGGGTGGTGAAGAAGTACATGAGCACCGTTTCCACGTCTTCCAAAAACAGTCCGCATGTGCTTCGTCACTCCTTTGCCACGCACTTGTTGAACAGGGGCGCAGATTTGGGAGCCATTAAAGACCTGCTGGGCCACGCCAGTTTAGCGGCCACGCAGGTGTATACTCATAATTCCATTGAGCAACTCAAAGCCGTCTTTGAGAAGGCTCATCCCAAAGCGTAATAAGTACCACTTAAAGTAGTAAACTATGAAACTGCAAATCCAATCCGTGCACTTCACCGCCGACCAAAGCCTGTTAGATTTTCTGCAAAAGAAACTGGATAAGCTTGATACCTTTTATGACAGAATCATCAACGGCGAAGTAATCCTGCGCGTGTCCAAGCCAGAGTCACATGACAATAAGCTGGTAGAGGTGAAACTGTTTGTTCCTGGCGCCACGCTGTTCTGCAAAGAAGAAGCCAACAGCTTTGAAAGTGCCACAGACAAGGCGGTAGAAGACATGAAGAAACAATTGATCAAACATAAGGAGAAGTTGGCTACACACTAAGATCTCCTCACTTTCTTGCATAAAAAAAGAGCCCCGTTTTGGGGCTCTTTTCATTAAAACAGGCTAAAAACGACAATTATAAGTTAAAAGCGGCTTTGATCTTGTCCACATAGTCCAGCTTCTCCCAGGTAAACGTCTCAAACTCACGCACCTCAGTAGTTCCGTTCACGGTGTATTCCACTTTCTTCACTCCGGCTTCACGGCCCATGTGACCATACGCGGCCGTCTCAGAGAAGATGGGGTTCTGCAACCCGAAACGCTTGATGATGTCATACGGGCGCATTTCAAACAGTTCGTTCACCTTGTTGGCAATCTCACCGTCTGTCATAACCTCACCGTTGGCGCCTTTTACCTTGGTTGTACCGTAGGTGGTCACGTACAAGCCAACCGGTTCTGCCACGCCAATGGCATACGCCACCTGTACCAATACTTGATCAGCCACACCAGCCGCCACCAAGTTCTTTGCAATGTGACGCGCTGCATACGCCGCAGAGCGGTCTACTTTAGAAGAATCTTTACCAGAGAAAGCTCCGCCGCCGTGAGCGCCTTTGCCGCCATAGGTATCCACAATAATCTTACGACCGGTCAAACCAGTGTCCCCGTGCGGGCCACCAATCACGAATTTACCAGTGGGGTTGATGTGGTAGGTGATGTCATCTGCAAACAGGTCTGCGGTACGCTGTGGCAGTTTGCTTTTTACGCGCGGAAGCAGAATGTTCAACACGTCTTCCTTGATGCGGGCCACCATGTTAGACTCAGCCTTTTTAGAAGCTTCGCGGTCATTGGCGTCAGAAAGCTCAAACTCATCATGCTGCGTAGAGATCACAATGGTGTCAATCTTTTCGGGCACGTGGTTGTCTGAGTACCTAATGGTCACCTGAGACTTGGCATCTGGACGCAGATACGTCATCTCTTTGCCTTCCTTCCGGATGGCGGCCAACTCTTTCAACAGCAGGTGGGAAATCTCAAGCGCCAGAGGCATGTAGCTGTCGGTCTCGCTTGTGGCGTAGCCGAACATCATGCCTTGGTCACCGGCACCCTGGTCTTCTGGGTTCTCGCGCTCCACGCCTTGGTTGATGTCACCAGACTGCTCATGAATGGCAGAGATAACGCCGCAGGCCTCAGCGTCAAACTTATATTCAGATTTGGTGTAGCCAATACGTTTGATCACGTCACGGGCTACTTTTTGTACGTCTACATATGCCTGAGACTTCACCTCGCCGCTCAGCACCACCAAACCAGTGGTTACCAGGGTCTCACAGGCAACTTTGGATTGTGGGTCTTGCTTCAGGAACTCATCTAACAGTGCGTCAGAGATTTGGTCGGCTACTTTGTCTGGGTGACCCTCAGAAACCGACTCAGATGTAAAAAGATAAGGCATCTCTTAAAGATTAATATACAAAGTTGAGTTGCAGCGCTAGATAGCGCGCCGCAAGAGGCAAAATTACTCTAATTGCCGGAGATGCAAAAACTTGAGTGATAAATACCCCGCCTCCTACAGCGTAACCAGCCAAGGCCGGGCCTCGTTTTTGGCCTCTTTTCTGGAAAACAAGCCAAAAACGGCAAACTCTTACTTTCAGGGGCCGGCAAACCTTTTGGCCAAGTGACCGTTTCAAGAGCAGCAAAAGCAGTATGTATATTTACCTATATTTTATGAAACGACACCTTTGTACGCTTGTTCTGGCTCTAACGGCCCTTACACAATCCTTTGCGCAATCATCATCTCCCTATAAAACCTCCTTTAAAGTAGACGCCCCCGTAACGGCGCTGGGCATGGGCCTGAGTGGCCTGGGCCTTTATTTAATGCAGCAGAAAGACCCGTTCACAGAAACAGAGGCCATGAACCTTTCTAAGGACGATGTGAATAGCTTCGACCGTTTTTCTGCGGGCAACCACAGCGCCAGCGCCAAGAAGGTGAGTGACGTCATGCTGTACAGCTCCATTGCCGCCCCTGCGCTTTTGTTGATTGACCAGGACATTTCACAGAACGCCGGACAGATGCTGGCCCTGTATATAGAAACCATGTCGGTGACGGGTACCTTGTTCACCATGGGCTCCGCCGCTTTACCCAGAACCAGACCCTTGGTGTATGACAAATCTGGCGCGGTCCCTTTGAGCGAAAAAACCCGGGCCAATGCCCAAAACTCGTTTTTTGCAGGCCACACGGCAGCAGTCTCTACCATGACCTTCTTTACGGCCAAGGTATTCCATGATTACAATCCAGACTCGCCCGCCAGACCTTATGTGTGGGCCGGCGCTGCCCTCATTCCTGCCACGGTAGGTTACCTTAGGTTAGAAGCTGGAAAGCACTTCTTGAGCGACAATATCTTAGGATTTGGCGTAGGAGCGGCCGTGGGTATTCTGGTGCCTCAACTGCACAAGGTCAACTCCAACATCTCCCTGGCCCCAGCGGCCATCCCCATTCAAGGCGAATCTGTAGATGGCGTAGCGCTGTCTTATAAGTTCTAAGACGCTTTTTAGAAAAGGTCGTTTTTGGCCTATTTTCTGGAAAACAGCCCAAAAACGAGAAGACCAGACAGGGACTGTCTGGTCTTCTCGTTTTTACTTCTTCTGCAGATTGGTCTCAAATAGTTTGAGAATGCGTGTGTATTCATCTGTCCAACTGGAGGGCTCTACAAATCCGTGGTCTTCTACGGGATAGACGGCCAACTCCCAATTGTCTTTACCCAACTCTATGAGGCGCTGCGTGAGCCGCACAATGTCCTGGAAATGCACATTGGTGTCTACCATGCCGTGGCACATGAGCAAGGCGCCTTTCAGACCTTCGGCATAGTAAATGGGCGAGCTTTTGGTATAGGCCAAACTGTCTGCCTGCGGCTCGTTTAAGATATTGGAGGTATAGCCGTGGTTGTAGTGAGACCAGTCTGTCACTGAACGGAGAGCCGCCCCGGCCGCAAACACGTCTGGCTGGGTGAACATGGCCATGAGCGTGATAAAGCCACCGTATGATCCTCCATAGATGCCAATGCGCTTAGGATCCACGTTGTACTTTTCTGCCAGCAGTTTGGCTCCGTCTACGTGGTCACTCAGGTCTTTTCCGCCCATATACCGGTAAATGCCCGTCCGCCAGTCGCGGCCGTAGCCGGCGCTGCCGCGGTAGTCAATATCCAGTACCGTATAGCCTTTGTCTGCCAATAGGTTGTGGAACATGTATTCTCTAAAGTAAGTGCTCCACCACTTGTGCGCGTTCTGCAGATAGCCGGCGCCGTGCACGAAGATGACGGCCGGGCCGTTTGAGACCCCGTTGGCCGGTTTGTACAGGCGCGCGTACACATCAGCGCCGTCAGCAGCTTTGTAGGTGATCACTTCCGGCTCCCGCCAAGGATAAGCTTTAAACTCTTCTGTGAGAGATTGGGTGATTTGCACAGGCTTGGCACCTGGTTTGTTTTCCATCAGGAACAGTTCCCATGGCTTGTTGGAGTAGGAATAACGCACGGCCAGCATCTTTTCATCTGGTGATAGGGTCACCTCGTGCGCTCCCGGCATGCGGGTGATTTGCTCCAACTTGCCGCCATTCAAAGGCATTCTGTAAAAGTGCTGTTCCCCTGGGTGCACCTGATTGGTGGTCAAATACCAGGTCTTTTGGTCCTTAGACATTTGCACCGCCAATACCTCATATTTGCCGCTGGTCAAGGCCGTTTTCTTTCCACTCTCCACATCCAGCGTATAGAGATGGGCATAGCCACTTTCCTCTGAGGTGAAATAAATGCGTTTGTTGTCTGGCATCCAATCAATCACACCGGGTCCATAGCCATTCACCCAGGCCTCATCGCGCTGACGGTCTAGCGTCTTCACGGTTCTGGTGGCAGGATCAAAAGAGGCAATCCAGCGGTCTTTGTTGTCAGCGGATCTGATCACCAGCACGCCGTGCTTTCCGTCCTGGGAATAATACGGCCCGAACATCATGACCTTACGTGCTGCTTCTGCTGAAGCTTTCTCCGCTTCTGCGTCGGGTTTCTGGGGTTGTTGCTGGTAGTTGGGTTTGTCCTGCAATCCTGTCAGCCCTCTGAAGGACACCAAATACGTAGTATCGCCTTTGATGTCATATACCCCCAACTCATAGGTGGCCTGGGCCGCGCCCACTTTGGTTCTGGTAGGAATGTCTTCTGTATACCCAGAGGCGGTCACAAAATTGGGAACCTGGGCTATCTTGCTGTTCGCGGGCCTTGCGACCAACCGATAGGTGACAAACCGCTCATCTGGGCTCAGGGTAATGTTGTCTACAAACTTGTCCTCGGTGTAGATTTCTTTGGGCCGGTTGCGCGCCATTTCGCGTTGTGCCTGCTGCTGTTGCTTGCGCTCCTCTTCCCGCTTCTGCACAATCTGCAACAAGTCCAGTTGCTGCTCGCGCAGGAAAAGCTCCTGCTTGTCACGGGTCTGCGAAGGGTCTATCGGTTTTCTGCCTCTCCTGAAATCCGTTAGCTGCTTTACCTGCCCGGTGCTTATGTTCCAGGTAAACAGGTTCCCTTCCCGCAGATACGCTATACGCTGCTCATCTGCCGTAAAAGACGGTGACGATTCTCTTTCTGTAGTGGCTGTGATCTGCCGGGCTTTCCCGGTTTTGGTGTCTAACAGGTACAGATCCCCGGCCTTCTCATAGACCCTTAGGTTCCTTTTTTGGTTATAGGTTCCACCCTGGGCAGGCATGGCCAGCTTGGCGGCTTTAGAAATCTTGGATATTTTCCTGGAGCCTACTTCCACCATGTACAGAGAGTCCTGCTTGGCCTTCTCTGGATTCCAGTTGAAATACACCACTTTGCTGTTCTCTGCCCATTGAATATTGCTGGGCGAGGTCCCGATCCACTGCGCAGGATCCCGCATGATTTTATCTACGGTCAGTTCTGGCTTCGTCTGGGCGAATGTAGGGCACAGAGGCAGAAGCAAGAGGGCGCTTACTGCCAACGCTGTTCTAATAAAACGCATTTTTAGGCTGTTTTGTGGGAAATAGGTCAAAAACGACATTACTTTAAAAATGCCGCCGGGTGCTTTTTATGGAAATCAGTCTGGTCTTGGTATGCCTTGGCAAAAGCCAGCAAATCGGCTTCGCCGAAAAGTTTTCCTATGAAAGTAATGGTGGTGGGCAGGTTTCTACTGTTAAACCCATTGGGTACCACCACGCACGGATGGCCGGTTAAATTAGTCACCACCAAGTTGCTGCTGGCAAAAGAGGGAGACACGTACACGTCTACCTGCTCCATCATTTTGTGCATCTCCTGAATCAACTGGTACCGCACGCGCTGGGCCTGTACATATTCCACCGCCGGAATAAACCGCGCGCTCCTGAACGTATTGGGCCAGGCGTTCTTATCCTGATTCACCATCTCGGCTACTTTGTTGTTTCGAGTAATTTCATCAAAAGCAGCGGCGCCTTCCACAGAAATAGTCATGACCAGGTCATTCACCGGTGTCTTAGGCAGTTCTATGGGAATGAGTTCATAGCCAGCTTTTATCAAGGCCTCCAGCGTAGCCTGATCCTGGGCCTTGGTAGGGTAGTTGCGCTCAAAATCTGATTTCAGGTAGCCAATCCTCAGCTTTTTCAGGTCTTGCTTGGCGTTGTAATTGAAGGGAGCGTCATACACCGTCTGGTCTTTCCCGTCTGGTCCGTAAATGGCGTTGAATACAATGGCGCAGTCTTCCACGGTTCTGGCAATGGGCCCTATCTTATCCATGGACCAACTCAAAGCCATAGCACCGTGTCTGCTTACGCGGCCATAGGAAGGGCGCAACCCGGTAGTCCCACAGGCATTGGAAGGAGACACAATAGAACCCAGGGTCTCAGTACCAATGGCAAAAGGCAACAAACCCGCTGCCACCGCTGAAGCCGAGCCCGCCGAGGAACCGCTGGAACCTCTGTTGACATCCCAGGGCGTTCTGGTTTTACCTCCGTACCAGACATCACCCATGGCGAGTTCACCTAAGGTCATTTTAGCCACCAAAACGGCTCCAGCTTCTCTCAATCTGGTCACTACGGTAGCATCTTCCTCCAATACCTGGTCTTTATAAGGAACAGATCCCCACGTGGTCTTATATCCTTTGGTGCTCAGCAAGTCTTTTACCCCGAAAGGTATCCCGTGCAGTAGCCCTTTGTATTTACCCGCTTTTATCTCACTGTCTGCCTGTCTGGCCTGTTGCAAAGCCAGTTCCTCGGTAAAAGAAGTCACACAATGCAGTTGCGGATTATAGCGCTTTAAACGGTCCAGGAAGAACTGAGTCAGCTCCAGAGACGTGATCTTTTTGTTTTTGAGCAGGTCCGCTAACTCTCTAACGGAATAGAAGGCCAATTCTTCCTTGTTAGCCGGCACACTCACTTTCCCAACGGACGAGGCTTTGAATTTCTCTCGCTCTTTTGCAAACTGGAAGCCCACCGGAATTGGGTTGAACTGCAAGGCCGGCGGCACGCTGTTCTCCAGCTTCACTTGCCGCAACCGAACATAGCCGTTCCGCAGATCGGTTAATTCAGCAAGGGCAGTATCTATTTGAGCCTCGGTAAAGGACAAGCCTAGAAGCTTCTGGGCATTCTGTACCATGGGGATGGTAATCTTCTCCATTTGCACCTGCCTCCCGAAGAGTGCGCCGGTGGTAAACAAAAGAAGCCCCAGGGTGCTATATAGTAAGGATTTCTTTAGCATATACTTTGAAAACTTGGATGATTCATTCCTTTAAAGATATAGGTATTTCGCATAAAAAAAGCGGGCGCTCCAGATGGGGCGCCCGCTTTTTTACATGTAATAAACCTTTGGCTTATTTAAAAGTGGCAGTTGCTGTTTTGTAGTTAAAGGCAACCTTCACTTTTTCATTTTCCTGCAACTCAAGCCCTAAGACCTTAGTTCTTCCATCAGCCGGTTTGATCATAGTGTATTTCACATAACCAAAGCTGCTGTTGGCTGGAATAATGTATTTACCACCGTTCGTCAACGTGAAGTCTGTACCTTCCACGGCATTATCTAGCAATAAGTTAGTGCCATTAGGGTCTGTAATCTTCTTGGCGTTAGGATCAACTTTGATAGTACCATTAATGGCTTCTGACTGGTGAGGCCCAATCAACTGTACTTTAAAGCTGTCTATTCTGGTGGCACCAGCAAGTGTAAAACTTTTTCTGTAAGCACTGGCTGGTGTAGAATCAAATTCTACTTGCAGAGGCCCATCATAAGACTCATCTTCTTCCTCAAAATCACAAGAGGTAAAGCCTATTGCTAATGCCAGTAATGAACCTAATATAAATTTATTTTTCATGAATCTTTCAATTAAAGAATTAATACCCTGGATTTTTAACAAGCTTAGGGTTAAGAGCCACCTGGTCTGCAGGAATTGGAGCCAAAACTCTAGGGTCAGTATATGGAATGGCCGCTGCCGCAACTTGTGGGTCTTTGGCAATGTCCAGACCACGACGCTTCAAGTCAAAGAAACGGTGACCTTCGTACACTAATTCCATACGACGCTCTACCAGGATAGCGTTGATCAACGCTGTCTTAGTAAGTGCCACTACTGGAGAAGCATCTCTCTTAGCGCGCAGGCCGTTCAATGTAGCCAAGCCAGCTACAGAAACTTCATCACCAGCGGCTAATTCTGCCTCTGCCTCTGCCTTGATTAAATGCACTTCAGAAAGACGGATCAAAGGAATGTTGTCTGTAAATACACCTTGGTTACCAGCAAATTTTCTATTGAATCTTACAGCTTCACCACTTTTTGTAGCAGTGTAGTACATAGCTCTACGCACATCATTTACCTCATATAGGTTGAACAAAGTGTTAGTAGGCACTATGTCTGCCCAAGCACCAGTAAATACATTGGTGGTCAATGAGTTTAATGACTCATTCGCACCCAAGGTTTCTGTAGCCTGTACATAGTTCAATTCAAACAGGGACTCTGGATTTGGCAAAGTAGTCCAGGCAGCGGCGTAGTTAGCAGCAGCTACCAGACCTTTACCACGAGCAGCAGCTGTAGCAATTGCTGTGTTAGAATAATCAAGTGCTTGTTGCCACTTAGACTGGTACAAAGAAACACGAGCCATCAAAGCCTCAGCAGCAGCCTTATTTGCTCTATACCAGCTAGTCTGGTTAGAAGTGGTAAAGCCAGCAATAGCTTCTGTCAAATCTTTTTCAATTTGAGCATACACCTGAACATTGGTAGCTCTTGCCATGAAGTCAGCTTCATCTTTGGTATCAACTGGCTCTAAGCGCAGCACAACACCAGCATTGAATCCCCCTACTTCTTTACCAGGCTCATAGCTATAGGTTCTTAGCAAATCATGGTAGAAAAGTGCTCTCAAGAATTTAGCCTCAGCTCCTATTCTGGCTTTCTCAGCCGCAGTAACAGCTGGATCAGTAATGTTTCCAAGAGCACCTAAGATAAGGTTCACATCATTAATGGCACCATAGTTACCTGCCCACCGGTTCAACTGGGTTCCAAAAGTATTGCTTTGAAAGCCTGTATAACGGTTTGAGTTAGAAGAGGTCTGACGTAGGTTATCTGCCATCACGTCTGGAGCCAACATCATTTGAGCACCGTAATAGGTATTCACCTGCATACGGTCATACACACCAATCAATAGTGCTCTGATACCCGTAATGTTTTCTAATCCGGTTTCAAGAGAAATTGATTGTTTGGGTGCGGTGTCTAAAAGGTCATCGCAGGAACTAACAGAAAGCACAGTGGCCCCCATTAGAACAGCAACCATATATTTTTTTAACATAATACTTCAAAAATTAGAATTAGAAACTAACTGTGATACCGCCAGTGTATTGTTTTGCTTGAGGGTATGTACCAATCTCATTGTACAACAATTCTGGGTCTAAGCCTGAGTAACCAGTCCAAGTGGCTAAGTTCAAGCCTTGAACAAACACACGCACGTTAGACAGTTTTACACGAGATATCAGAGACTCTGGCAAGCTGTACCCTAAGGTAACCTGCTTCAAGCGGATGTAAGAGTTGTCCTCTACCTGCTTAGTGGTAAAGTTCAAGATACCGTTTGTGTTAGGCTCAGTTCCTGAGTATGGTCTTGGAACGTCTGTGATTTGACCTGGAGTAGTCCATCTTTCAGTGTACTGGTCTCTAGTCTGGTTGTAAGTAGTAGTAGCTGAGTTAGACATGAAATAGGCGTTGTTGTTCAATGTGCTGCTACCAAAAGAACCTTGGAAGAATACATCTAATGACAAGCCTTTGTAAGAGAAGGAGTTGTTGAAACCGCCAAACGTCTTAGGCAAGTACTGGCCAACTACTTTAGAATCACGTGCCTTAAGAGTATAGGTAATGTTACCTAATGAGTCATAGTACATTGGACGACCATCTGCAGGGTTTACACCAGCATACTCTGGGTACCACAAGATGTCAATTGGCTGACCAACACGAAGGGTGTTACCAATTTTTTGCTGACCATCAATCAATTCTAAAATCTCATTTCTCTGGAACGTCACGTTGAACATAGTTTTCCAAGTGAAATCACCAGCATCAACATTGATTGTGTTTAGTTCAATCTCTACACCTTCGTTCAACACTACACCCACGTTTTCAGTTACTAAACCAAAACCAGTATCAGTTGGCAATGGTCTATCTAACAATAAACGCTCGTTCTTTCTTCTGTACACATCAACGGCACCGCTAACACGGCTATTGAAGAATGACCAGTCTAAACCTAAGTTAATGGTTTTAGCTTCTTCCCAAGTAAGGTCTGGGTTTGGCAATTGAGAAGGACGGATACCTGAAGTACCAACATAGTTAGGACCGCTACCCAATAAACCAAGAGAAGCAAAGTTTCCGATTTGTGAGTTACCAGTCACACCGTAGCTTAAACGAAGCTTCAAGTTATCTAGGTAAGTAGCGTCAGCTAAGAAAGCTTCTTTGTTCAAAGCCCAGGCAACTGCACCTGCATAGAACAAACCAAAACGGTTGTTGGCACCAAACTTAGAAGAACCATCATAACGCAGGGTACCGCTCAAGAAATATTTTCCATCAAGATCATATTTCAGGTTGGTGAAAACACCGCCCAT